>CAZBPD010000003.1:0-198985 GCA_964493705.1 uncultured Occallatibacter sp.
TCACAGCCTTCCAAGCTGTTGGTCGCGGGTTCGATCCCCGTCTCCCGCTCCATTTAGCGGCTCCTGGCGGTGGATTTCGTCGCCGCGGGAACGATTGTTCAGGCAAACCGAATCGGCTGTCGAGGCCTGATATGAGGGCGGGATGAAGTTTGAACAGGCGGCCATCGCCGTCCAGGATGAACCGGGCTACGTACAGCTTCATGCACTGATCGATCTGGCGTTTAGTCCTAGAGAGATCGAAGTTTTTCTGGGCCGGGTAACTCGCTCCAAGCGCCGGATTCGCGATTTCGAGTCGGTGTTGCAGTGCGGCTTGCTGGGCAAGGAAGCCGAGGCGCTCTACAAGGCTCTGCCGGTCTCCGACCAGGCATTGACCCGCGAGCGCTATTTGCAGGTGGTCGAGGCGGTGCCGGAGGATCTTCGGCAGCAGTACTACCGGGCGTATACCTCTTATTGAGGCCAACTGAGCTTTTTCGTCCGCGGAGAATCCGCGCGCGACAAGGAAAGTCCAACGGAAGGGATGTAAGGGCATGGCGAAGGAAAAGTTTGACCGTTCGAAGCCGCACGTAAACGTGGGCACCATCGGACACATCGATCACGGCAAGACCACGCTGACGGCGGCAATCACCAAGGTGTTGTCCAAGCACAACCCGAAGAACTCCTTCCGCTCCTTCGATTCGATCGACAACGCGCCGGAAGAGCGGGAGCGCGGCATCACTATCGCCACGGCGCACGTGGAGTACGAGACGGCCAACCGTCACTACGCGCACGTGGATTGCCCCGGCCACGCCGATTACATCAAGAACATGATCACCGGCGCGGCGCAGATGGACGGCGCCATTCTGGTGGTTGCGGCCACCGACGGCCCCATGCCCCAGACCAAGGAGCACGTGCTTCTGGCCCGCCAGGTGGGCGTGCCCTGCATCGTGGTCTTCTTGAACAAGTGCGATGCGGTCGAAGACGAAGAGCTGACCGACCTGGTCGAGATGGAAGTGCGCGAGCTGCTGTCGAAGTACCAGTTCCCCGGCGACGACGCTCCGGTAATTCGCGGCTCGGCCCTGGGCGCACTGAATGGCGAGCCCAAGTGGGAAGCCCAGATCGATGCGCTGATGGAAGCGGTGGACAAGTACGTTCCCCGTCCCGAGCGCGCCGTGGATCTGCCCTTCCTGATGCCGATCGAAGACATCTTCTCGATCTCGGGCCGCGGCACGGTGGTTACCGGCCGTATCGAGCGCGGCAAGGTGAAGGTGGGCGAAGCCTGCGAGATCGTTGGCTTCCGCGAGACCCGTCAGACGGTCTGCACGGGCGTGGAAATGTTCAAAAAGCAGCTCGACGAAGGCCTGGCGGGCGACAATGCCGGTCTTCTGCTGCGCGGCATTCCCAAGGAGGATGTGGAGCGCGGCATGGTTTTGGCCAAGCCGGGTTCGATCACGCCTCACACCAACTTCAAGGGCGAAGTCTATGTGCTCTCGAAGGAAGAGGGCGGCCGTCACACGCCGTTCTTCAAGGGCTATCGGCCTCAGTTCTACTTCCGCACCACGGATGTGACCGGCGTAGCCGAGCTTCCCGAGGGCGTGGAGATGGTGATGCCCGGCGACAACGTGCAGTTGGCCATCGAGCTGATCACGCCGGTGGCGCTGGAAAAGGGACTGCGCTTTGCCATCCGCGAAGGCGGCCGCACGGTGGGCGCGGGCACGGTATCGGAAATCGTTAAGTAACAAGGGAACAGGGCTCAGGGATCAGGGATCAGGTTTTTCTGACCCCTGATCCCTGACCCCTGACCCCTGGATCAAGGATTGGAAAATGCGGGAAATCGTAACATTGCAGTGCACGGAGTGCAAGGAGCGCAACTACACCACGATGAAGAACAAGAAGACGACCACCGGCCGTCTGGAGTTCTCAAAGTTTTGCAAGCGCTGCCGCAAGCATCATCCGCACAAGGAAACGAAGTAGAGCAGCTACTAGCTTCTAGCTGTTAGCTTTTAGCTTTTCTGTGAGCAGGTTGAAATTCCAACTGAACCAGAGACAAGCTAGAAGCTAGAGGCGCAAAGCTGAAAGCTGCTTTTAGGGGCGTAAGCTCAACGGCTAAACTGTCGGTCTCCAAAACCGAACTTGGGGGTTCGAATCCCTCCGCCCCTGCCAGTTTGAAGAGGTATCGCCGCATTTGCGGCGCGAAGGAACGAAGTATGGGAACGAAGGCAATCATGGCGAATGGCGACGATCAACTGAAAAAGAGGCAAACGCCGAAGTTCTTCAGCAACGCGATGGGCACGTGGAACGAATTCTCCCGTTTTCTGAGCGATGTTCGTGCCGAGACGCGCAAGGTCGTCACTCCTTCGCGCAAAGAGGTTCAGGCCACCACCACCGTGGTGATTATCGCGGTCTTCATCTTCGGGTTCTTCTTTTTTGTGGTGGACAACCTCTTCAAGTTCGGTATCGACCGGATGCTGCATCGCCTGGGCGGCATTCAGTAGCCAGCGGAATTGCGAAACGAGATCGAAATGGCAGAAGAACTGGAACAACCCGCGGAGCAGCAGGAAGCCCAGCCGGCGCCCAACGAGCGCTTCAAGTGGTACATCCTGCACGCCTACTCCGGCTTTGAGCGCAAGGTGCGCGAGTCCATCGAGAGCCGTGTTCAGGCCTTCGGACTTACGGATCGCGTGGGCCGGGTGATGATCCCCACCGAGCCGGTGACGGAGATCGTCAATGGCAAGAAGCGCACCGTCGAACGGGTCTTCCTGCCGGGTTATGTGCTGGTCGAGATGGAGCTGGATAACCAGTTGTGGCACGTCCTCAAGGACACGCCCAAGGTGACCGGTTTCCTCGGCACCGGCGACAAGCCGGTGGCGCTCAGCGAGCAGGAAGTCAGTTCCATTATCTTCCGCTCCGAGACCAGCAAGGACAAGCCGCGGCTCAAGATCCGCTTCGAGAAAAACGAACAGGTCCGCATCACCGACGGGCCCTTTGCCAACTTCAACGGCGTGGTGGATGAGATCAACGAAGATCGCGAGACGATGAAAGTCATGGTCACCATCTTCGGACGCTCCACCCCGGTCGAACTGGAGTTCGGCAAGGTCGAAAAGATTGAGTAGTTGCAGCCTCTAGCTACTAGCTTCCAGCTTCTAGCCGGTCCGGTTTTCTAGCCACCGCCGGTTGCAAGCGAACGCTCGGGCGCAACACCAAAATTCGCACGGAAACGACCAGCTCAAAGCTAGCCGCTAGAGGCTAGTAGCTGGTTCCAAAGGAACCAACATGGCACCTCCGAAGAAAATCACGGGATACGTCAAGCTGCAGATCATGGCCGCCAAGGCTACGCCGGCGCCTCCGGTTGGCCCCGCGCTGGGTCAGGCGCAAGTCAACATCATGGAGTTCTGCAAGCAGTTCAACGCGCGAACCACCAACAAGGAGATGGAAGGACTGGTCATTCCAGTCGTCATCACCGTCTATGGCGACCGCAGCTTCAGCTTCATCACCAAGACGCCTCCGGCGCCGGTGCTGCTGCTGAAGGCAGCCGGCATTCCCAAGGGTTCGGGAACGCCGAACAAGGAAAAGATCGGCAAGGTCACCGAGGCCCAGGTGCGCGAGATCGCCACTCAGAAGATGCCCGATCTGAACGCCTCCTCGGTCGAGTCGGCCATCAAGAGCATCAAGGGCACTGCCCGCTCCATGGGCATCGAAGTCGTCGCCTAAGCACCGTTTTTTTGCAACAGCAAAAGGCCTTCCCGCGGGGGAAGGCCTTTTGTTGTTGGTTCATCGATGAAATCGGCTCTGCTTCGGGGCGAGCGATTCCTCAGCCGAAAAGCGGGAGGATGGTCTTGCCCGAAAAGAAGGAACCGGAAAAGCGAGCCGGCATCAGCCGCTATTTCGGCGGAGCCGGGGTGAAAACTTCCCTGCGGCCGGGTTCGGCCTTGGGCTTCGGTTTGGGCGCCTTCTTGACTTCTTTCTTACCTTTATCCTTGTTTCCCATGCTTAGAAGTGTGCCACAAATCGGGCGCTGAATGCAAAATCGATGCGCCGTGCGCCAGCCGGCCACCGCTTCGCTTCAAGCGCGAATAGGTGAATGGCCGGCCGGCTCATTTCGCGCTGGCCATGGCTGGGCGGACCAGCACCTGTCTGGGCGCCTCGACCTTGGCAAGGCTTCCGGTCACCTTCAGATCCAGGCTGGCGATAACCGCCTTGATGGACGGCTTGCCGTTGAGGGGCGCGGTAAAGGTGAGCAGATACTGATTGCGCAGGCGGTGGCGCAACTCGGTCAGGTACGGGGCGAAATTGACGGGATTGCCGTTGCCCTGCCAATAACTGATTCCCCCGGTCGACTCACTCACGATCTGCAGCAGATTCTGGCCGGCGAAGCTGCCTGCGGAGGTGTTGTCCATACTGCCCCGGCTCGTCCAGTAGATGGAGTTGACCACCAGGCCAGCGCGCAGGGCGTCGTCGATGGCGGCGTGCAAATAGGGGTCTTCGGGGTCAAAGCGGGGATTGTAATTGTCCACACCGTCGGTAATCATCAACACGACGCGCCGCGCCTTGGGGTCCTGCGACGGCCAGTGCTTGGCCAGGTCGGAAAGGCAAAAGTAGGGACTGGCGCTGGAGCCCAGCGAGCCAACAGGCAGATGGAGTCCGCGCTCGGCCTGCGCCGGGTCGGCGGTCAGCGGGGTGGCTAGAACAGCGCTTCCGTTTTGCATGTAGGCGAGGGCGATCTTGGTGTCGGAGGGTGTCTCCTGGATGAAATGGGTGAGTTCGCCGAGCTGTCCGCCCAGCGAGGTACGCGCCGAACTGTCGATCAGAATCACCAGCTCGATGGGGCTGGCCGGGCCGCGCAGCGCGGTCACGGAGGTGATAGTGGCCAGCTTTCCATCGACCTTGACGCGCAGATCGCCGGGAACCAGGGATGCCGGATTCACCTCTCCGTTTTTGGGTTGAACGGTGAGCACAGATTGTCCCTGCCCCAGCGTCTTGGCGCTTTCCGCACTGGCAGCGCCAGTCGCCAGCAGCATTGCCGCAGTCAAAAAAATCGAAATACTCAGATTTCTCATGCCAAACCTCCTTGCAAGCGGAAGCGCGGCAGGGATAGAGATGCCGTCGCCGCGCCCGCCCTTCACAGAGTTAAACGTACCACCGGGGAATAAGTTGCGCTTTGACCCTGCTCTCAGCTGGCCTGATTCCACTGAGGGTCTTGCGCTTTGGGGCTCTTGCCATCTTTCGCGGCCTTCTGGCCTTCCTTTGCCCATTTCAAGGCGTCTTTCGCGTCGCCGTAGTCTTTGTCTATCTTGATAGCCGTTTCGAGATTGGTAATCGCGAGATCCCATTGGCCTGACCGACCATAGCAAATGCCGATAGCCCAATAGGCAGGCGCGAAGTTCGGCTTAACCAGGAGGGCATTCTTCGCCTGATTGATGCTTTCTTGATACTGCCCCGCTCGATAAGCAAGGCGCGCTTTGTTGAGTGGAATAGAAGCCTTCAGCGTCAAAACATCCGGAACTGCGTAGACAACCTGGGCATCCTTGGCTATCTGAAGAGTCTCGGGTTCCATGGGGCGTGTGCAGAGTGCAGAGATAAAGGTGGGCGGGGCGTGCAGTCCCAATAAATTGGCGTGGGCAAGCGCCATATCCACGGATAAAAAACCCCCGCCACCGGCTAAGTAGTAGTACTTGTCTCCCCAATTGCCGGCGGGAGTCACAATAAATGCATGTTGATCGCCATCCTGAGTCGATGACCAAACAGAAAGCGGATAAGTAATTGATATTCCGCCTTTGAACTCCAGTGCTTCGTGCTCGGGCTGGGCAGCATTTGAATCTCGAGCAAATCCACATTCCATAAGATCGAGTCCACGACAGTCAGTATTTTGCCGCGGTTTAGCGTCAACGTGACGGAATCCGGCGATGGCCTTCAATTCGTTGAGCGTCGGGAGCCGCCAGCCGGAATTGCCTCCGATTGTCAACGAAGCGCAATATCTGTTTGCATCCTTCCAGTCCATAGTGGGCAAACCGATGCCTCGTCTCGGCGGTGTCTGGCCAGTCCACATCAGGCCGGTAGATGGGTCGGGCCACCATGTTGTGGGGCCCTTTGGCGACTCCGGGCATGAGAACTGCGTTCCGAATGCTGAGAGGTAAAGAAAAACGATGGCCGCCCTCATGTGGCATTTCGAAGCAGGCATTTTTGTTTCTCCAGGTTACAGCGGTATTGTCGCAGGAAATGGTCGCCCCCTGCACCCAGGGTAATCACAGGAGCGTTATCTGGACGACAAATTCGCCGTTCTGCGCCGCTCCTATTGGACTCCGGAGGTTTTTCTGGTTGCTTTCTTAACTCTGGAGGCCCGGGCACAACCCCTGCGCCTACGACGCGCGCGAGGCTTGCTGATGGGATAGAGTGCTTCAACACAGGCACCTCTTCTATCAAAACCTGCGTATACAGAAACCTCTCTCTTCTGCAAAGGCTCCTCGTCTACAAAGGCCTCTCCTCTACTGGACGCCCTCATTGGGGGCCACGAACCACAACGCCCCCCGCCTGCCGGAAAGTATTTACTCCCTGCTCTCTGCTCCCTAATTCTCGCTCCCTCGTTCCCTGCGGTTTGCATTCTGCTTGACTTTTCTATAACATTCATAGATGTGCTCAGGGAAATCTCTGGGCCGTCACAAGCACCACGGTTTTTGGACCCGTTCGAGCGCTGCCCTTGGCAACAAATACGTTGCCCATGCGGTCAGCGTCCCGGGTTCCCTGCAAAGCGGGGCTGGCAAGAGCGGTGGGAGACGAGGGAAGAATGGCAAAAAAGCTCAGCAAGAACATTGTGAAGGCGCGCGCGGCTGTGACCAAGCCGCAGTATGCGCTGGGTGAGGCGGTTGATCTGCTCAAGCAGGTCAAGTACGCCAAGTTCGACGAGACCGTCGACCTGACCATGCGTCTGGGTGTGGACACGCGCCACGCCGACCAGATGGTGCGCGGAACCGTGGTTCTGCCGCACGGCCTGGGCAAGACTAAGACCGTGGCTGTGATCGCCTCCGGCGACCGCCAGAAGGAAGCGCAGGAAGCCGGCGCCGACTTTGTGGGCGGCGAGGAGATGGTCGAGCGAATCCAGAAAGAGGGTTGGACGGACTTCGACGCCCTGATCGCCACTCCGGACATGATGAAAGTGGTCGGCCGCCTGGGCAAGATCCTCGGCCCCAAGGGCCTGATGCCCAATCCCAAGACCGGCACCGTGACCCTGGACGTCGCTTCGGCGGTCAAGGAAGTCAAGGCCGGCAAGGTCGAGTATCGCGCCGACAAAACCAGCCTGGTGCACGTGCCGGTGGGCAAGCTGAGCTTCGATCCGCAGAAGCTGATCGACAACGCCACCACCGTCATCGGCGCCGTGGTGCGCAGCAAGCCTTCGGCGGCCAAGGGCAAGTACATCAAGAGCGTCACGCTGAGCTCTTCGATGGGTCCCGGCGTGCCGCTGGATTCGGCCGTCGCCGACTTGGCGGGCAAGCACTAAAACAGTGGTCAGTGATCAGTTTTCAGTGGTCAGTTGGCGCATTGGGGCGACTGGCTTTGTGCCCGGCCGAAAAGGTTTGGGAGCAGAATTTATGTTTGAACGCTCGTGAGGGCGGAGACAGGGGTTGGGGTCAAGGGAACCAAGATTGGGGGCGGTCGGAATGACTGACCACTGATCACTGACTACTGATCACTGTGCGGAGCACAAGATGGCGATTTCTAAGGCAAAAAAGAATGAGAAGGTCCAGTTGCTGGCGCATGAGCTGGAGACCTCGACGACGGCGATCGTGGGTACGTTTGCCAAGCTGACCGTGGCGCAGGATTTCGAACTGCGCAAGACGATCCGCGCGGCTGGCGGCAAGTATCGCGTGGTGAAGAACAAGCTGGCCGCGGTATCCGGCCAGGGAACGCAGGTCGAGGCGGCCCTGAAGGGTCTGAAGGGCGTCAATTCCGTCGCCTTCACCGCGGGCGATCCGGTCGCGCTGGCCAAGGCCTTTGCGGCCTGGGCGGGCAAGAACGCCGAGTTCCAGTTCAAGCTGGGCATTGTGGACGGCAAGCTGCTCAATGTGGAAGAGGTCAAGGCTCTGGCGACCATGCCGGGCAAGGAAGAACTCTTCAGCAAGCTGCTCTTCCTGATCAATGCGCCGGCGCAGCGCCTGGTGACCGTGCTCAATGCCGCTGGCCGCGATCTGGCCGTGGTGCTGGGCCAGGGCGTGGAAAAAGAAAAGTTTGCAGCCGCATAGTGCGGTTAGCCGGGAGCTTTCAGCTTCAAGCTGCTAGCTCCTAGCTTCTCTGGTGTTCCCGTCTCCGGCGGCAAAAGGCTGGAGGCTGGCAGCTAGAAGCCAGAAGCTGCATTTCAAGTTTAGGTCGGCAAGGCGGGCAGCGGGGGCGCGAGTCTGGCGCATCGGAAACCTTCTGGCAGCCGGGTTGGCCGGAGAATCACACTTTACGTTTTTGATTGGAGAATGAAAATGGCGGATTTGGCACAGTTGGAAGAGCAGATTGTAGCGTTGAGCCTGTTGGAAGCGGCGGCGCTGGTCAAGAAGTTGGAAGAGCGTCTCGGCGTTTCGGCGGCGGCGGCAGCTCCGGTTGCGGCTGCGGGCGGCGCTGCTGCTGCTGCTCCGGCGGCGGAAGAGCAGACCGAGTTCCAGGTCATCCTGAAGGACTTCGGCGCGAACAAGATCAACACCATCAAGGCCGTTCGCGAAGTCACTTCGCTGGGCCTGAAGGAAGCCAAGGACCTGGTCGACGGCGCCCCCAAGGCGATCAAGGAAAGCGCGACCAAGGACGAGGCCGAGGCCATCAAGAAGAAGTTCGACGGCATCGCCACCATCGAAATCAAGTAGTCGGTACCCTTGCACGGCTGGCGGAGACGCGCTACCATATATTGGTTGCGCGTCTCGCCGGTTTCTTTGTGTTTTTACACGATTTGAGACCGGTTGGGCGGGCGAGGTAGGCGGTAACAGTCGTGGTGCGGGTCGCGGCAAGGGCCAGATCGAGGACTATTTCGAGGCTTGCGGCGGCGTCCACTGCGTGGTGTAGGTTCCTTGTTATCAATGGCTTAGCGGAGCCGCTGGAGCTTTCGGGCGACGGATCGGCAGGATGTGGCGGAAGCGGGCTTTTGGATCGGCGAGTGTGTGATTGAGAATTCGGATGGGAGCACAGGCAGTGAGCCGCGCTCGTGAGGCATTGCGTCCTTGCGGGCTATTCGTGTCTCCCGGCACTTTTTGAGTCAATCTTTTCGGGGAATCTCGGAAGTCAACCTTCAGGAATTTCCTTTCTCCGCATCTCGCGCTCCTCAATACCGCGATTGAGCGCAGAATAACGCACACACCGGCATGGGGGCAATGCCCATGTCTCACGCCGGCCAAGATTTGATGTGGCTTTGATGAAGCCGATGGGAGCGGGGGTTTTCCCGATGTGGTGGCGGATGGCAATCAGGTCGCTGCCGGCAAAGGGATGTGGGGCTGGAATGTCCTAACTTCTCCAGCCTGTATTTTGTTGTTCTTACCGTAATTAGCCGGCGCCCCGAGACTCGGGCTCCGGCCCGGTTCGCCCGCAAGGCCGATCCGGAGCGATGAGCCTCAGGAGTGAAGCATGCCCAACGAGAAGCGCGCGATTCGCAGCCGGCTCGATTTTTCCAAGATTCCAACCGCAACCCAGATTCCCAACCTGATCGAAGTGCAGCGGCGTTCCTATGAGCGCTTTCTGCAAATGGACAAACTGCCCAACGAGCGGGACGACAACGGCTTGCAGTCGGTCTTCGTGTCGGTCTTCCCGATCACGGACTTCCGTGGCATCTCGCAGTTGGACTTCGTCGACTTCTCCATCGGCAACTGGGAGTGCAAGTGCGGCCACCTCAAGGGCCTGCATCACCTGCGCACGGCTTGCACGCACTGCGGAGCGATGGTCATCACCGACCCCTTCCTGCCTGGCGATGTGCTCTGCCAGAAGTGCGGCACCTACAACAAGAACACTCCCGACTTCTGCAACAAGTGCGGCGACCCGGTCAGCTTGCAGTTGAAGTACGACCAGCAGGAGTGCGAAGAGCGCGGCATGACCTTCAGCGCGCCGCTCAAGGTGACCGTCCGTCTGACCATCTACGACAAGGACCCCGAAACCGGGGCCAAGAGCATCCGCGACATCAAGGAGCAGGAAGTCTTCTTCGGCGACATTCCGCTGATGACGCCCAACGGCACCTTCATTGTCAACGGCACCGAGCGCGTCATCGTCAGCCAGTTGCACCGCTCGCCGGGCGTCTTTTTTGAGACGGCCAACAATCGCACCTACTTCCTGGGCAAGATCATTCCCTATCGCGGCAGTTGGGTGGAGTTCGAGTACGACCAGAAGAACACGCTCTATGTGCGCATCGACCGTAAGCGCAAGTTCCTGGGCACCATCTTTCTGCGCGCCCTGGGGCTGCGTTCGGACGAAGAGATTCTGCGCACCTTCTATACCGTCGACAAGATTCACATCGCCGACGGCAAGCTGCAATGGGCGGTTGCGCCAGACGCCAAGAACGCCACTCACCTGGTGGGCGTAAAGCCCTCGCACCCGGTGGTAGTGAACGGCGACGAACTGGCTCATAGCGGCCGCAAGGTTACCGCGCACACCCTCAAGGCGCTGCGTGCGGCCAACGTAGACCGCGTGGACATCGAAGCCGCCGAGTTGGATGGCGCGCTGACCGCGGCCGACGTGGTCGATCTGAACACCGGCGAAGTGGTGGTCGAGGCCAATGTCGAGCTCACCGCCGATCGCCTGCACAAGATTTTGTCGAGCGGCGCGGCGCAGATCGAGGTCTTCTTCCCCGAGCGCGACGACGTGGGCAACATCATCACCAACACCCTCAAGCGCGATTCGATTCACAAGCCCGAAGAGGCGCTGATCGAGATCTACCGCAAGCTGCGTCCCGGCGACCCGCCCACGCTGGACACGGCCTCGGCCTTGTTCGAAGGCATGTTCTTCGACGCCCGCAAGTACGACTTCTCGCGCGTGGGCCGGCTCAAGTTCAACATCAAGCTCTACGAGAGCCAGGACTACACTCCGCTCGAGCATCGCACCCTGACACCCGAGGACTTCTACTCGACCATCAAGTACCTGCTCAAGCTGCGCAAGAACATCGGCATGGTCGACGACATCGATCACCTGGGCAACCGCCGCGTCAGAGCCGTGGGCGAGCTGATGGAAAATCAGTTCCGCATCGGCCTGGTGCGCATGGAGCGCGCCATCAAGGAAAAGATGAGCGTCTATCAGGAGCTGTCGACGGCCATGCCGCACGACCTGATCAACGCCAAGCCGGTGATGGCGGCCATCCGCGAGTTCTTCGGTTCGTCGCAGTTGTCGCAGTTCATGGATCAGACCAACCCTCTCAGCGAGATCACGCACAAGCGGCGTCTCTCGGCTCTTGGACCCGGTGGTCTGTCGCGTGAACGCGCCGGCTTCGAGGTGCGCGACGTGCACCCCACGCACTACGGCCGCATCTGCCCCATCGAGACTCCTGAAGGCCCGAACATCGGCCTGATCAGCTCGCTGAGCTGCTTTGCCCGCATCAATGAGTACGGCTTCATCGAGTCGCCTTACCGCAAGGTCAAGGACGGCCGCATTCTGGACTTCGTCGAGATCGTCAACGCCGGCGAAAGCGGCCTGCGTGTGGGCGACCACATCGAGAAGGAAGAAGCGGGACGGCTCAATGCCAAGCTCAAGGCCGAGGGCAAGCGCGGCATCGACAACATGCCCTTCAGCTTCTATCTCTCGGCATGGGAAGAGGACAAGCACACCATCGCCCAGGCCAACATCGAGTTCAACGAAGAAGGCGTAATCACCGAGGATCTGGTGAATGCGCGGCGTCAGGGCAACTTCGTGCTGGTCAATCAGGCCGAGGTCGATTACATCGACGTTTCGCCCAAGCAGTTGGTCTCGGTGGCCGCATCGCTGGTTCCCTTTCTGGAGCACGATGACGCCAACCGCGCTCTGATGGGCGCCAACATGCAACGCCAGTCGGTTCCTCTGCTGGTGGCCGAGGCGCCGCTGGTGGGCACGGGCATGGAAGGCGTCACCGCGCGCGACTCCGGCGCCGTGATCCTGGCCAAGCGCAACGGCATCGTGGACTCGGTCGACTCCGAGCGCATCATCGTGCGCGTCGAGGGCGAGCATCATCCCACGCAGTTGTCGCGCGAGGTGGGTTCCGACATTTATCAGCTCATCAAGTTCAAGCGCTCCAACCAGAACACCTGCATCAATCAAAAGCCGGTGGTCCGTCAGGGCGATCGGGTGCTGAAGGGCCAGGTCATCGCCGACGGTCCTTGCACCGAGCAGGGCGAGTTGGCGCTGGGCCGCAACGTGCTGGTGGCTTTCATGCCCTGGCGCGGCTACAACTTCGAGGACGCCATCCTCATCAGCGAGAAGCTGGTGCGCGAGGACTACTACACCTCGGTGCATATCGAGGAGTACGAGATCGAAGCCCGCGACACCAAGCTGGGACCCGAGGAGATCACCCGCGATATTCCCAACGTCAGCGAGCACGCGCTGCGCGATCTCGACGAGAGCGGCGTGATCCGCATCGGCGCTCAGATCAAGCACGGCGACATTCTGGTCGGCAAGGTCACGCCCAAGGGCGAGACGCAGTTGACGCCGGAAGAGAAGCTGCTGCGCGCCATCTTCGGTGAAAAGGCCGGCGATGTGCGCGACGCATCTCTGACGTGCCCTCCGGGCATCGAGGGAACCATCGTCGATGTCAGGATCTTCAGCCGCAAGGGCCAGGAGAAGGACGAACGCGCCAAGCAGATCGAAGCTGAGTATGTGAACAAACTGGAGAAGAACCTCGGCGACGAAATCCGCATTTTGACCGACGAGCGTTTGAAGCGCCTCGACGGCATTCTGGGCGGCAAAGAAGTGCTGGCCGACTTGCACGACGAGCGCACCAACAAGCGCCTCTTGACCAAGGGCCTCATCCTCGATCGCGAGACCATCGAGCGCATCTCGACCAAGAACCTCAAGCGCATCCGCTACGCCGACAAGGACCCCCGCGTCAACGAGCAGATCGATGAGATCGAAGAGATGACTTCGCGGCAGATCGAAGTGCTGCGCAAGATCACCAATGAAAAAATCGGCAAGCTGCAGAAGGGCGACGAACTGCCTCCCGGCGTCATCAAGCTGGTCAAGGTTTACATCGCCATGAAGCGCAAGCTGTCGGTGGGCGACAAGATGGCCGGCCGCCACGGCAACAAGGGCGTGATCGCGCGCATTCTTCCCGAGGAAGACATGCCGTATCTGCCCGATGGAACGCCGGTCGAGATCGTGCTTAATCCCCTGGGCGTGCCCTCCCGTATGAACGTGGGGCAGATCCTGGAGACGCACTTGGGCTGGGCGGCACACGCGCTGGGCTTGAAGATCGCAGGATTGGTCCTGGGTGTAACCGACGCCGAGCACGTACGCACGGTGATGAAGAAGGAGTTCGCCGGAACTGCCACGCTGCGCCAACTGCTGGAGCTGGACGACGAGATGCTGTTGCGCGTCGCGGCCGGCATGAAACGCGGCATCTGGTTCGGCACGGCGGTCTTCGACGGCGCCCAGGAGAGCGAGATCAAGGCTCTGTTGGCGGCGGCCGAACTGCCCTCTTCGGGCAAGACGGCGCTCTTTGACGGCATGACCGGCGATCAGTTCGAACAGCCGGTGACGGTGGGCTACATTTACATGCTGAAGCTCTCGCACTTGGTCGACGACAAGATCCACGCGCGTTCCATCGGACCGTACTCGCTGATTACCCAGCAACCGCTGGGCGGCAAGGCGCAGTTCGGCGGACAGCGCTTCGGCGAGATGGAAGTGTGGGCGCTGGAAGCCTATGGCGCGGCCTACATCCTGCAGGAGCTGCTCACTGCCAAGTCCGACGATGTCTATGGCCGCACCAAGATCTACGAGGCCATCGTGAAGGGCGAGGCGGCCATCGAGCCAGGTGTTCCCGAGTCGTTCAACGTGCTGATTCGCGAATTGCAGTCGCTGTGCCTGGACGTGGAGCTGATCAAACGCGCGGATCTCATCAAGAAGCTGCCCGCGCCCGAGATCGCGGCAGCCGTAGCCGACTGATGGAAAGGGATTAGGGGTTAGGGATTAGGGGTTAGTCCGGTTATGGTGCCCACGAACGATCTGGACTGCCTGGCATGGATTTCCCGATAACTAACCCCTAACCCCTAACCCCTAATCCCTGTTTTATGGGTTCTTCTTGAAAGCGGCAAAAACCGCTTCCCGGGAAGGAAGAACTCTTCAGCAATCCCGGGAAAAGCCGCGGCAGTGGCCCAAAAGGCCCGCCAAGGAGGGTCGCCTTGTTCCGTTCGAACCCGTTTGAACTCACCAGCCCGATTACCGATTTCGACGCTATCCGCATCATGCTGGCATCGCCGGAGAAGATCCGCAGCTGGTCGCATGGTGAGGTCACCAAGCCCGAAACCATCAACTACCGCACCTTCAAGCCGGAGCGCGACGGCCTGTTCTGCGCCCGCATCTTTGGACCGGTCACCGACTGGGAGTGCCTGTGCGGCAAATACAAGCGCATGAAGCACCGCGGCGTGATCTGCGACAAGTGCGGCGTCGAAGTCACGGTCAGCAAGGTGCGCCGCGAGCGCATGGGCCACATCGAGCTGGCTTCGCCCTGTTCGCACGTCTGGTTCTTCAAGGGCCTGCCCTCGCGCATCGGCCACTTGTTGGACATTTCGCTGCGCGACCTGGAGAGCATTCTCTACTTCGAGTCCTATGTCGTGGTCGATCCCGGCGAAGCGCCGGTGAAAGAGCGCGAGATCATCAAGGACGAGACCAAGTTCCGCGAACTCGATCAGCAGTTCCGCCCCTCCGGCTTCAAGGCCATGATGGGCGCTGAAGCGATCAAGGAACTGCTCAAGCGCGTGCAGATCGACGAGCTGGGCATTGAACTGCGCGAGCGCATGAAGACCGAAACCTCCGCGCAGAAGAAGATCAAGTACGCCAAGCGCCTGAAGGTCGTCGAGGCCTTCCGCAAGAGCGACAACAAGCCGCAGTGGATGATTCTCGACGTGCTGCCGGTCATTCCTCCCGAGTTGCGCCCCCTGGTGCCGCTGGATGGCGGCCGCTTTGCGACCTCCGATTTGAACGACCTCTATCGCCGCGTCATCAACCGCAACAACCGGTTGAAGAAGCTGATGGATCTGCACGCGCCGGAAGTGATCGTGCGCAACGAAAAGCGAATGTTGCAAGAAGCCGTCGATGCGCTCTTCGATAACGGCCGTCGTGGCCGTGTGCTCAGAGGCGCAAACAACCGTCCGCTGAAGTCCCTCTCCGATACGTTGAAGGGCAAGCAGGGCCGTTTCCGTCAGAACCTGCTCGGCAAGCGCGTGGATTACTCCGGCCGTTCCGTGATCGTTGTTGGTCCTGAGTTGAAGCTGCACCAGTGCGGTCTGCCCAAGAAGATGGCGCTGGAACTTTTCAAGCCCTTCATTTATCACCGCCTGGAGCAGACCGGCCATTGCACCACCATCAAGCAAGCCAAAGAGATGGTCGAGATGCAGGAGCCGGTGGTGTGGGACATCCTTGAAGAAGTCATCAAGGATCACCCCGTCATGCTGAACCGCGCCCCTACCCTTCACCGTCTGGGCATTCAGGCCTTTGAGCCGGTGCTGGTCGAGGGCAAGGCCATCAAGATTCACCCGCTGGTCTGCACGGCCTTCAACGCCGACTTCGACGGCGATCAGATGGCCGTGCACATTCCGCTCTCGCCCGAGGCGCAGATCGAAGCCAGCGTGCTGATGCTGGCCTCGCACAACATTCTCTCGCCCGCCTCCGGCCACCCCATCACCGTGCCCACGCAGGACATGGTGCTGGGACTCTATTACCTGACCAAGGCCAAGAAGGGCGCCAAGGGCGAAGGCCGCGTCTTCGCCAATACCGAAGAGATCCTGATGGCGCTCGAGGCCAAAGAGGTCGAGACCCTCTCGCCCATCCGCCTGCGCTACACCGGCAAGGTCCTGGATATGACCACGGCCTACGACGATCAGGATCTGACCCACACCGAAGCGGTGGAGTTCAACAAGCAGTACCTCTCGACCACCGTGGGCCGCGTGATTCTCAACGACTCGCTGCCGCCGGGAATGCCGTTCATCAACGGCCTGCTCAAGAAGAAGGGTATCGGCCAGTTGGTGGACTATTGCAACCAGAACCTCGGTCTCGAGGTGACGGTGCGCATGTTGGACAACATCAAGGCGCTGGGCTTTAACTACGCCACGCGTTCCGGCCTCTCCGTGGGCCTGGACGACATGGTCATTCCCGACACCAAGTACACCGTCGTGGAAGAGGCCGACCGCAAGGTGATCGAAGTCCAGAAGCAGTACATGGACGGCGCCATCACCAACGGCGAGCGCAGTAACAAGGTCATTCAGATGTGGTCCGCGGTGACTGATCGCGTGGCCGACGAGATGTTCGGCAACATGAAGAAGGCCGACACCGAAGGCGCATTCAACCCCATCTACATCATGGCCGATTCCGGCGCTCGTGGATCGAAGCAGCAGATTCGTCAGCTCAGCGGTATGCGCGGACTGATGGCCAAGCCCTCGGGCGAAGTCATCGAGACGCCCATCACGGCGAACTTCCGCGAAGGCCTGACCGTGCTCGAGTACTTCATCTCGACGCACGGCGCGCGTAAGGGCCTGGCCGATACGGCGCTGAAGACCGCCGACTCGGGCTACCTGACCCGCCGCCTGGTCGACGTGGCTCAAGACGTGATCGTGACCGAGTTCGATTGCGGCACGGTCGAGGGCATCTATGTCGGATCGATCGTCGAGTCGGGCGAGATCATCGAGCCGCTCCGCGACCGCATCATCGGCCGCGTCTCGCTGGAAAAGATCAAGGACTACGACGGCAACATCGTCATCGACATCAACCAGCAGATCGACGAAGACATCGCCTCGGCGATTCAGGGCGCGGGTGTCGAGCGGGTCAAGATCCGTTCGGTGCTGACCTGCGAATCCAAGCGCGGCGTTTGCTCGCTGTGCTACGGCCGCAACCTGGGTTCGGGCCGCATGGTCGAGTTGGGCGAGACCTGCGGTGTCATCGCGGCGCAGTCCATCGGCGAGCCGGGAACGCAGTTGACCATGCGCACCTTCCACGTCGGCGGCACCGCCAGCCGTGTGCAAGACAAGTCGCGCCTCGATGCCAAGAACAAGGGCACGGTGCGCTTTATCAATCTGAGCCACGTCGAAAGCAAGGACGGCACGCTGGTGGCCATGAACCGTTCCGGCTCCATCGCGGTGCAGGACGATCGCGGCCGTGAGAAGGAGCGCTATCAGGTCGTTTACGGCGCGCGCCTCCGCGTGAAGGACGGCGAACAGGTTGTGCTGGGTCAGTTGCTGGCCGAGTGGGACCCGTACACCTACTCCATCCTCACCGAGATCGGCGGTACGGTGCAGTTCAAGGACCTGCAGGAAGGCATCACGCTCAACGAAGAAGTCGATGAAGTCACCGGCCTCTCCCGTTGGGTGGTTGCCGATGCGCCCGACGAAAAGCGCCAGCCCACCTTCCTGGTGAAGAACGCCAAGGCGCACAAGCGCTATCTGCTGCCCCGCGGCGCTCACTTGATGATCGAAGACGGCGCTGAAGTCGGTCCCGGCGATGTGCTCGCCAAAATTCCCAAGGAGAGCACCCGCACCAAGGACATCACCGGCGGTCTGCCCCGTGTCGTCGAGCTCTTTGAAGCTCGCAAGCCGCGTGAGACGGCCATCATCAGCGAGATCGACGGCGTGGTCCGCTTCGGCGAAGTGGCCAAGGGACAGCGCAAGATCTACGTCACGGCCGACAACGGCGACGAGCGCGAATACTCGGTGCCGCGCGGCATTCACGTCAACGTGCAGGAAGGCGAGCGCTTGAGCGCCGGCGACCCGCTGATGGACGGTCCCTTGAACCCGCACGACATTCTTGCCGTGCTCGGTGAAAAGGCGCTGCAGGCTTATCTGGTGAACGAGATCCAGGAAGTCTACCGTCTGCAGGGCGTGGCCATCAGCGACAAGCACATCGAAGTCATCGTCCGCCAGATGCTGCGCTGGGTGCGCATCGACGAGATTGGCGACACCAACTTCCTCATGGAGCAGCAGATCGATCGCTTCCGCTTTACCGCGGAGAACGAGCGGGTTCTGGCCACTGGCGGCCGCCCGGCGATCGGCCGTCCGCTGCTGCTGGGCATCACCAAGGCGTCGTTGTCCACGGACAGCTTCATCTCGGCGGCCAGCTTCCAAGAGACCACCCGCGTACTCACCGAGGCCAGCATCAACGGGGCCATCGACAACCTGCGCGGCCTCAAGGAGAACGTCATTGTCGGCCGTCTCATCCCTGCCGGCACCGGCCTCGAGTACTACCGCAACGTGCAGCTCTCTCCCGAGCTGGAAGAAGCGGCAGCCCGTGTGCAGCAGGAGGTTTCGGCCGAGATCGAAGCCGCCGAGCGCGAACTGGAGCTTATGCGCCAGGAAGGCGAAGCGGAAGAGATGGCGGCAGAGTAGGACAGCCCTCCAGGTCATGTCTTACTGGTTCAAACCAACTGAAAGGCCCGGCGCAAGCCGGGCCTTTCTGCCTTTATGTGGAATGCACAATTCAACCTAATTCCGGCGATTCCACCGAATCCAGAGACCTGGCATTGGAGCTTAAACTATGCAAATTCAATCAGTTGTCATCCTGAGCGAAGCGAAGGATCTGCGGTTTTGTGGTAGCCCATTGGGTGAAGCCGGAAACACAGATCCTTCGCTTCGCTCAGGATGACAAGTGCTTGTAAATATGGATGTTATATGGCAAAGAAGTCCCCTGAACAGGGGAAAGTCTGCCGGATTCAGATTCAATCGCTCCGCAGGGCGTCTTCGGCTTCAGACGCTCGTTTCACCCGCTTGGCGATTTTGACTGCGTACATGGCTTCATCTGCAATCCGGATCAAATCGTCCTTCGAGTTGCCGTCATTTGGAAAGATCGCGATGCCCGCGCTCATGGAGACGAACAGCGAACGGCCTTCGATGGAGAGCGGGTGCACGAAGCAACGGTCCAGGCGCTGAAAGATCTCGGCGGCCTCGCTGCGTGTACGAACCTCGGGGAGGATGAGGGCAAACTCATCGCCGCCCATCCGCGCCAGAACGTCTTGGGCGCGAAGCTGGTGTTTGATGCGCAAAGCGAATTTCTGCAGGTAGAGATCGCCCACATGATGGCCGTGCCGGTCGTTGACTTGCTTGAAATCGTCCAGATCGATGTAGATCAAAGCAAAGCATGTGCCGGCCTGGTTGGCCGCGGCGATGAAATCGTCGAGTTGCAGATCCAGGGAGTAGCGGTTGTGCAGGTCGGTAAGTTGATCGAACTCCGAGCGGTGACGCAGATTGGAGTAAAGATCTTGGGTCTCGATGGCCAGCGTGGCAAGCTTGGCGCCCGTGGCCAAAGCGTCCGCCTCCAGCGGGAGCGGGGGCGCGGTGGGATCGAAGGCCGCAAAGAAAAGCCCGTGGGCCGGACCGGAGCGCGCCGCAATCTCCACCCGGACCAGGCGCAGGTGGGTGAGATCGGCGGGACGGTTGCCAAGGACAGTTGCACCCGCGGGGATCTCACACCAGCAGGGGTCTCCCTTGAGGCGAAGAGAGACGCTCACGGCAATTTCTTCGAGTATCTCGGCCAGGGGCCGGGAGGCGTTGATGTCTTCCAGGACGCGGCTGCGCTGGCGTTCCAGTGCGGCCGCTGCTTCATTGTCGGCGGCGATGGCCGCCGTCTGGCGCAACACCTTGCGTCCCAGGAACAGTCCCCGCAGGGTCGCCGCAACCAGAGCCGCCAGCAGCACCAGCACCAGCGTCACCAGGTTGCGCACGTTCAGCAGGGAGGGACGGGCAATCACGGTAATGTCGTCCAGCGATTGCAGCAGCAGGTCGGAAGCGATGGGGCCGTTGAAAGCGTCGGTGCTATAGAACATGCCGATGCCGGTAACGCGAACCAGCGAGCCTTCCGGGATGATTTTGATGGGCGGCGGAAGAAGCGAGACGCTGGGCAGCGGATGGCGGAAGTTGGCTGAAAACAGGTGCCCGCCGGCGGTCAGGACGTACTCGTCGCGGGCCGCCTCGCGCACTTGTCTCACCACCCGGCCTTCGATGCTGACGCGGTTAAAGGCATTGCCTCCAAAGCCGAGCTCCTGCCAACCGATGGGGATGGGCTGGATGGGCGCCCAGATGTCTGTGTCCTGGATCTCGGCGTGGGCAATGCCCAGATAGCCGTAGCGCACCTCGGGAAAGCCGGTGACCTCGGCGATGTCGCCCACGCGCAGGGGCTGGCTGGTGAGGGTCGAGACCCACAGGCTTTTGCTTCCATCTTGCAGCACGATGTTCGACCCGGGCTGATAGTAAGTGATCGTACCGCGGATTCTGACCCGGCCCGAGAGATCCTGAATCTTGTAATTCCCGAGTATCTCGCCCATGGGCGTCAAAGGAAGTGATGCCAATTTGACGGGCGATGGATGCAGAATCCGGATGTCGGCCAGACTCTGCACATTGATGCGGATTCCGGTCAACTCGATCTTCTGGTCGAATTTGGCCCCGACCACCCCGGTAACCTCCACCTCGGCATCCAGCATCCGTGCCAGGGCCTGCGCGTCGCCGCTGTCGACGATGACGTCGACAAAGCCGCCATCCATAAGGGCTTCCAAAAAAACCGAGGGAGAAGCCTTGGTCCCTACAATGTTTGCGGTGCGCACCACGGCGCGCAGCTTTACCCTCATGCAATCCTGCCGGGCGCGGATCAGCTCCTCGAATTGCACCGGCAAAGGGGCTGGCAGGGAGCCATGATGCAGCACCGTCACTCGCTCGGCAACGATAAACGGACGGAAACTGTCTTTTGTCTTTCCCGAGACCAGAACACGATCGCCGGGGAGCAAATTGCCGCCTGCCGAGGTGAGAACGTAGACCGCGGCTCCGTTCTCCTGCACAAACAGATCGACATCGTCGTTCCGGTAATAGGTGACAGTGGCCTCGAAAGACGCGGGCAGGGCCTTGGCAGCCTGCGGGTTGTCCAGTGCACGAACGGCCTGAAGACTGTTCAGTGCGCCGGGCGCGGCCGCCCAGGCAACTGTAAACCAACCCAAAACAGCCGCCAAAGCTGAGGCCCGTCTGAACATGAAAAAGCGTCCACCTTGCAGAATCCGAAATGACAACTTCTATCAAGATTCTATCGGCGCGGGATGACGGCGGATCACTCCATGGGAATCGACAAGGAAAAGAAACGAAAACAGACCCGGCCAGCCCCCCAAACGCTCGCACCGTGACCGCATGATTTGGAATGAAGCGCCAGCCTCGCGTTTGGAACGCTGGCCTCCTGGCCGGCAATTGCGCGGACTTCCCCGTCCGCGCTCGTCCAGGATGAATCACCAATTCCAGCGTTCTATGCGCTAGTTCTGGCTGAGCCGGCGTCGTTCCTCTTTTTTCTTGCGCTCCGGTTTTCCCTGTTTGGATTGGTACATGGCGGCATCGGCAACGTGAAAGAGCTCATCGCGCGATCTGCCGTCGGCGGGGAAAAAGGCGATCCCGGCGCTGATGGAAGCGTACAGCCGCTCTTCGCCGATGACGATGGGACGCTCGAAGCAGAGATTCAGGCGCTGGACGACTTCTTCGGCGATGCTCGGGGCGCTCAGGTTCGGCAGCAGCAGAGCGAACTCGTCGCCGCCCAGCCGAGCCAGCAAATCCTCGGGCCGCAACAGTCTGTCCATGCGGCGTGCAACCTCTTGCAGGTAGAGATCGCCGGCGTGGTGCCCATAGAGGTCGTTGATCTGCTTGAAATCGTCGAGATCGATGTAGACCAGGGCAAAGATCGAAGATTCCTTTTGGGCTTGCTCGATGCACTCGTCGAGATAGCGGTTGAGGGCAAAGCGATTGTGGATGTCGGTAAGCTGGTCAAACTCGGAGCGATGGACAAGATCCGAGTAGACGCGATCGGTTTCGATGGCCAATCCCGCCAATCCCGCGCCGGCCAGCAGCGCCTCGGCTTCGTCTGCGCTGAGTTGGGTCTGGGCGTTGAGGCCGGCGTAAAGCGCGCCCAGTTTGGCCCCGGTGCGTCCGGGAATCTCTTCCCTCAGAATGCGCAGGCGATGGGCATCCGCCGGGCATTTCCCCACGGTAGTCTCCTCATCGATCTGGCACCAGCAGGGCGCGCCATCCAGTTTGAAAGAGACCATACTCAAAATGGCATCGAGAATCTCGTCGATGGGGCGGGCGCTGCTGATATCTTCCAGAATGGCGCCGCGCCGCCGTTCCAGCGCCGCCTCGGCCTCGATGCGCGTGGCCAGAGCGGTGCTCTTCAAGCGCAATCTACGTTCCAGATTCCAGCTCCGTAAGCCTCCCGCAAGGGCCACTGCCAGCAGAATGGCGGCCAGCAGCAGCAGATTGCGAATGCTCAGCCAGGGAGGGTTGGCCACTACCTGGATGTCGTCGAAAGAACGCATCAGGATGGTGAAAGGAACCTGGCTGTTGAAGGGATTCGAATCTTGCAGGACGCAGATGCCGGAGACCCGCACCTTCGATTGCAAGGGGATTTGCTTCAGTGGAGCGATGGCCGTCGGCGCCACATCCAGAGAGGCCTCGTGGCGCACCACAGCGGAGAAGAGTTGGCCGTCGGCCATGATGACATATTCGTCCTGCGCGGCTTCTCGAACCTCGGTCACCACCCGGCCCTCGATCGAGACCAGATCGAAGATTCTGCCGCTCGATACCAGATCCGTCCAACGCACGGGGTGCGGCTCGAGAGGAGCAAGCACCTTGGTATCCCTGACCTCGGCATGGATCAGGGTGAGAAAACCGTTATGCGCATCGGGGAAGCCGACCGCGTCGACAACATCGCCCACGCCAAGTGGCTCCCTGGTATCCGAGGCCACCCACAGGCTTTTGTTGCCATCCTGGAGAGTGACTCCGGTGCCCGGCTGATAGTAGGTGATGGTCCCGTGAACCCGTACTCTTTGGGTCAGATCGCGTACGTGGTAAGCGCTGATGATCTGATCCATCGGCGTGGGAGTGAGCGACCATGGACTGGCGGCAGCGGCCTTGACCACCTTGATCCCGGAGAGCGTCGAAACGTAGAGCTGCACGCCGGTGTGCTGCATCTTGCCGTCAAAGCTGCCCGAGGCGGCGCCCGTGACCTCGACTTCGTCGTCCATCAGGCGGCTCAACGCGTCGCCATCGCTGGACTCGACAAAGATGTCGATATAACCGCCATCGGTCAGCATTTGCAATCGCCCGCTGCGCTGCATGGGGCGATTCCCGTCGCGCACGTCCGTTCTTGAGACCAGATCCGCGGTGCGAATCACGCCCCGCACCGTAACCAACTGGCAGTCGTAGCGGCCGGCAATCAGATCGTCGAAGCTGGCGGGCTGGGCCTGGGGCAGGGGCCCATGGCGCAGCACGGCAATACGGGTGCTGGCCACGTAGGGACGAAATCCCATCGACGTGGTTCCCTCAATTCGCACCCGATCGCCGGGAAGCAGCGCAGCATCCGTGTTGGCCCGGATATACAGGGCTATTCCGCCGTCCTGCACATAAAGCGTCTGCTCATAGGGTCGGAAGAAGAGCACAGTGGCTTCAAACGCGGCGAGAAGTCCCTGCTGGGCCTGCTCCCGGCTCAAGCCATCGATAGCGCGCAACGAGGCCAGGGGAGAGCCATCCAATCCCCAGGCGAGGCCCTTGCAGGCCAGAAACAAAACGATAACGCAGAAGAATCTCTTCATCGAGAAAGCCGATCAGAATGGAAGTGAAGCCGAGGGCCCTTGCTGGTTTCTCCGCTCTCTCCTTCGTTTTCGAACAGAGTTCAGGAACTGAAACGCAGCATTCAAGACAATACAAAAAGGCCTAATTTACACCCACCCATCCTACTCCTCCAGGGCCGTGTGCGGTGGGGTACTTTGGTTTAAAAGAGCGCGCTGAAAACCCCGGATAAACGATTCAGTCGCGGTGCGCAGCAAAGATCCGGCGCCTACAGCGAGTCCAGAATGGACGTACTTAGAAACCATGCATTCAAGCAGGTGCGAACCTCCGCGAGCGACGACCTAACACAAAGGGAATTGCCCTTCTCGCGTCGCTTTAGCCTTTACCCTTCTGGCGATGGGCGTTCTTGACCACATACATGGCGGCATCCGCGTAACTGAGCAGGCTGTCCTTGGTCAAGCCATCCGCCGGGTAGAGCGCAATGCCGATGCTGGCGGAACCCTCCACGACAATCTCCTCCAAGGTGAACGGGTCGGCGAAGCAGCGCCGCAGGCGATGAGCGATCTCCTCGACGTCTTCATGGGTATTTGCTTCGGGAACCAGTACGCCAAACTCGTCCCCGCCCAGGCGCGCCAGCAAGTCGCGGGAACGGAGCTGGCTCTTCATGCGCTTGCTGACCTCTTGCAGGTAAAGATCGCCGGTGCGGTGGCCGAAGCGGTCGTTGATCTCCTTGAAGCGGTCGAGATCGATGAAGATCAGTCCGAAGATACCGTTGGTTTGCCGCGCCTCTTCGACTAGTGCGTCCAGGTGGCGTTCAAAGGAGAAGCGGTTTTGGCTGTCGGTGAGCAGGTCGAACTCCGAGCGATGGCGCAGATCGGAGTAAACACGCCGCGTCTCGATGGCCAGCGCCGCCAAGGCCGCACCGGCGACAAGCGCCTCGATCTCTTGTACGCCGGGGTCGGAGGCAGAGCTGAAGCCCGCGCAAAGTGCACCCAATTTCGCGCCGGAGCGGCCAGGTATCGCTTCCTGCACAAAGTGCAGGGATTGCGTCTCGGGCGGGCAGATCCCCAGCGGCGCATCTTCGCCGATCTGGCACCAGCAGGGCGCGCCATTCAGCTTGAACGAGACCATGGCGGTGATCGCTTCCAGGATCTCCCGCAAGGGACGTGTGCCGTTGATGTCCTCCAGGATGAGGCCCCGCCGCCGTTCCAGCGTGGCGTCAGCCTCGATGCGCGCCGCCAGTATGGCGGTCTGGCAGCGCACCTTGCGCTCCAGAAACCAGCTACGTCCGCCCCCGCCGACGGCGATCGCCAGCAGCACCCCGGCGATCAGCGCCAGGGTGCGCATGTTCAGCCAGGGAGGATCGGCAACCACGGCAATGTCGTCGAAGGAACGCATCAGGATGTTGAAGGCCCTGTCGTAATCGAAGGGATTGGAGTTCTCGGGAACGCAGACGCCGGTAACGCGAATCCTCGACCCCAGGGGGATCTGCCGCATGGGCGGCAGCGGTATCTGGCTGGTGGCGGCGGGATGGCGATAGATGGCGGTGAAGAAACGGCCGTCCGCCGCTACCACATACTCGTCCTGCGAACCCGCCCGGACCTCGGTTACCACCTGCCCCTCAATGGAGACCAGGTCGAAGATGTTGGAGCTTGATGCCAATTGCTTCCAGTCGGCGGCGACCGGATGGATGGGAGCCTGCACCAGACTGTCCTGCACCTCGCTCCGCGTCAGGGCCAGAAAATCGCTGCGCAGATTCGGGAACCCGACCGCATCGGCAATGTCGCCGAGTTGCAAAGGATTGCGCGTATGCGTCGAGATCCACAGGCTTTTCGTGCCGTTCTGCAAAACCACCGCCGAGCCCGGCTGATAATAGGTGATGGTGCCGCGCACATGGAACCGCTGCGAGGAATCCTGCACCCGATAGCCGGTAAGCAACTCATCCATGGGCTGAATCGGCAGCGCCCAGGGGTTGGCCGTCGCCGGCTTGAGCACCTGGATGTCCGCCAGCCGGGCGACGTGTAACATGACCCCGGTGCGCTGAAACTTGCCGTCGAACCTGCCCGAAAGCGCTCCGGTAGCTTCCACCTCCGCATCCAGCAGATTACGCATCGCGTCGGCGTCGTCGCTGTCCACTACGGCTTCGATGTTTCTCCCGTCCACCAGCAGTTGCAGGCTTCCGCTCTTGCGGTCCGAACTGAGAATCACATCGGCAGAGCGTACCTGGGCATGCAGAGTCACCAGACGGCAGTCGAAACGAGGGTCGGTCAACTCCTCGTGATCCGGCTTCAAGGGCTTGGGCAGTGGGCCGTGATGCAGTAGGGCGATGTCGCTGCTGACCACAATGGGATGAAAGCTGGGCTGCATGACGCCCTTGATGAGAATCCGGTCGCCCGGCAGCAACGCCAGATGAGTCGTGGGGGAGACGTAGATGGCGGCGTCGCCGTCCTGAACAAACAGCGCCTTCTCGTAAAGACGGGAATAGAGAACGGTGGCCTCGAAACTTACCGCCGGCCCCAGTGCGGCTTGCTCATTGCTGACGGCGGCGATCGCACGCAGATTCGTCAGAGGCGCCGGCAGCGCTGCCCTGCTCAAGCTAGCCGGCATCGTCAGGAATACGAATGCGAAGATCCATCGCTTCATGGGACAAGCACCAGTTACAGCGAATATCGCAACGCGGACACCAAAGGACGCTCGATCGATTTTCCCGCCGATTTCTATTATAGAAAGGCGCGAAAAAGATCGTCCGCAATAAGGCGGAGCAAGTATCCCTATAACTAACTATCGTACTCTCGGTGCGATTCAAATAGTGGGTACTTTAGGTGCCGCAACTTATTTGCTGAGTACTTTAGGGCTTTGTACCTGTTCGTGCGCGCGCGTAAGTTTGGAGTGTTGTGGATGTGCTGCGAACGGCCAAAGGAAAACGCAAGGATTGCTCGTACCGAATTCGCGTGTTTTGGTCACCCAGTCAATAAAGCGCCGGTCCTGAATGTAGCGCCGGCCTGAATGTAGCGCCGGCCTGAATGTAGCGCCGGCCTGAGAGTAGCGCCCATCCTGAATGTAGCGCCGGCCTCCCGGCCGGCTGTAGCGTGGACCTCCCGGTCCACGCTTAACCACGATGAATGACCCATTCATCCGGTCTAAGCGCGAGTCTTGTCCAACTCACAACGGTTCGTCTCTGCTTTGTGAAAAGGCAGGCTGCGCGTCGCACCCTGGCTCAATCCCTGGCCTGAAGCAGATCTTTCAAATCGCTCCCTGGGCGAGGAAAAACACTTCTCACGCCAGCCCGCTCATCAAAGGTTGTGCGGACTCTGATCTAATAGCTTTCTTGGAGGCCAGGTCAAGCCTGAATCCCGGCGAACCGGTTGCGTAAGCGCGGCGAAGCGCTTGAGACCCCGCATGGTTCCCCGTGGACAAAAGGAAAAAGTACGTACCGGCCTGCTTTAAGGGAGAATTCTGCATGTCGAAATCCGCTGACCATTCCGCTGCTTCCAGTCCCTCCGCACCGCCGCTCCCCCCGCGCAACATCCGCATTCTGGGTGTGCCGCTGGATATGGGCGCCAGCCGTCGCGGTGTGGATATGGGCCCCTCGGCGATGCGCGTCGCCGGGCTGGAAGCGCGTTTGGAAGCGTTGGGCCACCAGGTCGTCGATGGCGGCAATATCGCCGTCGAGATCGCCGAGACCCAGACGACCGGCACCGAAAACGCCCGCTACCTGGCCGAGATCGCCGGCGCTTGCACCCGCACCGCCGCGGCGGTGGTCAAGGCGCTGGAAGCCGGTGAGACGCCGCTACTGCTGGGCGGCGACCACTCGCTGGCTGCCGGCTCCGTCAGCGGTGTGGCCGAGTACTACCGCCGCCGGGGAGAGAAGATCGGCGTCCTCTGGATCGACGCCCACTCCGACATCAATACCCCGGCGACCTCACCCTCCGGCAACGTCCACGGGATGCCGCTGGCCGCGTTGCTGGGCCTGGGCCCGGAGCCGCTGGCCAACATCTACGGCTACACGCTCAAGATCAGCCCAGAGAACACCGTCCTGATCGGCGTGCGCGACATCGACACCGCCGAGCGCGAGAACATCCGACGCGCCGGCGTGACCCAGGTCTTCACCATGCGCGACATCGACGAGCGCGGCATGAGAACCGTCATGGAAGAGGCCTTGCGCGCCGCTGCCCAGGGAACCGCCGGCTACCACGTCTCGCTCGACATGGACTGGATCGATCCCGAGGACGCGCCCGGCGTCGGCACCCCCGTCCGCGGCGGCGCCACCTACCGCGAAGCCCACCTGGCCATGGAGATCATCGCCGACCACGGCCACCTGCTCAGTTTCGAAGTCGTCGAGGTCAACCCCATCCTCGACGAACACAACCGCACCGCCGACCTGGCCGTCGAACTGGCCTGCTCAGCCTTCGGCAAGAAGATTCTGTGAGCGTCCTCTGCTCCCGGCAACTCCTCTGTGCCGCAGGCAGAATCTGGACTAAACTGGAGGCAAGGGGAATTGAAATGGCCAAACGCGCTGCTGAGACGCCGGTGAAAGCGAAGCCCGCTCCGCGCCGCATTCTCGACCCGCGCAGCCCCACCTTTTCGCGCGACTTTCGCTTGGCGGCCAGAGAGTTTACCAAACGCGCCACCGCCAGTCCCGAGGCTGCGCTTGCGGTTTTGGTGGATGAAGGCATCCTGACCAAATCTGGAAAGCTCCATAAGAATTACCGCCCACACTGATCGTGCACCGCCTTTCTACCAGCTTCGTGCTCGGCTACCACGGCTGCGACCGTGCCCTGGGTGAAACTTTCCATGTGCGCGGTGTGCAACTGCCGGAGAACGGGAGCGGGCCGAAGTTTTGGATGCGCTACCTCGATTGTGCCGTCATTCGCCGTCTTCATAAGATCATCAAGGAATCGGATTCGCCCTCCATCGACACCGTGCGTGGCATCTTTCAGGAGGGTAAACCGGCCTATCCTGGCTCTGCATTTCTTGAAAAAACCCATATGCAGATTGCGGTTACCAACCTGGACTGCATCAAGGCGGTATTTCGAGTGACGGATAATAAATAGATCATGGCAAAAAAACTCCGTGTTGGAATTTTGTTTGGCGGGCGCAGCGGTGAGCATGAGGTCTCGCTGCTCTCGGCTGCTTCGATTCTGAAGGCGATCGATCGCCGCAAATTCGATGTGGTGCCCATCGGCATCACCAAGGACGGCCACTGGCTGGCGGCCAAGGACGCCCACGATCTGCTGACCGGCAACAGCAGCGCCGTGGTGCGCCGTCTGCGCGCCGGCGACCCCCAAGCTACGCCCGGCGCCAAACTGCTGCACGAGGGGATTCCCACGCTCTTTGCGCCCGAGCCTGCGTCCACCACCGCTCTTGCCATTGCCGCAGGCAAGCAAGGACCGGACGGCCAGTCCCCCGGCGGCCAGTCGTTGGATGTTGTTTTCCCGGTGCTGCATGGGACCTTTGGCGAGGACGGCACCATTCAGGGACTCTTCGAGCTGGCCGGCATCGCCTATGTCGGCTCCGGTGTGCTGGGCTCCTCGGCGGGCATGGACAAGGACGTGATGAAGCGCCTCTTCGCTCAGGCCAAGCTGCCCATCGTCCGACACGTCACCTTGCTGCGCGCCGAGTGGGAAAAGTCCCCGCGCAAGGCTGTCGCCCAGGTGGAGGCCGCGCTCAGCTATCCGGTCTTCGTTAAACCGGCCAATCTGGGCTCCTCGGTGGGCATCAGCAAGGTCCACAACCGCAAGGAGCTGGGCCCGGCGCTGACTCTGGCCTCCAAATACGACCGCAAGCTGGTGATCGAGCAGGGCGTGGGTGGCAAGAAAAGCCGGGCGCGCGAACTCGAAGTCGCCGTGCTGGGCAACGATACGCCCCAGGCCAGCGTGGTGGGCGAGATCGTCCCCGGCAAGGAGTTCTACGACTACGAGGCCAAATACCTCAGCGAGGGCTCGGTGCCGCTGATTCCCGCCCCCCTGACCCGCGCCGAAAGCAAGCAGATCCGGGAGATGGCCGTGGCCGCTTTCCGCGCCTGCGACCTCTCCGGGCTGGCCCGCGTCGACTTCCTCATGGAGCCGGACGGCAAGCAGCGCATCTTCCTCAACGAGGTCAATACCCTGCCCGGATTCACCCAGATCAGCATGTATCCCAAGCTGTGGGAGGCCACCGGCAT
This sequence comes from uncultured Occallatibacter sp., assembly GCA_964493705.1. Classification (GTDB taxonomy): domain Bacteria; phylum Acidobacteriota; class Terriglobia; order Terriglobales; family Acidobacteriaceae; genus Telmatobacter. The sequence goes on from CAZBPD010000003.1 coordinate 29,839, forward strand.
CTCCTACCGCGAGCTGATTACCCGGCTGATCGAACTGGCCATGGAGCGCCATGCAGAAAAAAGCCGCACAACGTACAGCAGAGAAGAGTAAAAAAGAAGGGGTTAGGGATAAGGGGTTAGGGGTTAGCGAGAAGCCCCCTGGACGAGCATTGAGCCCTTGTTGGGTCCCGCCAGGGGTCCGGGAACTGAATGACCTCTGCCGGTGTCTAATCCTGTAGGAGATGGACGCGGGTGTCTAATCCTAACCCCTAACCCCTTATCCCTAACCCCTGCTTCCGAGGACCCCGACCGATGACCTTGCTCGACGCTCCCGTCTACAACGAAGCCAACGAACGCCGCCGCCGGACGATCTATTTTGCTACGGCGGGGCTCTTTTTTCTTCTCTTTGTGGGCTGGTGGCTGGTGGCGGGCCGCCCGGTGGACTGGCCCTGGCGCTGGAATACCCACCTGCGCGGCCGGATGGCGGTCAACGCCTTCTTCCAGGATCTGGAAAAGAACGACATGCCAGCGGCCTACGGGGTCTGGATGCACGACAAGGACTGGCAGCAGCATCCGCAGAAGTACTCCGGCTACCCCTTCGCGCGCTTCCAGAAGGATTGGAGTTCCACCAGTCCGGACAACGACTACGGGGTCATCAAGAGCCATCGCATCGCCGCCGCGCGCATCAACGGCAACGTGCTGATGCTGGGCATCTTCATCAACGACCGCAAAAGCAAGGCGATCAACCTGGACTACGACCCGTCAGACCACACGCTCAGCTTTTCGCCCGACAATATGCAGTTTTTCGAGGGGCCGGGGGGCATCTCGCAACTCCAAAATGAAACCCTGTCTGGACGAGTTTTGTGACAGCCGTCCACCTGCTTTCGCAGCCCAGCGCAAGTGAAACAGGTTTTGGAATGCGGAGGGAGAAGTGGCCTTCAGGCCACTGAAGAGAGGTATTTTGTGCACGGCCTTTAGGCCCGGGCTCGACTCTGCCCCGATCTCAAGACTGCCGAGAAAATGACGCCTGCTCTTCCCCAACGGCGGATCGAGCAGGCGCACTTGTTTCTGCAGAGAAAATCAGCAGGAAGCTCCACCCTCGGCGCATTCTTGTTTTTGCGCCCAGGTCTCTGACCGCATGATGATGTATCCCAAATTCGGCAGCCCTCCCCATGTTCAGAATTCTCCCTTGCCATATAACATCCATTGTAAGAAGTACTTGTCATCCTGAGCGAAGCGAAGGATCTGTGTTTTCGGCGTCACCCAATGGGAGAGCGTGAAACCGCAGATCCTTCGCTTCGCTCAGGATGACAACTGATTGATTACGAATTGCTTATTCTTCCAGATCGGGCCTCCGACGGCGAAGGAATCTCCGGATTTAGGATTTCAGTCTCTACTTTCCCCGGTCTTAAAATCGAGACCGGGGGCACCCTCAGTGGTACAAAACAATGCGGTCAAAGACCCAGGGTGGGCTGGCGTGTAACCCGCGAATCCATGCGATCAAGGATCTAGATTAGCCTTGCAGCACAGCCAGAGCCGCATCCAGGCTGGCGCTGTCTTCCACATTGAGGGTCTTCAGCGCCGGGTCGATCTGCTTAAGCAATCCGCAAAGCACCTTTCCCGGACCCACTTCAACAAAGATCTCCGCGCCGGCATTGGCCAGAGAGCGTGTGCAATCCATCCAGCGCACCGCGCCGGTGACCTGGCGGATGAGGAGTTCCCGTGCTTCGGCGGCGGTCGTGACCAAGGCGCCGGTCACATTGGCGGCCACGGGAATGCGGGGATTGTTGAGCGTCAACGTGCGCAGCACATGGGCCACCTCTTCCTGCGCCGGCTGCATCAAGGCGCAATGGAAGGGAGCGCTGACCGGGAGCATCACGGTACGGCGTGCGCCTCTGGCCTTGCACAGCGCTGCGGCCTTCTCCACTGCCGCCTGCGCGCCGGAGATCACCGTCTGGCCGGGCGAGTTGAGGTTGGCGGCGGAGACCACCAAGCCCGTCTCGGCGGCAGCTTCGGCGCAGGCCTCGGCAACCTGCTCGGCGGTCAGCGCCAGCACGGCGGCCATCGCCCCCTGCCCAGCGGGAACCGCCAACTGCATGGCGCGCCCGCGCAAGTGCACCGAACGGACGGCGTCGGCAAAGCTGAGGGTGCCGGCAGCCACATGCGCCGACCACTCGCCTAGCGAGTGTCCGCCGGTGAGAGCAGGCTCGATGCCGTGCTCCGCCAGAATGCGCGCAATGGCTACGCTGGCCGTCAGAATGGCCGGCTGGGTGTTTTCCGTGAGCCGCAGAGCCTCCTCCGGCCCCTCGAAACAGAGGCGGGAGATGGAATAGCCAAGAGCCTTGTCGGCCTCGGCAAAGGTCTGTGCGGCAACGGGAAAACGCTCGGACAGTTCACGGCCCATGCCTACGGCCTGCGAACCCTGCCCCGGAAAGAGAAAGGCGATCTTGATAGACATTTCAAGCAGGATTGTAAATTGTTGGCCAGCGGACAGGCTGTGACGGGCAGCGACAGGCAGGGTATTACAGAGAGTTTCCAGCTTCGGTCCGAGCGGGTTCTTGCCAGATTCCCCCTCCTGGGCAGTCCCGGCACTTTGTAACGAAGAAGTGCAATCCCTCTTCCCCACGGTGAAGTGCAGGAAAAACCAGCACGGTGCCTCAGGTGGGTTGGTGGGAGGTTTTTATGTATCCATCGGCTTGATTCACCCCGCCCAAAAGCTGCGAACGATACCGGCTGTCCTACCTTCACCTGCCATCCTTTGCGAACCCGGCAAATCGAGACAACTGCTTCTTGCTCGTTTTGCGTTTAAGGTGGGAACCGACACCGCGCGAATCGCGTACCCGGTCGAAAGGACGCCAGATTTTAATTGCAGCCGCTACGGGTTCCGAGGTTACAATCGCGGGCAACAGATTTTTCTCGGCAAAGCGGGGTCTGTATCCTTTTCCTGGCCGCGCGGTTGCTGAGAAGACAGGTTGCTTACGCGATCGCTGCGAGCGGAGAAGAGTTCAAAGCCGAGTACGGCTATCGAGAGGAGAAATATGAGCGAGTTGGAAATCCCAGCGGCGGTTCCCCAGAGCGCCGGCCTGTCGCAGTGGCAGCGCGTCAGCAACATCTTCACCGCGCCGTCGAAGACCTTCAACGATATCAAAGCAGGCAACAGAAGCTGGTGGTTGCCGTTCATCCTCTTTGTCGTTGTGGGAACAGCGCTCTGCGCAACGGTCACCGTGAAAGTGGGATGGCATCAAGTTGTCGAAAATGGGCTGCGGGTCAGCCCGAAAGCGGCCGAGGCGATTGAGAAGATGCCGCCCGAGCAACGGCAGATGAATGCCAAGATTTCCGCCATCAGTCAGGAAGTGGTTTGGTTCCTGGCTCCCGTAGGGGTCCTGCTGCTGAACCTGATCGCTGCCGGTGTGCTTCTCGGCACTATCAATTTCGGCTTTGGCGGCAAGGCAAATTTCCGCCAAGTCCTGGCGGTCAGTTGGTATGCCGGTTTACCTGGTCTACTCAAACTTCTACTGGGGCTAGTTGGTCTCTTCGCCGGAGTGGAGGCGGAATCGTTTCTTCCCGGAAACGCAGCCGGAACCAATTTGGGTTATTTCTTTCTTCCTCCCGAAACCCCGGTCTATCTTTGGACGCTTTTGACAGCTGTGGACATCACCTTCCTCTGGACCCTGGTCCTCTTTTCCAAAGGATTGGCCAAGGTCGCTGGTGTCAAAGATTCCTCGGGCTATGCGGCTGTCTTCGGCTGGTGGATTCTGTTGACGCTCATTCAAGTTGGAATTGCTTCCGCCATGTCATAAGGCGAGTTGAATTTCAAATCCGATGCGTGAAAACAGCACCCCTCCACAAGGATCGGTGCTGTTTTCATCTCAGCCCAAACCGGAAGAAAAGGCTTGGGGTCCGCCCCTTTGCATTCGAGCGCACATCCCAGACATGCAGTTCAGAGCTCCGCAGAAATCGAGAGGCGGGCCGGGGCGGAGACCATGCGCACCCGTCCGTGGCCGGGATTGACGACCTGTTCGGAGGAGACGATGCCGAACTTCTCCAGCGCGCTTACGTCGCGGCGCACGGCGCTCACGTCGCGGCCCAACTCGGCGGCCAGATCGCCGATGGAGACACGGCGCTTCTTCACCGCATCGTAGAGATCGAGCCGCGCCGGCGTCAGCAGCCGCACCATATCCGCCGCGCTCTCGAAGGTGACGCCGCGCGAGGAGGGAAATGGACGGCCCTCATCCATCGCCTTGGCGCGCTCCTTTGCCCGCTTGGCCCAGCCTTCAAAACCGTCCGTGTAAACCTTGAACTTCATAGATGCCTGCGCTTCCTCAACTCAGCAACCTCTGCCTTGAAACGGCGAAGAATCATTTGATAGGGAACGGGCTCGATCATCTCGACTGATCCGGCAAAATGGCGGTGCGGATACCCATGCGCCGTATCGTAGCCCAGAACCCGTCCATGGTCCCTCTGAAAGAGATGAAGATTGATAAAGGCCAGATTAAAGCGAACAACATTGCCCTCATCATCTTTCCAGACTTCCTCCCGAATCAGACCGTCCCCGGCGACACAGCGAACGATGGCGGCTTCATCGGTCACCTTTCTGACTTTGCCGAGCTGCTGCTTCGCCGCGGCCATGCACCGAGTATAGCGCAGGTGGGATATTTTTTATCTCTTCTGCGAGGCTATTTCCGCAGCGCAGGCCGTCCACGAAAAAAGCGCTCACCCCGCAGGATGAGCGCATTCTCAATCGATACAGATGCTGAAAGCTGGAGGCTGGCAGCTAAAAGCTGCCTTACTCCGTCCAGCGCTTCATGATCAGTGTGGCGTTGATGCCGCCAAATCCAAAGGAATTGGAGAGGGCGATCTCGAAGCTGTGCGGGACGGCCTGATTGGGCACGTAGTCCAGCTTGCATTCGGGGTCGGTATTCTCCAGGTTGATGGTGGGCGGCAGCATCTGGTTCTGCAGCGCCAGCACGCTGATGCCGGCCTCCAGTCCGCCCGCGCCGCCGAGCAGATGGCCGTGCATGGACTTGGTGCCCGAGACCTTCAGCTTGTGGCTGAGGGCGTGCTCGCCAAAGACCAGTTCAATGGCCCGCGACTCGTTGCCGTCGCCGGCTGGAGTCGAGGTGGCGTGCGCGTTGATGTAGCCCACTTCTTCTGGAGCGATGCCCGCATCCTTCAGAGCTGCCCGCATACTGCGCTGGGCGCCGGCGCCTTCGGGGGCGATGCCGGTCATGTGGTAGGCGTCTGCGCTCATGCCGTAGCCGATGACCTCGGCCAGGATGTTGGCTCCGCGGGCCTTGGCGAACTCCAGCTCCTCAAGTATGAGGATGCCGGCGCCCTCGCCGATGACGAATCCGTCGCGATCCTTGTCGAAGGGGCGGCTGGCGCGGGTGGGTTCTTCGTTGCGCGCCGAAAGAGCCCGCATGGAAGCGAATCCGCCCACCGAGAGCGGGGTCACCGCAGCCTCGGCTCCGCCGGCGATCATGGCGTCGGCGTCGCCGTGCGCGATCATGCGCACAGCATCGCCAATGGAGTTGGCCGAGGTGGCGCAGGCCGTGGCAGTGGCCGAGATCGGTCCCTTGGCGCCGTAACGGATGCTGATGTTGCCGGCCGCCATGTTGACGATCGCGGCGGGAATGAAGAAGGGCGAGATCTTGCGCGGGCCGCCCTGCATCAGGTTGGTGTGTTCGCGCTCAATGATCTCGAATCCGCCGATGCCGGAACCAATAAAAACACCGACGCGGTCGGCAATCTCCTCGGTGATCTGGAGACCCGACTGGGCCAGCGCTTCCTGGGTGGCGGCAAAGGCGAAGTGAATGAAGCGCCCCATCTTGCGCGCTTCCTTCTTATCGACAAAATTGAGCGGGTCAAAGTTCTTGACCTCGGCGGCAAAGGTAACCGGAAAACCGGTGGTATCGAAGCCTTGAATGGGAGCCATTCCGCTTGCGCCGGCCACCAGCTGCCGCCAGACCTCAGGAGCAGTGTTGCCCAAACCGCAAACCAGCCCCAGGCCGGTAATGACGACTCGTCGGGTCACTGCTTACTTGCCGCCTTTCGCATTCTTCTCGATGTACTCGACGGCGTCCTTGACGGTCTTGATCTTCTCGGCGTCTTCGTCGGGAATCTCCAGGTCAAAGGCCTCTTCGAATTGCATCACAAGCTCCACGACATCGAGCGAATCGGCTCCCAGATCTTCCTGAAAGCTGGCGCCGGGGGTGACTTCGGCTTCATCCACCTGCAACTGCTCGACGATAATCTGCTTAACCTTCTCTTCCACGGCCATGCGTACTTCTCCCAAGTGAATTTCGGAATTCGGAAACCGTTTCAGGGCCTGCCGTCCGCTCTTGCCCCGTTAGCCACCATATCGGCCCGAGGCTACCAGAGACAACCGTTTCAGCAAAAAAAGCGCTTTGCCCTGAAATTTCAAGTCTAACGGGCCATCCCCGGTGTGTAAAGCAGGGAACAGGGATTAGGGAAGAGGGACCAGGGGTCAGGGATCAGCGATCAGGGGTCAGGAGCCGGAAACGATCCCGGCCAGGACGGAGAATTGCGTGAATCTGCTCGAAAATCTTGCCTCAAGAGGCGTATTTTAGGCGAAGAGGTTTTTATCGATATGGGAAGTTCCGCCCTGCTGATTGCGCTCGTCCTCATTGTTCTTTTTCTCTTTGGGCTCTGGCTGGGCTCGCGCCTCGGCCGCAGCAGTGTTCAGGCGCAATCCGATCAGGCTTTGGCCAACGAGCGCAAACTTGCCGAGACCCGCGAGTGCGCACTGCGCGAGCAGTTGGAGGCCGCGCGGGCCGAGGCCGCACTCCTCAAACCAAGAGCCGAGGAACGCGAGCGCTTCAAGGCCCAGACGGAAGAACGCGACGCCGCTATTGCAGGCTTGCGCGAGGAAAAGACGGCGCTGGGAGAGCAGCTTCGTTCGGTGACGGAAGAACGCGACTTGCGCGGTCAGGAACTGGCCACTGCCCGGCAGAAGCTGCACGATGAAGAAGCCAAATACACGCAGATGAAGGCGGATCTCGACTCTGCCTTCAAGGGCGCTGCCGCCGACGCCCTGCGCGCCAATACGGAATCGTTCATGACGCTGGCCAAACAGCAACTGGGCGGCCAGACGCAGGACGCCAAGCTGACTTTGGAGGCCAAGGAAAAGGCCATTCAAGCCCTCTTGCAGCCTCTGGAGGCGACGCTCAAGCAGCTCGACACCCAAACCCGTGCCATGGAGGCGCTGCGCTCCGGCGCCTATAGCGAGATCAAGACGCTGGTCGAGGGCATCGGCAAGGCCATTCCCGAATCGGTCAACTCCCTCCGCAGCGAGACGGCGCAACTGATCTCCGCTCTGCGCGCCCCCAAGACGCGCGGCAACTGGGGCGAATTGCAGCTCAAGCGCTGCGTCGAGTACGCCGGAATGGTGGAATACTGCTCCTTTGCCGAACAGGTGACGGCCCGCGCCGAAGACGACAAGCTGCTCCGCCCCGACATGACCATCCAACTGCCCAACGGGCGCTCGATCATCGTGGACGCCAAGACCCCGCTCGACGCCTTTCTCGACGCCGGCGAGGGCATCGACCCGGCCACCCAGGCGCTGCGCTTTGCCGCCCACGCCGAGCGCGTCAAGGCGCACCTGCGCGATCTCTCCGGCAAAGCCTATTGGAAGCAGTTCGAGCACACGCCGGAGTTCGTGGTTTGCTTTTTGCCCAGCGAAGCGCTCTTCAGCGCCGCACTGGAGGCCGACCCCTCGCTGATCGAGTTCAGCGCTCAGGTCAATGTGGTCATGGCCACGCCCACCACGTTGATTGCCCTGCTCAAGGCCGTGGCCTACGGCTGGCAGCAATCGCAGATCACGCAGAACGCCCAGGCTATTCAGGAGACGGGCCGCGACCTCTACAACAAGCTGGCCAACGCCCACGAGTACTTCGACAAGCTGGGCGGGGCGCTGAGCAACGCCGTTGGCCACTACAACAAGTTTGTGGGCGCGGTCGAAGGCAAGGGCGGAGCGTTCTTCCAGGCGCGCAAGCTGGGCGCACTGGTGCACGAGAACGAGGAGTTGGAGATGCTGGCCCCTGTGGCCAGCGATCCCCGCCAACTGGTCGCCGACGATTGGGCCCCGCAGCCTTTGCTGGCGCTGGCCGCCGGCGCAGAAGTAGAATCCGCGCAAGGGGGGACGGAGTGACGACAAGTGAAGGGCTGGCGACGGAGTTTGTTTTCGAAGCGGTGATCGGCGTGGGCGCGGCGGTCGATCTGGGGCCGGGGGCGCTGGGTCAGCGGCGCATGGTGCCGATTCTCTCGGGCAGCTTCGAAGGCCCCAAGATCAGAGGTGCCGTTCTGCCTGGCGGCATCGACTGGCAACTGCTGCTGGGCGACAATGTGACGGTGATCGAGGCCCACTACACCCTGCAGACCGACGACGGCGTGCTGATCCGGGTAATCAATAAGGGATTCCGCCACGGTCCCGGCTACGTAATGCGGCGACTGGCCAAGGACCTGCCCGTCGATCCGGGGGAATACTACTTTCGCGCCGCGCCCGCCTTCGATGCGCCCAGCGGCCAGTACGACTGGCTCAACCGCAACCTCTTCGTCAGCAGCGGTGTGCGCAATGCCGGCTCCGTCGTGCTGCGCTTCTACCAGATTCTTTAGGCGCTTGCGGTGCGGTAGACGCTTGGCTCAGGCCTTACGCAGCAGCGCGGCCAGACACCGGCGCACAGTGGGGCGGCTAACGAGATCCCATCCCGCTTGCCGCGCAGCCTCCAACTCGACGGCAAATGTCTCCGTAGTCACATGGCCGGCCGGTTCCGCCAGCAAGAGCAATGCGCCGTCTTTCGATGCCGCCGCGGCCTCCTGAAAGAAGCGCTCCGCCGAGGGCATCTCATGCACGACGGCTCCGGCCAGCACAAAGTCCACCGCCCCCCGCAGATCGTCGAGGTGCATGGACTCCGCCGTCGCCAGCCGCGTCTCCACACGATCCAAGAGCTTGGCTTTAGCGGCCCTACGGCGCAGGACATCGAGCATTTTGGCTTGAATGTCGAGGGCCACGACGCGCCCGGTCGCTCCCACCATGCGGGCCATCGGCAGGGTAAAGAATCCCATTCCCGGTCCCGGCTCCAGAACCGTCACACCCGCCCGCAGGTAGGGTGCGAGCAATTGCTCTGGATTCTGCCACCAGCGCCGCAAAGGGCTGGCCAGCAGATAGCCCATCCACCACGGGCAGACACGTTCAGGCATTGTTCTCTCCTTTTGCTACCGCGCCGGGCGCGGGTCTGTCTCGCCTTTTGGCTGAGCCTACGTACAATCCTTGCCGCTGGTTCCAACCCCTCGAATAGCGGGCGTGTTTCGCACCTGTGGCGCTTCGAGCAGCTTCAAGTTGCGAATGAAAACAAAAACGATTTATCGTTGTGCCGTCGCAATTCTTGAGGTGCATTATGCATTGGAAGTCTCTTGCTGCTTTTTCTCTCGTTGCCTTCACTGTTGCCGCCGCTGCGCAGTCCGCGCCCGCCCGGCCCAAGATCACCGGAATCTCGCACTTGGCTGTTTACACCACGAACGCCGCCGCCACCGAGCACTACTACACCGAGATCATTGGCGCGGCCAAGCTGCCCGATCCGGAAAACCCTAAGGGCGTGCGCTACGCCTTCAGTCCCAAGCAGTTTGTTGAAGTGCTGCCGCTGCCCGAGGGCGCCGGCATCAACCGCCTGGACCACACCGCCTACAACACCGAGAGCGCCGAGGGAATGCGCAAGTACCTGGCCGCCAAGGGCTGGAAGACCCCGGCCAAGGTGGAAAAGGGCAGCGACGGCTCCCGCTGGTTCGCCGTGCTCGACCCGGAGAACAACAAGGTCGAGTTTGTTGAACCGCCCGCCCACCCGCAGGAGATTCATGCCCCCAACGTGATCGGCCACCACATCATCCACATCGGCATGTTGGTGCATAGCCGCGCCGCCGAGGACAAGTTCTATAAGGATTTGCTCGGCTTCCGTCCGTACTGGTGGGGCGGCATGGTCGAAGGCCGCCTGGACTGGGTCAGCCAGCAGGTTCCAGACGCACACGACTGGATGGAGTACATGCTGGTGCGCGGCCCGGAGACAGTGGGCATTCCCGCCTCGATCACCCAGCACGATCTGGGCGTCCTCGATCACCTTTCCATCGGCGAAGTTTCAGTCAACGATGCCTACAAGACGCTGCAGGACGGCCATCGCCTGGAGGGCGTAGTCAACGACGGACACACCCAAATGGGCAAGGACGGCAAAGGCCAGTTCAACCTCTACGACCCGGACGGCATCCGCCTCGAGTTGATGAACTTCCACGCCACCGAGAAGCCCTGCTGCTCGTCCTTCACCGCCGACGATCCGGCGGAGTAACAATTCGTGACATTGCGGCCTTCCCCGGTTCATACTGAGAGCGAAGGCCGCGATGGGTTCTGTCTTACCAATCGGGAGTTCAGCGGTATTTTTTGGCGGAAGAGTTGTTATCCAGAGACCCCAGTTCAATATGCCGCCTCCGCCTCCGCTTCCGCGTTCGCAAGCCTATAAGCGGCGCAAACTTTGGGTGCGATACACTGCTTGCAGGATCATTAGGACAAGGAGATTGAGGAATGACTCAGTCAAGCAATTCAACAAATGCATCTGGGAGTAGGACGACCATGGCGATGGATAGCAAGCCTATCTTCGGCAAGAATGGAAAGTTCAAATCCTCCGTTCCGCCGGATGCAGTGCGTCCCAAGCCGGTTCCCGTTCCCGCAAAAGTCAAATAGATTAGGCCCGTTATGCCGGAGAAAGCGGAAGCTCTCGGAGTGCTGTTGGTGCTACTCCCAGGGTTTGCCTGTGCATATATCGTTCAGTTTCTCGCGGTTCGGCGCAAGCAAACGGAACTCGACAAGGTCATTGAAGCTTTACTCTTCAGCCTGTTTTTATACCTCTTTACACTACCGTTTTTCGATCGCACACTACCGATCAATTGGCAGTTGCCAAACCCGAGCCAGTCGGGAATCTACCGTATATCGGTTGATTATGCTCACTTGGCAACCCTTGCCGGTTTGTCCATTCTCCTCGCTTTGCTGTACTCCGCAAACATCAATCATGATTGGCTGATGCGGGTGTTTCGCTGGATGCGCATCACGGAGAGAACCGCGCGAAGCACAATCTGGCACGATGCCTTCCAAGAAATTGGCGGCTTTGTCCAAGTTGGTTTGTCGGGTGAGCGGAAAATAGTCGGATGGGTGCGAGATTACTCGGATGATGCGACAGAAGCATCGCTTTTTCTTGAAAGTGCGGCTTGGATCGTGAAACAAGAAGATGGAAAAGAGATTGAAGTAGCAATCGATAGTCCCGGTATTCTTCTCACCAAAGAAACGGCCATCGAGTACGTCATCTTCCTGGGTTGGCAACGTAAAGTGCCCGATGCCATCGGACCTGTGCAGGACTTGAAGGATGAGCCGTAGCGAATTCTGCGTCCCATCCCATCTCCGCGCTAAAATCAAAGACAATATGGCTGCCGCTACGCTCTCGCCCGAAATCCTGGCCAAGTACGAACCCGTGATCGGGCTCGAGGTCCATGTGCAACTGCTGACCGCCTCCAAGGCCTTCTGCGGATGCGCCAACAAGTTCGGCGTCGCGCCCAACACCAATGTCTGCCCGGTGTGTCTGGGGCTGCCGGGAGCGTTGCCGGTGCTCAACGCGCAGGCTGTCGAGTTCGCCACGCTGGCCTCGCTGGCCATCAACTGCCAGGTGCGGGAGCGCTCCATCTTCGCCCGCAAGAACTATTTTTATCCCGACCTGCCCAAGGGCTATCAGATCTCGCAGTTCGACAAGCCCATCGCCGAGCATGGCTGGATCGACGTACCCACGGCGGACGGCGGGACCAAGCGCATCGGCATCACCCGCCTGCACATGGAAGAAGACGCCGGCAAGAGCATCCACGACGGCTTTGCCGACTCCAATTCCCGCACCTATCTCGACCTGAACCGCTGCGGCACGCCGCTGGCGGAGATCGTAAGCGACCCCGAACTCAGCACCGCCGACGAGGCCTTCGAGTACCTCACCCGGCTCAAGGAGATCCTGCTCTATTGCGGCGTCTCGGACTGCAACATGGAAGAGGGGTCGCTGCGGTGCGACGCCAACGTCAGCGTCCGGCCGCGCGGGCAAAAGGAGCTGGGCACCAAGGCGGAAGTGAAAAACGTCAACAGCTTCCGCTACGTGCGCGCGGGGATTCAATACGAGATCGAGCGCCAGATCGAGGTCATCGAGGCGGGTGGGCGGGTGATTCAGGAGAGCCGCTTGTGGAACGCCGCCGAGGGCCGGACCTACTCCATGCGCTCGAAGGAGCAGGCCCACGACTACCGCTACTTCCCCGAGCCGGATCTGCCCCCGCTCCTGCTAACTCATGATTTTATTGAACGCAAAAGAGCCGAGCTCCCCGAGCTGCCCGAGGCGCGCCGCGCCCGCATGGTCGCCGAATATGAACTGGCCCCGAAAGACGCCGCCACGCTGACCGCGACCCGGGAGTTCGCCGACCGCTTCGAGGCCGCCGCCAGAACCGCCCGCAACCCCCGCCGCGTGGCCAATGTGCTGCTCAGCGAGGTCGGCGGCCGGCTGAATGCGCTGGGCCTGGAGCAGGAGCAGTCGCCGGTGAGCATGGCCGGCATTGTGCAGGCCGCCGACTTGCTGGACGAAGGCAAGCTCAGTTCCAAGCAACTCAAGCAGCTCTTCGATGTGTGCTTCGAGAAGAGCGAGGACTTTGCCGCCGTCTACGAACGCGAGAAGCCCGAGCAGATCAGCGACGCCGCGGCCATCGAAGCGCTGATCGACGCGGTCATCGCCGCCAATCCCAAGCAGGTGGAGCAGTACAAGGCCGGCAAGAAGACGATGGCCGGCTTCTTTGTGGGCCAGGCGATGAAGGCCAGCAAAGGCCAGGCCAACCCGGCGCTGCTCAACGAACTGGTGACCAAAAAGCTGGAAGGATGAAGCGAGGAAATCCGAACGATGTCGGGCCGGTGATTTGAATTCCGCGCTACAATGGCTGCATGAGCGCATATGTAATTGGCAACCCGGTGCCCACACCTGAAGAGATGGGCCGGATTCTCGGCCTCAGTCCCGAGCATGTGGCGGCGGTGCGCCGCATCATGAGCACTCCGTCTGGCCGGAAATCCTCAAAGAGCAAGAGCCGTACGGCCTCCTCCTTCGACAGCAAGCGGGGCAGTTCGCGAATCCCTTCCAAAGGCCCTAGCTCACGATAGGCACTCTATGGCAAGTCGCAGGCATGTCGATGCCATCTTCCTCAACATCCCATACGATAAAGAGTTTGAAGACTTGTATGTGGCTTATATCGTAGGGCTGACCCAATTTGGTTTGCTCATAAATGCGACGCTCGCCGTCCCCAACCAGGGCCGACTTGAAACCATTATAGGTTTGATCGGGAAGTCCAATCTCTCCATTCACGACCTCTCACGGATTGAGCCGGCGAGGGGGATTCCCCGCTTCAATATGCCCGTGGAACTTGGTCTTGCTCTCTATCGTCGGCACACAACGAGAGGCAGGCACCGGGTCTATGTCTTCGAGAGCAAGCCTTACCGGGCGCAGCGGTCTACCAGCGATATCAACGGAATCGATCCTCAGATTCATCATGGAACAGCGAAGGGCGTCATGGCGGGATTGCGCAACATCTTCCGCCAGCCGGGCGACGTCACTACGGTCCCTGAGATGCTCCGCAGCTATCGCGCTGTACGAAGAAAGCTGCCCGAGTTAAAACGGAATGCAGGCGGAGAATCCCTCTTCGAGGCATCGGTCTTCCAGGACCTCACGCTTGCCGCGCTGGTTGAATCCCAGAAGCTCATTGAAAGGCGGGGGCGCATTCATCGCCGCTCACATTTCTGCTGATACCAAAGAGTTTTTCCATAGCTTCCTTTGCCCATCGAATACCGTCAGATGAAAAACCCTTCGTCGATCTGGCCCAACAGTGCTTCAACTCTTCGCGCTCCATCATCGGAGTCCAGCATCCCGACCGGCGCTCTCCCATCAAACCTCGGATTCGGCTTGTTCAGCCACTGCTGTGCGCGTTCTCTGCCTTCGTAAACGCGCTCAGCCGAGTCCATTACCCGGCTGAAACGCTCTATTCCATCCATCGCGGGCCCCCTACTTCAGCTTGAGGTCGCAGTCGAATTCCTTGCGTGTATCCCAGGCGCTGACGGTCTTGACGGCGCTCTTTTTGCCGTCTTTCTCGGCCCAGAGTTCCTGATCTTCCGCCATATTGACCTGGGTAAAGCGAAAATGCCCCTTCTCGTCGGTGTTAAAGGAGCGAATGGACTTGGTCTTCAGGTTGCGAAGGAAGACCGTGGCGCCGCGGACCGGATCGTCGTTGCCGGCGGTCACCCTGCCAAAGACCGCGCGCTGGCCGATATTCTGCGCCTGTGCGCCGGGCTGAGCCGCGGGACCGCGATACGGCAAGAGGTGCGCCAAACCCGCAGCCAGGGCAACCACTGCCACCCCGGTCTTCCAACCTGCGTACTTCACCTTCACTCTTCCTCCTCTTCCTCTTCGTAGAGGTCGTCGTCTTCATCTTGAAGAACGCCATCGACCCGCGTCAACTCCAGCGGTTCGACGCCGACCACCTCATACTCGGTTCCACACTCATCGCAGGCGACCATGTCGCCTTCTTCCAACTCGTCCACTTCGACATCAAGATCATTTTCGCATTCAGGGCAGCTAGGCATAACAGCCTCCTCTCGTTCCAGGGCATTGCGGATTATAGGATGACGTTTTGTTGCGGTGCGACTTCGCTATTTTTGCGAAAACCCCGCCCGCGGTCAAGAGGCGTCAGCCACATCCGCCGGCGGAACGCGCACTTCAGGAACATATCGCACCGATTTTCATCTTAAGTGAGCAAATTCAGAAGCCATGGCGTTTTTCGCCTCCCGGAACGGAACAACGCCCGGAGAAAGTGCGGCGGCCGGCCTGGTTGCTCCCCGCGCATCTTGGACAATGACACCACCCTGCCCAGCGGTTTAACCTGTCCCTACGATATGCCCAGATACGGCGCCACTCCGTTTGCCTTCCCCGAGTTCGGCGGCGCCACGCGCCGGCTGATCCTGATCAACCTGGGCGCTTTTTTCGTGGCCTTGCTGCTCAGCTTTGTGCCCACGCTGCTGGCGCTGTTTACCCCGCGCGGCACGGAGATCAGCCTGCTGGGGATCTTCGGCTTCGATCCGGCCGGTTTTTTGGACGGCAGACTCTGGCAGCCCTTCACCTACAGCCTGGTGCATCCCACCCTGGTGGGAACGCTTTTCGAGCTGCTCTCGCTGTGGTTTCTGGCCGGGTTTTTGGAGAGCGACCGCGCCGGCAACTGGGTCACCGGCCTCTACTGCGTCTCGGTGCTGGGCACGGCTGCCGCGGCGCTGGCTCTCTATGCCTGCGCCCACGCGCTGGGCTACCCGGTGACGGGTCAGCCCCTCATCGGCTGCTTCGGCGGCATCTTCGGGCTGCTGGCGGCCATCGGCGTGCTTTATGGAGACGTGCAGTTCCAGCTCTTCTTCGTCATCGGCATCAAAGCCCGCTATCTGGTAGCCATCTACGCGCTGATCTCCATCGCCGTGCTCTTTGGCGACCAGCGCATGTACGCCTTTGCCCAACTGGGCGGCGCCGTGGCCGGCCTGCTCTGGGTGCGCCGCGCCCCGCGCAAGGGAGTGAGCTTTGCCGCCAGCGAGGGCTGGTACGGCCTGCGCAACCGCTACTACCGCTGGAAGCGCCGCCGCGCCGCCCGCAAATTCGAGGTCTACATGCGCCAGCACGGACGCACTGTCCGCTTCGACGGCAACGGCAGGCCCATCCATGACGACGACGAGGACAAGAGCCGCTGGAATTGAACAAGGAGCAGAGATCGGTGGTCAGTGGTCGGAGAATACAATCCTTCTTCAGCGATGATTGAGTCAGTGTTTTCTGGCGGAGCCGAAGGTTTTATGGATGGCGACCCTGCAAAGGGGCTTCTATAAAAGCGCATCATGATGTCAGCAACCCCGCCCCCACGCCGCAGGCACAGTGCCTTCCAGCCCGCGCTTCCGTGCTGGGAAAAGGGACACACAGGGTCGTTACGGAGTCCCCGAGGTCTTTGACCGCCTGGTTTTGTGCGTCTGAGGGTGCCCGCGGTCTCGATTTTGAGAGCGCGGAAAGGTCGAACTGAGAATCATTTTCATGCGGTCGGAGAGCTCGTTGTGTCCGCCGCACAGATGGTCGTCTTTGTATTGCGAAAGGGCATGACTTTACCCTGCCCTGAGTTGCCGATCGTAAATGTCGGGCTTTAGAGCGACTCCAGAATGGCTACATCCTGCAACCTCCATGCCAGGCAGTCACTCGCTGAGGTTCGCGCCGGCTTGAATACATGGTTTCCAGGTACACCAATTCTGGAATCGCTGTAGTCCTATTTAAAAATGAACTGTCATCCTGAGCTGAGTGGGGCGCGTTCTTTGTGACCAACAATGTCGAACGGCCTGCATTTTGTTTCGCTTGAAAAGAACCGCAGATCCTTCGCTGCGCTCAGGATGACAATGTACCAGAACCTTCGCTTCGCTCAGAATGACAATGTACCAGATCCTTCGCTTCGCTCAGCGACAATGTACAGGATACTTCGCCTCGCTCCTAATGAACGGGCTTGCTAACTCCATGTTTCAGCACGGCCCTGCGGGGCGCGAGGTAGATTTTTGCTTTCATCCCAGGGGTTGCCCCTTCGCTGTGCTCAGGGTTCACCCCTGGCTACTTTCATCCCCTCCCTACGGGAGGCGGTTGCCGCGTTCATTGCAGCCGTAACACGTCAACACGAGTTCTGTTGCTCAGGATGACAATGGTTTTGTTTGGCGAACTGTAGACCCAGGGCGGCAGATTCGATTCGAATGTGTTCTTATCGCACTGCCGCCTGTTGTCTGCTTCTTACTTCTGGATGACCGGCTTCAGATTCTCCTCGAAGTGCGCCAGAATGCGGTTGAAGAGATGGGTGCGCACGTCGGGCCCGGCTATGGAGTGGGTCTTGCGGGGATAGATCTGCAAATCGTAGGGAATCTGCGCCTCGATCAGCTTCTGCACATACTGCACGGAGTTCTCCATGTGCACATTGTCGTCGCCCGTGCCGTGCACCAGCAGCAGGCGGCCTTTCAGCTTGTCGGCTGAGTTGACCACGGAAAAATCCTTGTAACCCGCGGCGAACTCCGCCGGCTGGCTCATGTAGCGCTCGGTATAGATCGAGTCGTAGTAGCGCCAGTCGGTCACTGGGGCCACGGCGACTCCGGCGCGAAAGCGATCGGAGTGCGAAAGCGCGTAGAGCGTGAAGGTCCCGCCCCAGCTCCAACCCCACCAACCCAGCCGCTTCGGGTCGAGCTGTGGTACCTGCGCCAGCACGGCATCGACCACGGTGAGCTGATCCTCAAGCTGCACCGGGCCAAAGTCGTGGTAAGCTGCCTGGGCGAAGGCGCGGCCGCGATAGCCCATGCCGCGATTGTCGGCGTGCAGCACGGCAAAACCATGCTCCGCCAGCACCGTGTCGAAGAGCAGACCGCTACCCCATTGGTTGGCCACAATCTGCTCGCCCGGCCCGCCGTAGGGGTTGACGATCAAAGGCGTGCCGGCCACAGCCGTCGCCCCCGCGGGCAGCAGCAGCGTGGCGTAGAGCGTGGTTCCATCGTGGGCCTTGACGGTAAGCTGCTGTGGAACGCCCACACGGTAGGGGGTCAGCGTATGCGTCTGCCAGAAAACGCCGCAGTTTCCCTTGGAGCAGAGGCGCAGCACCGGCGGCGTGGAGCGGGTGGAGAATTTGTCGGCAAAGGCCAGGCCCGCCTGCGCAAACGTGCCTTCGTGGTGACCGGCCCCGGCGCTCAACTGCGTGCGCTCCCCGGCAAAGTTGACCTGCCAGATCTGCTGCTCCAGCGGATTCCCCTCGTTCGAGGCAAATAGGATCGTTTGAGCCGCGGGATCGACGCGGTAAAGATCGCCGACTTCAAAGTCGCCGCGGGTCAGTTGCCGGACGAGTGTTGCCCCGCCTGGGTTGCTCCGATCGTAGCTGTAGAGATAGATGTGATTGTGCCCGTCGTTCCACTGGGTCAGCACAATCAAGCCGGAGTCTACCGTCACGTCGTACTTCTCATCGAAAAACTTATCGTCGGTCAGTTGTAGGGCGGGGCGCGCCTTGCCTGTGGCGGCGTCGGCAAAGTACAGATCGCGATGCTTGTGGTCGCGGGTCACCACCTCGATCCAAAGGGTCTGAGCGTTGGCCCAGCCGAAGCGGGGGATGTAGTCCTGCCCTGCCTGGATGGGCAGCGTGATCCATGTCGTTTCGCCGCCCGCGGCGCCGGCTACGCCCACCCGCACCTCGGGATTGGGGTCGCCGGGCTGCGGGTAGCGCTGACTTTCGACGGTCGCGTGGGTGGGAATCCAGTCGGTGATCGGATACTGCGGCACCGCTGCCTCCTTCATCTGCAAAAAGGCCAGCTGCTTTGAGTCCGGCGACCAGAAATAATTGCTGCGCACGCCCAACTCTTCTTCGTAGACCCAATCCACCTGGCCGTTGAGCGTGGCTGCGTTGGGCGCAGGCGCAACGGCCTTGGCCGGCGATCCCGGATCGTTCAAGTGCAACACGCTCAGCCCGCCTTCACGGATAAAGGAGACGAATTCGCCGTTGGGCGAGAACTTGGGATCGTCACCCGAGGCCTCGCCGGTATTGCCCACATCCCTGCCTGCGCCCGCATGCAGGTCATAGAGCCAGAGGCGGCCGTTCGAGTCGAAGAGCAGGTGCGCCGAGTCGGGCGACCAGAGAAAGGAAGCCATCTTGTAGCGGGCGCGGTGGTCGCGGTCCTCTTCCGTATCCTTGGCCCCGGCGAGAGCCGCCAGCTTGGCCCGGCTCACCAGCACCTGCGGTTTGGCGGCACTCTCCTGATCCGCCGCAAGATCGAGCAACTGGCCATCGTCCTCATAGGCCAGATGCTTCCCGTCCGGCGACCAGAGCAGATGCTCGGGAGCATTCGGGACCAGTGAGTCGTGCGCAAAGATCGCCTCCACCGTTAGCGGGACCGGCGCGGGAGCCTGCGAGAGCGCGGCAAAAGGGAGTGCGGCGAGGGCGGAAAGCAAGAGAACGGCTGTACGCATGAAGAAAATCCTTCCCGGAGCAAGACAGAGTTTGATGCGAGCGAAGGGCGATAGGAAATGCGGATCTTCCTCGAAAGAGTCTATCGCAAGCCTGGTCAAACTGGATTCTGCAACCGCAGTTTCGATCCAGCCGCAAGCGCAGTTTGCCCTTGAAAGCCACCAGGAAACCTGCGAGAATTTGCGCATGAATAGCTTAGTAACCAAGCGCCGTATGATCGTGGACGCAGTGTTGGTTTGTATCTTCGGACTTGCCGTTCCTCCATTTCTTGCGCCGTTTTCGCGAAGCTGGAGTATGCAATTCGCTGCCGGCGTCACGTTTTTTCTGGCCACTGTGTTTCTGTGGGATGGTTTGCGCACCTGGCAGCGTTTTCGCAACCCGCATTCCAATTGACTCCTCCTCGCCGGCCTTCCTCGAAAAGATTGCACTCCCCTGCGTATGGGAGTAGTTTGTTGCACATGCAATGGGCGACTCCTCAGGAACGGCGAAACTTAGGTCAGGCGCGGCGCAAGCAGGTGGGCCGCCAGGAACATAACCAGCTCAACCCCAAGGCGCGCAGCAAGCCCGCCGCGGCGCTGCTGGAGCGATCCATGCGCGGCCGCGTGCCGGCGCTGATCAAGCTCAAGTACCAATTGATGGCCGCCTCACCCTTCGGCTACTTCCGCGGCGCGGTGCCGGTGATGGCCGCCGATCTGGCCGTGCTGCCCAACACGGGAATCGTCTGCCAGCTCTGCGGCGACGCCCATGTGCGCAACCTGGGCGCCTATGCCGCTCCCGACGGCCGTCTGGTCTTCGACATCAACGACTTCGACGAGACCATCCGCGGACCCTTCGAGTGGGATCTGAAGCGCATGGCCGCCTCCCTGGTGCTGGCCGGGCGCGAGGCCGGGCAAAAAGACGGCGCGGCCCGCCAGGCCGTGGAAAAATGCATCGAGCGCTATGCCGGGCAGATGCGCGCCTTTGCCGAGATGCCCAGCCTGGAGGTGGCCCGCTACCAGGTGCATCGCCTGACCCAGGTCGAGCCGGTGCACGCGGCTCTGCAAAAGGCCGAACGCGCCACCCCGCTGCATACGCTCGAGCAACTGACCGAAGCCGTCCCGGCCGTGAAGCCATCGAAGGAGAGTGGCGAAGACAGCGCCAGCCCAGAGCGCCGCTTTAAAGAGCAGAAGCCGATGCTCACCCGCGTCAGCGCCGCGCAGGCCAAGGCCGTGCTGGCCTCGCTGGCTGCCTATCGCGAGATGCTCCTGCCCGAGCGTCAGCATCTGCTCTCGCTCTATCTTCCATTGGACGTGGCATTCAAGGTGGTTGGAACCGGCTCGGTGGGACTGCGCGACTACTGCATCTACTGCGAGGGCAACGGACCCGCCGATCCGCTTTTTCTGCAAGTCAAGGAAGAGCCGCTCTCCGCTTACTCGCCCTATCTGCCCGACGCCCATCCCGCCGCGCACAACGGACGCCGCGTCGCCGAGGGGCAGCGGGCGATGCAGGTCCAATCCGACCCCTTTCTCGGCTGGACGCACTTCGCCGGGCGCGATTATCTGGTCCGCCAGCTCAACGACCACAAGGCCTCCATCGAGTTGGAAGACCTTGCCGGGGGCGGCCTCGCCGCCTACGCCGAACTCTGCGGCGAACTGCTGGCCCGCGGCCATGCGCGCTCCGGTGACCCATTGACCATCGCCGGCTATCTGGGCACGGGCGACGGCTTTGCCGGGACGCTGGCCAAGTTCGGCGTCCTCTACGCCGACCAGACAGAAAAGGATTGGCAAGCGCTGAAAAAATCCGGCAAGGCAAAGTAGGCCTTCTGAAGTACGACCGTGGAGGGGAATGTAGTGCAGGCAGTTGGCTGAAAAGTAATAAAGAGTAACTATCGGGTTGGCGACCAACCGGCCTCTGCTGCCGAGGCAAAACGCATCTGCACAAATCCAGGCGAGGGTTCGCGGCTTTTGGGAGGAGAAGGAGTGGCCAAAACCTGCCTCAAGAAGGTCAGGTTATGAGACGAAGTTGAGCCGGCAGAGAAACCTACCGCATGACCGAATCGTTCGTGTGGTGGGATCTCCACCCGCTCCTCGGATAGGTCTGATGGTGTGCGATTACCTCCTCCCGGAGGGAGGATAAGAGAATAGCCCAGGGTGAAACCCTGGGAGAGCATTCCCATTGAACCCTCCGCCCTGTAAGGGCGAAACGAAGGAAACTCCGGCCTCCGAAAATCTGCTGTACGATGGTGTGCGTATGCCGCACACCTATTGTTCCTCGCTCTTTCATTGCGTTTTTTCCACCAGGGAGCGGCGCAGGATCATCGCGCCGGATGTTCAGGGACGGCTTTGGGCCTACATGGGAGGAATCGCGCGCTGACTTGAAATCAAGGCCATCGAAGCTGGGGGCATGGACGACCATGCGCACCTCCTGCTCTCTCTGCCGTCCACGATGGCGGTCGCCACGGCCATGCGCGAGATCAAGAGCGCCTCGTCTCATTGGATGCACCAGGATTGCGCTTTGCCGAACTTCGCCTGGCAGGAGGGCTACGGCGCATTCTCCATCGGAAGCGCGCAGATCGGAACCACCTCGGCCTACATCGCCAATCAAGTTGAGCATCATCGCAAACGGGATTTCCAGTCGGAGTTCTTGGCCATGTTGAAGAAGCAGGGAATTGCATACGATCTGCGCTTTGTCTGGGAATAGGTTCTTTCCGCCCCTACAGGGCGGAGGAACCTCGGGACAAATAGCTTCCCAGGGTTTCACCCTGGGCTATTCTCTACGGCTCCCTACGGGAGCAAACCTGGCGATGCCGGCCGATATGACATTTCCAAGACGTGCGATAATGTTGCGCATGAAACAAGACATCTACACCAAAGCGGTTCTTACCGTCATTGCGTTCATGCTCATGGTAATTGCGTACCAACTGAACATCAGCTTGAAGAGCCCGACCTTGAACCAAGAACAGAAAGCTAGCTTGAACACGGAAACGCCGAAGATCGCCTCAAACGAAGCCCCGTTCGCCGCAGTGCAATATGTAGGCAACGGAGGCAGCGTCTCTTTCTTCGATACACGCACAGGCGAAATTTGGGACTACGGCTCAATGAGCAGTTGGGATGATGTTGGGTTAAAGAGAAGGTTGGTCAAACTCGGTCAACCTCTCGTGCGCGAAAAATAGTTCATCTTCTCGCAAAGGGTAAGATTTGAAACAACCCCCGGCTCTTGAAAAGCAGCAACTTGCTCGTCTCAAGAATCGGTCTTACGTTGGGAGATGGGATCGCTCCACGTTCTCCGGGCTCTGGCCGGATAATCGGCAAACCGGGAGTTACTCCAGATGTGGATAGCGTCACGCATCTTCATCGCAATGCATCGTCAAGCCGGCTAATCTCTGTTGCTAACGCGTAACTCCCCAGCACATCCTCGGGAATCTCTACGTGGGGCAGGAAGTCTTTTCCGTTTGGGCCGTAGCCGCGTGCGTCGTCGCGCAGGCGCTCGATCTCGCCCAGAATGAGTCCAAGAAAACGTTCCATTGTCCAGGCGTCGCGGGATGGACCTGCTGCGAGCCGAATCGACCCATCTGCCGCAACTTCGACGCGAGGGACGAAGACGGCGTGGCTTGCAACCTGGTAGTCAAGACCGGCGAGGTGGGCCTCGTGGCGCAACGTCTCCACCGAGCGGCGTTGCATGGTGGGGTCCTGAAGAAGCAGCAACCTGCCGCTGCGCAGGCCGTGCTCCGCAAGCAGACGCAGGCTGAAGCGGGCGTTTTCCCCAGTATTGCGGGATTCCCGCTCGACGAGGATGCGCGCGGCGGGAATGTCGAAAGAGAGGCTGGCAACCGCGGCGAAGACCTCCGCCTCAGCCATGCCCGCGCGGATGGTTCCGTCTTCGACCAAGGGGCCATATTTCGAGTTGCGCAGATTTTCCACCAGCAACTGGGTGGAGTGGCCCACCCCGCCGCTAAAGAGAAGCCGAAGCTGTGGCGCGCGCCGCGCCAACCGGCAGGCGGCTTCGAGCGTATCCAGAACCTGATTCCCGAAGAGAAGAAGGGCGGCGATGCCGTTGAGTTCCGATATGCCTTGCGGACCGAAGTCGTCCTGGGCCAGCCATGCGCTGAGGGTGTTGACGGCGCGACAGAAGTCGGCGGGGCTGGGCGGCATGGGCAATTCTCCTCGAAGCGTCCATCTTAATGGAAGGCACGGGCAAGCAACAGATTAGAACCTGCAACCAGGTCCTACAATGGAGCAGTATGTCGACCGTCGTTCGTTCTCACGCCAAGATCAACCTGGGCCTGGCCATTGGCGCGCCGCGCCCGGACGGCTTCCATGCTCTGAGCACCGTCTATCAGACGCTGGAACTGCACGATCTGGTTACGGTGACCGCCCGCCCGGCGCAGACGACTGCGTTGAGCCTCACCTCCAACGACGAGCGCGTCCCCACCGACAGCCGCAACACCGCCTGGAAGATGGTCGCGCTGGCGCTCGATGCGCTGGGAATGACGGCTGAGGTCGAGATCCATATCGAGAAGCGGCTGCCGGTGCAGGGCGGCCTGGGCGCGGGATCGGCCAACGCCGTGGCGGCGCTGGTGGGACTGGAAAATGAGCTGGGGATCGGCGCGGCTCGCGGCGCGAGAGGCAGGCGAGATGCAGGTCCTTCGACTACCCCTTCGCTGCGCTCAGGGTCCGCTCAGGATGACTGTTCTCCGATTGCTCCCCGGGAAGCCACTCTTGCCGAAGAACAAACGCAGATCCTTCGCTGCGCTCAGGATGACAGTTCTTTTTTCGCTCAGGATGACGGAGAAGAAGCAGGTCCTTCGACTGCGTTTAACGCAACCTACGCGTCAAACTTCGCTCAGGATGACAGATTTATTCAGGATGACCAGCATCTTTGGCGGGCGAAGCGGCTGCAAATTGCCGCGCAGGTCGGCTCCGATGTGCCGCTGTTTTTGATTGGCGGGACGATTCTGGGCCTGGATCGCGGCCAGGAGGTTTACCCGCTTCCCGACCTCGATCCGGTGTGGTGCGTGGTGGCAACGCCGGCGGTGGGCGTCTCTACGCCGCAGGCCTTTCGCGACTGGGACGAGTTGTGCGCCGCCGAGGGTTTGACCCAGGAGGCCAGCGCAGGTAAACTAATAGAGTTGAGTCGCGCCTATGCCAGCGCCTTTGCCCAAGCCGCCCCAGCGGGAGCAATCCCCAGGGAATCGGTGAGCGAAGGACGGCCGGGAGCAGGCTCCTCCGGTGTCCTTCTTTCACAGAAGGACCTGGCCGGACCACAAGAGTCCGCGCTTGTCCGCACCGGGATTTGTCGCTGGATTGCGAACGACTTTGAACGTGTCGTCTTCCGCCAGCAACCCTCCCTCCGCGCAATCAAGCGTCTTCTTGCGGCTTCGGACACTCCGGAGGCAGCCCTCCATGCCTCGCTGTCCGGGTCCGGTTCGGCGCTCTTCGGGTTGTACCTGGCCCGTGGAGCCGCGCAAGCAGCTTGCCAAAGGCTGAGCACGGCAGGAGTCGAGTCGCACCTGACCCGCACTCTGCCCCGTTCCAGCTACTGGAGCCAGATGCTTGCGGGAACGGAACGTTGACAGCCGATGGGCCCCGGCGAGAAACTCGCTGCCGGCCGCTGCCGCGCTCCGCAAGGATGTTGGGCGATCGTCTAATGGTAGGACAGTGCCCTTTGGAGGCACTTGTCTAGGTTCGAATCCTAGTCGCCCAGCCACATTTTAGTTGTCAGTTTTCAGTGGTCAGTTGTCAGTTGCCGGTTCTGCAACGGTAATGACTGATCACTGACAACTGAACACTGATTACTGCACGAAAGCAGCCAAAGCCAACCAGCTTGGAGGTGCTCGACGATGGACGCAGGAACGACGTTGCCGGAAGACGAAAAGCAGCACGGAATTGGACAGGCCGAGGCCAAGGAGGCCGCACAACTGGCGACCGCAGCCGACGCCGCCAAAGCGCAGATCAAGCAGCCAGAGCGCAAACGCACCCGCAATCTGAGCGAAGACAAGCGCTTCAAGCTCTTCAGCGGCACCGCCAATCGAGCCCTGACCGAAGCCATCGGCCGGCACATTGGCGTTAACGTGGGCGAGGCCAAGATTCAGCGCTTTGCCGACGGCGAAGTCTACTTCCAACTGCTGGAAAACGTTCGCGGCGTGGATGTCTTTGTCGTCCAGCCGACCTGCTTCCCGGTGGATCAGCATCTGGTCGAGCTGCTGGTGATGATCGACGCGCTCAAGCGCGCCTCGGCAGCCCGCATCACGGTGGTGGTTCCCTATTACGGATACGCGCGGCAGGACCGCAAGGATCGTCCTCGCGTGGCCATCAGCGCCAAGCTCATCGCCGACCTGCTCACCACCGCCGGCGCCAACCGCGCCCTCTTTGTGGACCTGCACGCGGCGCAGATTCAGGGATTCTTCAATATCCCCGTGGATCATCTCTTTGCCAGCCCGGTGCTGGTGAGTTACTTCCGCGAACTGGCGCTGCCCAAGCTGATTGTGGTTTCGCCCGACGCCGGCGGCGTGGAGCGGGCCCGCTTCTTTGCCCAGAAGGTGGGCGCTCCGCTGGCCATTGTGGACAAGCGCCGCACCGATATGAATGTCACCGAGGTGATGAACGTGATCGGCGATGTGCAAGGCAAGACCTGCCTGATCATCGACGACATCGTCGACACCGCCGGAACCCTGGTCAAGACCGTAGACGCTCTGCTGGCCAACGGCGCGGCAACTGTCTACGCCGGCGCCAGCCACGCCGTGCTTTCCGGGCCGGCCATCGACCGTATTGCCGCATCGAAGCTCGAGCAACTGGTGGTTACCGACACCATTCCCCTGCGCGAAGCGGCCCAGAAGCTGCCCAAGATCAAGGTGCTCACCATCGCCGGCCTGCTGGGCGCGGCCATCGAGAGCATTCACATGGAGACCAGCGTCAGTACGCTGTTTTCGTAGTGCAGCTACTAGCTTTTAGCTGCTAGCTACTAGCTGGTTCATGTATGAGATTTGCCTTTGCGATCGAGCAGAGGAAATCGTTCTCAGAGGAGTTGTCAAGCCCATTCTGAGTGTGTCGCCAACGAGAAGCTGGAAGCTAGCGGCTAGAAGCTAGTAGCGGCTTTTAACAAAGGGAGCGGAGCAATGCAGCTCGCACCAGCAACCTGCAGCTAGTAGCTAGCGGCTGGAAGCTGAAAGCTGTTTCACCGTGCCCGACCGAAACGAGAGAGAGAATGCCTGAGATCGTAGCCAAGCCCCGAGTGGGCAAGTTCAACAAGAATGCCGCGCGCCGCGTGCGTGTCGCCGGCAAGATTCCCGCCGTTCTGTACGGCGCCGGCCATGAAGCAGTCGCTGTCGAAGTGAGCCCCAAGGAAGTGGAGCGCATCCTCTTCTCCGAGACCGGCCACAACACCATCTTCGACGTGCAGATCGAAGGCCAGTCCACGGCCAAGGCCATGATCGTCGATTGGCAGCGCGAGCCGATCAAGGATCAACTGATTCACATCGACATGAAGCGCATTGCCCTGGACAAGACACTGCGCGTCAGCGTGCGCGTCAAGCTGCTGGGCATTCCGCTGGGCGTCAAGACCTCCGGCGGCATTCTCGATCAGGTGCTGCGCGAAGTGGAAATCGAGTGCCTGCCCGCCGACATTCCCAGCCACATCGATGTGGACATCAGCCACCTCGAATTGCACGGCGTCATTCGCGTTGCCGATCTGCCTCATGCGGGTTCCATCAAGTTCCTCAATGCCGAGGATGCGACCGTGGCCCACGTGATCTCGATCCGCGAAGAAGCGGCTCCAGCGGCGGAAGCCGGCGCGGTTGCGGCTGCCGCCGAGCCGGCCGTGGCCAAGAAGGGCAAACCGGAAGAAGCGGCCAAGCCTGCCGAAGCCAAGAAGCCCGCGGCGAAGAAGTAAGCTGTGGCTGCCGCAAGCGACTCCGGCGCTCCGCTCCCACCCTTGCGGGAATCCGCAAGACCATCGGGACCTTTTCTGGTGGTGGGACTGGGCAATCCTGGCCCGGAATATCAGTGGACCCCGCACAACGCGGGGTTCATGGCCATCGACCGCATCGCCCTGCAGGAAGGGGTTGCGGTCCAGAACCGGCGCTGCCGGGCCGTCACCGCAACCTGCCGCTTGGCGGGGCGCGAGGTGGTCCTGGCCAAGCCGGAGACGTTCATGAACCTGAGCGGACTGGCTGTAGCCGCTTTGGTTCGGGAGTTCGAAGTGAACCCCGCCGAAGGCCTGCTGGTCATCTATGACGAGCTGGATCTGACGCTGGGCAGCTTCAAGATCAGGGAACGCGGTTCGCCGGCCGGGCACAACGGAGCCCGCAGCATTACCGGCGCACTGGGAACCAAGGAGTGGTTACGCCTGCGCATCGGGGTGGGGATGGATCTTCCCCCCGCGGCGCTGGCGGCAGGCGGAGGCAGGCGTCCCGGCAAGGACTATCTGCTCTCCCCCCTGCGCAAGGCGGATCTGACCGTGCTCGACGAGGTGCTGGACCGGGTGGCAACCGCAACCCGCCGCCTTCTCGAAGTAGGAACGGCCGCCGCCATGAACGAATTCAACCGCCGCGAGCGAAACGGCCCGGCGGAGCAGTAGGGAAACAAAGAAAGATGCCGCTATGGCCGCTGTGGTTCAGGCGCCGGCGGCAGCGGCTGAGGTCAGCGGACTTCAGCGGAAAGAGAAACCGGATGTCTCGTGTGTATGAAGTAATGTTCATTGTTCGGCCCGATGTGGTCGAAGAGGAAGCCGACAAGCTGATCGCCGGCTTTACCGCCTCCGTCACCAATGGCGGTGGGGTGGTCAAGACGATCGAAAAGATGGGCCGGCGCAAGCTCGCTTACACGGTGCGCAAGTTCAACGACGGCAACTACGTTCTGATGACCATCGAGGCCGGCGGCCCGGTGGTTCTGGAGCTGGAACGCCGCCTGCGCGTGACCGAGCCGGTAATCAAGTTCATCACTGTGCGCATCGACGAAGAAGAGAAGCGTCTGGCCAAGGCCAAGGCAAATCGCGGCGTGCGCCGTTCTGCGATGATCTCGCAGCCTGCTCCTCCGCCCCCGGCTCCGGTTGCCGCGCCGGTTCCCGTGGCCGCGCCGGCCCCGGTCGCGGTTGTTGCTGCCGCTGCGGCGGAAGCTCCAGAGGCCGCCGTTGTCTAGCCGACAGTTCACAGCGAACAGCCTACAGCCTTGTCGCGTTTCTGAACTGTAAGCTGTCCACTGTCTGCTGTCCGCTGCCTTTATCCGCCGCGCCGCTTCCCGTAAGGGGAGATTCAGCGCAGGCCAGATCCATCGCTCCCGGGAGGGTCTCCCGGAGCCGAAGAGAGTAAAGAGGAAACATCATGTCTGAAGAGACTGTTGGAAGGGCGTCCGAGACGGGCGCAGTTGAAACACCCCGAGCCAGCTCCGGCCCCTCGTCGGGTTCGGGTCCCAGCTCCGGCCCGCGTCCCGGCGGACGCCCCGGCGGCGGTCCTGGCGGCCGCGGCAAGTTCTTCCGCCGCAAGAAGGTTTGCAAGTTCTGCACCGAGAAGATCGATGCCATTCCCTACCGCGACGTTCGCCTGTTGCAGCAGTTTGTGGCCGAGCGCGGCAAGATTGTGCCTCGCCGCCTGACCGGCGTCTGCACCACCCACCAGCGCCGTTTGACTCGCGCCATCAAGCAGGCTCGCAACATCGCCCTGCTGCCCTTCGCGACCAAGCACTAGAACCTGGCTGTCGCTCCTCCGGTTTGCCTGGCCTTGCTCTCGACGAGAGGGAGGGAAGCAAAGCGGAACGGCGGCAACCGCACCGATGCGGATGTAGAATCCTGCGCGGCGCCGGCGATCACCGGGGTCTTCGTCCAAGCGGCGAGACGACCCCAGGCCGCAGCGGCCCGAACACTGGAGAGTTTCCCATGGAAATCATTCTGAAGGAAGACGTAGTCAATCTGGGCCACCGCGGAGACGTGGTGAAGGTTGCCGATGGCTACGCACGCAACTTCCTGCTGCCCCGCAAGATGGCGCTGCAGGCTACCCTGGCCAACAAGGCGGTCATCGAGCAGATGAAGAACGCCGCCGCCCGCCGCTCCGCTTCGGAGAAGGCGCTGGCGGAGGAGTTGGCTGCCAAGCTGGCTCCCGTTGTCCTCGAATTCACCCGCAAGTCGGGCGAGAACGGACACCTCTTCGGTTCCGTCACCTCCTCCGACATGGCTGCCGAACTGGGAGTCAAGGGCTTCGAAGTCGATCGCCGCAAGATCCAGTTGGACGAGCCGATCAAGACCCTGGGCGAGCACACCGTGACCATCAAGCTCTATCGCGAAGTGGTCGCGCAGGTGAAGGTGATGGTTCTGGCCGAAGCTGGGGAAGAAGTAGCTGTCGAAGCCGCCGCCGAGCCTGCCGCCGAAGAAACCGTCGCCAGCTAAGCCAGCATTGTTGCCTTCGCTCAGGATGATCGCACCTACAATCAATGCGCTGTCATCCTGAGCGAAGCGAAGGATCTGCGGTTATTGCTCTGGCCAATACAATAGGCCCGATTCAATCGCACCGCCCCACCGCCTCTCGGTTCGCCGAGGGGCGGTCGCGCGCGCGGCAATTTCTCTCGCTTCCAGATGTAACCTATCGGCCAATCTCAGATACGGAAAGTCCGCGGCAGATTTTGCGTCCAAGGATGTCTGCGATCTCCGCATGTCGGGGAATCGCTTCCACCTGCCCGGTTTTTGGATTGCACCAAAGCGAATGCGAGCCCCCCTCCCGCTTGAGATAGCAGCCGCAGAAACGCAAGTGACGCAGTAAGGAGGTACGCTTCATTGCAGTGTAAGGACTTCTTGGATTGCTTCGGGCGGCACACCGCGCAAACCGTCTTCCCGGCGGTCTTCTAGTATGAGCTGAATGGCGGCGCTCAGGCTGGCGCGGCATTCTTCCATGGTGTGGCCTTGTCCGTTGGCGCCGGGAATCTCCGGTGACCAGCCGACATACCACTCCCCATCCTGTTCGATCACTGCTGTGAACTCATTCCGCATGGGACGAGTATAGCGCCGATTGCAAATCAGCCCGCGCCAATCATCGCCAGCGGTCGATTGCGATCCGTGCGCAGCGTGGGAACCGCTGCCAGCAGGCTCTTTGTATAGGGGTGTTGCGGCTCCGTCAGCAGCCGCCTGCACGGCCCCGTCTCCACCACTTCTCCATGGCGCATCACCGCAACCCGGCCGGCCACTTCGCCCACCACGGCCAGATCGTGCGAGATGAAGAGCATGGCCAGCCCGTACTGGCGCTGCAAGTCCTTCAATAGCTCGAGCACCTGCGCCTGCACCGTCACGTCCAGCGCCGTGGTCGGCTCGTCGGCGATCAGCAGGCGCGGGCGGTTGATGAGCGCCATGGCGATCAGGATGCGCTGCCGCTGGCCGCCGCTGAACTGGTGAGGATAGTCGCCGTAGCGGCGCGCCGCATCGGGAATCGCAACCGCCTCCAGCGCATCGAGCGCCTTGCGCCGCGACTCGCGGCCTGTCCAGGAGGGGAAATGCGCTTCGGCAGCTTCTGCAACCTGTTTGCCGATGCTCATCACCGGGTTGAGCGCCGTCATCGGCTCCTGGAAGATCAGGCCGATCTCCCGTCCGCGCCGTTTTCTGAGCCCTTCAGGCCGTTCCAATAGGAGATTGTGGACGATTCCATCAGAGCCGCGCCAGAGGATCTTTCCACCGACCTGTGCGGCGGCGCCGAGCAGGCCGAGAATGGCCAACGCGGTCACGCTCTTGCCCGAGCCGGATTCGCCCACCAGCCCCAGCACTTCACCCTCGTCCAG
This sequence comes from uncultured Occallatibacter sp., assembly GCA_964493705.1. Classification (GTDB taxonomy): domain Bacteria; phylum Acidobacteriota; class Terriglobia; order Terriglobales; family Acidobacteriaceae; genus Telmatobacter. The sequence continues at coordinate 60,654 of CAZBPD010000003.1, forward strand.
ATGAAGGTCGATCCCGCGCACGGCCTCGGTCGAGCCGAAGCCGATGCGCAGGTCCTGAATCTCAAGCAGAGATGCCATTCATCTCAGCCTAATACAGGTAGGTGGACGCCATATCGAAGCCGTGCCGATATGCATCGCGATACTCCTCTTGTTCATTCGGCTGTACCGGCGGGTTGTTGAACTCCGGATGGATATTCATATCCGGCCGGCGCTTGGCGTCGTAGTCCTGGCGGATGGCGGCGACTCCGTCGAGAAACCCACGCCGCTGCGAAGGACGGGAAACGCCCTCGATGCCATCGGCAAAGTTGTGCATGGCCAACTCGTAGCCGGTCTTGTAGCCAGCCTTGAAGACGACCCTGACCAGGAAGGACAGTTTGGAGGATTTGTATTCTTCGTGGCTGTCCAGGCTGGGGGCCAGGCCGGCGTCATAGTCCTGACCCGCGGCCAAGATGCCGTCCAGATAGCCGACCTTCTGCATCTGCGCCGCATCGCGCGGCACCCCCAGCCAGGGCGAAGCTGGTGGCATATTGTAAGCGGGCGCGGGGGTTTCAATCGGGTAGAAGTGGCTGGTTGCCGCATCATAGCCGCGGCGGAAGCCTTCCCGGTAATCCTCTTGCGTGCCGAAGGGGACGCGGGGGTGGCGATACTCCTCGTGAGCGTCTACATCCGAGCGCAGCCGGCGGTCGTAATCGGCTTGCGCGGCTGCCCGTCCATCCTCAAAGCCGCGGCGGCGCATCTCGTTGAACTCATGGGGAGCCGCATCCCAACGGTCGGCGGCATGCTCCCACGGCATCACTGCGGGGAGGCCATTCGGATAGCTGCGATGGATTCCTTCTTCGTAGCCGCGGCGGTAGCCCTCCCGATAGTCTTCTCGCGCGCTGGGCGAGACATTGGGATTCCTGAATTCCTCACGGTTGTTCACATCGGGGCGGCGATGGCTGTCGAGGTCCTTCTGTGCACCGATCAGGCCATCGTTAAATCCCAGGCGGTGGTAATCGACCAGGCCGCGCGGGCTCTCTTCGTGACGGGGGATGGGTTGCTCCTGCGGCATCGCGGCCGGTACGCCGCCCGAGAAGAAATGGCGGACTCCCGCTTCATATCCGCGGCGATAACCCATCTGGTAGTCGTTCACCATGGCAGGGGGCACGCTGGGACGGCGAAATTCCTCGCGGCTGTTCACATCGGGGCGGCGATGACTCTCGGAGTCCCTCTGCGCGCCGTTCAAGCCGTCGCGGTAACCCTGCCGCTGGAAATCGCGGAATTCACGTGGTACGGCATCCCAGCCGTCGCGATCCTGGCCTGACCCAGCGCCCATCGGCGCCGCACCGGCACAGGACGATCCAATACCTAGAAACAGGACAAAGAGAAAAAGTGAAAGCCATTTCAGTTTCAGAGTAGTACCCCTCCATTCATCGTTCACAAGCTCTCAGACTATCTTGCGGATTCATGGGGCGTCCAATGGGAGCGCCATCGGCAGAAGCCAGGCACGACGAAAAAACCAGGCACGGACTGGAGAGCGGCAACTCTTTCCGCTCGGTCAGCAAGTAATTGAAACACTCGTTTGCCTGCGGGCCGCGCGGCGCACAGTGGGAAATGTACTGTTGCAGTGTGCCCAGCGGTACAAGACCAACCCGGCCCCGATGTTGTATTGTCTGCTCGTATGGAAAACTCTTCCGCTCTTCTATCGCACCCCGCCCCCGCTCCGGAAGCCGAAGAGGTCTACCGCCGCTGGATCGCCTTCCTCGACGAGGAGTTCACCCGTCATCAGTCGCCCGAGCGGCGCGCGGAGATTGTCCGCGACCAGCTTTACCAGCTCTATCTGGGCCGTCCCCATGGCGCCAAGCTGAACCTGACGCTCACCTCGGAGCTGCCCGGCAACATCCTCACCCTGTCGCTGGACCCGGAAAACATTACTCTGGAGGCCGAGCACTTCTCCGACGCCGATCCGGAAAAGTTCGCCCAGCGCAAGCCGCTGCTTTGGTTCTGGAAGATGTTCGACCGCTCGCCCATCGGGCTGAACCACTGGCTGGGGATTCGTTTCCGCGCCATGCTGGGCCGCCATCTCTTTGCCCGCATTGGCGCAGGGGTCAAGATCCACCACGGCGTGGACCTTACCTATGGCTACAACCTCTCCATCGAGGAGGGCGTCACCATTCGCCAATACGCTCTGCTCAACGACCGCGGCGGCATCACCGTAGGCAAGGGCGCGGTGATCGGCTCCTTTGCCCGCATCTACTCCCACGCCCACGCCGCGCAGAACTTCGCCGAGGTGACGCTGATTCCCACCGTCATCGGCCCCGCGGCCCGGCTGGCCAGCCACGCCATCGTCCTGGCCGGGCAGACCGTCGCTGCCGGTGAACTGGTGGGCAACTTCCCCGCCGACAAAGGCTGAGAGTAGCCTCGCACAACAAAAATTCGGAGAATAACCAAACGGCGCATCCTCATCGGAATGCGCCGTTTGGTTTGCAGATTCGACCAAGATTCATCGCTTCAATAAGAGGTAATCGTGAGCAAATGACTCGCGATGCGAGTTAGGCGTGGAATGAACTCCGGAACCGCCTCCCAGCGGGAGGCGATGATAGTAGCCAGGGGTGGAGCGCAGCGGAACCCCTGGGATGGATGCCAAAATCAACCTCGCGCCCCGCAGGGGGCGCGTTGAAACAAGGAATCTTCCACCCCGTTTATGAGAAACGAGGCAGAGAATTTACGGTTCCTTTTTTTGCAATGCAAGATCGCCCAATCCGGCAAAGTGTGCGTTACTTGGCCGCGCCCGCGGTGTCGGCCAGGGCCCGTTCGATCATCTGGTCGAGTTGATCGCGGTCCACCACCTCGACAAAGGGCGCGCCCTTGCTGCCCGCCGTAACCACCCAGATGGTGGGCGTGTGCTCGACGCCGATGCGCTGGCCGAGAGCGTAATCGGCCTTGACCAGGCCGGCCAGCTTGCCCAGCGGGTCAACGGCGAAGGGCAGTACGATCTTATGACTCAGCGCAAACTTCTGGGTGAACGCTTGCAGCGCTTCGATGCTGGTAATGCTGGACTGATTGGCAAAAACCTGGTCGCGATATTCGTTGCCCAGGGCCTCGCTTTTGCTGTCGAACCAGCGGGCGTTAATGGCCGCGTCCATGCTCCATATGTGGAAGGGCAGCGGAAAGTCGTGGCGAATCCATGGAATCTTGTACTTGGCGGCGGCCTCCTTGAGCAGCGGATTGGCGCGGGCGCAGTCCGGGCACTCCAGGTCTTCAAATTCGATGATGGCCACACGAGCACCGGCGGGGGGCAGCAGCGCGCTGGCCTCGTGGACCTGGGTTCCCGCCGGCGGAGGGCCAAACTGGGCATGCGCGCCAGCGGTGGCCCAGGCCAGCAACAGGACGGCGGCCAGGCGCAAAACCCGCCTCCTGCGTTTGCCCAAGCAACGGTCGAGAAGAGATGCAACAAGGGATTGAACCATAACGATTGAACGGCTCCTCACCGGCAATTGTAGCGGGCCATGCCGGGGAAACCCTACCGCTGCTGCCGATCGCGGCGGCGCGCCATCATCCACTGCCGCCACTTGTAATCGGCAAGCAGCGCGGCAATCGCCAGCACCAGAAACAGAATTCCCAGCAGGATCTTCATCGCTCTCACAGAATCGCACAGAAGGGGTTAGGGATAAGGGATTAGGGGTTAGAAAAACGCGCTGATATTTCGCCATTCATGAAGCCATCTGGATTCCTTCTCTTAATGAAAGCCAGATCGCAACTTCAGACCAGCCCTAACCCCTAACCCCTAATCCCTTTCCCCTACAATGAACACATGAGCCACGAAGGCATTGAATTTGTATCCCCAGAGCAGAAGAGCCAGCGCGAGAGGGAAGCTGCCGCGCCCGCGTTGACCCGCGCTGCTATCACTCCAGCCAAAGTGCGGGTTTTGATTACCGAGGGCAAGGGTCTGGAGATCGACTGGTCCGACGGCCACAAGAGCGTCTGGCCCTTCGCCTGGCTGCGCGAGGCCTGTCCCTGCGCCACTTGCAACGATGAACGCGCCAAGAGCGGGCGCAAGCCCGGCCAGCCCAAGCAGACCGAGTTGCTGCCCATGTTCACGCCACCGCCGCGGCCTGCCTCGGCGCAGGCGGTAGGCCGCTACGCGCTGCAATTCAACTGGCTCGATGGCCACTCCAGCGGCATCTACTCGTGGGATTACCTGCGCAGCGTCTGCCAATGCGCCGCCTGCCGCTTCGCCGGCGAAGAGACCGCCGGCACTCCCAACTGAGCTGCTGGAAATCTTGTCTCATTCGGTTCGCAGCGCCTGCATAGGGTCGATGGCCGCGGCGCGGCGGGCAGGTATCCATGTGGCGACCAAAGCCACCAGAACGACCAGAGCCGCGCTGACCGCATAGGAGAGCGGATCGGTCGGCTTGACCCCATAGAGCAGGGACGACAGCAAGCGCATGACCAGCAGCGAGGCCAGCAGGCCCACGACCGTGTAGCCGCGCCCCGTCAGCCAGATTTGCTTGCCCACCAGCGACGGATCGGCGTTGAAGACCCGATGCCACAGCGCATCGCTGATCACCACAACCGGCTCGCCAGCAGCGCCGGTAGCAGGGGAAAAAGTCCGGCCAAGTTGAGCATCGATCCCCAAAACCGAGAAATAGTTGGGAGAAACCAGATCGTCCAGCACCAATTGCGACTCCGCGCCCAGGCGAAGGATTTTTGCCCGCCGCGAAGAAGCAAGAATCCCTTCCATCGAACTGCTTTGCGCGGCAAGATCCAGATAATCCGGATAAGAGAAATCGCCGCTTCCTTGCGGCGTCTTGCTGTACATCTTGACCAGCCGCTCCGGCTCTCTGGCGGGCCAGGAGCGCAGCAGCGCCGCCTGCGCCACCGTGAATACCGCCGAGTTCGCTCCAATCCCCAGCGCCAGCGTCAGAACCGCGACCGTCGTATAGCCGGGATGCTGGATCAGAATGCGCAGGGCAAAACGAAGGTCCTGCGCCAGCGTCTCCAGCCAGGGCAGCGTGCGCCGCTCGCGGTGCGCCTGCTTGGTCTGCTCCATGCCGCCCAGGTGCAGCAGCGCTTGGCGGCGAGCCTCTGCACGGCTCAGCCCGCAGCGCATGAAGTCTTCCGTATGCATCTCGATGTGGCTTTCCAACTCCGCCGCAAAATCCTCCTCCGCCCGCGCGGGGCGAAGCAGGCCGATGAACCGGATTCTCAACGCTCGCAGGCTGCCCATCACGCCTCCTTCTGCGCGGGCGCAAGAAAGCGCGCCAGAATGGCGGTGGTCTGCTCCCACTCCGCCGCGGCCTTTTTCACCTGCCGTGCGCCGGCTTTGGTCAGCTCGTAGAACTTGGCGCGGCGGTTGTTCTCCGAGACGCCCCACGCAGAGCGGATGAACCCCTCCTGCTCCAGCTTGAGCAGCGCCGGGTAGAGGGTGCCGTAGTTCAACTGCAACTGCTCGCCGCTGGTCTGCTCGATGCGCCGCGCCAGCCCGTAACCGTGCAGCGGACCCATGCTCTCCAGCGTGCGCAGCACCATCAGCGCCAGCGTTCCTTGCCAAACATCGGTTTTGCCGCCCATCGCGTTCTCCTATGGCAATACAATAGGGGAAATCTACGCCCCTTTCTATGGGAATGCAATAGGAAAATTTCAACTTTCCTGAACGCAACGTAAATACGCGGATTTACCCTTGCTCCGTACAATGGGGGAGATGCATCCGGCCGCCACCGACACCATCGCCGCCATCTCCACTCCGCCCGGCCGGGGCGGTATCGGTATTGTGCGTTTGAGCGGACCGCAATCCGCGTCGATTGCGGTTCAGTTGGTGCGGCTGCGACCTCCCCTTGAAGCGGGGCGGGCGCGGCTGGCCGAGGTGCTCGACGGCTCGGGCGAGCAGGCCATGCGCATCGACGAGGCGCTGGTAACCTACTTTGCCGCGCCTCATTCTTACACCTCCGACGATCTGGTGGAGATCGCCGCGCACGGTTCGCCGGTGGTGCTGGAGTTGCTATTGCGCCGCTCCCTCGACCTGGGCGCGCGGCTAGCCGAACCGGGCGAGTTCACCCAGCGCGCCTTTCTCTCTGGCCGCCTGGACCTGACCCAGGCCGAAGCGGTGCGCGATCTGATCGAGGCGCAGACCCTTACCCAGGCCCGCCAGGCCGCCAGCCAGATGGGCGGCGCACTTAGTCGCCGTGTGCAGCCGGTCAAGCAGGCGTTGACCGATCTGATCGCCTTGCTCGAAGCCGGCATCGATTTTGCCGAAGACGACGTCGAGGTTGCGCCGCAGCAGGAGATCGCCGCCCGCATCAATGCGCTGAACCCTCCGCTGGCGGCTCTGGAGGCGTCTTACGCCCGCGGCCGCATCGTCCACGATGGTCTGACGCTGGCCATCGTCGGCCGCCCCAATGCCGGTAAGAGCTCGCTCTTCAACTGCCTGGTCGAGCGCGATCGGGCCATCGTCACGGCTACGCCGGGAACCACCCGCGATCTGGTTACCGAGCGCATTTCGCTGGGCGGAATTCCTGTGGAGCTTGTCGATACCGCCGGCCTGCGCGAGAGCGGCGAAGAGATCGAGCAGTTGGGCATTGCCCGCAGCCGCGAAGCCCTGGCAGAAGCCGCGCTGGTGCTGATCGTGCTCGACGCCACCCAGCCGCTCAACGATGAGGAGCGCAATCTGCTGGCCTCTGTCGCTGGACGCCCGGCGGTGGTGGCGCGCAACAAGTGCGATCTGGCGCAGGCCGATCTGTACGCCCCTGAAATCGCCAACATCGTCGTGCTTCCCACCTGCGCTTTGAGCGGCGAGGGGATTCCGGCCCTGCGCGAGCGGCTGTTGGCTCTGGCCACAGGCGGCGCAGCCTCGGAGCCGGGGATGCTGACCAGCCTGCGCCACCATCAGGCGGTGCAAACGGCACTGGCGGGTTTGAGCGATGCGGCCCAGGCCAACGCCGCGGCGATTCCCCACGAGATGATCCTGATGGATCTCTACCGCGCCCTCTGGGCTCTCGACTCCCTGACCGGCCAGACCACCTCCGACGACATTCTTAACTTGATCTTTTCCAGCTTCTGCATTGGAAAATAACCTGGCGGCCTACGCCACTCCGTAACGTTCTGGATGTATACATAATTTACACATAATACATATATTTGTCGTCCGATAGCGTCCGGGAACGTTCGCTGAAAGAAATAAACTTTCGTGTCCACCTGCGTGTGCTCTTTTCGGGTATTCTGTCTATCAAGTCTATGTGGACACGAAAAGAGCTGCCAAAATGCTGACCGAAATTGCCATCAAGGCGCTAAAGCCGCGTGAGATTCGCTACTACATCAGCGACACACGCGGGCTCTGGCTGGAGGTCTTTCCCACGGGCGGAATGGCCTGGCGCTACCGCTACCGGCTGAATGGTCGCGCGGAGAAGATCGCGCTGGGCAAGTATCCGGACATGACCCTGAAGGCCGCGCGGCAGAAGCGCGACGAATTGGCCGTCTTGGTCGCCCAGGGTCTGTCACCGGCGACGGAAAAGCAACTCGCCAAGGATGCCCAGGCGAGCGCGACCACCTTGCGCCAGTTCGCGGAGCGCTATTACAAGGAAGTCATCGTCAAGGATCGCAAGGACCCGGAGCATCTGCACCGCTACCTCGACAAGGAGATTTATCCCTCCCTGGGAGCCAAAGCCCTGCGCGATATAACCCCGGCGGAAGTGCAGGCCATTGTCTTCCGCAAACGCGATCACGGCTTCCCGGCGGCGGCGGCGCAGATTCGCAACCTTATCAAGCGGGTATTTGACTACGCGATTGTTTGCCAAGTGGTGCAGGTCAATCCGGCTCTGGCGACGCCAATGCGGTTCATCACCCGAACGCGCACGCGGACACGCGCGTTGTCGCCGGAAGAAATATCCGCGTACTTGCGTACGCTTTATCAGGCGAACATCCGTCGACAGTTCAAACTGGCGCTGCACATCATCCTGCTCACCCTCGTGCGCAAGTCGGAACTGCTCTCCTCGAAGTGGAAGGACATCGACTTCGATGCCGGCGAGTGGAGCATTCCTCCAGAGAACTCGAAGACCGAGCAGCCGCATATTGTCTATATGTCGCGTCAGGTCATGGAACTGTTCGACGAACTGAAGGCGCTGGCCAGCGATTCCGAATTGGTGTTGCCAGGGCGCAGCAACCTGCTGCGTCCCTTCGCGAAGAATGCCTTGAACAAGGCTCTTGAAGGGATCAACTTCCCCATTGCCCCGTTCACCATCCACGACCTGCGCCGAACGGGATCGACTCGTCTGCATGAGTTGGGTTATTCGTCCGACGTGATTGAAAAAGCGCTCAACCACACTATCGGCGGCATCCGCGGCGTCTACAACCGCGCCCAATTTGCCGATCAACGCAAACAGATGCTGCAAGCCTGGGCGGACCAAGTCGCGAGTTGGATAACCGAGCGGCCAGTCTAGTTCTCACGTTTTAGCAGTCACGATCGAAAGCGGAGGGCTATGATGGGCAAGGTGGGAAGACCCCTAAAAGAAATTGTTCATGACTTCAAAGAGAGGCTCAGTTGGTTTTCTCTGGAGAAATATCAAGCTGTCAAGGATCTCAGTATTTACGGATGGTACCTCCAAATTGCTTGGAGGCGCGATGTCTATAATAAATTGCTGTATGCGTCTGAGAAAAAAGACAACCAGCACAAGCTGACGCTACTCAAAGAGTTAGGAGAGGATTACCTTCAATACATCGGGATAAATCCGATTGTTACGCCGGAATGGCTTAATGATATGTGGCAACCCGTGGAATTTTTTACGCGAATTTGCGAGCATCGGAAGAATGAATCTTATCGGGATCCATTTGTGCATCCGACAACGGTAGAGGAGTTTTATCTGGCAGAAGCAAGAATTGGAGACGCGCGCGCGGGAAGCTCGGGATTTTTTTGATTTTGTGGCGCATTCTAGTAACCTGAATACTTCAAAATTGTGGTACTTAGATCAAGAAATCTTTTTTCGTGATTGCGCAGTTGACACATTTACGGAAAGAGGATGTCAGTTAACCGAAGGCAATCTTCCGACCTATAAACCATGGATGTCATCTCCACTGCACTCATTTGTGGAACTGACAAACAGCATTATTGTAACCGTCAACAAGAATGAATCCGAGGCCATCCTAGTTGAACAGTTCAAACGAACGCTAAAAGAACTACGCGCGGTAGGAAAAAAGAAGAAAACTCCACAACTTGATTTATACGAGTGGGGAGACTGCGGCTTATTAGCATATGCTGATCTCCAGATATGGAGTCTGGTCGAATTCCTTTTGCAAGAGGGTAACAAACAGGAGCCACTCCCTAATAATGTGTTGCGAGATCTAATTCTCCCCCCGCACGCTCGTGCGGATCATAGAGTAGGCAGTGTCGCTTAACCTCATTTCAAACGGTTAATGATTGGATGCACGGACACTTTTGCGTACTTGGAGACCAAAGCCGCTGAATATTTCAGCCAACATCAAAATCAGGCAGTGTGGTGCCGAAGTCCACAAAGTGCGAAAAAAACTCTTCAAATGGTCGGGAAAAATCAGAATATTCGAGCCAGACGATAATTCCAGTATTCACGTCCGAGATCATGCATTCTTGTGCCATCACATCCGGTGAGGTACGAAGATGCACAAGAAGATACTGAGGCTGCCGATTGTTTTGGATCGCACAGGCCTCTCGCGAACCACCGTTTACCAGCGTGTCGGAGAGGGGAACTTTCCGGCACCTGTTTCTCTTGGGGCCAGGGCTGTAGGCTGGGTAGAGGAAGAAGTTGATGCGTGGATTGCACGCCAGATTGAGCGTAGCCGGGGAATGCGGAGCGCAAAGCTGGCGTGATTCCCATTTCGTCAATTCGATGCCCAGAGCTGGCTTACGCCGACGGTACAGCAAGTTTCGAGATTGCTCATCGTATTGGGAAGCTGAACCGTCGCGACTTCCGAAAAGAAAAGCAGGCGGCGGACATGGTATTGGTCAACAAGCTGGTCACGTTGCGAGAGCAGGCAGGCAGCGGCGCGCTGGACGACGACAAATGGATGTACCTCATCAAGGCCTTGATTGCGTGCCCGCTTCCGTATCGTCCGACAGCGCAGCGGCAGATCACACTGCGTACCTACTTTGATAAAAAATGGTTCACCGTCACCTACACGGCCTGCCGCGCGAAGATTTCCATGCCCTATGGGGCGGATGCCAAGTTGATGCACTGGCTGTTTGATCGAGGGCTCAGGCAGGTCAGGGAGTCTTCCGTGCCCGATAATCCAGAGAACCGCGTGGTTCCCTTCCAATCGACACACGAGTATTTGATTGACTGCGGGATGAGCAGGGGCGACAGGAATTACAAGACCGCACAGGAGGGATTCAGACGGCTTACAGGCCTGGCAATCACCGTCGAGGAGGAGCAAGGGGGAACGGAGCGGGGCGCCATCATCCCACTGCTGGACCAGTGGTGCTTGCCCAAATCCATCGACGATCAATTATCGATGGAGAATGACCTTTTCCAGAATCCTCGCTATGGCGTTGTTCTTAGCAAGCATCTATACGAGCACAGCCGCAGTTATTGCAACAGAATGCCGCGTCAAATGTGGCGTCTGCTCAAGGGAAGGCCGCAGAAGGCGGCGATCCTGCTGTGGATGTACACCCGTGCCTGGTCCGCCAATTATGAGTGCAAGATCAAATGGGAGATTCTTCGCGAGCAGCTTTGGTACGACGAATCAAACCCACGGAGGATCGCCACGCGGGCAAAGCATTTAATCGCGCTGCTGCATACGATGTGGCCAGAGGCCAACGTGCGCATCGAGCCGGACGGTATCGTCTTCGACAAGGCGAAATCGTACCTGTTGCCTGACAATATCCTCAAAAATCGAGCACGCCGCATTTGATCGCAACGGTTCCCCTGACATGAGTTTATTCGCATTCCGCTGTCGCCGACCTTGTGGATGTCGCCATCGGACCAATGCCTGTTGCCGAAGTGACTTGTACACGGCACCATCGGCCCTCGCCATCTCGACAGCCTATTAAACTCCTTCATAATCACACAGAAAGGCCCCAAGGTGCCGCCGTTGGAATTCGGGCGAGGCCATGCCTGCCCAAGACAGCCCCGACGCCTCACGGGGCAAGAGTGCGGTGCGGTTCGGAACGAATCTGCACATGAGGCAACGCTCGCAAGACTCTCTGCAACGATGCAGGCAATCGGCTTCGATCTCCGGCTACGCCATCCCATCTTTTCTGGGTTGAGCGCCCGTGTCCCCAACGGCCTTGTTCACTTGCCGAAGGAAAAGCTGGAGATCGCCCGGCTCCCCGTCTTCAAAAATGCTCTCCAGCAATTCCTGGGCTTAGCTGGGATTTTCGCGGAACGCCTCCGCCATCACGTCATCATGCGGTCTGTCTTTCATCTGGCCCCCCCCGCGGGTCCTGTGGTTGGCCATTGCGATTTCCGAGCGCTCATCCCCTTTTCTCCTGTCCCTGCACGGTTACGCCCTTGCCGGAACCGCGCAGGCTTTCCCGAGCACGATTTGTAGGCGGTGGAATTTTGCCGTTCCATCCTCCTTCGGGGCCTTCTTGGGGCTTTATCCACAGATCCGTTGTTTCCACAGGGCCTACTCTAGCTATCTCTAGTTCTCTTGTACTCTAGCTTCCTTATATAGCTGTACCCGGAACTGCGAACATTTGTACCCGGAACTGCGAAGTTTTGTACCCGGAACTGCGAAGATCTGTACCCGGAACTGCGAATGAAAGGGAGCGCCATCCACAGGTTTTCTGTTGAAAAAACGCGGCAGGGAATCACGGAAATTCGCTGATGCGTGCCCGGACATTTGAATTTTCAGGTACGCAAAAAGGCAAAAAATCAAATTGCTGAAGATTTGTGTATTCGGCAACGCAACGTGCTGAAATGTCGCAATGAATATCACTGTGGCAAGTTTCAAAGGCGGCGTTGGAAAAACCACCACCTCGGTACACTTGGCAACCTATCTGGCGGCCATGGCTCCAACACTTCTGCGCGACGGCGACCAGAACCGCAGCGCAACTGGTTGGAGCCAGCGCGGCAGTCTTCCATTCAAGGTTGCGGATGAGCGCCAGGCTGCGCGCTACGCACGCGACTTCACCCATACCGTGATCGACACGCAGGCCAGACCGACCCCGGAGGACCTGCGCGTGCTGGTTGAGGGATGCGATCTGCTGGTCATCCCCACAACGCCCGATGCGCTTTCGCTCGATGCGCTGATGCTCGCCGTTGGCGCGCTGAAAAACCTGGATGCGCGCAATTTCCGTGTCTTGCTTACCATTGTCCCGCCGCCGCCAAACCATGACGGCGATGACGCATACAAGACCCTAGCCGAACTGGGAATTCTAACATTTACCGGCGGCATTCGCCGACTTATTGCATTTCAAAAGGCCGCGCTCGCCGGAGTGCCCGTCAGCAAAGTTGACGATGTTCGCGCCGGCATCGGATGGAATGACTATCGCAACGTTGGGGAGCAGATTCTCGGATGAGCAAAATACCTGAAAGCAAGTTCAAATCTTTTTTCGCAGCCAGAAAGGACTTGGCCGAGGACGGTAGTTCAACCATGGAAGATAGCCCTCTGGACACATCGGCCCAGCGCGGGCGACCCTCCGGGAAGCGCAGCGATCCATCCTTCGAGCAAGTCACGGCCTACATTCGCAGACGGACTCACGACGCTGTAAAGATGCGCCTGTTGAAAGAGGGACAGCGCCGACAATTCAGCGAACTGGGCGAAGATCTGCTGGCAATCTGGGTACGCGAGAATGTTTAAGTATTTGCGTGGCCGCGTAGACACACATCTGCGTACGCGGCTACTCGCCGTCGGAGTGCGAACCTCGGACAACGAGGAGTGGGTGACCTTCAAAACCGATGGCAAGGGTTCAATTTCCGAGTTTCGAAAGGACAATGAAATTCACCACGGTGCAGATCGCGAACTCTGGCCGCTCTACATCCAGCCAGTCTTCGAGCACATATACAGCGAGGGATGGCCGATCACAACCCTTGGGCCTGGATCGTGAAGGGCGAGGACCTGGAACGATTTCTGGAAGCATCGCCTCGGCGATCCATCGAAGAGAGCATTACCCTGTTGCCCGCCGACAGCCTGGCAACCCCCGATGGGGACTTTGCCAGCGATGTTGCTGAGACTATCGCTGCTTATCACGATCCGCTGAATCGGTCTTAACCAGCGCGGAAAATGGCAGCTCAGGGGGTCGCTGAGCCCAAAGGGCAATTCTCGTTAATCAAGTACAAGCCTCCGACAGATCGGCGAGCGCTGGACGACGTTTGGGTACTTATAGCTCTGATGGTGCGGTATTAAACCTCCCGCCTCTATTCGAACCTCTCATTTTCATGTTGCTCGGAGTCGAGTTCCTGCCGCCTCAGGTCATCTAGTAAGAGTCTCAACTCGTCCCGCCGCCGTCTCGCATACGCGGCAAGCTCAACATCCGAGTGGTTCTCAAAGTGATCGAGGAGTCTTGCATTTGCTGCCCAAGCGGCTGATCTCGACCCTGACCAACTCCTTGGCACGAAATGACCGATGTAATGCTCCAACACCTCGATCTTGTTTGGAGCGCGCTCCAGCAACGCCAGTGCGGATGGCTTCCACTGTGGCTTGTTGGAGTTGGGAGCCTTACTGAAGGGAACCATCTTCGCCGCGATCAGGGAGAATCGCACGGCGCCTTCTTCGTCGCACCATGCAAACAAAATCGTTTCCGGAATGCGATCAAGTGGCGATCCTAACAAGTCATCATGGTCCAAGAAGTCCCTGAACCCAGTTCGTTCATTCTGTCTTTCGGGAGCAATGATCTTGTTCAATACGACGGTCGGCTGCGCTGCGAAGAGAGCACCAAGTATCCTGTTCTCCTCGATGAATCCGAGACTGTAATTGGCATGCGCCTCTCGGAGACGAGCAAAAAGCATTTCCACCATCGGGATGGCATCTGCAGAGCTCAAGCATGCCTCGATCACCTCCCCTAGTTCATGGGCATCCTGTTCTAGCTGCCGATCAAATTGGCAGGCTTCGATAACGATTTGCCCCGCCGCAATAAGCTCTGGCGATAGCGCCTTCCGATCTCGGCGTTCTAGCACGATGCGCATATGGATAATATCGAAGGCGACATCGAAACCTCCATCGAGTTGCAAAATCATCGGAATCAGTTCGAGCGTTGAAGAATCGTCGAGCTTGTTGTTCCAGCCAAGGCCCCTGTACCGCTCAGCAGGAGCACTTTTCTGGGCCAACGAATCCTTGAGGCGCTGCAATCCGGCCGCTGAGATCGCGACCCGCTTCTGAAAGTATGGGAACCACTCCGCAAGTAGGGGGGCGTCCAGGCTTTCCGTCAGAAGTTCTTCGGTCAGCTCCGCATTTGCCGATTGGAGATTGTAGATGTAACAGGCAAGCAATTCCGGCGAGCGCTGTGTCGGATCGGCTGAGCGAAATGAGGCCACGAGTTTGTCCCACAGGGCTCGTTGGTCGGTCGCCGCATCGACAAGCCCTTTGGCCAGCGGTCCCAGCGTCATGCCGGTGCCGCAGGCAGTCAGCTCGTCCATCAGCCCGTCGAGAACAGCGCCTTCAGCAGTCAGAGTCCTTCCAAGTTCGATCAGCTGTTGCTGGTGCCGCTCGTGCTGTGCCTCGTAATCGTGGAGGTCAATGTGGTCATACGCATCCCGCGCGCTGCGCAGCACCTTCGCACGCACCTGTTCTACCAGAGTTTGTGGCGACAGTGTCGCCTCGATCCTCGTGAGTTTGGAGTCTTCCTCGGCAGGCAGCGGTTCCTCGCGCCAACGTCGGATTGAACGTATGCCGGTCCAACCTTCTGGCCAGAATCGCCTCGCCTGGAACTCGCGGCAAATTGCTTCAACCTCATCCTGCAGTTCGGCTTCCATCCACAGGCTGTGGAGGTGTGTTCCCAAAATCGTACGAACGCGGTAAGAACTCGCGTCGTTGCGGACGTCATGGGACGCGCAGAGTGCGAGAACCGACTGGAACCAGTGCACCACGTCTTGCCGGCATTTCGGGTGCCACCCGTAGTCCCGTGAACGTCCACCGAACTCGAAACGATGAAACGACGAGAAACCCGACGTTTGCAGCATCGCCTCCAGGGACTTGAATCCGAGCTCCCGCCTCACCTCACTGGTCGACTTTAATAAGCCATCGACGATTCGGCAACGTTGCTCGATGGTGGCATGCGTCCCGGAAAGAAGCGGGTGGAAGAGCGACGGGAAGCTGTTTCTCACCTGGTTCGCATAGCATCCTGGCTCCTCGAACTCGATGAGATCGAGGATGAGCGCGACGCAGCGGTCAAAGAGCTCAGCTTCAAAAGCAAGAGACAGTAGTAGCGTGCGAAAATCTTTGCCTGCGAGAATCTTTCCTGTTTGGCGAGTCCTCAGCATCGCGCGTTCAATCGCGTCGATGACCCCTGTTGGATCAACAGGAGCGACATTATTTAACATCGCCCTTCCGGTCTCATCGAGTTCTTCGACATGCCCGAGCAGCCCGTCGTCTTCAAGCCAACGCTTGACGATGCTCTGAGCTGTTGGTGAGGTGTGGAGGTATCCCAAACGGCGCGAGATGGTCTTCAGAAGACGCGCGGAGGGACTGCCGACGAGCTGGTCGAAGTCTTGGGAAGAGATGTTTTCCAAAGCCATAGCTGCAAGACGATTGGCAATCGCATGCGGGAGTAACGCCCTCCAAACCCCTCTCTGCTGCACGAGGTCTCTTCGCTTCAGCTCCGCGACATCGGCGTAGAGAGTGCGAGCGTCCTTGCCAACCACTGCGGCCAGCTTCGAGAGTTCCGCTTCGTCTCCCGCGCCAAGATCTTCTCCCTGGAAGGAGTACGCAAGGGAACACGCCTGCGCGGAAAGCAGGAGAGAACTGCTGGATTCGTGGCGCTGGCGAAAGAGCCTCTCGAACAATTCGGCGTCCTTCAACGACGCAACGGACTCATCTATATCGACCGTATGAGCTAGGGCGAGAGCGACTCGCGCATTACCACTCGCAAACGTCGCGATCGATCTGGCGTTCACTTGAGACAGCCCTGTCACCCGACGCTGGAGCAGTTTTTCAATCAGATCGTCCGAGGATGGTTGAAGCTCGTAGACATCCGTGCCCTCCGGCTGGTCTTCGCGCACATCATATTCAACCGTGAGCAAACTCACGCGGCTCTCGGTTTGCGTGCAGACTTCAGCGAGCCTGCGATGAAGCTCGGGAGTGCAGTTGTCGACGATCAAGACCTGATGACGGTGTTGAGCTACGAGTTCGGTAATGACGGCAATGGGCTGCGGACTCGGGTTGTCCGAGAGATTCGTATAGATGGCCAGGTCTGGAGCCAGAGCGAACTGTCCGACTCGATCATCGAAGAGAGCTTGCACCAAGCGCGTCTTGCCCACTCCGGACAGGCCGACTAAGCGAACAACACCTCGTTCTGTTGCAAGTGTTCTCCGAAGCCGCTCCATTCCCTGGACGATAGATTCCCCTTCGCCTTTGGAGGCCGGGCCTTGGATACGGAGTGATTCGTCGGTAAGGTACGTGCCGGCCAGACCTTCGTGCGAAGCTGCCCAGTCATCGTAGGGGCGCCATCCTGAAATAGGCCGACCGATCCGCCCGCGGACCCAAGCGACGATACTAGGGTGATCCCGTACCCAAGTCGCGAGTCGATCGCGGTCGTAGAAGTCCAGGTGCAGATCCTCGCAGTTGGCAATGCCTGCCACGGCATCGTGCATTGCGCGCCTGCGGTCGGCGAGGGCGGAGTCCGAGACCGAGCCCCTAGAACTGACGATGATGTAGGTGCCACTCTCGGTCGCGAGCTCCAGAATTGACGGCCGGAGTGTTCCTTCTGGCGCCATCTCCGCGAGAATCTTCCCGCGAGCCATGTCTTCCGCTTTGACTTGATACACAGTATTTGGGCGCACAAATGCCGCTCTGAGCGGAGCTGATTCACCTAGGGTGACACGGACGTCTACACCGCCATCGACGGCATTTTGATTGCCTCCCCAAGTCGCGCATAACGGAGACAGTCCAAGGCGGCTCAGCTCCGCCTCACAGAGACGCCCGACAAGAGTCCTTAGGTCTTCATCAGAAAGAAACGAAATATCTTGCCCGGTAACGTCGAACATAGCTCACTCCAATGATACGAGTGGCCCAAGTATATCTGCTTCTGTTGATCCTCCGATCTGCCCTTGCAAACGCCGATGTGGCCGGGAGGAAACTGCGAGACGCTCAGCGGGGGCACGCTCAATCCCCCCGACCACCATCGATAAAACATAGCTTAAACGGTATAATTTATCCTATTTTTGATTTTATAGACAATAATCGGTAATATATTTCCTATATGAGCGACTTATCGTTCCAGACGCCCGCACAGCTACAGGCTCTCCTCGGAGAGCAGATCCAACGGCTGCGCCTGTCGCAGAATCTGGATCAGCGGACGACCGCGGAGAAAGCCGGAATCTCAGAAAAGTCATTGCGGAATCTGGAGGCTGGACGCGGCTCGACGGTGGAGACCCTGATTCGAACGCTGAAAGCATTGGACTCCCTGGAAGCCCTCAAGACCTTGGCCCCCACGCCAGCCGTCAACCCGCTTGAGATTCTTCGCAGCGCTAAGACGCGCCAACGGGCAAGCCGGCCACGCGCGGGCGGGAAGAGCCAGTCATGAAGCCGACACATGTCATTGAAGTTCGGATCTGGGGGCAGCGGGTAGGCGCTTTGGCCGTCGATCCGCAACTCGGCTGCTATGCCTTCGCCTTCACGCCGGAGTGGAAACGTACTGGTGTCGATTTGGCTCCGCTCACGATGCCCGTCGATGACACGCGACCGGTCTTTATCTTTCCGAACCTTCCAGAAGCAACCTTTTATCGGCTTCCAGCAATGCTGGCCGATGCGCTCCCCGACGATTTCGGTAACGCGCTGATCGACGCATGGATGGCCATGCACGGCGTTGAAAAAAGCTCCGTGACGGTTCTGGACCGCCTGGCCTATATGGGCAAGCGCGGCATGGGCGCACTGGAGTTCCAGCCAGCACGCGGCTCACATCGCGAAAGCGCAACGCCCATCGCCATGAAATCGCTGGTAGAGGAGGCGCGCAGGCTTGTGCAAGGCAGCCTCTCCGCGGATCGCGAAGCGCAGGCGGCATTGGCCAACATCATCAAAGTTGGCACGTCGGCGGGCGGAGCCCGCGCCAAAGCGGTTATCGCATGGAATCCGGTGACTGATGAAGTACGCAGCGGGCAGTTTGAAGCAGCCCCCGGCTTTGAGCACTGGCTGCTGAAGTTCGACGGCGTAGGCCGCGATATGGAGTTGGGCACCGGCGCCGATTATGGCCGGATCGAATACGCATACTCCCAGATGGCGCAGGCTGCGGGCATTTCGATCTCTCCCTGCCGCCTGCTGGAAGAAAACCATCGTGCACACTTTATGACCAAGCGTTTCGACCGCGAGGTCGTCGATGGCGTGACACGGAAGCACCATTTGCAGACGCTTTGCGCGATGCAACAGCTCGATTTCAAACAGCGGGCGACACATGCCTATGCGCAGCTTTTCATGGTGATTGCCAAGTTGCGCTTGGGAGACGAGGCCATCAGCCAGGCCTTCAGGCGCATGGCGTTCAACGTCATGGCCCGCAACTGCGACGACCACACGAAGAACATTTCCTTCCGCCTCAAGCAGGGCGGGCAATGGGAACTGGCCCCGGCCTACGATGTGACCTACGCCTACAACCCCAAGGGTGAATGGACCTATCAGCATCTGATGAGCGTGAATGGCCGGTTCCGCGATATTGGCCGTGAGGACTTGCTCGAAGAAGCCGACCGCTTTGGTGTGCGGCGACCGCAATCCCTGCTGGCCGACGTGCGCGCAGCTCTGAACTGTTGGCCAACCTTCGCCAAGGATGCCGGCCTCGGGGTGTCCGCGCAGGATCGCATCGCAGCGGACTTTGTGCATCTTGTCTAGCGCCCGGCCAGACACAACTGCAATTTGCGTACGCGGCTATGCAAACACGCAGTGAGAATCATCGGCACAAAACGCGGCCCTGCCGTGCCAGACATCATATTGCAAGCCGGTTTGCTACCGCTCTTCACATCGAACATTGGTCGCAGCAACCGCTTTCATCTCTCTCGCAACCGTGTCGAAACCTGTAAGAGTGCTCGACAACACTACGTCACCTCTTAGGGTGTTGTTCATTTTTTTCACCGCCACCATTACGTTTAAGATATTCTTCCAAGTTTTTGAAGCTATCACTGGATGTACCATGCAATCAACCCCACAATCTTTCGTAAGGTATTCGTGCTGTCGTTTGAAACTACTCGCACGTTTCATTCATCGGCGGCAATCAAATTCGCAACACATGAGGACTTTGTGCGGAAACAAATTGCAGAGTGTTGAAAAGCAAAATCGGATGAAGAATAGAAACGGAATGGATTGAGACAGTGATGTGGAAGGAAGTAGTACTGAATTTGATTGGAAAGTGTAACGGCGCAGAAACAAAACCGCGATGAAACACACAGGTCAGTGAGATGCCCGTGATGTGCCAGTGTTGTAAAGCAAAATCGAGTAAGAACGGAAGCAGGAAGAATTGAAACGGTTATGTGAAAAGGAAGTAGTTCTGCATTTGAATGGAAAGTGTCAAGTTATGAAATCTTCTTTGGAGGTGTTTAGTGAATCCACATGCAGCCTGTTTTGTGACAGCGAGTTCTTCTTGGAAGCCGGAATTGATGACGCTTCCGGCCTTCCAGAATCTGCTGGCAAAAGTGGAGACGAACTACTATCGCAACCGTCCACGCGAGGCGGAGAAAATGGCGCGTCAGGGAACGCTGCCAGCGTTCTTGCAGGAACAGGCAGCCCAGGCGTGGGAGATTATGGCTCAGGCGCGCTCGACAGGCGCCCCAATGTTTGAGGCCGAAGAATTGATTGCCGATCTGATCTATCCGCCGCTCAAATCGCAGGAGTAGCCGCCGGACGGCGGCAAGAGAGGATTATCCTCTCGCCAGCACGTCCTCCAGAGTCGTCGCCACCCGGAATTGCGCCGGGTTCACGCCAACAGCAAGCGCCTCAAAGTGCGCTTTCCCACAGGCCATTTTCGCGGTTTCTCTGTCACGCAAGTCGTCTTTGTACAGGCTGGGCTTGGTTTCGACGACCAGATAAAGCCGCTCCGCCCCATCCTTTTCTACCAGCACTGCCCAGTCCGGGTTGTATGTCCCCAGGGGAGTTGGCACTTTGAACCAGTCGGGCAACTTGGCGTACACCTTGACCGCCTCATTCTTTTCGAGTTGCTCGGCAAAGGTGCGCTCCACACCGGCCGAGTCGTAGACCACCTGCTCATAGACCGACTTTCGGGCTTCCAGCATATTCTTCAGGTAGCCGGTCAATTCCTCTGACTCGAAAAGTTCCTGCGCATAAAAAGCGTCTTCGCCGATGCGCTGGTAGCGTATTCCATCCACAATCGCCAGCCGCTTGGTACGGTTGATTGCTTCCGTCGCCAGTTCGATGAACTGCTGGGGGTTCAATTTGAAGTCCTCAAGACGCCGGCTTCCGACAAGAATGCGCGCCAGGCTGCGGCGGGTCAGCTGTGTTTTGTCCTGTAGATCGGTGAGGAGATCGGGCAGTTCAATGTCCGTTTCTTCCAGTATGACCGGTGCCGACGTGGTTGTTTCCTCAGCCAGAACACCGCCGCGACCGATGGCCAAATCGGCCTTCCGTATCTGCACGCGAGTCTTGGTGACTTGTGGCCCCTTGCGCAGAGCGTCGGCGCAATCGGAAATCAACTTCTCATTGTCGAATTGAACCCGGTACGTGGTCTTGTGCTTGATCCGCTCCCACAGAGCCAGAAACTCCTCGCTTTGGAGAACGGCCTGTCGCGTCCGAACTGTCCGGCGCTCATCGGCATTCTTGATGTCCAGCTTGCCGGCCAATTTGCGCAGGATTTCGGTCACCTGTGGGAGTTGCCCCCGGAATTCCTCGGGCAACTCGACCGTTTTTTCCTTGAGCGCCTTCCGCAACTGGTCCTGCACCTTGCCCCTGGAATCGACGTAGCCGGCGTTTTTCAGATGCGACCAGATAGCCTCGGACTGGCTCACGCCCAGGGCAATTGTCTGTCCGGCGGCATCGATCACCGGGATCGACGCAAACTGATGCTTTTCGACCACGCCAAAATGGATGCCGGTGTCCTGCTCGATCTCCCGTTGCAGATTCTCGGCGAACTGCTCGTATCCCTCCATGGCGATGACCGTCAGGGTATTAATGTCGAAGCCGCGCAGCCGCTCACCCTGCTGGTTCACGCAAAGCCGCAGTCCGCGGCCAATCGTCTGGCGGCGCTCGCGTTCCGTCCCAATGTCGCGCAGCGCACAAATCTGGAAGACGTTCGGGTTGTCCCAGCCTTCGCGCAGCGCGGAGTGCGAGAAGATGAACTTCAGCTTGCTCTCAAAACTGAGCAGCTTTTCCTTGTCGCGCATGATCAGGTTGTAGGCGCGTTCGGCATTTTCGCGGCTCGATTGGTTATTCTCGGCGGTATCCGTCCAGCCTCCCTTTTTGTCGATCGAAAAATAGCCGTCATGGACCTCGACCGCATCGGCCGACAAATCCACCTCCTTAAATAAGGTCCGGTATTTCGGCATGGCGGAGGCCTTGCGGTATTCATCCTCGAACATCAACGCCAGCTTGCCTTTCACCTGGCCGCTGCCGTCGTAGCGCCGGTAGTGCTCGACGGTGTCAATGAAGAACAAGCTGAGCACCTTGATGCCCTGCGGACGCAGGCGCAATTCCTTGTTCAGGTGCTCTTCGATGGTGCGGCGGATCATCAGGCGCTTCAGCGCGTCGCCGTCCACATCGCCAATCGACTCGCCCACGCGCAGCGGCTGCTCCTGATTGCTCAGTTCCAGGAACTCCTCGCCTGCCTTGCAGCCGATGTTCAAGACCAGGCAGTCGGCATAGACCTCGCGCCCGGTCACCTGCTGCAAGTCGTCTCCGGGGCCGATATTAACCACCTCGCGCTGCGCGCCGGTCACCCGCTGTACGTCCAATTCCACCTTGGCGGTAAACTTGCCGCGTTTGTTGGCGGTCGCAAGCAGCTTCACGTAGGCTTTGTTGTGGCCGCCCTCCACTTCCAGCGAAGCCACCTCGATTTGCTTCACCAGCTTGCGTTCATAGGCGTCCACCGCGTCCAGCCGGTAGACCATGTGGTGTTTGTCGACGTGCGTTGCAGAAAAGCGCAGGGTGCATAGCGGCAACATCGCGTCCAGAGCTTGCTTGCCTTGGCCTAGCAGGCCGCCGTCCACGCTTTGCGGCTCATCCACAATCAGGATCGGCCGCGTGGCTCGGATCAGGTCGATGGGCTTTTCGCCGCCGGTCTTCTCCGTTTCCTTATATAGGTTGTTCACGTCCTTCTTGTTGATGGCGCCGACCGTCACCACCATGATCTGGATCTGCGGGCTGGTCGCAAAGTTGCGCACCTGCCCCAGTTTGCCGGAATCGTAGAGAAAATACTCAAAGGGCGTATTGGCGTAGAGCGCGCGGAAGTGCTCTTCGGTGATCTGGAGCGTTTTGTATACGCCCTCCTTGATGGCCACCGACGGCACCACGATCACGAACTTGGTGAACCCATACCGCCGGTTCAACTCGAAGATCGTCCGCAAGTAGACGTAGGTCTTTCCCGTGCCGGTTTCCATTTCAATGGTGAAATCGCCCGAGGCCAGCCCCGAAGAAGGCGCCAGTCCGTTGCGCAACTGGATGGCCTTCAAGTTGGCCAGCACCTCATCGTCCAGCAATTCCAGCCGATTGCCGATGCCCAGTTCGCTTTGCGCAAAGGCCAACGCAGCCTGCGCGCCCAGCGCATCGCGGGTCACCGTGAATTCCGTGCGGCAGATCTCCTGGCCGCGAAAGAGGTCGCAGACGGCTTCAATGGCGGCGTGCTGATAATCGAGGTCGGGCTCAAAGTGCAGTTTCATGATGGTCTGTTTTCTCCGGCCTTGAGGTCAGGTTTGCGGCGCAGGTTTGAGGACTGGTGGCGGATTTCAATCTGCTCCCGGCCAAGCTCTATGCGTAGCTCTTCTTCTGTGGGCAGATAGAGCATGTACTTCGAGGCGAACATCTGCTGGTTCTCATGCAAAATCGAGTACCGCGCCACCACCTCGTCCTTTTCCGCGCACAGAATCAGGCCCACAGTGGGGTTGTCGTCCGCGCAGCGCTTCAAATCATCGAAGATGCGTAGATACATATCCATCTGGCCAACGTCCTGATGCTCCAGCCGACCCATTTTCAGGTCGATCAGCACAAAGCATTTCAGCAGGTAGTTGTAGAAGACCATATCGATGAAGTAGTTCTGCGACTCTGCGGCAACCCGGTACTGACGGGCAACAAAGGCGAATCCCTTGCCAAGTTCCAGAAGAAAAGGTTGCAGATTGCCGATGATCGCCGCTTCCAGGTCCGTTTCGCGCAGCTGCTCGCGGTCCGGCAGGTCCAGGAAGTCCAGGACATAGGGGTGCTTGATGATATCGATGGGCTGACTGACCGTCTGCCCTTCATCGGCCAGGGCCAGCACGCCTTCCTTGTCGTTGCTCTTCAGCAGGCGGGCAAAGAGGCAAGTGTGAATCTGCCGTTCCAGGACTCTGACGCTCCAGCCGCATTTTTCCGCTTCGATCTCATAAAATTGTCTCTCGGCGCGATTCTCCACTTTGGAAAGCGTGACATAGTGAGACCAGCTCAGGTTGGGGAAGAAACCATGCCGTTCATTCTTCGTATCCAGAGCCGTCTGCATTTCTGCTACGACTCCCTCCTGAAAAATCCGATTGAATTCGGCAGACAGCGTCTGCCGAATTGGCGATCTATCTATAAACGCCTGATAAAAAAGGCGAAAGTTTCGGAGATTGCGGAGGGAAAACCCCTCCCCGTAGCGATCTGTGAGATTCTTGGCGAGCCCTTCCAGCAGGTTCTGCCCATACTCGGCCCGCTCCTCGCCGCCCTGCACAGCCTCGATGATCTCGCGCCCGATCAGCCAGTAGGCGATCACCATATTACTGTTGACCGCGCGCACCACGTTGCCGCGGGCCTGCTCCAGGATCGAGACCACCCGATCCATCAGGTTCCCTGGATCAACGCGAATCCCATCCATTACCACTGGGCTAAGCTGCTGCACGTCTCTCGCCTTTTTCATCGCCAAACCTACCTGCTCCTGTTTTGCGGCTTAATTCATCACTCACTGAGGGATGAATCCTATCTCTGCGTGCGGCCAGGATCTGAATTATTTCCTTTTTGGAAACAATTGCTGGATATTTACCTGCAATCGATTCCCGGAAAACGAACTATCCGGAATTTCCGGATAGTTGCCCTTCGCGCTTACAGGCTGCGCACATTCTTCAGCTCGTTTTGCTGAAGGATGGCGGTCAGGTTGGTCTTGGCAATGTCGTCGGCAAAGGCGCTGTCGCGGAAGACAAGGGTGGTTTCGCTGGCCGGAGCCAGTTCCTTGCGCCATGCAACAATGCCCAGCGCTAGCGGTTCCACTGCGGAGGCGGCAATCTCCGTGGCCAGGCAGGCCAGCAGCACGCCGCCGCCGATGCTGTGCACCGTCTTGCCGGCAATCGTCCGCTCGACGATGGGCACGGTCAGGTCCAGCCCCAGCTTCAGCAGCAACTCGAACAATATGTCCTGCTCGGTGCGGTCCAGCTTGAGGTGCTCGATGGACTGCTGCACCGCTCCCTCCAGATCGTCGCGCTCCGGCTCCCAGGCGCGGATATTGCTGGAGTCCAGCTTGAAGACGCGGAAGCCAAGATCGCCCGCGAACATCGGGTTCTCTTCGCGGATTTTTCCACCAGCACGGCGAAGGCGCTCTTTCGTAATGTCGGCAATGGTCGGATATGTCCCGTCCACAGTTGGCTCTGGGAGTTGAACAAGAACATAATGGAGATCTTGTGACTCAGCAACAGCTTTCTCTGCGAGAGCATGACCTGTTGTTCCGCTTCCAGCAAAAAAGTCGAGAACAATGTCTCCGCTAGAAAGTCCGGCAACATCCGCAATTCTCCTAAGGAGACGAACAGGCTTTGGCGAGTCAAATACTTGGCTGCCATCGAAGAGCGATTTAAGTTCGCCCGTTGCCTCCTGTGTGTGGCCCGCGTCGTCATAGCTCCAAACCGACCGTGGTACTACATTATCCATATCTGAAAGAAACAGCTTTATTCTTGGAGAAGAGGCCGTGCCGTCGGCTCCCCAGTATAGACGCCCTTCCTCTATATTCTTTTTCGTGACGTCGGGTCCGTATTTCCACACGGCAGTTTCTTTCGGCCAAACCTCTTCGCCGGTGTTGGGGTTCGTAATTAAATAATAAAGATTCGGACGTTCGTCTTTACTCTTATTGCATGTGTAGGTTGCGGAGTTCCAAAGACCACGTGTGTCATTGTCTGGATTCTTATAATATTCCAATTGCTCCGAATTTCTCTGGAGACGCTGCGGCCTCCAAATGTCCTTGTTCTTTGCGTATACGAGAATAAGATCATGATCGCTACTAAACCATTTAGCATCGTTTGCAGGTGAGACACGTTTCTCCCAAACAACGTTGACGATGCAATTCTCCTCTCCATACACTTCATTCAATAGAGCCGCAAGATTGGAAGCTTCACCTCCATCTATAGCAACAAATATCACCCCATCATCTTTCAGCAGATTCCTCGCCAGTTTCAGCCGTGGGTACATCATGTTCAGCCAGTCGGTGTGGAAGCGGCCGGAGGCTTCGGTATTCGAGCTGATCTTGCGGCCGTCGCTGTCGATCTGGCCGGTGAGCTGGAGATAGTTGCTGATGTTGTCGCGAAAGTCGTCGGGGTACACGAAGTCCTTGCCGGTGTTGTAGGG
Source organism: uncultured Occallatibacter sp. (assembly GCA_964493705.1). Lineage (GTDB taxonomy): Bacteria > Acidobacteriota > Terriglobia > Terriglobales > Acidobacteriaceae > Telmatobacter. Next base: position 86,454 of record CAZBPD010000003.1, read on the forward strand.
CGGATCAATATAGATAAGCTTCACCTTGCCGGCGTAGCTCTTCTGGAGCAGCTTGAGCACCTCCAGGTTGTCGCCCTCGATCATCAGATTTTGGGTCGTATCCCAATCCACGCTCTCTTCCGGGCAGGGGCGCAGCGTGCCGGTGGAGGGCGTGAGCGCGAGCTGGCGGGCGCGGCGCTTGCCGTGCCAGTTGAGCCCGTACTTTTCTTCCCGCTCCTCGACCGCCCCGCCCAGCAACTGGCGCAGCACCTCGAAGTCCACCTTGCCCTCGGTGAAGGCCTCCGGGAAAAGCGCGCGCAGGTGCTCCACATTGCCGGCCACGATGTCGGGGGATTTGGTTTCAGGGTCCAGGGCAGTCAAGGGCTTCATCGGATCTCTAGTTCCTTCCAATACGGGTCAATTGAATTACGCCTTCATGGCGGCTGACAGCGTTGCGATTTCCGCCGCCAGTTCCGCCTCCAACCGCTGCACCGACAAGTTGATTTCGACGCGCCGGTTGAGCTGCTTTTCCTTGCGCGCCTGAGCGCGCAACGCAACCAGTTGCCGCGCGATGCGACTGTGCTCCTCCAGCCCCTGACGTAGAGTTGCGGACTCTTCCGAGGTGACCGGCGGCTTGAAGCTGCCCACGATACGAGCCGCCTCCAGCGCGATAAAACCTTCCAACCAACCATCATACAAGGCATAGAGATGAGCGGTTGGCAGCCTGGAGATGGACAGACTGGCCAGAAACGCGGCTTCCTCGGCTGGCGGCGAGCCGGAATCCGGTGAGCCGCCAGATAACTCGACACCGCGCATGGAATCAACGACCACCTTGCCGCCTTCGCCCTGCGACCACCGCTTGTGGGCCACGGAGAGATGCACAGCCCCGGCCTGTTCGGCGATCAGCAGCACCGGGTAGGGAATGGCGCGGTGAATCAGCTCCAATACCCGCACCGGGAACCGAGCCGCCCTGGCCGCCGGGCGCAGCGTGGCCGTCAGAACGGCGATCTCCAGATATTCACAGGTCTCGTCGCGGAAGGCCGGGACTCCGATATTGGAGGGCTTGAGAGCCGCCACCCAGGTCAGTTCCTCAATGCCATCCAGCAGCCGGCGCTTGTCCGCGGCGGTGAAATCGCCCTGCTCGGTCAGCATCTTTTTGGGGACGCGCCGGTCCACAAGCGCCTGCGGCGGCAAGGCCAGTGCGCTGAGAATCTCGGCGGCGTTCATCGGGCATCCGCCTCGGGCAGGATCACAAGAAATGCGACCACCTCGAAGTCGTTCATCCCGGCAAATTCTCCCTGAAGCGCGTACGTGCCGCCGGGGTTGAAGAGGCTGGCGACGGCGCGTTCTTCTTTTTTACCGACGATGGAGGCGACGGCCTGAGCAAGCAGTTCCTGAATCCGGGCCATATCCCGGCCATTGCCGGTGATCTTGTCGAAGCGGGCGTATGCGCCGGCATCGGGCAGATCGCGCCCGATGGAGAGCCGCTTGAGCCGGTCCAACGCCTGCTTGGCCTGGGTAAAGGGCAGCAAGACCGCTCCATCTTCGCCCACATGCACCATATAATGCGGGGCCAGCGGATAGCCCGGCTCAACGTTTTTCAAAGCCGCCTCGCCCACCGCCCGCAGGCAGAAGAGGACGCCGGGGGTAATTGCGCCGTCATCGCCGCCGAAAGTGGTGGTCACCGCGTACAAACCCAGCGGGGAAGTTTCCAGCTTGCCCGGATGCTCGCGCAGGTAGCCAGCCAGATCGATGCGGAAGTCGCTCAGGGTCAGGTCGGCAATGGAAACGCCACTGCTCAGATCTTCCAGATCGATGTTGGCGTCCTGCAGTTTCAGTAACTGCTTGCGCCGGTATTCCAGATCGTTCATCTGGTCGCCGGACTGGTACTCGATGATGTTCTCTTCGCCGGTAGCGGAGATGTCCAGCAGCACCATGCGCCCGCTGACTCGCTGCTCCAGATTGATGTACTCCTCCAGCTCCAGGTTGGGCCAGAAGTTGATGAGCTGGATGGATTCATTGGACGAGCCCAGGCGGTCGATGCGGCCAAAGCGCTGGATGATGCGGACCGGGTTCCAGTGGATGTCGTAGTTGACCACCATGTCGCAGTCTTGCAGGTTCTGGCCCTCGCTGACGCAGTCGGTGGCGATGAGCAGATCGATTTCGCCCTCCGCCAGCATCTCGGACGGGCACTCTTTGGAGCGCGGCGAAAAGGCGGTGATGATGCTGACAAAGTCCCGGCGCAGGTTGGGCAGGGTGGTCTGGTTGTGGCCGGTTCCGGTGACCAAGGCCGCGTGCAGGCCAAGTTCCCGGCGCGCCCAGTCGGCCAGCTCGTCGTAGAGATAGGCCGCCGTGTCCGCAAAGGCGGTAAAGACGAGGATTTTGCGGTTGCCGGAATTGATGGGCTGGCGGCATTTGCGCTCGATCACTTCGCGCAGCGCCTGTAGTTTGGCATCCCGCCCGGCGGTCACCTGATGGGCCGCGGAAAGCAGCGTCGCCAGCCGGTTGCGGTCCTGAATCAGATCCTGCCGCCAGCGGATCAGGTCCACATCCTGCAGGAGCACCTTTACCTTGCGCCCGACCAGCAGGCTCTCGAAGTCGGGATCGCCGGTGTCCAGGTCCGCAATATCGAGTTCATCGACGGCCTCGGCTTTGGCGTCGATGCGGGCCAGCGTCTGGTCCACATCGGCAAGCTGGCGGCCCAGAGTGAGCGCGAAGGAAGTCACTGCGCTTTCCATGCGCTTGAGGACGTTCACACGAAGCAGATGCACCAGGCTTTCTTCGCGGTCCACCTGACGGAAGAATCCTTCGCCGCCGTGAATCTGGGTGCTGTATTTCGCGTCATAGGCCGCGGCCTTGTGCGGCAATACGTAGCGGAGCGGCGCATAAGCGGCCAGGGTCAGGCGGCGAATCTCGTTGTTGATTTCGCGAATGGAGCGGAACTCGCCGGCCAGATCCACATCGGGCTTGAGATTGACTGGCTTCAGCCGTTCCGGGAACCGGCCGGTCTCCGCGGTGCCGTAATACTTTTCGATATGCTTCCGGGAGCGCGCCAGGGTGAGTAGGTCGAGCAGCCTAAAGTAGTCGAAACCCAGCATGTCGAGCAGGCGCGACGAACTGCGATCCCCATTCTCCATGGCCTGCCAACGGTTGAACTGAAGCTGCGCCTGCCGGATGGTGGCTTCGATGCTAGCGATTCCATGCTCGGCAAGCGCAACGTCGTTGCCCTCGGTGACGAACGCGATCTGATTTTTGAGGTCAGAGAGGCGGTTGTTGACCGGCGTGGCCGAAAGCATGAGCACGCGCGTCTTCACGCCGTCTTTAATGATTCGCCGCATCAGGCGGCCATAGCGGGTTTCGCGGGTGTTGTGGGTCGCCTTGTTGCGGAAGTTGTGGGACTCGTCAATGACCACCAGATCGTAGTTGCCCCAGTTCACATGCGACAGATTGATGTCGCCGGAGCTGCCGCCGTCGCGGGAAAGGTCGGTGTGGTTCAGCACGTCGTAGTTGAAGCGGTCGGAGGCGAGAAAATTACGGCGGTCGTTTGCCTTGTAGAGCGTCCAGTTGTCGCGCAGGCGCTTGGGAACCAGGACGAGCACGCGATCATTGCGCAGTTCGTAATATTTGATGATGGCCAGTGCTTCAAAGGTCTTGCCCAGGCCGACGCTGTCGGCAATGATGCAGCCGCCATGCCGCTCCAGCTTGTCGATGGCCCCAATGACGCCGTCGCGCTGGAACTTGTAGAGCTTCTTCCATACCGTTGTGTTGCGGATGCCCGTGGCGGACTTTACGATCCGCTCCTCGTCCAACTGGCCGCCAGTCTCATGGAAGACCTGATGCAGCGTGAGGTAGTAGATCAGCGAAGGGGCCTGGGCAGCGGCAAGATCGCGCAGCCTGGCCAACAGCTCCGCCTTGCCCCGGTCCGATGGCCCAACGGTATTCCACATACTCGTAAACCAGGAGGCCAGCAGATCGGCCTCCTCGGGAGCCTCGGCACATTGGATCAGACTGAACTGGTTGCCCGGCGTAATCCCCAGGCCATCCGTACTGAACGAGCAGTTGCCGGTAATGACGCGCTTCGGACCGGCTTCTTTGCCGCCGGCAATGAGAATCGACTGCGGTAATGGACGCGCTGCGCTGCGCAACTCCACCTTGCCTTCGATCCAGACGGCGCACTCCCGCGCCAGCCATCGCAGGTTTAGGCGATTGCGAAAGCCGCGGTCTGCCTCCCCACCGGTAATGGCCAGATCGTCAGCGCGCTCCCCAAGCACAACCCGGCAACTGTCGAGCTTTGTAAGAAGATCGCGCAACTCGGAAAAGGCGAAAAGAGAAAGCGTCGGCGAAGCCAGGCTCAGGGAACACGGAGGGGTTAAGGCCCGACGCAGTTCATCGACGACACGGTCCGTGCCGATATTCCGGATGATTCTCATTTGGTAAACATGGTACTGCACGGGGGCGGAGGCTTGGGCAATCACCATACTTGATGTCACGCCTTGGATGGCATGGCTTCACGGCTGCTTCGGCCGGGCGATTGAGGGAGTACCGGGAGAAGGTGGAAAAATTTTCCTGGCCGAGATCCTGGGCATTCGTCTTTAATCGAGATCCTTTACAAGTCTGGACACTTGGCAACTTTTCGTTCCCTATTTATGCTCGGCGAGCGCTATGCCGAGCATGCGTAAAATGAGATAAATTCCAGCGAAATAACCCGTTTGTAGGTATTTACGGCAAGAGAATATCTGGAGCTATCTGAGATCTCCAAGTGTAGTGATTTCTGGATCGTTTGGTAGCCAATCACGTGCACAGAGCACAGCGTCAATGAACTCTTTCACAGCACTCAATACAGGAAACGCCTTCGAGAGGCTACCGAATAGACTCGCAAGGAAACGCAATACCGCGAGAAATCTTCTTTCCTCCAAGAAATACCCCAAGATGCGATCCTTTGCATTCAGTTCCTCTCCGAACACGCTGGCGTCGGCAAGAGCATCGCGTCGCCACTTGGGATTCCCAATGTCCTGAGATTCGATTACTCCCTGGAGTTTTCCATCAGCGTCCGTCCAGAGATGGGAAAGTGCCTCTTTCACGCCAAAAGCTAGCCGACTCGTATCGTGCGTGACCGATCTATGAACAAGCTCGAGGAAGGTGCGAGCTTTGACCAGAAATTCCCCGAGCCTAAGCCGGGCAGCAATCTCCGATTCACTCTCTGGATTGGGTGGGCGCGGCATGTGAATATCCTATCTGATTGGGGGTACCTTCGGTTATGATGCAAGAACGATGACACTTTTGCTGGCATGGCTTAACCGGGAGGACAACCCGACTGGGCTTCATCTTGCGTCTGATAGCTTGCTTTCTGCAGGAAAAGAGTCTTGGCAATACGCACCCAAGATCACTCGGGTCCATACCCTCCACGAATACATCGGATACTGTGGTTCGTCGCTGCCAGGGATGGCTTGCATCCTTCAGTCCAATGCGGTGCTGGCGGCTAGCAACGTGCTTTCGCAGGGAGGATCGGCAAAGAGCCCAACTCTCGATGCACGTGCGAAAGCCCTGGTTCTGCTCCTAGACGACATAATTCCAACCTTCCCGCCTTCGTGGCTCGCGTCTGGCGCAACCCTACTTTATTGTGGGTTCGATGTTCGGAAGGCGAAGTTTCGCCTGTTCGAGATCTCCTTGGCTTTATCAGGCGTATCGATCGAAGAGCGAGAGCTTGGTCAACAGACGGTTCTCTGCTATGGATCTGGACAGGCAAAAGCGCGATCTATCTTGGCCACACTCAAATTGAAAAATGCCCTGAAAACTGATGACATCCTGCATGTCCTGAAGGCGGTTATCGAAGATCCAAAAGTACCGAGCGTAGGCGGGGCTCCCCAGATGGTCACGATTGGAAAGAGACGTTCCCAAATGGTAGGTTTCAACTGGGAAGTTGGAGGTAGCACCAAGAGTACTCTGCTTGGGATCCCCTTGCGCTTCCGAAGCAATATGGGGAAAATAAGATTTCTAGATCAGGACTTACAACACGCTCAATACTTGCGTTAACTACGCCCCCGAACGGAGACGTTGAGGTCTTTGACACGTGAGCGGCTCAACATACTCTTTGTTACTGGTCAGATTTCAGAGATAATGGTAGGGAATTTGGAGAATGCCAAGTCTGCGCGAATCTGCAATGAGAGTTGGCATTACCTGACCAACACCGGCCTAAGTTGACGATATCAGCCAATACACTCATCCAATGCAATTTGCATGCCAAATTGAGGATTGGGACCGACAAACGCCGTTTGGATCCCGGAAGATCGTAGAACATCCATGCTACGCGGCAAGCAGGTCACCCATGAGCTTGCCCCACGCTTTTTGCGACGGCGAGAATCTGATCTCCAATAGCTTTGCGCATCTTCTCCGGCAGCAGGTCTTTCTCGGAAAGCCCTTCCAGGCGGCGACGGTGCGGTCGGCAGTTTCCGTGACCATCTTCCACAAAGGGCTTGCCGGCAGGCGGGCTGCGTCTGCGAATCGCCGCACCTGGTCGGTGGAGATTTCACTCAGACTGCGGCTGCCGCCGAAGCTGAGCGCCAGACTGTCGTTCGGAATGTAGGGAAGTGTGGCAACGAAATCGTAGGCGGGCGACAAGATGGGCGTGCGTCCATCTGGATAGAGCAGCGACCAGTTCTTCAGGTGCATGTCGCCATTGCCGATTAAAACTGAGAAAACAAGCCGCCGCGTTGAGGCTCCAAGCTTTTTTGGGCCATAAGCTGTCATGCAACTTGACGAGTTTCTATACACTTCACCGGAACCACACGGAGAGATCGTATGACGAAATCTCTAGGGGTTGCTCGCTAATGGAAATTGGGCTACCGGAATAGCTTCCCGGAATGCAAATAAAAGCATGTCCACAGATACGTCCACTACAGTACGTATATCACTTTATCATTCTCTATTTAAAACGGTTATTTTACATTTACACCTTCTGCATTGGAAAATAGGCGAACGCCTCCCGCGGCCCCGTCGCCAGCCGAGACAGTCCGGTTGTTGAGATCGAGTGGTATTGCGGTGTTTGGATTGGTGGCGGGAGGCAGGATCGAACTGCCGACCTACGGGTTATGAATCCGTCGCTCTAACCATCTGAGCTACCCCGCCCTGGGGGATGTGATGACGCGCCCGGTCAAAGGGTGCATTCTGTACACACAGCACCTCCGCGCACAGGGAGGCGCGCAGGGGTCCATCTCTAGATGATAAGGGCGGCAGGATTGCAGGTCAAACCGGCCGACAAGGAGCCGCGGCCAATGTCCGATTGCCCAATGCAGAATACGGGCTCTCGCCAGCACAGCTATAGCCGAAAAATAGGAATCTGGCCCCTGAATCCGCTGATTGAGGGCAATGCGTTCCGGCCCTATGCTTCTCTCCGCGCGATTGCGATAAACTCGTCTGCATGAGTGTGTTGCGCATTGCCGCGGTGATCCCGGCCCGGCTCAACTCGACGCGGTTGCCGCGCAAGGTGTTGCGCGAGCTGGCCGGCCGTCCCATGATCGAGTGGGTCTGGCGCGCCGCCGCCGCCAGCGGTTTAATGGACCCGGTGCTCATCGCCACCGACTCGGATGAAGTCGCCGCCCTCTGCCGCCAGCGCGGCCTTCCCTTCCAGATGACCTCGACCGAGTGCCCCAGCGGCTCGGACCGCGTGCGCGAAGTGGCCAGCCGCATCGACGCCGATATTCTGGTCAATATCCAGGGCGACGAGCCGACCTTGACCCCTGATTTTTTCCCCCCGCTGCTGGCGCTTTTTGCGAACCCGGCGGTCCAGGTGGCCACACTGGCCGTCCCTTGCGCTGCCGGCGAGATCGGCGACCCCAACGCCGTCAAGGTCGTCACCGCTCTGGACGGACGGGCGCTGTATTTCTCCCGCGCCACCATTCCCTACGATCGCGACGGCACTCCCACGCACCAAACGGCCGGCGATGGGAGCGGCCACGCCGTTTGGCGCAAGCATCTGGGCATCTACGCCTATCGCCGCGCGGCGCTGGAGCAGTTTGCCGCCCTGCCGCCCTCGCCGCTGGAACAGATCGAGCGCCTGGAGCAACTTCGCTTGCTGGAAAACGGCATCGCCCTCTATGTGGCCGACGCCCCCCGCGACACCATCGGCGTGGACACCGAGGCCGATCTGGCGAGGGCCGAGGCGGCGCTGGCATCTTCCTTCAGTAGATAGCCAAATTTGGGATTGCAGCCAATTTTTGCGGGAACGAACGCTACTAGTCTGCGTACCTCCATGAATGCCGGAACATCCTCGGAGTTAAAGGCAATTCGGTTTCTTGTTCCTGCAAATCCAACCGGCATCCGGATCGGTTTAAATATGGATGAAATCTTGGGCGCGTTGTTTGCCATGATCGCCGAGGTGCTTTTTGAAGCCTTTTACGCGATCATCATCGAATCTTTGATCGCACTCCTTTTACGCGGAGTAAGGAGTGTATTCTCCGAATTCTCCACGATCAACCTACTGATTGCCGGTACGGGATCAGGGATCTTGGGACTCGCCGCGGGTGCACTCAGCCTGCCGATCTTTCCTCACCCAATGTTTCATCCGTCGAGAATTCATGGGATGAGTCTCCTGATTAGCCCGGTTTTGACCGGCCTTTTCATGTGGTGGGTTGGTACGGCTCTCAGAAAACGAGGGCAGCGCCCAGTGCAGATCGAGAGTTTTAGTTGTGGATTCGCTTTCGCGTTAGGAATGGCTTTTGTTCGATACATTTGCAGACCATAGTTCGGCGCAGGAACAATTTGCGCGCAAGAATCGGGTAGCGCGGCGGGCGCTCGATCGGCGACCATCTCTTTCATGACGAATGTTCTTGAGAATGCGCACCCTGCGAGACCCCGTCCAGTGATCGACGCGAAGGTAGCGTGGGCGCAGTTGCAGAGCCGCGACGCCAACGCCACGTTCTTTTACGGTGTGCTGACCACGGGCGTCTTTTGCCGGCCCAACTGCGCAAGCCGCCGTCCGCTGCGCGAAAATGTGCGCTTCTTTGCCACTGCGGAAGAGGCGCAGGCGGCCGGCTTCCGGCCCTGCAAGCGCTGCCATCCCGGCAATGCCAGCGGCAGCGATTTGGACGGCGCAGCCATTGACCGTGTTCGTGCGCATATCGAGGCCAACCTGGACCGCGCGGTCCCGCTCGACGAGCTGGGACGCATCGCCGGGATGAGCCCATTCACCGTGCAGCGGCGTTTTAAAGCAGCGATGGGTGCGACCCCGCTGTCCTATCAACGCGCCCTGCGCGCCACTGCGTTTCGCCGCCAACTGAAAGAAGGAGGCTCTGTGACCGACGCCATCTATAACGCCGGATTCGGCTCTTCCAGCCGCGCCTACGAGGATGCGGGGCTGGGCATGACCCCCGCCCGCTTTGCCCAGGGCGGCCGCGGCGAACGCATCTCCTGGAGCTCCGCTCTTTCACCCTTTGGTTGGGTGATTGTAGGCGCGACCGCGCGCGGCCTCTGCTGGCTTTCGCTGGCCGCGTCGAGTAGTGAAGGCGAAGCCGCTCTGCGCGCCGAGTTCCCCGCTGCCGAAATCGTTCAAGATGCTTCACTGGCGCATTGGGTGGATGCGGCAGTGGGGATGGTTCGAGGTGAGGAGGAAGAGAGTCGCTTACCCCAACCTGGCCTGTCCCACCCCAGCCGCGAAAACAAGAACGGGGCGAGGGTGGGACGCCCAGACTTGGAATGCCTCGACCTGCGCGGAACCGCGTTTCAGTTGCGCGTCTGGAATGCGCTGCGGCAGATTCCCCGCGGCCAGACCGTCAGTTACAGCCAACTGGCGCGCGATTTGGGAAACGCAAACGCCACCCGCGCCGTGGCCCGTGCTTGCGCCACCAACCGCGTGGCGCTGCTGGTGCCCTGCCATCGAGTCGTTGGCGTCAGCGGAGCGCTCACCGGCTACCGCTGGGGCGTCGAGCGAAAGCGTCAACTGCTGGAAGCGGAGTTGCTTGGATAGGGCGATCCGAAGAGCGAGATTCATCTTTGAAAGCAGAACCATCCCGCGCAAACCCACTTCTCGTGTTTCAAGCAACTCACGAAGCGCTGAAGAGCATCCTATCCAGCATCCTTCCCGTCAGAACCGCCGCTTCCGGCGGATACTGACGCAGGTCGCGGGCGAGAAACGGAATGCGGCCAAGGAATGAATCAGAATCCTGGAGATTCCATGGCCACCTCGGATTGCAAACTCAGCGTCGATTTCAAAGCCCGGATCTACGATCGCTATCTGACACAAACGGTCAGACTCAGTGACGAGATGGTGCAGACCGCTCTCCGTCAGCGCGGACCTTACCTGCGCTCGATCATCTCCTCGTTCCTGCCACAGGACAAGCAAGTGCGAATTCTCGACCTCGGCTGTGGATATGGCGCCATGCTGCACACCCTGCGCGCCGCCGGCTACACTCGCTTGACGGGCGTGGATGGCGCCCCGGAACAGGTGGCGCAAGCCCGCCGCCTGGGCTTTGAAGATGTTCACGAGCACGACCTTCGCGCCTATTTGGACGGTGTTGCCGAGAGCTCTTTCGACGCGGTGGTGGCCTTCGATGTGCTGGAACATTTCAGCCGCGGCGATCTTTTTGCCTTGGTCGACGAGATTCACCGGGTATTGGCTCCGGGCGGCCGTCTGATCCTGCATCTCCCCAATGCCGAAGGCATCTTCTGCGGATCGATTCTCTATGGAGATATGACCCACGAAATGGCTTTTACCCGCAGCAGTCTCCGCCAGCTTGCAGGCGCCTGCGGCTTCCGGGTTATCGCCTTCAAAGAGGAACTGCCCATTGCCCACGGTCTGGTCAGCTTTTGCCGCTTACTCATTTGGCGCACGGGCTCATTTTTCTTTCGCTTGCTGGCTGCGGCAGAGACCGGGGGAGGCTTCCGCGACAAGCCGCTGACGCAGAATCTTGTGGCGGTCCTGGAGCGCGGCTGAAGACGCAGCAGGTGCAGAAGAGCACCGCGCTGGCCTTTTTCTGGTTCGGTGGCTTACTTGCTGGCCACCGCCAGCAGCGCCTGGAACTGCGGCGTCTCCGGCTCCTTGTCCACCACCGATATCTGCACCGCGGCAAAGCCCGCGCGGGTGAGCAGGGTTTCCAGTTCCGCCTCGCTGAAGCCCAGCCACTCGTCGGCGTAGAGCTCGCGCGCCTCTTCAAAGCGGTGCTTGAGCAGGTCCAGAATCACGATGCGCCCGCCGGGGCGCAGAATCCGCGCCGCCTCCTGAATCGCCCGCTCCGGGTGCAGAGCGTGGTGCAGCGACTGCGAGAAAAACACCAGATCGATGGAAGCGCTGGAGATGGGTGTTGCTTCCATGTCGCCCTGGCGGAATTCGACGTTCTTGAGCCCGTTGCGCGCCGCCTGCTCGCGGCCTACCTCGACCATTTTCTCGCTGGCGTCGATGGCGATGACGCGCTTGGCCTGCTGCGCCAGCAAAAGCGCGAAAGCCCCCTCGCCGGCGCCCATGTCGGCAATCTCCAGCGGCGGCAGCAGGCGCAACAGCGCCTCCGCCAGGCTCTTCCAGGAGCGGCCCGGCACGTAATCCCGGCCCAGCCGTCCGGCTACGCTGTCGAAGAAGCTCCTCATGCGGTCCTGGCGCTTGCGCAGCACCAGCCGCACCGCCGCCTGATCCGACTCGGCCTCAGGCAGCTCCGCGCGGGCTTCCTGCAAGACGTTCTTCAGCAGATCGCTGGCGGCTGCCGCGGCCTCCATCCGGTAAAGATTGTTTTTGCCGGTGCGGCGGTCCTCGACCAGCCCCGCGCCTTTCAGTTGCGCCAGGTGGGTGGAGATGGTGCTCTGGCCCAAAACGAGAATCTCCTGCAACTCGGCCACGGAAAGTTCTTCTTCGGCCAGCAACAGCAGCAGCCGCAGGCGGTTGGGATCGGAGACAAGACGGAGCGTTTTGAGGATTGACGGCATAGGCATCGATCTGCTACATATCAACATATCACGATGGACCGATAAAAGGAGAATCAACATGGCAACTCTCGCAGAGATCACCCCCCTGGAATCCCAGGTCGCCGATATGAGCCTGGCCGACTGGGGCCGCAAGGAGATCGCCATTGCCGAGCACGAGATGCCCGGCCTGATGGCCATTCGCAACAAGTACGCCGCCGCCAAGCCCCTGGCCGGGGTGCGCATCACCGGCTCGCTGCACATGACCATTCAGACGGCGGTGCTGATCGAGACGCTGACCAGTCTGGGCGCGGAAGTCCGCTGGGCAAGCTGCAACATTTTTTCGACGCAAGACCACGCCGCCGCGGCCATCGCCGCCACCGGCGTTCCCGTCTTTGCCTGGAAGGGCGAGACGCTGGAAGAGTACTGGGATTGCACCTTCAAGGCGCTCAGCCACAAGGGCGGCAAGGGGCCGGAACTGGTGGTCGACGACGGTGGCGATGTGACCCTGCTCATCCACAAGGGCTACGAGCTGGAGAACGGCGACCAGTGGGTCAACTCCCCCGGCGAGAGCCACGAAGAGCAGGTCATCAAGGACCTTTTGAAGAAGGTTTTCGCTGAAGATCCGCAGTATTGGCACAAGGTCGTGGCCGATTGGCGCGGCGTCTCTGAGGAGACCACCACCGGCGTGCACCGGCTCTACAAGATGATGGAGCAGGGCAAGCTGCTGGTGCCGGCCATCAACGTCAACGACTCGGTGACCAAGTCCAAGTTCGACAATCTTTATGGCTGCCGCGAGTCGCTGGCCGACGGCATCAAGCGCGCTACCGATGTGATGGTGGCCGGCAAAGTGGCCGTGATCTGCGGCTACGGCGATGTGGGCAAGGGCTGCGCTCACTCGTTGCGCGGCATGGGCGCCCGCTGCATCGTCACTGAGATCGACCCCATCAACGCCTTGCAGGCGGCCATGGAAGGCTTTGAAGTCACCACCGTCGAAGAGACGCTGGGCCGCGGCGACATCTACGTCACCACCACCGGCAACGTGGACATCATCACCCTCGAGCACATGCAGAAGATGAAGGATCAAGCCATCGTTTGCAACATCGGCCACTTCGACAACGAGATTCAGATGGACCGCCTCAACACCATGGCCGGCGTGAAGAAGCTCAACATCAAGCCGCAGGTGGATTTCTACACCTTCCCCACCGGCAATGGCATCTTCATCCTCGCCGAGGGCCGTCTGGTGAATCTGGGTTGCGCCACCGGCCACCCCAGCTTTGTGATGAGCAACAGCTTCGCCAACCAGACCCTGGCCCAGCTCGATCTGTGGGAACACAAGGACAGCTACAAGATCGGCGTCTACGTACTGCCCAAGCGGCTGGACGAGGAAGTAGCCCGCCTGCATCTGGAGAAGATCGGCGTCAAGCTGACCACCCTCAGCGCCAAGCAGGCCGACTACCTGGGCGTGCCGGTCGAAGGCCCGTACAAGGCGGAGAATTACAGGTACTAATTCTGGATGCTCCATCTTGATAGTGGTTTGAATGATCAGGATGGAGCATCGTAGAAAAAGAGAGATTATTGATCATGAAATACGATGATGCGTCTTGGCATTATGGCGGTAAGTTCCCGAAGGATCTACCCTTGGAAGCCGGCGCTACACATACCGGCATGTTTGTTGCGTGGGCCTTATTATCTGGACTAGCTGGCGATATCCATGTCACTGAATTCCCCGGCAACATGGCGAAACTTCGTACTCGAGTTTGCACCCCAGGTAAGTTTTTTCTCGAAGCCTGTGATGGAAAATTTACCGACGAGGATTTGAATGACTTGGGAAATGATTTTGCGCGAATTTATTATGATTTCAAGGAAGGGCAATATCTGAGTGATTATGAAGCAGTACTAGGCAAAAGGGTCAAGACCTTGTACCACGTCAAAGATACATGGAAGAATTATGAGAATCTGAAGCCTATTTTGGATCAGAGGTTTGAAGAATGGAGAAGAAAGTGAGATGTCCTTTGTGCAGAATCCTTCTTTTTATTAAACACCGAGATGGTTGGGAAACCGGGCGCCGAGTAAGCGACCATTTTTCCCTCCTTCTCTCCAATGAACGACCCCGCCGCAAGCAATGGGTATCACCGTAGCCTACAAAGAACGCGCCGCGAGCGGCGGGGAATCAGCCTCGGAAGAGATTGATGGAACATCGGGCGGTCTTCTGGCGTACCATGCTTGCATCGATCCAGGAGGTTTCTCCCATGTTTTGCAGCGGATGTGGTCAATCGTTGGCGCCAGATCAGACTATTTGCCCGCAGTGCGGCCGCCCCATGGCAGCGCCCGTTCCTTCCATCCCCGGCATGCAATTCGAGTTGCAAAACTACGCCGGCAAGGTGAAGGCGCTCAGCGTCGTCTGGTTCATCTATGCGGGTTATTGCGTGCTGACCGGGGTTCTGGGCCTGGCCTTTGCCCACGCCTTCTTCTCTGGCCACTTCGGCCCCTGGATGCAAGGCCCCTGGGGACAGGCGCCCATGACGCCGTGGTTTTTCGGGCCTATGCTCTTTCGCTTTGCGGGGGTCTTCCTCTTCTTTCGCTTTTGCCTGGCGATGGCCGCAGCCTGGGGTCTGATGGAGCGCGCGCCCTGGGGTCGCATCGTGGCCATCGTCGCCGCATTCTTCTGCCTGCTGCGTTTTCCCTTCGGCACCGCCATGGGCATTTGGACGCTGGTGGTCCTGCTCGGCTACCGCAACGGTACGCTCTACGAGCAACTGTGAGTACAGCGGACGGTTGAAGGCGGACCTTTCAATTCCTGCGTCGTAATTGTCCAGGATGATCGTATGAACGCTCCGATCATGAAAAAGCGGTTTTGAAAGAGCGCGGGATTCGGCGTGCCACAAACTCTTCTCAATTGACTTGGTCACTCCACAGGCTGCGGCAAGATCGGCGGCAGAGATACTACGGGTTGAAGCGGACGTTTGCAGTCTCATTGGCTGCTCGCGCGGTTCTGTGACGCAGCCAACAGCCAAGAGTGCGATTTACGCCGTATCCTGGAAGCAAGGCAAGGACTTTCTCTTTTGGCTTTTTGCGTGCCTCTTCACTCCGGCGCGCAAGAAGCCGGCGAGCGATCCGGCTCGCATCCGCCAGCCGATAAAACGCCAGCCGCCGGTCGAACACAGGAGATCCCCCGTGGACACGCAAACTCCCCCCGCGACGCACCCCAAGCGCACCGTCATCCGCACCAATCTGAGCGGCCTCGATCTGCTGCTGAACCCGCGCCTGAGCAAGGGCACGGCCTTCACCGAGGCGGAGCGCGACGCCTTTGGACTGCACGGACTGCTGCCGCCCCACGTCTCTACCCTGGCCGAGCAGCGCGAACGCCGCCTGCGGGTGCTATCGAGCCGTACCGACGCCTTCGGCAAGTACAGCAACATGCGCGACCTGCAGAACAACAACGAGACCCTCTTCTACAACCTGATCGCGCACCATGTCGAGGAGATGCTGCCCATCGTCTACACGCCAGCGGTGGGCGAGGGCTGCCAGCGATTCAGCGAGATCTATCGCAAGCCGCGCGGGCTCTTTTTGAGTTACGAGAACCGCCGCCGCATGGAGCAGATTCTCTCCGACCCGGCCTACGATCAGGTGCGCTGCATCGTGGTCTCGGATGGCGAACGCATTCTCGGCCTGGGCGATCAGGGGGCAGGCGGCATGGGCATTCCCATCGGCAAGATGGCGCTGTACACCGCGCTGGGCGGCATTCCTCCCGAGCACTGCCTGCCCATCCTGCTCGACGTGGGCACCGACAACGAGGCCCTGCTCAACGATCCCATCTACATCGGCTGCCAGCACAAGCGCATTCGCGGCGCGGAGTACGACGCCTTCATCGAGAGCTTCGTCACCGCCGTGCAAAAGCGCTGGCCGCACATCCTGTTGCAGTGGGAGGACTTTGCCGGGGTCAACGCGGCGCGCCTGCTGGAGCGCTACCGCGACCGTCTGTGCACCTTCAACGACGACATTCAGGGCACCGCCGCCGTCACCACCGGCACGTTGCTGGCCGCCGTCCACGCCACCGGGATTCCGCTCAAGGAGCAGACCATCGCCATGTTCGGCGCGGGTTCTGCCGGCATCGGCATCATCGGACTGCTGATTGAGGCGATGCAGGAAGAAGGGCTCAGCCAGGAGCAGGCCCGGCAGCGCATCTACGCTTTCAACCGCCATGGGCTGCTCATCGAGGGCTGCGAGGGGATCAAGGAAGGCCAGGAGACGCTGCTACGCAAAAAGGAAGACGTGGCCGGCTGGAAGCTCAGCGGCGATGGTCCTATCTCTCTACTCGATGTCGTGCGCAACGCCAAGGTTACGGTGCTGGCCGGGGTTTCGGCCCAGGCGGGCGCATTTACCGAGGAGATTGTGCGCGAGATGGCGCGGCACGCCGAGCGCCCGGTCATCTTTCCGCTCTCCAATCCCACATCGAAGGCCGAAGCTGTGCCCGAGGACCTGATGCGTTGGACCGATGGACGCGCACTGGTGGGCGCCGGCAGCCCCTTTCCGCCCGTCGAGGTGAATGGGCAGATGGTGCGCATCTCGCAGATCAACAACTCCTACATCTTTCCCGGTTTGGCGCTGGGAATTCTGGTCAGCAGAGCGCGCCGGGTTACCGACGCCATGATCATGGCCGCAGCCCGTGCGCTGGCCTCGCTCTCGCCCGCACGCGAAGACCGCACCGCGCCGCTGCTGCCGCCCATCGGCGAATCGCGCTCGGTGGGGCTGGTGGTGGGCGAGGCCGTGGCCCGGCAGGCGATGGCCGACGGCGTCGCCGAATACGCCGAACCCGACGTGCTGCGGCAGATGCTGCAGGAGTACGTCTGGGAGCCGGAATACGTGCCCTATGAACGCCACAACCTTACCTGGTTCAAGGCCCGAGGCTGACCCTGGGGCAATTTGGGAATGCCTCGCGAGCCTCCCGAAACGAGTTTGCGAGGCAGGCAAATTGGCGCGTGTCCGAGCCAACCGTGTGCCCCGATTGGTAGTATGGATGCGATTCAGATAAACGTTTTAGCCGATGGGGGATTCATGAAGCACACCGCTCTCCGCGCCCGCCTGGCAGTCTCCGCGCTGGCCTTGGTTTCTTTTTTTTGCCTTGCCCTTCCTGGCTCTGCCCAGAAGCATAAAGCGCCGGCGCCCACCGGCCCGTGGATGAACACGAGCCTCTCGCCCGACGAACGCGCCGATCTGGTCCTCAAAGAGTTGACGCTGGACGAGAAGATCGCTTTGCTGCACGGCGTGGGCATGCCGACTGAAGATCCATTTACCCCGGAGAATGCGCCGTCGAACCGCGGCGTGGGCTATGTAGTAGGCGTGCCGCGGCTGGGCATTCCCGGCATCGACATGAGCGATGCGGCCTACGGCGTGCGCTCCAGCGGCGCCAACGGGCGCTACTCGACAGCGCTGCCGGCCAATGTGGCCGCGGCAGCCAGTTGGGACACCGAGGCGGCCTACGCCTACGGCGCGCTGATCGGCCGCGAGCTGCGCGCGCAGGGCTTCAATATGTCCCTCGGCGGCGGCGTCGACATCACCCGCGAGCCGCGCAACGGACGCACCTTCGAGTATCTGGGCGAAGACCCGATTCTGGCCGGAACGCTGGTGGCCAAGCTGATTCAGGGCACGCAGTCGGCGCATATCATCGGCGACATCAAGCATTTCGCCTTCAACGATCAGGAGAGCGGGCGCAACTCGGTCAACATCACCGTCGGCAAGCGCGCCGCCCGCGAGACCGACCTGCTGGCCTTCGAGATCGGCGTCACCCAGGGCCACCCGGCCGCGGTGATGTGCAGCTACAACCGCGTCAATGGCGACTTCGCCTGCGAGAACGACTATCTGCTCAACCAGGTGCTGAAGAAGGATTGGAAGTTCCCCGGCTTTGTGCTCTCCGACTGGGGCGGCACGCACAGCGTGGAGAAGGCCTCGGCCGCCGGTCTGGACAATGAGGAGCCGGGCGACTTCTATTTCGGCGATCTCTACAAGAAGGCCGTCGAGGCGGGCAAGATTCCGGCCGCCGAGATGGATGAACACGTGCGCCGCATCCTGCGCGCCATGTTCGCCGCCGGGGTGATCGATTATCCCCGCCAGCGCTCGGTCGTCGATCCTTTCGCCGGCTTCGAGATCTCGCGCAAGATCGAAGAGGGCGGCATTGTGCTGCTCAAGAACCGGGCCGCGGCCCTGCCGCTCGATGCTGCCAAACTGCACTCCATCGCGGTCATCGGCTCGCACTCCGATGTGGGCATGATCAGCGGCGGCGGTTCGGCGCAGGTGGACCCCATCGGCGGAAACGCCATCGCCAAGGAAGGCGAGGGCACGACCCTGTGGCAGCATGAGATCTGGTTCCCCACCTCGCCGCTCAAGGCCATTCAGGCGCGCGCCCCGCAGGCCGCGGTCAAATACGATGCCGGAACCGATCCCGCCGCCGCCGCCGCTTTGGCCAAGGGCGCCGACGTGGCCATTGTCTTCGCCTACCAGTGGGAGAGCGAAGGCATGGATCTGACCAGCCTCTCGCTGGCCCACCGGCAGAACGAAGTGATTGCGGCCGTGGCCGCGGCCAATCCCCACACCATCGTGGTGCTGGAGTCGGGCAGCCCGGTCACCATGCCCTGGGTCGACGCTCCGGCGGCGATTCTGGAGGCCTGGTACGGCGGTTCGGACGGCGCCAGTGCCGTGGGCAATGTTCTGTTCGGCGCGGTCAACCCCAGCGGCAAACTACCCAACACCTTCCCCCTGAGCGAGACCGACCTGCCCCGCACCACGGTCGCCCAGCCGCCCCCCAAGAATGCCCTCGACATGGGCGATTCCACGCCCAAGGATTGGTCCAAGGCCAAGCCGCCTTTCTCCGTTGCCTATGACGAGGGCCTCAAGGTGGGCTACAAGTGGTACGACGCGGAGCGGAAGCCGGTTCTGTTCCCCTTTGGCTTCGGGCTCTCGTACACCACCTTTAGCTACTCCGATCTGACCGTCGCGCCGGGTGCGACCGTGAAGGCCACCTTTACCGTCACCAATACCGGTCAGCGCGCCGGAGCCGAGATCGCCGAGGTCTACGCCGCCCTGCCCGCCGCAGCCCAGGAACCGCCCAAGCGCCTGGTGGGCTGGAGCAAAATTCAACTGGCCGCCGGCGAGAAGAAGACCGTCACCGTCGAGATCGACCCCAAGTATCTCTCCATCTTCGACGAGCAGAAGGACGGCTGGTCGATGCTCCCCGGCTCCTACACCCTGCTGGTCGGCGGCTCTTCGCAGGATCTTCCGCTCAAGGCAGCGATCGACCTGAAGTAAGCCGCAAACGCAAAATAAACACGATGGCCCGCCTTGGTGAGTTCAGAGCGGGCCATCGTGTTTCTCACTGAGCAAAGAGAATATCTTATTAAACTTCCTTACTCATTGTACGTTCCGTAACTGATTCTCCACTAGGCGTTCTTGCACTCGATAATGTTTTGCTATCGTTTGAATGGCGTCATCTGGAGAATCGCCCAATACAATTCTTTTCTGGAAAAATTCCCTGACCCCCGTCCTGGGGGCCAACAGTTCAGCAGCGAAGGCGCGCGATGCTTGCTGATTCCACACGTGTGTATCGGTAATCAACCTCGGCCCAAGGGCACACCCAAAAAACATCTGAAAGAGCCCACGCGCTTTCAGAAAGCGGAGACTCTCCTCCCGAGCAGGCGCTGGTCCGATCAAAAGCAACCCCTTAGTCTTGCTGGAGCCAACCTCTGCCCTCACCCCCGAATAAGGAAGATGGTTTCGATCAATAAAGTCCATCCGCCCCAAACTAAACTGATCCGTTATCTGCTCTAAGTGGTCCAGCGGCGAATCCTCTCCACATGCGATATCTCCGCGTATTTTCTGCGCCTCTTGGTAGCCAATCAATGCGGCTCTCACGCGCCGATCCAGCCCGCCCAACTGGTGTGATGCGATGGAGCCGAGTTGATAGCTCTCTCCAACGTTTTTCACCCATTCCCATGCGGGGAGAACCGATTCCGGAGGCGTTGACTCGATAAGGTCGTCGAAGACGGAATCCGCGACAATGTCATTGGGGACCACACTTTCGATAAGTTCCAACAATCCTATCGGCCACGCCTCAACATCATATGGATCGAGACCCAACCGGCCCGCAGCGCGGCAGAGAGCCATTTCTGCCTTATCACCGCTGGCGATCGCCTCCCAATTTGCGCTTAACTCCAAAGCACGGATGTCATCCACTCCACGAAGGCGCTCGATCACGCTTTTCACAAATGTCCTAAACGCCTCTTCAACGAACGAAGGATCGAAAACTTCGCGGCCATAATCAAGAAAGTAACCCGGCATGTTCGGATATTGCTCGGACGAATCCGCATCCCACTCCAGAAAAATATGACAGCCATCTGAATAAATACGCAGATTTGGCAGCAATATGTCGCTGCTGGCGGAACGCATATGATGACGCTGCGTCCATCCTTGCCGATGTATGCCGTTTACCTCCTCTGCGGCACGTGGCTCGAAGAAAAGTGACCACCAATTCCGGACAATCCAGTGCGCAAGCGGATAAGCCGGAATGAAGATTGACAGACGCTGCCCCTTGGCTACCCGATCCCAGATTCTGGTGACGGTTCGAGTTCCTGCCTCGATACGAATCCCAGCCCAAGTTTTCTGTTCCATCGGATCGGAAGACCCGGGCTGGTCGAACCAATCGCAATCAATCTTGAATGACATGTGGGCAATCCTTCATCTTGTCCAGTGGATCTTCCGGATACGCTTCCTCGTACTCGACCGGAAACCCATGATATACACCGTTCGTTTCCGAGGAGAGGCGGACTTCGTGAAGAACACCGTCGACCCAGATCCAAGCTCTCGCCGGATACTCGCCCCTGAATTCCTCGCTGACGCACGGCCCCTCGATTGCTTGTTTGAGCCACTTTCGCAACATTGGCCAAGCCTTCTCGGGATAGCTGCGGCAAAGCGTCTTATGCTTCTTGGGGCCAAATACCCATGCATTCGTGTTGGATGGATAGCTTTTGTGCTCACCGTTCGGGAGATACGTCACCCGTTGCGCAACTTCTTTCTGACTCGGTCCATCCTTTGGCCATTCACCGATTCTTCCGCGCTTTATCTCACTCCCCGCGCGCTGAAAGCCAGAACGTCTAGCCATCGAACCATCTCTCCATGCTCTCGCGGCGTCATGTCGACTCCAATCCGCCGAAAGAATCTGTGGCAAGAGTATACACAGTTCAAATCAGGCGGCAAAGTCGCACTGACAACGTCCATAGTCTACTCCCCTGCCTGCGGCACCTGTTCGAGCAGGCGCTTCCAGGTCTTCTGGTTTTTACGGAAGCCCTTCTTCAGATCTTCCAGAATGCGCTCGAAGTCGGCGTTGGTGCGCAGGCGGTTCCAGGCGGGGTTCTTCTGGAACCAGGGATAGTTCTCGTTGCCCAGATAAATGGCGCGGCGCAGCCAGTGCAGGGCCTCGGTCGAGTCGCCTTCCACGGCGAAGTAGGTAGCCAGGCGGTAGGCCATCTCGCTGTCGGCCTCGGCGGCGGCCAGGGTCTCGTCTTGCAGCAATTTGGCGCCGCGCTCGCGGTCGCCGGCCAGAACGTAGCAGAGCGCCAGCGTAGGCACGGCGATGCGCATGGAAGCGTCGTCGTGGATCACGCTCTCGAGAATCTCGATGGCCGCCTGAATGTTGCCCAGGCGCATCTGCTGGTAACCCGAAGAGGTGCGCAACAGGGGGTGGCGCGGCTCCAGGGCCAGGCCCTTTTCCAACTCGTCGCCGGCCAGTTCGATCTGATTTTGATAGTGGTAGACGCGGGCGCGGTGGTTGTAGAGAATGGCGGCGTTGGCGGGATTGAGCTTGAGGGCGCGGTTGAACTCCTCCAGCGCCTCGTCGTACATACCGTCGCCGCGCAGCGCCATGCCGGCGACCATGTGCACGTTCCAGTCGTTGGCGGCAGAGGCCATCAGGTTGGCGATGCCGTGGCGGGCCGACTCCTTTTCGCCGCGCGAGAGCAGCATGTAGATGCGATAGAGATTGGCCTCGGTCGAGCCGGGATCGAGCTTGAGCGCTTCGTCGAAGGCGCGGCGGGCGTGCATCACGTGAATCTGCCCGCCAAAGCCGTGGCGAACGTATTGCAGCTCGGCGATGCCCAGGCCGGTCCAGCCGGAGGCAAAGGCGGCGTCGGTGGCCGTCACGTTGAGAAAGAGGGCGTGGGCGCGGTCCAGATCGCTGCGCGAACCGGTGCGGGTCATAAAGGAGCTGAGCAGGGCGCGGGCTTGCAGGTACTCTTCGCTGACCAGCCCGGGCAGCGCGGCGTCGCGATAGGTGGGGCGTGTGGCGTCGATCTGGTCGCCGGCGCTCATGCCGTGCAAGGTGGCGAAGACCTCGTTGGAGATCTCCGTCTGCACCGCGATCAGGTCCAGCGAGGCCACCTGGATCGCTCCGCCCGAGCGCACGCTTTGGGCGTGCACATCGAGCAGTTGCCAGTTGAGGTCGAAGCCGCTGGCGGAGCGCAGAAAGCTGCCCGCCAGCACGTAGGAAACCAGCAACTTCTGACCGATGGCCAGGGGGTCCATCTGGGCGATGGGCAGTTGCATCAACGTGCTGGAAGGGCGAACCACCAGGGCCGGCATGCGCGCCAGCCGGGCGGCGATGGCGTCGGCCAGGGCATAGCCATAGAGCGGGGCCACCTCGGTGGCTCCCAGATTGGCAAAGGGCAGCACCACCAGCGAGTTCTGCGGAGTACGATCGCTGGCCGACTCACGGAAGCGCTCGGCCAGCATGGAGAGAAAGCCGGTGGCGCGCTTCTCCGCCTCGGCGCCGGTGGGCAGGGTGGCGGCAGCTTCGCCGGGAATGCTCCCAGTCTCGATCTGCAAGGCCTTCATGACCGTCTTGAGCGCCTCGCGCACCTCGGCGGCCGAGGCGTAGCGGGCTGCCGGGTTTTTCTCCAGGCAGGTGGCGATCACGCTCTTCAGCTCCGGCGAGATGCCGGGAACGATGACGCTCAGGTCGTCGGGCTCGGAGAACTGGATGGTGCGGATGGCCTGGAAATCCTCGGCCTCGGGCCGGGTAAAGGGGTGGCGTCCGCTGGCCAGTTCATACAAAATCACGCCCAGCGCCCAGACGTCGGACTGCACGCTGGACTGCCCGGTAACGAACTGCTCGGGGGCCATGTAGCGGATGGTGCCGCCGCGGCCGGTATAGGTGGCGGCGGTGTTGACATCGCTGGCCAGGGCGGGTTTGGAAGGATCGAAGCTGGCGTCCTCGGGACTGAGCCGGCGGGCCAGGCCGAAGTCGAGAATCTTGACCAGGCCGCCGTCGGTCAGCATCACGTTCTGCGGCTTGAGATCGCGGTGAAAGATGCCCAGGGCGTGCGCCGCCTGCAATCCGTCGGCAATCTGAATGCCCACCGAAAGCGTCAGGTGGGGATTGGCCGGGCCGCGTGCGATCAACTGATCGAGCGACTGGCCGGGTACATACTGCATGACGATGTACCCCTCGTCGCCGTCCTCGCCCACCTCGTAGATGCCGCAGACGTTGGGGTGTTCGATGGCCGAGGCCATGCGCGCCTCGCGCAGCACGGTCGAGCGCAACTGCTGCGCCGACAACAGGCCGGTGCGCAGAATCTTCAGCACCACCGGGCGCTGCAAGAGCGTGTCGTTGGCCAAATACACCACGCCGCTGCCGCCTGCGCCCAGCTTGCGGATAATCTCGTATTGCTTGATGCTCTTACGCTTCATCGCCACCCCTCAAGTGTAATGGTCAGACCTTAAAGATGGCTTGAATCGCCGGCCACGGGCCTATGAATTTCCCATTTTGCGACGCGAAGAAAAGGTGAGGGGCATCAGTTGCGGTCCAGGCTGACGGCCATTGCATCGAGCGAAAGCGAGCGCAGCAGGTTGCGGCGCATGCCCTGCTCGACCTGGACAAGAGCGCGAGCCGCGCCGTCGATCCAATCCACCGTGAGGCCGTGGGCCAGACGGGCCAGATCGGCCTCGATGTCCAGATTGCGGATCAGTTGCGGCGTGCCGGCGACCAGCAGCAGCAGGTCTTCAACCAGACTGCCCAGCGCGCGCAGCAGGTTGAGGGTTTTCTCCTGTCCGTCGGCGCCGGCGCGGTAGCTCTCGGTGGCGTGGAAGAGCTGGCTGTAATCCGGCTCGCGCAGCGCGGTGCGCAAGATAATCAGCGCCTCCTGGCGGCTGGCCAGATAGATGCTCAAATCGCTGGTCAGCGCCCGGCCCACCGCGCCCTCGGCCAGCCGCGCGGCCAGGGCGCGCTCCGGCGGACGCAGTTCGGGGCGGCGCTGGGCCAGCAGCGCTTCCAGATCCGCCGCCGCCAGCGCCCCCAGACGGTGCACGATGGAGCGGGAGCGGATGGTGGGCAGCAGTTCCTGGGGATTCTCGGTGAGCAGCACCAGCGAGGTTCCCTCGGGCGGCTCTTCAAGAACCTTCAAGAGGCTGTTGGCCGCCTCTTTCATGAAGGCCGAGCTGGTGAAGATGTAAAAAGAGCGGCGCGCGTCGTTGGGCGGGCGGTAATAGGCGGCGTGAATCACCTGCCGAACCTGGCCCATCTTGATCATCAGTTGCGGCGGGTCGGGGGGAATGATCATCACATCCGGGTGGGTCTGAATGAGGATGCGGGTGTCTTTCTTGTCGGCCTCGCGCATCTCCTCGCGGGTGGCGACGGCCTCGGCCACGCGGGCGTCGAGGTTGGCTGCCTCGCCGATGCGGGTGCAGTTGGCGCAGCTTCCACAAAAGTCCGGCAAACCCTCCGATTCGGTGGGGTTGAGGCAGTTAACCGCCCGCGCCAGCATCAGCGCCAGCGTGTATTTGCCCGCCCCGCGCGGTCCGGCCAGGATCAGCGACTGGGGAAAATGCCCGGTGCGCACGCTTTCGCGTAGCCGGGAGACGGTAGCCGAATTGCCGAGAAAATCCTGAAAGCTCACGCTTTGAGTCTAGAGGAATCAATCGCGATTCCACATTCGAAAAAAATAGTCAAGCACACTTGACAATAATGAGGAATAAAGGTAAAGTTACCTTGTCTATTCGTAAAGGAGACTACTCATGATTTGTTCCATGAAGAATCCCGCAATACGGCGCTACATGTTTCGCCTCATGGGAACGTTGATCTGGTACGTGTGTGCTCTGGTGGTGTCTGTGGGGCTTTTTGCCCATATCCATCCCACCGGCGCGCTGGCCTGGCTGCTGGCACTTCTACCCGCGCTGGGGATTATCGGGCAATTGGCCGTCTTTGGCCTTTATCTGGGCGAAGAAACAGACGAGTTCCAACGCAATCTGCAGATTCAGGCCATGTTGTGGGGCATTGGGGGCACCCTGGCATTTCTCACGGTGTGGGGTTTCCTGGAGATCTTCGTCCACCTGCGCCACTTCGATCTGCTGCTGGTCTATCCGCTTTACTGCGGGTTAACGGGGGTTTCCCTGGGGCTGGTAAAGATGAGGTACAGATGAAGAACCGGCTGAAAGTGCTGCGCGCCGAGCGCGACTGGTCGCAGGCCGATCTGGCTGAGCGTCTGGAGGTCTCACGCCAGTCGGTCAACGCCATCGAGACCGGCAAGTACGATCCCAGCCTGCCGCTGGCCTTCAAACTGGCGCGGCTCTTCGAGACGGCCATCGAGACCATCTTTACGGAGGAGGGTTAGGCCAGCGGAATCGGCGCGGCCAGCAGACCTAACCCCGAAGATCCAGGTTAGGGGTGCAGGTCGGTCTGGGAGAGCATATCCAGGAACTGCCGCTGCGTACGCCGGTCAATGGCAACAGAGAGCAAGGTGCCGTCGCGGTTAAAGAGGAATGTCCGGGGAATGCCGGTAATGTGGAACTGTTTGGCCACGTCGCCGTCGGCGTCGATCAGGACCGCCGGGTGATATTTGCCGGCATTCAAAAAAGAGCCAACGGTGAAGAGCTTTTCGTTGGTGATGGAGAGAACCATCAATCCCTGCGACTCGAAGTGGGTATAGAGCGAGTCCAGAATTGGCATCTCCTGGCGGCAGGGGAGGCATGTGGTGGCCCAGAAGTTGACCATTACGATCTTGCCCCGCAGTTCGGAGAGCTTGTAGACCTTGCCGTGAAGATCTTTGAGGGTGAAGTCGGCCTTGGCAATGTCTTTCTCTTCGTTGACCAGATTCTCGCTGGCCTTGGCATAGAGCGGGTCCTTTAATGTGGTTGTGAGATGCTCATAGCGCACCAGCCGGGCCAGATCGACGTACGGCGGTGGCGGCTGATCCTTCTTGGCGGGGACGGGCGATCCGGCCAGCGCCTCCGAAAGGGCGTCGGCAGTGGCCTGCAGCGCTTCAGCGCCGAGGTCGCCTTCGGTAACCAGGTGAGCCAGAGTGTCGGCCAATCGCACCTTGGCTTCGCCCGCCGGCAGGGCGCGAATGTCGGTGGCTGCCTTGAGGGCGGCGGCCGGAGTCTGCGCCTCGGGAAGTTGGCGCAGCCCGTCCAGTTGTTTGGAGATGGAAGATTCGGCGCCCTTGGCGTGGAGCAATGGCGCGGCCAGCAAAACGGCGGCTACCAGCAGAGTGTGGTGAATGAGTTTCATGGTGTCTCGCTATCAGAATGGATTGAGTTCCGGACGATTGGATTCCGGATTGAAATTGCAACGTCGCCAGAATTATATCGCCAGCGGCAGGTAGAGTGCCCCGCAAGGGAGAGGCGCGTCAGCGCCCAGCGACGATCAGCCGTTCGGCTACGGCTTCGACGATTTGTTCATGGACCTCTTCGATGCTCAGATTGCCTTCGATGGCGACAACACGCTCTGGTTCGCGCTGGGCGATGGCGCGGTATTTCTCCCAAACCCGGCTGTAGAAGGCGTCCTTCTCGCTCTCGAAGCGCCCCTCGTCGGGGCCGCTCTGGGCGGCGACGCGGTCGTTGCGGCGGCGGGCGCGCTCCAGGCTGGACTCCAGCGAAGGCAGCAGCAGCAGGGTCAGATCGGGCTGGAGATTTCCGCACAAAAGCCGATGAAGTTCGAGAACGATCTCGGAGCCCAACTGCCGCCCGCCGCCCTGGTAGGCCTCGGTGGAGTCGGTAAAGCGATCGCAGAGCACGACTTTGCCCGCATCGAGCGCCGGTTGGATCACCTCGGCGATGGCCTGGGCGCGGTCGGCGAACATCAGAGCCATCTCCGTCATGGGCGCTAGAGCGGCGCTGCGGGAGTCCAAAGCCAGGGTGCGGATGCGGTCGCCGGTTTCGGTGCCGCCCGGCTGGCGGGTGAGGACAAAAGAAGAGGCGCGCCGGCCAGCCTCGGAAGCGCCTGCGTCGCCGGCCAAAGGGGGAAGATGCTTCTCCAGCCATCCGGCCAAACGCTTGATCTGCGTCGTCTTACCGGAACCGTCCAAGCCTTCGAGCGTGATGAAGAGTCCGCGCGGCATGGGCTGAGTGTACCACTGCGGAATCTTACAGACGAAAACCCTCTGCATGTGTTACAAAAAGGTGATTTGAAACACAATTGGCGCTCGGTCGACCGGGCGCCTTGGAGTTGTATGAACGTGAATCTTCGCACTCTTCGCTTTCTGGCCCTTTGCGGCTTTCTCCTCCTTGCCCCGGCGCTCGCCGCCAGGCTCGACGCCCAGCATCTGACGCTTGAAGGCCAGACCGGCGGCTTCCTTACCCCCACCGCCTACGTGGTTGAATCGGACAAAGGCAAAATCTTCTCCCACCCCGCCGTCGGCATTCACTTCATCAGCGCCAGCGCGGTGATCGGCAATATCGAGACCTTCAGCATCACCGAAGGCTTTGCCAACCGCGCCGAAGTGGGATACACGCGCAGTGTGCACCAGCTTGGCAACGCTGCCACGGCCTCCGCTGCCAACGCCGCGACCAGCAACCTCTGGGACTTCAACGGTATGAATGTCTTTCACGGCAAAGTGGTGGGCATCAAGGACGGTCAGTTTGGGGCATGGACGCCGGGCCTGGCCATCGGCGGCGTAGTCCGCACCGGAGATAAATTCGTCACCGGCGCGGCGATTCCAATGGCCGTAGAAGCCTACGATCTGGTAGCGCCAACTTACGGTTTAGCTCAGTTGGCTGTCCCGCCCGTCAAGGCCTATACCAATGGAGACGTGTACGTTTCCGTGACCAAGACCTGGGCCAAAAAGCCGGTCCCGTTTCTGGTGAACCTGGGCTGGAAGGCCTCCAATGCGGCCATCTTCGGCATCGGCGGCGAGTCCACGCGCTTCGGCGGACTCTTCTACGGCGGCCTGGGCATTCCCCTGCCTCTTGGCCACGGCGTTGTAGCCGTGCCCTCCGCGGGTTTTACGCAGGAGCCGAAGACGGTCAAGGGCCTTGGCCCGAATCCTCCTGCCGGCATTCCACTGGCGAGCGGCCGAGCTGACCTGCCCACCACGCTGGACTACGCCGTGCGCTTCACCCAGCGCGAGCACCCGCACTTCAGCTTCGATATCGGCGTTGGCCAGGTGGCAGGCATTATCGGTGCGATTCCGACCGCGACTGGTTTGCCTGCTCCTTATCCCGCGGTGGTCAACGTGCCGGTGAATCTTGAGGCTCGCCATATCGTGGGCATGGGTCTCAGCTACCGTTACTAAAGCGCATCCGCAGCCACCCGGCCGGGTCTGTCGCAGTGTTCGCCGCAAGGCGCGCCGCGGCAGATCCGGCTTTTCTTTTCTCCGTGGGTAGGCTCTGGGGGACGAAAAAGCAGCGATGGAGCAACTTCCGCCGACCGTTTGGGTTTCCAGAATGTAGACTGAGTGCGCAATCGAATCACTGTTTTCGCCGTGCTCAAAAATCAGGAGGGTTTTCTCATGCGATTGTCTCGTTCCGTGCGCTGGCTGTTGTTGGCGCTGGCTGTTTTTGTCCTCGCCGCGCCGTCTTATGCGGGCGTCTTTATCAGCGTGAACTTCGCTCCGCCGGTGATGCCGGTCTATGAGCAGCCGCTCTGCCCCGCACCGGACCTGATGTGGACCCCCGGCTACTGGGCCTACGGGCCGGATGGCTACTACTGGGTTCCCGGCGCATGGGTGCCGGCTCCGTATGAGGGCGCGTTGTGGACCCCCGGCTACTGGGGCTGGTCCGGCGGGCTGTTTGTGTGGCATGAAGGCTACTGGGGCCGCCACGTGGGCTACTATGGCGGCGTCAACTACGGCTTCGGCTACATGGGCATCGGCTTTGTGGGCGGCGAATGGCGTCCGGGAGGCTTCCACTACAACACCGCCATCATGCATGTCGACGGGCGCTACGTTCACAACACCTTCGTTAACCGCGAGATCGTCGAACGCTCGTATGTCTCACGCGACAGCCGCGTGGCCTTCAACGGCGGGCCGGGCGGCATTCGCCACGAGGCCGGCCCCGAGGAGCGCATGGCCGAGCATGAACAGCATATGGGCTATTCGCCCGTTCAGCAGCAGCATATGCTGGCCGCACGCAACGACCATGGCGCCTATGTGAAGAACAATGGAGGCCGGCCGCAGAATCTGGCGGTGGCCCGTCCGCTGGGTGCAACCATGCACGACGCGCCGGGAACCGTGCGGCCAGTGCAGCCGGCGGCTCATGGCGGCATGAATGCTCCAGCTCCTGGCTATCAGGGTGGCGCGCAAAGCCATCCGCCGCAGGCTGGCCAGATCTCCCATCCAATGGCGCAACCACAGGCTCAACCGCAGCAACGCCCGGCGCCGCAGTCCTATCCCAGCCCGCAACCGCAGTCTCGTCCCAGCCAGCCGCCTCAGCCTCAGCAACATCCGGCCGCACAACCGCAGCCGCACCCGGCTCCGGCGCAACATGCGCCCGCTCCTGCACCCCACCCCGCACCCGCTCCCAAGGCGGAAAACAGGGAAAAGGACAAAAGGTAAGGGAACGGGGTTGCTCCAAATCGGCAAAGGGGGGAGAATTTCTCCCCCATTTTTTTGCGCCGCCAGGCAATCAGAAGGCATTCGCCGGGGCGTCGAGCGGAGAAGAGTGGGTTTCCATGCGCGGGCTACAATGGGTGAGGGATTGTATCTCTGAACGGGAGCTGGCATGGAAGAGCAGGCAGAGCTGGCAGTGGTGATTATGGCGGCGGGAAAAGGGACGCGTCTCAACTCCCGCCGGCCCAAGGTGCTGCATGAGATCGGCGGCAAGCCGCTGCTGAGCCACGTCATCGCCGCCGCCAGCCAGATCGCGGCGCCGGACGACATCCATGTGGTCATCGGCCACCAGGCCGAGCGGGTGCTGGACGCCGTGGCGGCGACCGGCGTGCGCTTTGTCGACCAGAGCGAGCAGCGCGGCACCGGCCACGCCATTCAGTGCGCCGAAGCTGCCATTCATGACTACGAGAACATTTTGGTCCTTAGTGGCGATGTGCCGCTGATCCGCGCTGAGACGATCCGCCAGCTCGGGGAGTTCCATCGTCGGCAGCAGGCGGCGATGACCATCCTGACCGCCGCACCCGCCGACCCCACGGGCTATGGCCGCATTGTGCGCCGTTCGCCCGATACACCCGAGGTTGAGGCCATCGTCGAGCAAAAGGCGCTGACCGCCGCTCAGCAGGGGATCGGGGAGATCAATTCGGGCATTTACGCCTTCCGCACCGCCTCGCTGTTGCAGCAGATCGGCAAGCTCACCGCCAACAACGCCCACGGCGAACTCTATCTGACCGACGTGGCGGCGCTGCTGGTCGCTGCCGGGGAAAAAGTCGTCGCCCTCCAGGCCGCCGATGCCGACGAAGTGCTGGGCGCCAACACCATCGCCGAAATGATGGCCCTGGACGCGACGATGCGGGCGGCGACCGCCAACCGCCTGATGGCGGCGGGGGTCACCATCTTCCGGCCCGAGACCTGCGTCATCGACGCCGGGGTCGAGGTGGGGCCGGACACGGTCATCGAGCCTTTCGTACAGTTGCGGGGGGCGACGCGGATCGGTTCGGATTGCGTGATTCGCTCCTACTCGGTGGTGGAGAACTGCACCCTGGGGGACGGCGTGCTGCTGCGCCAGAGCTGCATTCTGACCGAGAGCACGGTCGACAACGGAGCCAAGATTGGGCCTTTCGCGCACCTGCGGCCGGGCAGCGAGATCGGCGTCGAGGCCCATGTGGGCAACTTCGTCGAGACCAAGAAAGCACGCCTGGGCAAGGGCGCAAAGGCCAACCACCTCAGCTACCTGGGCGATGCCGAGGTGGGCGAAGGCAGCAACATCGGGGCCGGCGTCATCACCTGCAACTACGACGGCGTGCATAAACACAAAACGCTGATCGGCAAGCGCGTCTTTGTGGGCAGCGACTCGACGCTGGTGGCCCCGGTCGCGGTCGGCGACGGCGCTTACATTGGGGCCGGTTCCTGCATCACCAAAGATGTCCCAACGGACGCCCTGGCCGTGGGCCGCGCCCGCCAGATCACCAAAGAAGGCTGGGCCGCGGCGAAGAGGGAACGAGGGGCTAGGGACTAAGGGAAAACGGTACTTTGGGCGATGGTAACTACACCGATGGAGAATAGTTCTGACTAAAAGGTGGCATTAACCGTCTGTATGACCGGAACAAGTTTGCATTCGTATGCGTACTAAACGAGTGCATACAATACGAATATCCCCCAAGGGAGATGAACTGCGTTTTTCTTTCCGATGGTGCCCATCCACGTTGGCTGCCCGGGATTTGTTTTCATTCAACAACCTTCTTGGCGAGCGGGCAGGCCAATGCAGTACAGGGGAGATCCCGGTTTGGCATTCAGCAGGACAGAACAACTACAAGATCTCGCGCGGCCATCGCGCGGCGAGGCGATGATGGACCCAATCGAAACGGCAGAACATGTTGCGCGCATTCTGGTGATCGATGGCGGAGCCCAGGCTCGGGCGCAGATCGCTTCCGTTTTGGAGATCGAGGGATACGGCGTCCACGTTGCCTCGAGTGGACACGTCGCCTTGGAGATGCTCGATCGAGAGACCGTCGATCTGGTATTGACCGACATGATGATGCTCGACGGCAGCGGCATCGACCTGCTGGAGCGCATTCGCCGTCAGTACCCCGAGTTGCCGGTGGTGATGGTGACGGCCCTGAACAACCTCAGCGTGGCCGTTGACGCCATGCGCCGGGGCGCCTGCGACTATCTGGTCAAACCCCTGGACGGCCAGCTTCTTCTGGACGCCGTCTCCCGCGCTCTCGACCGCCGCCATGCTCTGCAAGAGAGCCACCACTATCAGCAGAATCTGGAAAGAGCGGTGCAGGCGCGCACAGAGTTGCTGCGCCAGGCCGTCGACGATCTGGAACACTCCTACGACATCACGCTCGAAGCGCTGGGCGACGCACTGGATCTCAAGGATTCCGAGACCGAGGGCCATTCCAAGCGGGTCACCGCCTACACCATCGCCCTGGCCAGGGCGATCGGCGTCTTACCCGGGCAGATCAAGGTCATCGCCCGCGGAGCCTTTTTGCACGATATTGGCAAGATGGCCATTCCCGACCACATTCTGCTCAAGCCCGCCAAGCTCAACGCGGAAGAAGAGAAGATCATGCGCGAACACTGCGCACTGGGCTTCCGCATGTTGCGGAAGATCCCCTTTCTCGACGAGGCGGCAGAGATCGTCTACTCTCACCAGGAGCACTACGACGGCGGCGGCTACCCGCGCCATCTTTGCGGCACCGCGATCCCCCTGGGCGCCCGCATCTTCGCCATCGCTGACACCCTCGACGCCATCACCTGCGACCGCCCCTACCGCAAGGCGCGCAGTTTCGACGAGGCCCGTAGAGAGATCTTGCGCTGCTCCGGCACCCAGTTCGATCCCGGCATCGTGGAGATGTTCCTCAAGATCCCCAACGAGCTCTGGTTCGAACTGCGCAACGAGATCACCAATCAGGCCAAGACCTTCTCTTCCTTCAATCTGATTCCGGCCATCTCCTCGGTGCCGGGCAAATAGCTTCTTCGAGGGCGGCCGGTTTTCCCGTGCCGCCCCGCACGCCCAACGCCTTCAGGTGCAGCTCCGCCTTCCTTCCCCGTACAATCGAAATGGAGGAGCCGCGCGCGATGCACCGCATTTACATGGACGCCAACGCCACCACCCCGCTGCTGCCGGAGGTGCTGGAAGCCATGCACCCGTTCTGGATGGAGCGCTTCGGCAACGCCAGTTCGATTCACCTCGACGGCCAGCAAGCGCGCAACGCCATCGAGAGCGCCCGCGAGACGCTGGCGGAGTTCTTCGGCTGCCATGAGGCCGAGGTTGTCTTCAACTCCGGCGGCACGGAGGGCGACAACACCGCGCTCTTTGGGACGCTTCGCAGCGGCGACCATCTCATAACCACGTCCATCGAACACTCGGCGATCTTGCAGGCGGCGCAGCGTCTGGAGCAGTTCGGCGTCGACGTCACCTACGTGAATCCGCAGCCCAGCGGCCTGATCGATCCTGAGGCGATTCGCGCCGCACTGCGCCCTAACACCAAGCTGATCAGCGTCATGCTGGCCAACAACGAAACCGGCGTGCTGCAACCTGTGGAAGAGATCGGCAAGATCGCTCATGAAGCCGGCGCCTTCTTCCATATCGACGCTGTACAGGGGGCGGGCAAGATTCCGCTGGACATGCGGAACTTCGGCTGCCATTTGCTCTCGATCAGCGCCCACAAAATGCATGGGCCCAAGGGCGTGGGCGCGCTTTTTGTCCGCCGCGGAACGCCGCTGGAGTCGCTGCTGGTGGGCGGCAGCCACGAACACCGCCGCCGCGCCGGAACCGAGAACGTGGCCGGCATCGTGGGCCTCGGCAAGGCTACGGAACTGGCCATGCACAGCCTGGAAGACGGAACTTTTACCCGCCTGGCCGCGCTGCGCGACCGTCTGGAAGCCGGCATTCTGCGAATTCCCGGCACCGGCGTGAATGGCACAGCGCAGCAATCCGCCCCGGAGGGGCGGCATGAGAATAGCCCAGGGCAAGCGCTGTGCAGCCCTGGGAAAGATGCTCCTATTGATCTTGCTCCCCGTAGGGGCGAAGCGAGATCTTTTGTTGATCATGAATCGGGTGCGCCAGGTCCCGATTCTGGGACCGGGGAATCGACGAACTTGGTCCCCCGCGTGGCCAACACCACCAATGTCTGGTTCGACGATCTGGAAAGCGAAGGGCTGGTCATCGCTCTCGACCTGAAGGGCGTGGCTGTCTCGGGAGGTTCAGCCTGCCGGTCGGGAGCAACCCTGCCCAGCCACGTTCTGCTGGCCATGGGCGTCAGCAAGGCCCGCGCCCGCGCCAGCCTGCGGCTCAGTCTGCTTAAAATGGCAACCAAGGCCGATGTGGACCGTGTGCTGGAGGTTCTTCCCGCAGCCGTCGGCCACCTGCGCGAACTTTCGCCGGCGATGGCGGGAACGGCGGGGTAAGTCGAACGGGAATGCGGGGTTAGCGTAGCTTGCGGAGTTAGCGGAGTTAGCGGAGTTAGTGGAGTTAGCGGGGTTAGCGGGGTTAGTGTCGTGTCTCAGGCATTGCATCTGTTATCCGCGCCCCTCAATGAACTGGTTGGGGTGGTATGCCTTCCCTCAGGGGCTAAAGCCCGCCCCAATTTGAAGCGCTTTGGGCACGACTGAAGTCGTGCCCTTTCAAAGCAGCGAGTTGCTCGAAGGTTTTCTAACTCCGCTTACAACGCTAGCCGCGCTAACTTCGCTAACTGCGCTAACTCCGCTAACCGCGCTAACTCCGCTTACGGAGAGAATTTCATGTCCAAGCCCGAAACCATCGCCGTCGCCATGTCCGGAGGGGTAGACTCCTCGACGGTTGCGGCGCTGCTTGCGCGCCAAGGCGAAACCGTCGTCGGACTGACGTTGCAGTTATGGAACCAGAACCGGCTGGCGGGCCACGCGGGGATTCCCGAGGCGCCCAAGGCGGGACGCTGCTGTTCTTTGGACGATGTGTACGACGCCCGCCGCGTGGCCGAGCGGCTGGGCATTCCCTACTACGTAGTCAACCAGGAGGAGCGCTTCGAGCGCGACGTGGTGCGGCCCTTTGTCGAGGAGTATCTGGCCGGGCGCACACCGATTCCCTGCTCGCTGTGCAATAACCACCTCAAGTTCGACCAGTTGCTCAAGACCGCGCGCAGCGTCGGCGCCGAGCATATCGCCACCGGCCATTACGCGGTCAACGAGTTCGACCCCGAGCGCCAGCGCTGGATTCTCAAGCGTCCGGCGGATCTGGCCAAGGACCAGACCTACTTTCTCTTCGGCCTGACCCAGGAGCAGTTGGCCCACACCCTCTTCCCGCTGGGCCATCTGACCAAGCCGGAGGTGCGCGAACTGGCCCGTCAGAATGGACTGGCGCTGGCCGAAAAGCCCGACTCGCAGGAGATCTGCTTTATCCCCGGCGGCGACTACAAGCAGTTCATCACTGCCTATCTGCAGGAGCAGGGCGAAAAGATGCCCGCGTCCGCAGGCGAGCTGACCGACGCCAGCGGCAAGGTGCTGGGCCGCCACGAGGGCATCTCGAACTTCACCGTGGGGCAGCGCAAGGGACTGGGTGTGAGCAGCCCCACGCCGCTTTACGTGCTGCAGATCGATCCCGAGAGCCACCGCGTCACCGTGGGCGCCGACGCCGAACTGGCGACCTCGACCCTGCGCGCGCGGCGGCTGAACTGGATCGCCATCCCCGCGCTGACCGCGCCTATGCGGGTGAAGATCAAGATCCGCCATCGCCACGAACCCGCCTGGGCCCGGCTGGAACCGGCTGGAGTGGACGAAGTGCTGGCCAGCTTCGACGAGCCGCAGCGGGCCGTCACTCCCGGCCAGTCGGCTGTTTTTTACGACGGCGACGAAGTGCTGGGCGGCGGATGGATTGTTTGAACCTGCGGGAATTGCCAATCGGGAAGAGATTCTTGGGCCTTCGCAGAAGAATCTCTCTATGATGAAGGTGAATCCTGATGAACCTTACGATTCCCTTACCTCGTCCTGATCGGGCAGATCGACATACTGGCTCATTTCTATGGCCGCGTCCTTCTTCCGCCTTCTGTATTGGAAGAACTCGAAGACATTCACACTCCAGAGAAAGTGCGAACCTGGATTGCCTGCCCGCCGCAATGGATCGAGGCGCGGCGTGACCGATGACGAAGATAAAGAGCCTGTGACAGGACGGCCATTCTCTCCTGTTCATGTAAGGCAAATCATCCTATAATGTAAGGCGGAGCGATTATGGCATTGACCTCTCGCAAACCGTCCACGACTTTGGAAGCCACGGTGACCTCGAAGGGGCAGGTTACGTTGCCCAGCGAGTTGCGAAAGCGGCTCGGGCTCGAAAAAGGAAGCCGTATCCGGTTCCACATCCCGGCGAGCGGCCCCGTGCAGGTGGAGCCTATCCGCTACACCGTCGATGACCTGTGGCGTATGTCCGACGCACGCGGAAAGCCGGGAGAATTCATGTCCTTTGAGGAAATGAACGAAGCCAAGGCGCGGAGGAAATGGTAATGATCGCCGCCGATACGAACCTCTGGGCGCGTGCGTATCTGGATGACGATACAGTGCAGTCCGGGAAGGCCCGCGCCGCTATCAAAGCGGCGTGCGAGACGGACGGTATCTTTGTTCCCCTGCTCGTTCTGGCGGAACTGGCATGGGTACTCCGTGGCCGATGGCAGCGGGAACGGGTGCTGGATACCTTGGGGGAGATTTTCACGACGGATGGCATAGTCGTGGAATCCCGCGCGCTGGCCGAAAGGGCGCTGGCGGCAGCCCGCGCCGGCGCTGTTGGCTTTGCCGATCTGCTGATTGCCGAGGTTTCTTTTGCCGGCGGCGCAAGTGCGGTTCTCACCTTTGACAAAGCCTTTGGAAAGCAGCCGCGGGTGCGGCGGATGAGTTGATACGCGGCAGTTGACAGATAGTTAATGGAATTCCCGGTATCTCTCGCATTCAATCTGTTGATTTACAGGAATAGATACTTGACGGTTAACTAGGCAAAGTCGCTCTACTTTCTTTTGACAAACTCAACTGCTCGCAATGCACTCCCATGCAACATCATCCCAAATGGATTTGTTGCACTTCGAGATCGAGCGCGGCTACGTAAATACAATACATTGAGGTAGTTTGAGTCAAGCAGATACCCCGCTTAGAAAAAACAAGCTTCTTTGTGGCGCCAGAGCTGATTCGGTCACTCCTTGAAGAAGACGCCCATCGGGGGAAGATCGTTTAGACGAATCTATCCCTGTCGTCGTCGACGCGGGAGTGCGGCCGGGCGACAGGGGCGCGCAGCGTCTCGACGACGGCCTTGACCGAAGCCATGATGCTGGAGAACTGGCGCACCGGCTTGGTGACGACATCGTTGACAAAGTGCCCGGCGCGATCCACGTTGTTCAAGATACCGGTCACCATGGCATCGACGCGGGCGGTCTGGCGGCGCATTCGCTCCAGCACCTCACCGATCGAAGACTGCGCTTCGAAGGTCTGCACCTTGAGCCCGTTGGTAATCTGGGCCAGGTCTTCGACGGCCCCTTCCAACTTGGGGGCCATGCGCGTCAGCAGTTCTCTGGTGTTGTAAACGACTGGCATCACCGACGAGCGCAGATCCTCGGCCTGCTCGCTTATGGAGCGCGCCGCCTTGCGGATGGTCAGAAAAATCGCCAGCAGGATCATGGCCTGCAGCAACACGGCCAGGCCAGTCACCGCGATGAAGGCTAACAGCAACGTCTGATTGTCGAGTTTCAACATGGAATCGATCTCGGGTATAACCACATCGGTCTGGCGAGCATTTTGCGCTCACCGGGTGCACTCAATCCACTGCGGGAACGGCATAGGAACGGCCGGGGCCTCTCTTATGCCGTTCCGCGCAGCGGACGATGCTTCTACCGGTTCGACCGCGACGCGGCCGGCCGGAGGGAATCAGAATTCGGAGTGCTCTCCGGATGGTTCACTCGTCTTATACGCCTGCCGGCCGGCATCGACAGCGGCAGCCACGCGGGTGGACTGGTCGCTGACCAACTGCTTGCCGCGCTCGACAAACTCCTCCCACTGGGCGCGCCCGCGATCGACGGCCTCACGGCCGCGCTCGACGTACTCACCCACCTGCTCCTTGCTCTTGTCCACCAGGGCGCTGACCTCTTCGGCCGCCTGGCGGGTGCGATTGCGCAGATACTCGGTTCCCTCGCGCGCCCCGTTCACCAGGTCCTCGCGCGTCTCACGGCCGCTCTTGGGAGCATACAGAATGCCCACCAGAGCGCCCACGCCTAGTCCCGCCAAAAACCACGCCAATCCATACACCTTGTTTTCTTCAGCCATGACGAAGTCTCTCCTTTCGCTGGGCCCGAAGGTTGCCTGAGCGTAACAAAAATCCCACTGCGCGGCAAATCTTCAAGGCATCAACCACTCACTCCAAGGGCCGCATACACTACCGGCCACGCCGTAACTTCATTACCATACCATCTGTTGGACGCAGCACCAGTATAAGCAGTTGCAGCGGCTCCAGGTGTTCACAATCGATCAATCTCCGCGTTGCTTGTTTGCGCCGCTATCCAGAGCCTCGGCAAAATGGAGGGCCTGGCGATGGCCCAACTGGGAAATCTGTTCGCGGCAACTGAAACCGTCGGCGACGATCAACGTCTCGGCGGCTGCCGACTCGACGGCGGGCAGCAGGCCATCCCCGGCAATGGCCTTCGATACCTCGAATTTACCCGCCTCGAAGCCGAAGGGCCCGGCCATTCCGCAGCAGCCGGATTGAATCGGCTCAACCGTCGCCCCGGCCCGGCGTAATAGCTCGATCTCGTTGGCCGGTCCGCCAAAGACCGCCTTATGGTGGCAATGGCCGTGGAGCAGAATTTTCATTCCCGCAAGGCGGCCCGTGGCCCACTCCGGCGCTTTGGCGGCCAGCCAGTCTGCCAGCAGCCAGACCTGCGCGCTCAGGCGCTTGGCGCGCGGATCGTCGGGAAACAGCTCGGGCAGTTCGTCCTTGAAGACGCTGGCGCAGCTCGGCTCCAGAAAGATGAAGGGCATACCGGCGTCGATCTGCGGGGCCATACGCTCGAGCACTGTGGCCAGATAGTTGCGAGCGGCAATGAGCAGCCCGAAGTCGTAGAGCGGACGGCCACAGCACAAGTGCCCGTGCGGCGTCTCAACCCGGAAACCCGCCTGGGTCAGGACCGACTCAGCGGCAAGAAGCGTCTGCGGATGGTAGTAGTTGTTCCAGGAATCCGGCCATAGCAGCACCACCTGCGGTGTGGCAGACCGCCCTTCGGGCGCTGAGACGGGGTTGGATTGACGTACGGCAATTGGCTCAGCCGGCGTTGCCTCAGGGGCTGAAGCCCCTTTCTTTTTCTCTGGGTCAATGTACGGGCTAAAGCCCGTACCCTTCAGGCTAAAGCCCGTACCCTTCAGGCTGAAGCCCGAACTCTTCAGGTTGAAGCCCGTACCCTTCAAATTCGAGCCTTTCCCAAGGCCCGCAGCCTTTAAAGCTGCTGTGCGCTGGCGCTGATAGCTCTTGGCCGCCAGTTTGGGCAAAGTTCGCTCCGGGGCGACGCCGACGATGCGCTTGATGAGCGGGCTGGTGATGGGCCCGGTGAGCAGGGCGTTGGTCAGGGCCGGGGTCAGAGCTCCCCAGCGGGCCAGCTGGTCGGCAAAGCCGAAGATGTAGTGGTGCAGGGGGTGCAAACGGCCCTTGTAGTGTTGGGCCAGGTACTCGGCCTTGTAGGCGGTCATGTCCACCTGCACAGGACACTCCGTCTTGCAGGCCTTGCAACTGAGGCAGAGGTCGAGAGCGTCGTAGACCGCCGGACTCTTGAATCCCTCCTGGCGCAGCGCCCCGGCCAGCATCTCCCAGAGCAGGCGGGCGCGACCGCGAGTGGAATACTTCTCCTCGCCGGTGGCGCGGTAGCTGGGACACATCACCCCGCCCTCGGCCTTGCGGCAGGCGCCCACACCTACGCAACGCTCGGTGGCGCGCTCCAGCGACCCTCCGTCGGCGGCAAAGACAAAGTGGGTCTCGAATCCGGCTCCTTGCGCGCGATTTGCGAGAATATCCAATCCCGCGCCTTCTTTCTGGCGCGGCAGGGCCGAAGGCGTCTGCCGCACCGCAGGTGCCTGGCGCGGCAGGGGCGAAGCTGTCTGCCGCACCGCAGGTGCCGGGCCGTGACGCAGGTTTTCGACCGGATCGTAGACCCGCACGGGATCGACGAGTTTGCCTGGATTCATCTTGTTTTGCGGGTCCCAGAGCGCTTTGAACTCGCGGAAGG
Source organism: uncultured Occallatibacter sp. (assembly GCA_964493705.1). GTDB lineage: Bacteria > Acidobacteriota > Terriglobia > Terriglobales > Acidobacteriaceae > Telmatobacter. The sequence continues at coordinate 126,412 of CAZBPD010000003.1, forward strand.
CCCCCATCAGCTCGGGGCCGAACATCTTGGGCAGCAGCGCGGCGCGGGCCTGGCCGTCGCCATGCTCACCGCTGAGCGAACCGCCAAAGCCGAGCACCAGGTCGGCGGCGCGGTCGATGAACTCACGGAAGCGGCCCAGGCCTTCTTCGCTGCGAAAGTCGAAGTTGATGCGCATGTGCACACAGCCCTGTCCGTAGTGGCCGTAGAGCGGACTGCGGTAGCCGTACTCGCTCATCAGGGCGGTGACCCGGCGCAGATAAGCGCCCAGGTGCGCCGGAGGAATCCCGGCATCGTCCCAGCCCTCCCAGCCCTCCGGCTCGCCGGGGACAAAGACCGTTGCGCCCAGCGCCGACTCACGCACCTTCCACACGAAAGCCGCCTGGGCAGCGTCGTAAATGCACGCCGAGGGTTGCTGCGGCCAACTCTGGGCGGCGCGCACGAGCGCCTCCGCCTTGACTTGCGCCTCGACCGCGTCCCATGCGCCCATTTCGACCAGCAGGAAGCCGCTGCCGGCCGGGAGCAACGGCAGATCGCCGAGAGCGAGTCCCTTGCGGCGCATGAAGTCGACCAACATGCCGTCGAAGCCCTCCAGGCCAATCGGCCCATGCTCCAGCGCCAGGGGAACGGCATCGGCGGCCAGAAAGCCGTCGGCGAAGCCCAGTGCGGTGAGCACGCGGAAGGGCGGGCTGGCGCTTAGGTTCAAGGTGGCCTGAACGAGAGTAGCGCAGGTTCCCTCCGAGCCCACCAGAGCGCGGGCCACGTGAAAGCCGTTCTCGTCCAGCAGCTCATCGAGGTTATAGCCGCTGACGCGGCGGGGAATGCGCGGGAAACGCTCGCGGATCAACGCGCCGTAGCGGTCGCGCAGGCGGGCCAGCCCGGTATAGATTTCTCCTATACGGCCGCCCTGGCGGATCAGCGCGGCAAGCTGCTCGGGGCTGGTGCGGCCCACGGTCATGCGCGTGCCGTCGTAGAGCGCCAGATCCATCGACTCGACGTTGTCGGCCACCTTGCCGCCCAGCAGGCCGTGCACACCGCAACTGTTGTTGCCGATCATGCCGCCCAGGGTGCAGCGGCTGTGCGTGGCCGGGTCGGGGGCGTAGGTCAGATGGTGAACTTCGGCGGCTTCGCGCAGGCGGTCCAGCACAATCCCCGGCTCGACCGTGGCCAGCCGCGCCGCAGGGTCGATCTCCAGCAACTTGTGCATGTATCGAGAGAAATCGAAGACCACGGCGACATTGGCGCATTGCCCGGCCAGACTGGTGCCGGCGCCGCGGGGAAGCACGGCAGCGCCCAGCGCGCGACAGGCCACCAGCGCGGCCTCGACATCGGCGGCGTCGCGGGGCAGGATCACACCGATGGGCATCTGCCGGTAGTTCGAGGAGTCGGCGGCATAGAGCGCACGCGATCCCAAATCGAAGCGCACCTCGCCGCGCAGAGTGGCCTTGAGACAGGCCTCCAATTCACGATGCGCGGCAAAGCGCTCATGCTCCAGCGGCGGCTGGTTGCGAAGTTCTGAGATCGAGGGAGTGGTCACGCTTGGAAGCATAACGCGTTTTTACATCATCGCAGCAGCAGAGGAGCCTATTTTGCCGGGCAAACGCATCTTAATCGATCGGCCGTTTTCCGAGTGAAACAGTTGTCACCTTGGCTTTTGTTTGTTTTTTGCGGAGGGAGCAGGGGTCTTCAGACCCCTGAAGCAGCGGCAAAAACGACAGGCTTTAGCCTCGGGTCTCTGCTCGCAGTTGCAAAATGGCCCCTGCTCCCTCCCCAAACTACCCTTTGTTTCGATTCGCAATCCAAAACTGGTATGGCAGCGGAATTAAGATGCGTTTGCCCTCGCCTATTTTGCCGGCCACTCCTCGTAGACGATGCCCAGATCGTTGAGTTGTTGAATGGCGGCCTCGACGTTGCGGCGCACTTTGGGGCGGTCCTTGGGATTGGCTTGCGGGGATTCGGCCACGGCCACCACCCGGCCGTAACGCCAGGCAGCGGGCGGCAAGGCGACCAGCGTCGCGATCAGGTTGGCGGGGTTTACCTCCGCCTGCTGGCGGTGAGGGCCGGACTTGTCGGCAGGCTTATCGACGCCACCGTCGCTGGTGCGCAGGAGAATCGAATCGGCCTCGACGCTGAGGAAGGGATTGGCCCAGGCGTTGGCGTCCTTGATATTGATGTACAGGCTCTTGGTGGGCAGGGGGATGCGCTCCAACTGGGCGCGCTGGCTGTCGCGCACGGCGGCGGCGGTCTGGGCGGCTTGCTGGGCCTTCTGCTCGGCGCTGACGGCGTTCTGGGCTGCGCCCACCACCGCTTGCTCTTCTTTGTGGCAGGCCGTCAGGGCCATGGGCAAAAGCAGCGCCAGGGCCGCAAGTCCTTTGCTGAATAGGCGTAACGTCACCCTACAAGGATAGCAGGAACCGGGAAGGCGCAGGGTGCGCCGGCGGGATACCAGGAACCGCGCGGCAATCGATCTGAGCTTGCGCTGTATACTCGTTTTTACCCATGGCCATCGAAACCGAGATCAAATTCCGCGTTGCCGATGCCGCTGCGCTGAGCCAGCGGTTGGCGGAGGCGGGCTTCCACCTGCAAACGCCACGCTCCTTCGAGTCCAACACACTCTACGACACCCCCGGACGGGAGATGCGCGCCCGCACCGAAATCCTGCGCATTCGCGGCTACAATGGCCGCTGGACCGTGACCCACAAGCGGCCTCCCGCCGCCGACAGCGGCCTCAACGCCGAGGGCGATCCTCACAAGCACCGCATCGAAACTGAAACCGAGGTCGCCGACGGGGCCCTGCTGGCCGAGATCTTCCTCTCCCTGGGACTGGTTCCCGCCTTCCGCTATGAGAAATTCCGCACGGAATGGTCCGATGGCGAGGGCCATTGCGTGCTCGACGAGACCCCCATCGGGGTTTACGCCGAACTGGAAGGCGCGCCCGCCTGGATCGACCGCACCGCCGCCCGCCTGGGCGTCGAACGCAGCCAGTACATCACCCTCAGCTACGGCCGCCTCTTCGAAGAGTGGCGTGAAGAGCACCATAGCGCCGCCGAAGATCTGACCTTCGCGGCGATCGGCGGAGGCGCGGCGGCCTGAACCATCCGGGCCGGGCCTGCCTCGATGGGTCTGCGGCAGATTGAGTCAGATTCAAAACCGTTCCCCGGCGCGGTTCCCCTTGATTCTGAGGGATTTCTCATAAAGTACCGTATTGCGATACAAGTAATGAACAAAAATTAATATTAGTACCCAATTCGTCGATAACTAGAGTAAGTAAAACGATAATCCCTAGGAGTATCCATGAACCCCATTCACTTTGGCCTTACCGGTATCAGCGTGCGGCACACCGCGGTAAGGCTCTTTCAGGCCGCTGCCTTGGCACTCGTCGTGGTGCTGACGATTCCCGCCCGCGCCGCCGATGAGCGCGAAATCCGCACCAGGGTCGCACCTGTTTATCCGGAGATGGCCAAGCGCATGAAGATCACCGGCGCCGTCAAGGTCGAAGCCACGGTCGACGCCGATGGCGTGGTCAAGGAAGCCAAGGCTGTCGATGGCAATCGTATGCTCACCGCCGCCGCCGAAGAGGCCGTCCGCCATTGGAAGTTCGTCCCCGGCGCCGGCACCTCGACGGTGCAGGTGGAACTGCACTTCGCTCTCAACTAACCTGTTTCGTAAGACCTGTTCCGCTGCTCCGTGCAGGACCCATCCTGGGTGAACCATGCGAGGGGAGGCCACTGGCCTCCCCTGCCCTTCTCACCCGGTTTTAACCGCATCCGACGGGCAGACCACAACCCAGCCCTCGCACAGAGGCAAGACCGCAGCAACATTCCTTCCGTTCTACTCCAAAGTTCGCAGGCTAACGGATTCTTAACGAACTTTAACATTGTTCGGCGTTTCTCCGCCGATGAGGTTACTGTACCTGTTGCATTTGCTTTCCGACTCCAGGAGGAGAGATGAAGACACCGAGCACAGAGCATTCGACCCACTTTTTGGCGCATCTCGCTTTGAAAATCACCCCGGTGGCCGTACTTGGGCTGGCCCTTCTGCTCGCCGCGCCCGCGCGGGCGGCCGATGAGCGTGCGGTTAAATGGCGTGTGCCTCCCGTCTATCCCGAGATTGCCAAGCGCATGAGGATCTCCGGCATGGTCAAGGTCGAGGTTACCGTGGACGCGGAGGGTAAAGTTACAGCCGTCAAGACGCTCGATGGCGCTCACTTGCTGGCGGTGGCCGCCGAAGACGCGGTGCGCAAATGGAAGTTCGAACCCGGCTCCACATCGACCACCGAAGAGGTCAGCATCGACTTTCCGCGCCTGCCCTGAGCGGCAGGCGGACGCTGGAATCATTGAATGGATGAGCGAAGGGGGCGCAATAAGCGCCTCCTTCTCGTTTTTGGACCATTTCGGTTCGCAGCTTTTCACCCCGCACCGCAAATTCTTCACAACTCTTAAATATTCCTCACATCGAGTTTTCTCTTGCCGATAACCTCTTAACACCAAGCAGGTGTTGGGGTAAAAATCATGAAAAGGAATGGAGAAAATGACCGTTTTCTCACCTCTCGAGGAACTCTCTATAGACTGATCCAGGCTCTGACGCTGGCCTTGATTGTGGCGCTGGCGCTGCCCGCACTGGCGGCAAACCGCGCCGTCAAATCGCGCGTGGCTCCGCTCTATCCCGAGATGGCCAAGCGTATGAGGATTACCGGCACAGTCAGGGTAGAGGCCACGGTCGATGCCGAGGGGAAGGTAACCGCCGTCAAGACGTTGGAGGGCAACCGCATGTTGTCTGCCGCCGCTGAAGACGCCGTGCACAAGTGGAAGTTCGAGGCCGGCCCCGCTGAAACCACCGAGGAGGTCATTCTCAATTTCGCAGCTTCCCAATAAGAAAATGCGCGGGACCGGGGATTTTGAAAGAGTGCGACTTAAGTCTTGCCCTTTCAATGTCTTTACCGATTTCCGACGGCGATGTTCCTGCGTTTGTCCTGTGCCGCAGCCCGGCTTCGTCTTCCTATCTGGCAGAAGATGCTCTGAATACCCGGTCAATCTTGCGGCAGGATGGGGCGGCCAGCCGGTTCTGCACAGGCAGGGGCTTGTATACCACAAAAATGGGATTAAGAAACCCTAACGCTTGTCAAGCAATCGCCGATAAATCCACTGTGCAAGCTGTAAAGATGGAGGACTCATGAGCACAAATTGCAGTACCACTCATTCCCACGCTATCTGCACGACATTCGCCAGACTGATTCAAGCATCCGCCGTCACCCTTCTGCTGGCCCTGGCCTTGCCCGCCCACGCCGCCGACCGCGCCGTCAAATCCCGCGTTCCCCCGGCCTATCCCGAGATGGCCAAGCGCATGAAGATCAGCGGCTCGGTCAAACTGCAAGTCACCGTCGATGCCGGCGGATCGGTTACCGAGGTCAAGGCGTTGGAAGGCAACCGCATGTTGGCCCCGGCCGCCGAGGATGCCGTGCGCAAATGGAAATACGAGGCGGGAGATGGCCCGTCCACCATGGAAGTGGAATTGCACTTCAACCTGGCCGGCTAAGACGGAAGATCCCGAGCTTTTTCGCAAACCGTGTGAATCTCTGCGATTTGCAGGATTTGCGAAAGTGCTCGAGGACCGCTTCAGGAACCTGCCCGGCTGGCGGATGTGAAGGCCCGAAAACGCTGCAATTGGAGCAACGCCAGGAAAGCCCTGCGTGAACCACAGCATGGGGCTCACGAACCTGCTCCTTGCGCGCGGTGGGGAGAGTCCCCTCTTCGACGCGCCTGAACCCCACCGTACGCCGGCGTTTGCGGCGCATGGAGGAGTTCCCTGCGCGGCGCACTCAATCTGTATCTACCATGACCCTGGACCGGAAGAGCGCAGGGGGCGGGATGAGTTCCCGCCCCCTGCGCTGTTTTTGTTTTTTGGATTGTTGCCGGGTTACTTTTCTGCGCCGTGGCACTTTTTGTACTTCTTGCCGGAGCCGCAGGGACAGGGATCGTTACGGCCTACCTTCTCGCCGGTGCGGCGCTGCACGGGCTGACTGGCCTCGCCCGCGCCGGCCATGCTGGCCGCGGCCAGTTCCCGCTGCTTCTTGCGCTGGAATTCCTTCTCCAGCGCATCGATGGTGGTCAAGGGCTGACGGGTGTTGATGGCAATCTCGCGGGGCGCCTCGTCTTGCGAGAGAGGACGAAGAGAACTGGCCACCGCGGGAGCTTTGGGCACTTCTCGCCGCACCAGGCCTTCTGGCGCCGCGTTCACCGGCTGGCCGTCGGGTCCCAGAATCTGCATGCGGAAGAGGAAGCGGCAGGTGTCTTCCTGGAACTTCAGCATCATGGCTTCGAACATGTCGTAGGACTCGCGCTTGTAGGCCACCAGCGGGTCCTGCTGCGCATAGCCGCGCAGCCCGATGCCTTCTTTGAGGTGATCCATGGCCAGCAGGTGGTCTTTCCACAGGCCGTCGATCACGCTCAGCATCACCATGCGTTCGTGATAGCGCATGGTGGTGGAAGTAAGGATCTTCTCCTTGGCCTCGTACTCGGCCGAGAGCTTCTCGAAGATGCTCTCGCCCAACTCGTGGCGGGTCAGTTCCAGCGGCTTGATCCCCGCGGCAAGAATCTTCAGGCCAAACTGACCTTGCAGTTTCTCGTCCAGGCCCTTGATGTTCCACTGCTCGGGACGCAGGGTCTCGGCGCAGAACTCGTCGAGAGCGCTGCTGAGAATGCCGCCGACGTAATCCTCCAGAATCATTTCGCGCTGCTCGACGCCTTCGAGCAGCTTGCGGCGCAGGCCATAGACGGCTTCACGCTGCTTGTTCATCACATCGTCGTACTCGATGAGGTGTTTGCGGCTCTCGAAGTTTTGCGCTTCGACTGCCTTCTGCGCGCCCTCGATGCGGTTGGAGATCATGCGCGACTCAATCGGCACGCCCTCTTCCATGCCCAGCCGCTCCAGGAGTGTGCTTACCCACTGCTTGGCGAAGATGCGCATGAGATCGTCTTCAAGCGAGAGATAGAAGCGCGACTCGCCGGGATCGCCCTGACGGCCGGCGCGCCCGCGCAACTGATTGTCGATGCGGCGGGACTCATGGCGCTCGGTGCCGAGAATGAAGAGGCCGCCGGCCTCGACCACCTGGTCGTGCTCCTGGCGTGCCGCCTCGGCGTGGACCGCGTTGACCTCGGTCCAGTCGGGATCGGAGACCTCGAACTCCTGGCCCTGATAGTAGAAGCGCTGGAATCCGGCCGGGGCCATGGGATTGATGGCCCCCTCGGCCACGCTGATGGCTCTCGCCCGTCCCTTCTTGACCAGCTCCTGGCGGCTCATGAAGTCGGGATTGCCGCCGAGCAGAATATCGGTGCCGCGGCCGGCCATGTTGGTGGCGATGGTCACCATCCCCAAGCGCCCGGCCTGGGCCACGATCTCCGCCTCGCGTTCGTGGAACTTGGCGTTCAAAACGACGTGGCGCACGCCCTTGCGCTGCAGGATGCCGCTGAGCCGTTCCGACTTTTCGATGGAAGTCGTACCGACCAGTACTGGCTGCTGTTTCTCGTGCAGCGTCATGATGTCGTCGGCCGCCGCCTTGTACTTTTCCTTCTCGGTGCGGTAGACGACGTCGGGGTTCTCGATCCTCAGCATGGGCTTGTTGGTGGGGATGACCACAATCTCCAGCTTGTAGATCTTCTCGAACTCGGCGGCCTCGGTCTCGGCGGTGCCGGTCATGCCGCTCAGCTTGTTGTAGAGGCGGAAGTAATTCTGGAATGTGATGGTGGCCAGCGTCTGGTCTTCCTTGCGGATGCTGACGCCTTCCTTGGCCTCGATGGATTGATGCAGGCCGTCCGACCAGCGGCGGCCCGGCATGAGGCGGCCGGTGAAGGTGTCGACGATCAGCACCTCGCCGTCCTTGACCACGTAGTCCACATCGCGCTTATAGAGCGCGTGGGCCTTGATGGCGGTCTCGACGTAGTGCTTGAGGTCCCAGTTCTCGGCGTCGGCAATGTTGTCGATGCCCAGTTCCTTCTCGATGGTGATCCAGCCCTCGTCGGTGACGCCGATGGTCTTCTGCTTCTCATCGACGATGTAGTCGCCGGTGAGCCGCTTGACCTCGCCCTCTTCGATCTCCTCGCCCAGTTCCAGCTTGGGGATGATGGCGCGCACCCGCGCGTATTTGTCGGTGGTCTGATCGGTGGGGCCGCTGATGATGAGCGGTGTACGGGCTTCGTCGATGAGGATGGAGTCAACTTCGTCGACAATGGCGTAGTACTGCCCGCGTTGCACGCAATCGGTCAACTCGAACTTCATGTTGTCGCGCAGGTAGTCGAAGCCGAATTCGTTGTTGGTTCCGTAGGTGATGTCGGCGGCGTAGGCGGCGCGGCGCTCGTTGTCGTCCAGGTCGTGGACGATCACGCCCACCGTCAGCCCCAGGAACTCGTAGATCTTGCCCATCCACTCGGCGTCGCGCTTGGCCAGATAGTCGTTGACCGTGACCACATGCACGCCGTGGCCGGCCAGTGCGTTCAAATAGCAGGCCAGCGTGGCCACCAGGGTTTTGCCTTCACCGGTGCGCATCTCGCTGATCTTGCCCGAGTGCAACACCATGCCGCCGATCAATTGCACGTCGAAGTGGCGCATCTGCACGGCGCGCCATCCGGCCTCGCGCACTACGGCGAAGGCCTCGGGCAGCAACTCGTCCAGCGCCGCCTTTTCGGCGGCCTTGATCTCGTCGCGATCGCTGAGGCCTTCAATCCTGGCCGCGATCTGGGCACGGAAGACGGCCGTCCTGGCCCGCAACTGCTCGTCGGTAAGCTGCTGAATCTCCGGCTCCATCTCGCTGATGGCAGCCACCACAGGCCAAAGCCGCTTGAGGACGCGATCGTTTGCCGTTCCAAAAATCTTTGTAAGAGCCTTATCGAAAAACACAGTATTCTCCGTCTACCAGTGTAAATGGCGCTGCACCTGCAACGCCTCGTTTTTGAGATTCCGCCGGGCCAATGGACGGGTCAGGCGGGCTTCAGGGCGCAGAATTCATCCCCCTCTCACAAGCGCAGAACCAGATCGCCCACCGGCTCGCCGCGGCGGATGCGCCGCAAAAAGTGGCGCAGGCCGTGCAGCCCCGGCTCAGGGCCGCCAGAATCGTCTTCCTCCTCCCGGACCTTCTCCCGTGCTTCAATCGCATAGTCCACGCTGGGGCGATAAAAGACGGCAAGGAATTGCAACGCTGCCCCCAGAGCGAAGGCGGAGGGGCAAAAACCTGGGTTCCGGCCCCGTTTCTTTTGACGACGCCAGAAAATTCGGCGGCGATGGTAGTCGATAGAGATCGCAAAAATGATTAAAAACGGAGCGCCCGCCAGCAGCGAAGCGCTCAACGACAGAAGATCGAGATGCATGATGATCCTTCCAAATTGCGCGCAAAACCGTGAATGCACCGACCATGGGCGCAGAGCCGCCAAGGCGGCGGGGCGCAAAGGTCGTATTGGACGGGATTAAACGCGACGGAAGGGAGGCGGGCGCTGGAAGGATGCGGGCAGGAGCGGTGCGTCGGGAACGCGGCTTGCAGTGCAAACCGCCAGCCGCGGGAGCAGGCTGAGCGGGGAGATCAGGCCCACAAATAGGATGGGCAGCATGGCCAGCCAGTCGTTTGCGCCAGTGGCGTGCCCGTGAGGAACCAGCAGCGCAAACAGAACCACAGCGATTGCCAGCAGGGCAAAGATCGCAAGCGTTCTGGTTTGAAGCCGCAGCCTCATAGCCGATTCCCTCTTGCTGCGAAGTATAGCAGGAATCAATCGCGTGTATGCGGGCGGCGCGGATTTGCAGCAGGGCAAACGCATGAATCCGAACTGAAGAGATTGGCTCCGATTTCCACCGCGCCGGAGGCGCAACGGCCTCCACCTACCGATTGAACAATCCCTGCGTGAAGGCCAACATTTTTCGCGACTTCATCGCATTGAATCCTTTTAATCATGGCAGCCAGTAGAACGCCGGCATGGAAGCACTTGGGAATGAAACCTCAGCCGGGTGTCAGGCCCCGGACTTTATACTGGGAGACGACATGAGCACCTTCTTACCCGTAGACGAACAGATGGATCTGCTCGAGAAGGGCGCGGCGGAGATCATCCGCGTCAGCGACCTGCGCGAGCGCCTCGAAGCGAGCCGCACAACCGGCCGTCCCCTGCGCATCAAGGCGGGCTTCGACCCCACCGCGCCCGATCTGCACCTGGGCCACACCGTGCTCATGCGCAAGCTGCGCCACTTTCAGCAGTTGGGGCACACAGTGATCTTTCTGGTGGGCGACTTCACCTCGCTGATCGGCGACCCCACCGGCCGCAACGTGACTCGCAAACCCCTGACCCGCGAGCAGATCGACGCCAACGCCGAAACCTACAAGGCGCAGGTCTTCAAGATCCTCGATGAGAGCGTCACCGAGGTCCGCTACAACTCGGAGTGGCTGGGCAAGCTAGGCTATGAAGACACCGTCCGCCTGGCCGCGCGCTTTACCGTCAGCCAGATGCTGGAGCGCGACGACTTCCACAAGCGCTACGAGGCCGAGCAGCCCATCAGCCTGCACGAGTTTCTCTATCCCGTGATGCAGGGCTACGACTCGGTCTGCCTGGAGTGCGACGTCGAACTGGGCGGCACCGACCAGAAGTTCAACCTGCTCTGCGGCCGCGAGTTGCAGCGCCAATATGGCCAGAAGCCGCAGATCGTGCTGATGACGCCGATTCTCGAAGGCCTGGACGGCGTGCAGAAGATGTCCAAATCCCTCAATAACGCCATCGGCATCAACGAGCCCCCCGCCGAGATGTACGGCAAGCTGATGAGCATCAGCGACGAATTGATGTGGAAGTATTTTCTCTTTTTGACCGACCTGCGCGGCTCCGATGTTGAAGCGCTCAAGGCCGACGTGGCGGCGGGAAAACTGCACCCGATGGAGGCCAAGAAACGGCTGGCCCGCTCCATTACAGCCGACTTCCATGGCGCGGAAGCCGCCCAGAGCGCCGACGAAAACTGGGCCAAGATGTTCCAGCAGAAGGGCGAAGCCGAAGACCTCGAAGAGGTTGCGATCTCTCTGGCCGATGTGGCAGGGGCGGAGCCCAAACAGATTCGCCTGCCCAAGCTGCTGGTGCACCTGGGCCTGGCCGCCAGCGGAGCGGAAGCCAATCGCAAGATCGCAGAAAAGGCCGTCAAGCTGGATGGCGAAAGCGCCGTGGGCGCCCTTGTTTCGGTAGATTCGCTGCCCGCCCGCATCGTCGTCCGCCTCGGCAAGCGCGCCAAGATCGCCGTGATTCAGTAAGCCCAGCGCCAATTCTGCGCGTTTTGGGCCACCCTTTCAATCGGGGGTGCCCCCGGTCTCGATTTTGAGACCGGGGAGATCTCACTTCACACCGTCAAAGAACTACGCGCCAACCAGCGCTGCCTTCACTTCTTGATTCGGTGCTCAGTGGCGTCGGCGTTCCAGAAATCGGCGTCGAGGTTCTGGTTGTAGGCGGCGTGGTCGAGAAAACGCTGGCTGACCATCTCGTCGTTCTTGAAGCGGGTGGTGGTGAAGGGCGTGGGGAAGCCATCGACGACGTGGTAGTCGTCGTACTCCTCGGCGTCGAGATTCTTGTCTTTGTAGACCGGGTCGCGCCACTGGAAGGTGCGGCGCAGCGGCAGATGGGTCTGCACGTCCATGAGGATGGTGACGGCTTCGTTTTCGGCAGAGATCAGCGTGACCTGCTCGGCCAAGTGCCGCGCCGCCAGGTGCTGTCCCTCGTAGATGAGAATGGTGCGGGGATCGTTGAGCCAGCGCTTGACGGCGGTCTCGATGGAGTGGTCGCGGCGGCGAAGAAAGTCGTCGACCTGCTCCTGCGGCAGCGGCTTCTTGCCTCGATAGGTGACCTCCCAGCCCTGATGGCCGTCGTAGATCTGCACCACGTCGCGGTGCTTGGTGTATTCGACGCGGTCGCGGTCGGGCCAGGCGTGGAACTCGTAGAAGAGCGTGGTGCCGCTGCTGGGCTGCCCCTGGAAGAAAGCGGCCACGTGGCCTACGCGGGTCTGTTCCTTCATATTGAGCCAGGCCGGACCGCCCAGGGCCTGCACCATGGCGTCGAGCGCGGCGCGGGCCTGACGGGCGTTGTTGGCGCTGGCTTGGTCGGGCGCAGCGCTCTGGGCAGCCAAAACCAACGGCAGGGCCAGCAGCAATGTCAGTGCGAACGGCGCAAGACGGCGCATGAATCTCTCCTCAATCCATTGGACGAAAGCCGGCGGGGATCGCCGCAGCCAGGACTGACGCTATCGTATCTCCTTGAGGAAGTCGAGGCGATGCGCTGGAGGGGAGAATCGATCGAAGCGCGCGAACCAGCCGCGCCGGCGGGAAGAGCACCACCACCGCCAGGGCCAGCAAAAGACGAATCGAATACACCAGCCCTCAGGGCCGCACGCCGGGAATCTTCAGGCGGATGCGCAGGATTTCGCCGCTGTCGGTAATGTAGAGCGTCTTGGCGTCGGCGTCGCCCCAGTTCAGATTGCCCGCGCTGTGCGCCAGCAGGATGGTGCCCAGATGCTTGCCCGAGGGGGAAAAGATCCAGATTCCGCCCGGCCCGGCGCTGTAGACGTTGCCCGCCTGGTCGACCTTCATTCCGTCCGGCGCGCCGGTGCGATGGTCGCTGGTGGCGTCGAAGAAGATTTCACCCTTGCCCAATGTTCCATCCTTCAGCACCGGATAGCGCATCCACAGCTTCCGGGGCTCGGTGTTGTCGACGTAGAGGTATTTCTCGTCCGGCGAAAAGGCAATCCCATTGGGGCGGGGAAGATCCTTGATGAGCAACTGAAGCTGCGCGCGCTGGGGTGCTGCTCCCGGCTTTTGCGCCTCCGCCGCGGGAATGCGGTAGACGCCATTGACCTGCAACTGCTTGGCCGGGTCCCGGTCGCCCTGGGTAGGCAGTCCGTAAGGTGGGTCGGTGAAATACAGAGAGCCGTCGGAGCGGTAAACCAGATCGTTGGGGCTGCTCAGCGCCTTCCCCTCATAGGAATCCGCGAGCACGGTTTTGGGGCCGTTGGCATCCATCGATTCGAGCCGCCAGACGCTGCGCAGGGCGTGGCCGGCTACAGTCAGGCGGCCGGTGTGGTCCAGCGTCATGCCGTTCGAGCCCGGCTCGGGACCGCCATAGGGCGCGACGCCCGTGTATCCGCTGGGCTGCAGGAAGATGCTCAACGTGCCCTCCGGCAGCAGCTTGCGGATGCTGTTGCTGGGGATCTCGGCAAAGAGCAGATAGCCGGCATGAATCCAGATGGGACCCTCGGTCCACTTGAAGCCGCCGGCCACCCGCTCGACGCGCGCATCGGCAGGGACAATCGCCGCCAGCGCGGGGTCCAGCCTTTCAATCTCACCCGCAGGCTGGCTCTCGGCGGCCGCGACAGCTTGGTTTTGCAGCACATGCGCGGAATGTACGCCGGCCAACGCAAACGCCAACACAACCGCGGTCAAAAGCACGCTAGGCAAGATCGGTCTTCTTTTGCAGATCATTTGTTTTCCTTGGGTGGTGCAGGCTTTCGGGCGAACTGTGCCGCCGAGGCCCATCCTACGCCCGTCCCCGCATGGGCGTCCAAACCGGCGTAGGGAGCGGCTCCCGTCGCTCAAGGCGCGCCTCTGCAGCAGTACGGCTTTGGTAGAATTGCGGCAAATGACGATCCGCGGATATTCCCTTGTCAACGGCCAGCCACGCGAAGCCAGCGGGGCTGCTTTCTCAGGCGTCGACCCGGTGACCGGCGCTGCGCTCTATCCCGTCTTTCATACCGCCTCCCTTGCCGACGTAGATCTGGCCGTTCAACTGGCGGAAGAGGCCTTCGCCAGCTACGGCAAGCTCTCCGGCCGGGAACGGGGCCGTTTCCTGCGCCTGATCGCCGCGGAGATCGAGGCAATCGCGGCGGATCTGGTGGATCGCGCCCATCGCGAGACGGCGTTGCCGGTGAAGCGCCTGCAGGGCGAAGTAGGCAGAACCGTCGGCCAGCTCCGGCTTTTTGCCCAGGTCGCCGAAGAAGGGTCGTGGGTGACGGCGCACATCGATCCCGCCCAACCCGGCCGCCAGCCGATGCCTCGCGCCGACATTCGCTCCATGCTGCGTCCGCTGGGCCCGGTTGCGGTCTTTGCAGCGAGCAATTTTCCCCTGGCTTTCTCCGTAGCCGGGGGCGATACCGCCTCGGCGCTGGCGGCGGGCAATCCGGTGATCGTCAAGGCCCATCCCGCCCATCCGGGGACCAGCGAACTGGTAGGCCAGGCGATCTGCCGCAGCGTGCAAGCCTGCGGACTGGCAGCGGGCGTCTTTGCCTTGCTATTCGACGCCGGCACGGAAGTTGGAATTGCCCTGGTGCAGCACCCCAAAGTCAAAGCGGTCGGATTCACCGGCTCCTGGACCGCCGGCAAAGCATTGATGCAACTGGCCGCGGCGCGTCCCGAGCCCATTCCCGCCTTCATGGAGATGGGCAGCGTCAATCCTTTCTTTGTTCTGCCCGAGGCCTTGCGCAGCCGCGGCGCGCAGATCGCCAATGGCCTCTTCGCATCGTTCACCCTGGGCGTGGGCCAGTTCTGCACCAAACCCGGATTGATCTTTTTGCCGCGCACGGAGGATGCCGACGCACTGGTCGCCGGGCTTGCGGCGCAGGTCAAGCAGGCGGCAGCGGCGACGATGCTGAGCGTATCCATCTGCCGCAACTACTCCGCCGGAGTGGCCGAGCGTCAGGCGCACGGTGCGGTTGAGACGCTGGCAGAAGGCAATGCCGGTCCCGCACAGGGCGTTCCGGCGTTGTTTGAGATCGACGGCGACGATCTGCTCAGCGACCCCTCCCTGGCCAGGGAGAACTTTGGCCCCAGCGCGGTGATCGTCCGCTATGCCGGCCGCGAGGAACTGATCGAGCTGGCGCGCGCACTGGAAGGCCAGCTCACCGCGACCTTGCAGGGGACGGATGCCGATCTGGCGGAGCACGCGGACCTGATCGCGATTCTGGAGGGCAAGGCGGGCAGGCTGATCGTCAATGGCTATCCCACCGGAGTTGAAGTCTGCCACGCCATGGTGCATGGCGGACCCTATCCCGCCACCGGCGACGGCCGGTCCACCTCGGTCGGCAGCCAGGCGATCTTCCGCTTTGCGCGGCCGGTCTGCTACCAGGATTTCCCCCAGGCCACCTTGCCGGAGGAGCTCAAAGACGAGAATCCGCTAGGAATCTGGCGGCTGCTCGACGGCGAGTTTACCCGCGCCGAGGTTGCACGCTAATGTGGCGTCTCTGATTTTCAAAAAAGCATGGTCATCGCTGAGCGGAGTTGGGTGTGTGCCCGTGGTCCCCGGCGAACGATTTGTGTTCGCTGGGGTGGCTGGCCGGTCGCTCATTGCTTCCTGCAATAATCTCTCTATGCTCGTTCTTGCCTCCGCCTCGCCCCGCCGCCGCGAACTGCTCACCCAGGCAGGATTCTCTTTCATCGTTCATCCGGCGCAGATTCCCGAGGAGCCGCTCCCCGGCGAGGAGCCCATCGCCTACGTCACCCGGCTGGCCCTGGAAAAGGCGCAGGCGGTCTTCAACGAAATCACAGAGGCCAGTGCGAACGAGACGCGAGCGTCCGCGGGCGTCCCCGGTCCCGATTATGGAACCGGGGAGGAGATGCACTCCAGCCTCCAGCCCTTGGCCGTGCTGGGGGCAGACACCACGGTCTTCCTCGACGATCACATTCTGGGCAAACCGGAGGACGCCGCCGACGCCGCGCGCATGTTGCGCCTGCTCTCGGGGCGCGCGCATTTTGTGGCCACCGGTGTTGCTTTGATCGCTGCCCACTCTGCGCAGGCTGCCGCGGAGGTGACGAGGGTCGAATTCCTGCCCCTTAGCGAGGCGGAGATCGCCGCCTACATCGCCAGCGGCGAGCCCATGGACAAGGCCGGAGCCTACGCCATCCAGGGCCGCGCCGCCCGCTGGATTCCCCGCATCGAGGGCTGTTATTTCAACGTCGTCGGCCTGCCCATCGCCCGCGTGACGGCGCTGCTTCAATCCATGCCCTGCTAACTCCTGTTTAGGCTGCATGAATGAGTCATTCATCATGGGCAAGCGCGGCGGGGACGTCCGCGCCACAGCCGGCTGGGAGACCAGCGCTACATTCATCGCGCTGTCACGGAACCAGCCGCACGGTGGCGCTAACCCCGCTAACTCCGCTCACGTATACTTTCCTCGATGCGCAAGACTCTGTCCGTAGCCATGATCGCCATGAACGAGGAGGCGAACCTTCCTCGCACGCTCGAAAGCGTCCGCTGGGCCGACGAGATCGTCGTTGTCGATTCGGGCTCCAAGGACCGCACTGTCGAGATTGCCCAGTCCTTCGGGGCCAAAACTTCCTATCACGCCTTTGGCGGCCACGGCGAGCAGAAGAATGTCGCCCTCGACCTCTGCACCTGCGACTGGGTTCTTCTGCTCGACGCCGATGAGGTTCTTACTCACGGCTTGCAGGACGAGATTCGCCAGATTCTCTCGGGCGAAAAGGGAGAACCCAGGTTTGGCGCTTACTGGGTTCCCCGCCTGAACCTCTACTTCGGCCGCTGGATGCGCCATGGCGGCTTCTATCCCGACCATAAGCTGCGCCTCTTCCGGCGCGGCTCGGCCCGGCTCAGCGAGGGCGTGGGCCCGCACAGCACGCCGCAATTCGAGGGGCCGCGCGGCAAGCTCAAGCACGACATGCTGCACTACGCCTACCCCACGCTGGCCATCTACCTCGAACACATGAACCGCTACAGTTCGGAGATCGCCCAACTGCTCTACGAGCGCGGCCGCACCAGCCGGTCTCTTCCCGCGTTTATCTGCAACGCGCTGCTCAACCCCGCCGCCACCTTTCTCTATAACTACATCTTTCGCCTCGGCTTTTTGGATGGGCGCGAGGGGCTGCTGCTGCACCTGAACCACTCCGTCTACATCCACTGGAAGTTTATTAAGGCGTGGTGGCTGAGTCAGGGCAAGGAATAGGTTTCCTAAAGAGAGCCTCTTGCAAAACTCCATTGAAGATACGAAACGAGTCAGGGCACGACTTCAGTCGTGCCGAAAAAGCAACAAAATCATGCCGGGCTTTAGCCCCTGCGCTTATTATTTTCAGTTATTTGCAATTCCGCAGCGGCTAAAGCCGAGATCTTAAAAGGGCCATTGCGGCACGACTGAAGTCGTGCCCTGACACGATCTATGGCCTGAAAGGAATTTGCAAAAGGCTCCAGAGTCAAAAAGCCCTCCGGCAACCGCCGGAGGGCATTCGCTTTTTGCCGTTTTCGTTAAGCCGCCGACCGCTTTGGCTTGTGTCCCACAAAGCCGTAAAACGCAATGTAGAGATAGCAGAGCGCCGGCAAAATCGCCGCAACTCTGAACCCCAAGTGATCGACCATCCCACCTAGCAGGACGGGAATCACCGCTCCGCCCACCACGCCCGTCATGATCAGGCCGGAGCCCTTGCTGGTCATCGGCCCCAGACCTGTGATGCCCAATGCAAAGATGTTGGGGAACATGATCGAGTTGAAGAAGCCGCACAGGATCAGGCTAAGGACTGCCACCCGCCCGCTTGAACTGATCGAGACCAGCACGCAGACGACGGCCAACAGTCCGAAGATTCCCAGCAGCCGCCCCGCATTGATCTTGGTGAGCATCCATGAACCGAGCAGACGTCCCAACAGCGCGCCAAACCAATAGTAGAAGGTAAATGCAGCAGCGGTGGCCGCAAGCATTCCACCCAACTCAGGCAAGCCGAAGTATCCCACCATGAATTGAGCCAATCCGACTTCCACGCCCACATAAACGAAGATCCCAATGGCGGCTAGAACCGTATGCGGATAGCTCCATATGCTTTGATCGGCGATTCCCACGCCGTCCTTGGTGGGACGAAACTCCTGCGTCGACTTGATGGTAGGCAAATGGGCAAAGGAAACTGCCAATCCCAACAGCACAAGAGCAGCGGCAATGGCTAGATACGGCATCCGTACCGTGCTGGCAATGCTGACCTTATAGGCCAATTGTTCTTCGACCGACTTCTTGGCCAAAATGGCGGCATCCAGAACGACTTTGTGCTTGAGAATCAGCGCGCTTGCAAATACCGGAGCGATCATGCCGCCGATGGAGTTGAATGCCTGCGCCAGTGTCTGCCGCACAGGGGCGCTCAATTCCGGCCCTAGGGCAGATACATAAGGATTCAACGCGGTTTGCAGCATCGCCACGCCAGAACCGACGACAAACACCGCAGTTAGGAAGAGCCAGAAATTGGGCAGGCTCGCCGCGGGCAGAAACAAGAGCGCTCCACCTACCTGCACGAAGAGCGCAACCACAATGGTCCGCTTGTAGCCAATGGCCTCAATCAGCCGCGAAGCCGGCGAGGAAACCACAAAATATGCGGTAAAAAACGCACCGTTTGCCAGAGCCGCCTGCAGCCAGGGCAGGTCAAAAACTGAACGCAGATGGGGAACCAACTGCATGTTCAGATTGGTAATGAATCCAAAGATGAAATAGAGGGCGGTAACCGTGATAAACGGGCCGGTATAGTTCGGTGTACTCTGTGCCGCCGATGGTGTGGATCTTGTAGCCATGGGTATTCCCGCTCCTTCAAAATTGCCCGGTAAGGGCATCTACGTGCGTCCTGGGTAAAAGACGGTTCCGGCGGCTGAGAAGGGCCTGATGCCGCTTCAGATGCCGGAATCTCTGCTGCAATGCTGCACACAACACTAAACGGTGTGCCCCAGAGGTGGGAAGCAGCGCGGCAAAGGATTGCATTGTAAACATTTACACCTGTGATTGCTGCGCGAAGTCGCTCCCTCTGTCCAGATTCCTCCTCGCCTTACAATCCATCCTCGGTCCTCACCACACAGTTTCTTCTCTCCTCTACACCGCTGGAAATGCCGTATCCTCAAGGAAAGCGAGGTTTATCCCTATGGCGAACGGCACGTTGAGCGCGGTCAAGCTAAAAAAGGTTCTTGAGGCTCTGGAGGGCAACTGGCAGGCCGAGATGGAAGGCTATCGCACCTATCAGACCCTGGCCGACCGGGACACCGACCCCGTTCGCGCCCAGGTGCTGCGCCATCTGGCCACCGCCGAACTGGAACATGCCGACCTCTGGGCCGGGCGCATTCAGGAACTGGGCGGAACGGCGCCCGTCTATCATGGCAGCCCCGGCGGCGAGGCCGATTCCCTGGCCAACCGCGCCGGCGGCGTGCGCATGGCCCTGCGCCGGCTGGAGATCGAAGAGAGCCGGCACATCGCCAACTATGGCTCTCAGCTCAAGGATCTCGGCGACGAAGGCTCGATCGCCATCCTGGACCACGTCATCGAAGACGAAAAGGACCATCACCGCGAGCTGGGTTCGCTGCTGCGCGGCCACTATATGGCTCCCGTCGGCGCTCCCGGCGTCGATCCCAAGGCGGTGCTGGACGAACTGCTGGCCAAGCGCGACAACGGCCGCAAGCAGCCCGGCAGTTGGATCGGCGACGCGGTTTATGGGGTCAACGACGGCCTGGGAGCAATCTTCGGCATCGTCAGCGGCGTAGCCGGCGCCACCGCCGCCAATCCCGCCGCGCAGCACACCTATGTGCTGCTGGCTGGGTTGAGCGGCATGATCGCCAGCGCTCTCTCAATGGGCTCCGGCGCGTATCTGGCGGCGAAAAGCGAGCGCGAGATCTTCGCCGCCGAGGTGGCCCGCGAGCGCGAGGCCATCCGCATGAATACCCCCGAGGCCCGCGAACTGGTCTCCCTCTACTACCAGGTCAAGGGGCTGCCCGAGCCGGACGCCGACCGGGTTGCCGACCATCTGGTCCGCGACCCCGAGCAGATGCTGCGGGTGCTGGTCAGCGAACGCCTGGGAACCTCGGAAGAGGCCCTGTCGAACCCCATGGTCTCGGCCGGCTCGGGCGCGCTTTCGACCGCCATCGGCGCATTTATTCCCATTATTCCGTTCTTTTTCATGACCGGAATGGAAGCCGTCATCGCCGCCGCCGTGGTTTCGCTGGCCGCACACTTTGCCGTGGGCGCAGCCAAGAGCCTCATCACCGTCCGCTCCTGGTGGGCCTCCGGTTTTGAGATGACCGTGATCGGCGCCATCGAGGGCGCTGTCACCTACGGCATCGGCATTCTCATGGGGCAGAGCGGGGTCTAGTACCGTGGTGTGTAAAGGAATCCCCTCCCGGTCTCAAAAACGAGACCGGGGGCACCCATTTCAATGGGATTCCGTCGCTGAATCACACGATCGCCGCACTCGTACGATCTCCGCCTTCTCCCCGGAAGTAGAATGGTCTGGTCCTTCTCCGTCCAAGGAACGGATTGCTCATGCTCAAGAAAGCGCTTTCTCTCGCTGGCTTTGTCCTCCTTTCGATTGCTCCTGCGTCGTCACTGTCTGTCATAGCGCAGGCGCCCGCGGCTCAGGCGTCCGCTCCCCTGGTCGAGCGCAATGTTGCAATGAAGACCCGCGACGGCGTCACGCTGCGCGCCGACATCTATCGCCCCGCCGGCGAGGGCGTCTTCCCCGTTCTGTTGCAGCGCACCCCCTACAGCAAGGACAATGCCGCAGCCTTTGCCCGCCTGGCCACCGCCCGCGGTTTCATGGTGGTGGTGCAGGACGTGCGCGGCCGCTTCGCCTCCGAGGGCGAGTGGTACACCTTCAAGCACGAGACCGAGGACGGCTACGACACCATTGAATGGGCCGCCGCGCTGCCCCGCTCGAATGGAAAGGTGGGCATGTTCGGCGGTTCCTATGTGGGGGCCACGCAGATGCTGGCTGCCATCGGCCATCCGCCCCATCTGGCCGGCATCTGCCCGGTGGTCACGGCCAGCAACTACCACGAGAACTGGAGCTACCAGGGCGGGGCCTTCGAGCAGTGGTTCAACGAGTCCTGGACCTCCTCGCTGGCACAGGACACGCTCACCCGTACGATTCGCCAGAACACCAACGCACTCGTCGGCGATGGCGTTCTGCCCCTCAAGCAATACCCGCTTTTCAATCTGCCCGCTGCACTGAACAGCGCCGACCTGACCCGGCAGATTGCGCCGTACTTTCTGGACTGGGCCAGCCACCCGCTCTACGACGATTACTGGAAGCAGTGGTCGATTGAAGAGGATTTCAGCCGCATTCAGGTTCCCGCGCTGACCATCGCCGCCTGGTACGACATCTTCCAGGGCGGCTCGCTGCGCAACTTCGTTGGGCTGCAAAAGAATGCCGGCAACGAGGCCGCGCGCAAGGGGCAGCGCTTGCTGGTCACCATTGGCGGCCACGCCGGCGGCGGCGAGAAGATCGGCGCAGTGGACTTCGGACCCGAGGCTCTGCAATACGACGAAACCAACATCACCCTCGACTGGTACGACTTTTTATTCCTGGGCAAGCAAAACCAGTTCGCCTCGGACAAGCCGGTCCGCATCTTCGTCATGGGCGAGAACAAGTGGCGCGACGAGGCGGCCTGGCCGCTGCCGGAGGCCAAGGAGATGAAGTACCTTCTACGCTCCAGCGGCAAGGCTAACTCCGCCGCTGGCGATGGTGTTTTGGTTGTGGCGTCCTTAGGCAAAAGCGCCCCCGACACCTTCACTTATAACCCCGCCGACCCCGTTCCCACCGTGGGCGGGCCGTTGTGTTGCGACGCCACGCATCTGCCCCCCGGCCCTCGTGACCAAAAAGATGTCGAGGCCCGCTCGGACGTTCTGGCCTACTCCTCCCCTGCTCTGGAAAACGATGTCGAAGTCACCGGCCCGGTCAGCCTCGACCTCTTCGCCAGCTCGACCGCCGCGGACACCGACTTCACCGCCAAACTGGTCGACGTATGGCCCGACGGATTCGCCCAGAACCTGACTGAAGGAATCTTGAGAGCCCGCTTTCGCAACTCGACCAGCGCCGCCGAGCCGTTGGTCCCCGGCAAGATCTACGAACTGAAGATCGATCTCTGGTCGACCAGCAATGTCTTTCTCAAGGGGCACACGATCCGGCTGGAAGTATCGAGCAGCAACTTCCCCCGCTTCGACCGCAACCTGAACACCGGCAAGAGCGCAGCCGAGGACGCGACCTTTGTCAAAGCCGTCAACACCGTCTATCACGACGCTGCTCATCCCAGCGCACTGATCCTGCCCGTTGTGCCGCGGTAGCGACCAAGTGTTTCAGCGCGCCGCCTACAGGGCGCGCGGTTGATTTTGGCATCCATTCCAGGGGTTCCCCCTTCGCGATGCTCAGGGTCCACCCCTGGCTACTTTCATCGCCTCCCTGCGGGAGGCGGTTGCGGCGTCTATTGCAGCCGTAACTCGTCAACACGAGTCAGGTTGCTCAGGATGACAACCTTTTTTGTGAACGAACTTTAAACTCTGTGAAATAGAACCATTCCCCGAGCAAAAAGAACCACCCTTGAAAGATCATCTTCAGGGGCGGTTCTCTCTTCCAGCGCAATTGCGATCTCAGCGTCCCTTTGCTACTTTTCTGCTTCGCCGACTGGCTGCTTTGCCGAAGCGCACTCCGCCACCAACTCTTTGGCCGCCTTGCGTCCCAGGCGGATGCAATCGGGAATGCCGATGCCGTCGTAGGCGTTGCCGGCCAGGCGCAGTCCGGGCAGCGCAGCGACATGGGCGTGGATGCGCTTGATGCGCTCCCCATGGCCCGGTGCGTATTGCGCCATGGCTCGCCGCCAGCGCGCTACCTGCGTCCGTAGCGGCACAACCGTCTGCGCAACCACCTTCGCGCCCAGAATCTCTTCCAGTTCCCGCCGCACCGTGGCCACCAGCACTTCGTCGCTCTCGGTCAGCAGCGCCTCGTTGCGCATTCCGCCCAAAAAGGCGCGCAGAACCGCCTTGCCCGGCGGGGTGCGGCCGAGAAACTTGCGATGCACAAAGGTGCAGGCCAGCATCGCCCGCCCTTCGCTGGCAGGAACCAGAAAACCGAAGCCATCCGGCAGCTTGCCCAGCTTGGCTTCGTCGTAGACCAGATTCACCGTGATCGACGACGAATAGGGAATATCGCCCAGATCGGCGCTCAACTCCGCATCCACGCCGCCGAGCAATGCGCTCACCACCCAGGCGGAGGAGGCCATGATCACCGCATCGTAGTGCTCGGACGTTCCATTGGCCTCGATTTGCCAGCCTTTGGCGGTGCGCTGCAGCGCGCTGACTGGGGTCGAGCACCGCACCCAGGCCGGATTGAGCCGCGCCTCCAGCGCATCCACCAGTTGCTGCAAGCCACCGCGCAGGGTGGTAAAGATGGCGCGTGGAGCAGGTTTGACCCCGCCCGGAGCGGGCGCCTTGGCCTTCATCAAGGATTTCATCTTGCGATGGCCGGCGAGCATTCCGCGGGTCAGCGAGCCGTACTGCTCTTCCATCTCGACCATGCGCGGCAGCACCGCGCGGGCGCTCAACTGGGTGGCGTCGCCGCCATAGATCCCCGAAAGCAGCGGATCGGCAAGGCGCTCGACGGCCTCTTGCCCGAAGTGCCGCTCGACCAGCGCCGCTACCGTCTCATCGGCCAGCCCGCTGGGCCGGGGCGGCAGCAACAGCTCGAGACCCATGCGGATCTTGGTGGGCAGGCTGAACAAACGGGTCAGCGCGGTGGGAATCAGCTTGGTGGGAACCAGAAACATCAGGCCATCGGGCAGCGGCACCAGCCGGTTGCGCACCACGATGTAGGTCTTGCGCGCCTCGTCGTTGCTGGGAGTCAGCTCATCGCCCAGGCCCAGTTCGCGGCAGAGCGCCGCCGCGGCAGGTTTTTCGCTGATGAAGGAGTCGGGACCGCGCTCCAGCACGACGCCATCGAGAATCTCCGTGGAGAGTGCTCCGCCCAGCCGTGGCAGCGCTTCAAAGAGCGTGTACTCGAGGTCGGCTCCCGCCGCCCGCGCCAGTTCCAGCTCATAGGCGGCTGCCAGCCCCGCTATGCCGCCGCCAATGATTGCCGTCCGCATGGTCAAATCCGTCTCCTGTTCCCTCGGTCGCCTTGGGAACCCTTCTTTGGTCCAACATTCAGAATAGGGGGCAAATCCAGTCTGAGGTTGACTAAAATCATCTCAGTCCGCTCGCGCTGCCGTTTTGGTAGTCCCGCATCGTTTTGACCGAACCTCGCTCAGAGCGTCTGGCGAGGCGCGGCCCGCGTTGCCCTTCCCTTCGCGCTTTGTACTCTGCACCCGGAGTGTCGCCATGACCCCAGAGTTGATTCACCGCCTTCATTTTGCCTTTACCGTGACCTTTCACTATCTCTTTCCCCAGCTCACCATGGGCCTTGCACTGCTGATTGTGGTGCTCAAAACCATCGCCCTCAAAACCGGCGGCGAGCAGTGGGACCGCGCCGCCCGCTTCTGGGGACGCATCTTCGGCATCAACTTCGTCTTCGGCGTGGTCACCGGCATCCCCATGGAGTTCGAGTTCGGCACCAACTGGGCGCGCTTCGCCAACCTCTCGGGCGGCGTGATCGGCCAGCCCCTGGCCATGGAAGGCATCTTCAGCTTCTTCCTCGAATCCGCCTTTCTGGGGCTTTTTCTCTACGGCGAAAAACGCCTTTCCAAGACTCTGCACTGGTTTTCGGCGGTGATGGTCTTCGTCGGCTCGTGGATCTCGGGCTTTTTCATCATCGTCACCGACGCCTGGATGCAGCACCCGGTCGCCTTCGACCGCCTGCCCAACGGCCAGTTTCAGGTGCTCAGCTTCTGGCAGCTTCTGCTCAATCCCTGGGGACTGCTCCAGTACATGCACAACATGACGGGCGCGGTGGTCACGGCCAGCTTTGTCGTCGCCGCCGTAGGGGCCTTTTACCTGCTGGACGAACGCAACCAGGAGTATGGCCGCATCTTTCTCAAGGTGGGCGTCCTGGCGGGCATCGTTTCGTCGATTCTCATCATCTTCCCCACCGGCGACCTGCAGGGCAAATACGTTGCCCACAATCAGCCGGCCGCGATTGCCGGGATGGAAGGCCTTTTCAGAACGGAAGACGGCGCCGGCCTGGTGCTGATGGGCCAGCCCAATGAAGAAACCGGCCAGATCGACAACCCCATCGTGGTCAACGACGCGCTCAGCTTCCTCATCTACGGAACCACCAAGGCCGAGGTAAAAGGTCTCGACCAGATTCCCCACGACCAGTGGCCCACCGCCCTGCCGCTGCTCTACTACGCGTACCACATCATGGCCGGCCTGGGGACATGGTTCCTGCTGCTGATGGGCGTCAGCGCTCTGCTGCTGTGGCGCAACCGGCTCTTTACCGCGCGCTGGGCGCTGTGGGCGTTGCTGATCAGCTTCCCGCTGCCCTACATCGCCAACACCGCCGGCTGGATGACTGCCGAACTGGGCCGCCAGCCCTGGCTTATTTATGGGCTGATGCGCACCAGCGAGGGCTTCTCCAGCACCGTCTCGGCGGCCAACGGACTCTTCACCCTGCTCGGCTTCATGGGCCTCTACGCGCTGCTGGGACTGCTTTTCACCGTGTTGATTTACCGCGAGATCAGCCACGGACCCGAGCCCGCCAGCGGCGGCTCACCCGCGCCAACCCGCTGACTTGGTGCGTTGACGTCTTGCGGATTTGTGCGCTTGTTCAACCGTTCTTACGGCGTTTTTCAGGAGTGCTGCAATGATGGGTTTCATCTGGTTCTGGCTGGTTGCCGTGATGATCGTCGGCTACGTGGTTTTGGACGGCTTCGACCTGGGGGTCGGCGTTCTGCATCTCTTTCTGGTGCGCACCGAGGCCGAACGGAGAACCGCCCTGCGCGCCATCGGCCCGGTCTGGGACGGCAACGAGGTCTGGCTGCTGGCCGGGGGCGGCACCCTGTACTTCGCCTTCCCGCTCCTCTACGCCTCGGCCTTCAGCGGCTTTTATCTGCCGCTCATGATTGTTCTATGGCTTTTGGTGCTGCGCGGCGTCAGCCTGGAGCTGCGCAACCACATCGACATAGGAGTCTGGCGCAGCCTGCTCGATGGCGTCTTCGGCTTTTCCAGCACTCTGCTGATCGTCTTCTTCGGCGCGGCCCTGGCCAACGTCCTTCGCGGCGTTCCCCTGCAAGCAGACGGCTACTTCTTTTTGCCCCTGTGGACCAATTGGCAGCCCGGCCTGCATCCCGGCATTCTCGATTGGTACACCGTCATCGGCGGCGTGGTTGCTTTGGTCGCTCTCACCCAGCACGGCGCTCTCTGGCTCAGCATCAAGACCAGCGGCGCACTGGAGGCGCGCGCCCGCCACGTCGTCACCCCGCTCTGGCTGGCGCTGCTGGCTCTGACCCTGATCAGCCTGATCGCCACCATCTCCATTCGCCCGGTGGCGCTTTACAACTACTTCAACTACCCCATCACGTTCTTCATTCCCGTGGGCGTGCTGGCCTCACTGGCCGGCATCTGGCTCTTCAACCTCAATCGCCACCCGGTGAAGGCCTTTCTCTGTTCCGGCCTCTATCTCTTCTTCATGCTGGCCGGGGCCTGCTGGGCGCTCTACCCCACGCTGCTGCCCGCCTCCACTGGCGCGGAGCGCGACATCACCCTCTCCCGCGCCATCAGCGGCCCCCATGCACTGGCCGTCGGCCTGGTTTGGTGGAGCGTGGGCATGATTCTGGCCCTCGGCTACATCGTCTTTGTCTACAGCAAGTTCCGCGGCAAGGTCGACGCCGCGGACGCACATTGATTTTCGCCGTTTGAAATATCTTTCCCTAGGACAAGGCTGAGCGGATGCGGAAAGGATCGAGACAGAACCGGCGAGCCAGCCTTCGCTGCGCGGAGTGAGTAAGTCAGCAAGTTGGCCATGCTTGAAAGGATGAGCAAATCAGCGAGTTGGGGCGATGCCGCCGCCCCGCCGCGGGTGCTTCGTATAATGAATTGGGAGCAGCAGCGAAATTGCTTACCCGTTCTCTTCGAGGAATTTATGGCCGCACTGTTGGAAGCCATCGACGTCAAGCGCAAGATGTTCTTTGAGCTTGAAAACGTCCCCTACCACTGCCTGGACGTGGAAATCTCCACTCCTACCGCCCGCGGCGGCCAGACCCTGGTCCGCCTCAAGATGCGCAACCTGCTGACCCGCGCCGTCTTCGACAAGACCTTCAAGGCCAGCGACAAGTTCAAGGAGCCGGACCTGGAGATGGTCGAGGCCTCCTACCTGTACAGCGACGCCGAGGGCTCCCACTTTCTCGATCAGGAGAGCTACGAGACCCACACCCTCAACCCGGAGATGGTGGGCGAGGCGCTGGACTACCTGCTGGAGGGCGTTCTGATCCAGTTGCACAAGTTCAATGGCAACCCCATCGGCCTGCAACTGCCGCAGCAGGTGGAACTGACGATCGCCTACACCGAGCCGGCCGTGCGCGGCGACACCTCCAGCGGCAGCGTCACCAAGCTGGCCAAGCTGGAAACCGGCCTGGAGATCAAGGTTCCGCTCTTTTGCGACATCGGCACCAAGGTCCGGGTGGATACCGAGACCGGCCTCTTTGCCGGCCGCGCCTGAGCGGACACCGCTCCCGAGATACCTCTCGCAATCAAGCCCAGCCCGCGCGGCTGGGCTTTTTTTTGGATCGGAAGATTTTTTCAATTTCTCTTGCGTTATTTGTACATTGTATGTATACATTAAACAAATGAAGACGCAAGCCATCCTGCGGATCGATCCTGCCTCGACCTTACCGGTCTATCGGCAGATTGTGGATGGAATCCGCACGCTCCTGGTTGATCGCCAACTCAATCCCGGCGATGCCCTGCCCACCGTCCGCGAACTGGCGCTGGAGCTGGGCGTTCACTTCAACACCGTTGCCGAGGCCTATCGCCTGTTGAGCAGCGAGGGCTGGCTGGATCTGCGTCGCCGCCGGGGCGCCGTCGTCACCGCGAGAGAGACGCCGGAGCCCACTCCCGAGATGAGGGAGCAATTCAACTCCCGCCTGCGTCTGCTGGTTTCGCAGATGCGTTCCGAAGGCCTCTCGATTGAAGTGATTCTCAGCGAGCTGGATGGACTGCGCGCGGAACTCACGAAGTGAACCGGATCTTCCAACACGCCGTCTCTGGCGGCGTCCAAGGAGAAGAAAATGATCTTTTACACGCTGGGTGGTTTGTTACTGATTGCCGCACTGAACAGTTGGACCTCGCGCATCAACCAGTTCTTCTTTTTTGGCAGAACCGTTCCTGAGCATCTTCGCCAGAGCCCCGCGGCCGCTTCGATCGCCAGGAATTATCTGATCGGGGTGTGGATCGGCCTGCTGCCGGCTGCGGCCGTGTTCCTTGCCGTGCGTTCCTGGCGGCCAGTCGCGGCCCTGCTTCTTGCCGTCCTGGTAGAGGCGATGGTCTGCCACATCGCCTTTGCCCGTGCTCATGGGCAAGCGGGGATGAGGTTGAAGCCGGACCAGGCTGAAGATACGGTCAGCCGGCCTCGCGAGGTGGAGTTGCTCGCGCATTCCACTATTCCCTCGCTGCCTGCGGTGCTCGCCCCATTTTTTGCTGGATTGGTGGTCTACGCTCTGGCTGTGCTGTGGGTGAGCCAGACGGCCGGTCTGGCCGCCGCGCCGCGGATTCTCAATGAGAGGGTCTCCGCCCATGGCGGCGACAGCCTTTTTGGTTTCAGCTTGGGATTGCTTGCGGCCAGCATTGTCCTGATGCTGTTGATGCGCAGCTCCACGCGGGTGCGCACCTCGATGGCCAGCCACACGCAGCGGTCTTCGCTGATCGCTTCCTGGGTGGGGGTGGTTGTGTTGGCCGCGGTCTTCTGGTTCGCCCTCTTTGGCGCGGCCATTCCCCACACCGCGGTCAGGGCGTTTCTCATCGCCGTCTTTATCGCCACGGGGGCTCTGCTTTTCTGGCGCACGTTGAAGAACAAGCACTTCACGCCCCATCCCTTCGAGATGCAGGGCGACGAGCACTGGCGCTGGGGCCTCTATTACCACAACAGCGCCGACCCCGCGCTGTTTGTGCAGAGCCGGTCCTGCACCGGCTACTCGCTGAATTTCGCGCGCTTTCTCGCCTGGCCGTTGATGGCGCTGTTTCTTGCCTGGTTTGTGCTGGTGCTGGCGATTGCGCCACACAGCTGAGAAGCAGCCATTGCCGGATTCAGTGGAACTCGCTTGAAATATTCTTCGTATCGGAAGAGCGTATGCTGTCTTCCGATCCGTAGTTCAACCTGGTTTTGAACCTATAGGAGAAAGGGAAACCCTCCCATGAAGAAGCTCACTCTCGGCATCCTCTGCCTTTTGCTCTTCGCCTCCACGAATTTTGCGCAAGACAAGAAAGCTGCCGCCCCGCCGCCCCTGATCGACCGCGATCTGCTCTTCGGCAACCCCGAGATCGCCGCCGCCGAACTCTCTCCCAACGGCCAGTATCTTGCCTTTCTCAAGCCCTGGAAGGACACGCGGAACCTCTACGTCAAGGCCGTCGGCGAGCCCTTCAGCGCCGCGCGCCTGCTCACCACCGAGACCAAGCGCCCCATCGCCGGCTACCTGTGGAGCCGCGACAGCAAAGCCATTCTCTATGTCAAAGACAACGACGGCGATGAAAACTACAACCTTTACGCCGTCGATCCCGCGGCCAAGCCGGCCGCCGGCGCCGACGCTCCGGCCTCACGCGATCTGACCGGCCTCAAGGGCGTCCGCATCATGCTCTACGACGTGCCCAAGAGCGATCCCGACGTCGTCTTCATCGGCCTCAACGACCGCGACAAGGCCTGGCACGACCTGTACAAGCTCAAGATTTCGACCGGCGAAAAGACCCTGCTGCGCAAGAACACCGAGCGCGTCACCGGCTGGGTCTTCGACCTCAAAGGCCAGTTGCGCCTGGCCACACGCAGCGCCGACAACGGCGACACGGAGATTTTGCGCGTTGACGAGAGCGGCTTCAGCAAGGTCTATTCCTGCTCGGTCTTCGAGACCTGCGGCCCGCTTCATTACCACCCCGACGGCCAGCATGTGTACATCGAGACCAACAAGGACGCCGACTTGGTTTCGCTCGCCCTCTTCGACCCCGCCACCGGCAAGGCGGAGAAGATCGAGTCCGACCCGCTGGGCAAAGTGGACTTTGGCGGCGCGCTCTTCCGCGAAGACAACGACCAACTGGTCGAGACCTGGTACACCGCCGCCCGCACCAAGAGCTATTTCAAAGACAAGGCCTACGAGGCCGACTACCGCTGGCTGGAGCAGAAGTTCGCTGGTCAAGAGATCATGGTCACCTCGCGCACCCTTGACGAGCGCTTCTGGCTCTTTACCGCGCATAGCGACATCGAACCGGGTAAGGTATTGCTCTTCGACCGCAAGACCCGCGCGCTCACGCCGCAATATGTGGTTCGCGAGCAGCTCCCGCGTACCGATCTGGCAGAGATGAAGGCGGTCAGCTACAAGTCCAGCGACGGTCTGGAGATTCCCGCCTATCTCACCCTGCCCAAGGGCGTAGCGGCCAAGAATCTGCCCACCCTCATCCTGCCTCACGGCGGACCCTGGGCGCGCGATTCCTGGGGCTACGACACGCTGGCGCAGTTCTTTGCCAACCGCGGCTACGCCGTGCTGCAACCCAACTTCCGCGGGTCCACCGGCTTCGGACGCAAGTTCCTCGACGCCGGAAACCTCGAATGGGGCCGCAAGATGCAGGACGACCTCACCTGGGGCGTGAAATACCTTGTTGCAGAAGGCATCGCCGATCCCAAGCGCGTGGGCATTCTGGGCGGCTCGTATGGCGGCTACGCCACACTGGCCGGCGTCACCTTCACCCCCGACCTCTATGCCGCCGCAGTGGACATCGTCGGCCCCTCGAACCTCATCACCCTGATGGATTCCATCCCGCCCTACTGGGAGGCCGCCCGCAAGCTCTTTGCCGTGCGCATGGGAGACCGCGACACAGCGCAGGGCAAGGCTCTGCTCACCGAGCGCTCTCCGCTCAACTTCGCCGACAAGATCAAGACGCCGCTGCTGGTCGCCCAGGGCGCCAACGATCCCCGCGTCAACCGCCGCGAGGCCGAACAGATCGTCATCGCCCTGCGCGACCGCGGCTTCCCCGTCGAGTACATTCTGGCTCCCGACGAGGGCCATGGATTCGCCCGCCCCATCAACAATCTCGCGCTCTTCATGGAGGCGGAGAAGTTTCTCGCCGAGCACCTTGGGGGGAGATTCCAGACGGGCGGCTCGGCGGAATCGGTGGCGCGCCTCAAGGAGATCGCCGTCGATCCCAAGACCGTGGTGCTGGCCAAGAAGGTCGAGGCCGGCGCGGTGGCTGCTCCCTCACCCACTTTTCCCCTGCAGGCCGGATCTTTTCACTACACGATGAAGATCGAGGCCGGCGGCCAGGTGATGGACATGAAGGTCTCTCTCAAGATTCAGGACGAGGGCAGCGTCTGGACCGGGAACACTGTGCTTGAAACCCCGCAAGGCGCCGTCACCGACACCACCACTATCGACAAGAGCTCTCTCATCGTGCTGAAAGACAGCCTCCGTCAAGGTCCGGTCGCCATCGATCTGGATTACGCGGGCAACAAAGCCACCGGCAAGATGAGTATGAACGGCCAGGAGCGGCCCATCGACGTCGATCTCGGCGGCCCCATCTTTGCCGATTCTTCTGGCGCCGATCAGGTCCTGGGCTGCCTGCCGCTGGCCGCGGGCTACACCGCAACCTTTCGCAACTTCGACATCCAGACGCAAAAGGTCAAGCTCTTGCAGTTGACCGTCGCGGGAGTGGAAAAGGTCACCGTCCCGGCCGGCTCCTTCGATGCCTACCGCCTCGATATCGTCTCCGCCGATGGCGGCGCAGAGAAGAAGACGGTGTGGATCGCCAAGGACTCCCGCAAAACCGTCAAGGTCTCCGCCGTCCTGGCCGCCATGGGCGGCGCGGTGGTCACTCTGGAACTGGCCGAGTAGGGTCGATAAACCGGGTTCCCACCCTAACCGCAAAAACAAAAACGCGGCGAGGGTGGGGCGCCCAACGAGAAATTGAGAGCAGGATCAATCCCCCGCTCAGGCGCGACGCACTGCTTCCCACCGGCCGGAGCGGGCGGAGTTGAAGACGGCCTCTATCACCGCCATATTGCGGATCGCCTCCTCGAGCGGCACCGGAACCTCGCCGCCTTCCAACACAGCCTTGGAAAACGCATCGCCTTGCAGCGTGTACTGATCGCAGACGGCAAAGCTCTCCGTCTCGAGGCCCTCGCCCAGCAGGTTGCCGTCGTCGATGAAGAGTCGCGTAGGCCGGTCGGGCGGCGCATTAAAGGGAATCTCGATCTCGATGCGGCCTTTCGTCCCCACAAAGTGCATTCTCTGGTAAGGAACCGCCTGGGTGCTGCAGGTGAAGATCGCCTGCCCGCGGGGGAACTCCAGCAGCGCCGAAGTCAGCCGGTCGGTGTGCATCGCGGGGTCGCGGTCGATGGTCGCCACCACCCGCAGCGGCTCCTGTGCGAAGCCGTAACGCGCTCCCTGAATCAGGTAGCAGCCAATGTCCATCAGCGCTCCGCCGCCATATTCCACCCGGTTACGGATGTTGGCCGGGTCGGCATTGAAGTAGCTGAAGAAGCCCATCACCGCGCGCAGTTCGCCGATCCGGCCCTGCTCCAGCAGCTCGCGCAGGCGCAACCATTGCGGGTGGCAGCGAATCATGAACGCCTCGCCGATCCTCACCCCGGTTCGCTCGCGCACGGCCAGCAGGCTTTCGGCTTCGGCGCGGGTCAGGGCGATCGGCTTCTCGCACAAGACGTGCTTGCCCGCCTCGGCGGCCTTGATGGTCCAGGGCACGTGCAGATGATTGGGCAGCGGATTGTAGATGGCGTCGATCTGCGGGTCGGCCAGCAACTCCTCATACGACCCGTAGACCGTGGGGATGCCCAGCGCGGCCGCGGCCTGCTGCGCTTTGTTCAGATCGCGCGAGGCTATCGCCGTCACGCTGCTGTACGCTCCCCGCTGCATGGCGGGAAGAACCTTCTTGAGTCCGATGTTGGCGGTGCTGAGTACGCCCCAGCGAAGCTGCTTGTCCATGACCGCCATGATAACTCCCCGGCGCTCGCCGCCGCCCATGTAGCATTTGTTCATGGCGTTGGTTGATGCACAGGCGGTCTGGAAGAGCTATCCCCGGCGCGTGGGACTGCGCAGCGAAGAGCAGACCGTGGTGGAGGACGTATCGCTGACCATCGAGCCCGGCGAGACGCTGGGTCTGGTGGGCGAATCCGGCTCGGGCAAGACCACCGTGGCGCGGATGATTCTGGGGCTGGTCGAGCCGACGCGCGGACGGGTGCTGGTCGACGGCATCGACGTAGCCCGCGCCTCGCACGAGCAGTTGCGCGGCCTGCGGCGGCAGATGCAGCCCGTCTTTCAGGACCCCTTCGCCGCCCTTAATCCGCGCATGAAGGTGCTCGACATCGTCACCGAACCCTGGATCATCCACGGTAGCGCCTGCGGTGCGGCGGACGCGCCTGCGGGCACCTGCGGTGCGGCAGATGCGCCTGCGGCGCCGGTTGGCGAGAGGTTCAAATCCTCCCGCCGGGACCGTTTGCGGCAACGGGCCGTTGCGCTGCTGCGCGAAGTCGGCCTCGATGAGTCTGCGCTCGGTCGCTATCCCCACGAGTTTAGCGGCGGGCAGCGGCAGCGCATCAACATCGCCCGCGCCCTGGCTTTGCGCCCCCGCCTGCTGATTCTCGACGAGCCGGTCTCGGCGCTGGACGTGAGCGTGGGCGCGCAGATCGTCAACCTGCTGCGTCAGTTGCAGCGCCAGCACGGATTGACCTATCTGTTCATCTCCCACTCCATGCCGCTGGTGCGCTACCTGAGCACACGCATCGCGGTGATGGAGCGCGGCCGCCTGGTGGAGACCGGCGAGGCCGTCGCCCTCTGCGCCAACCCCCAACAGGCCTACACACGACGCCTGCTGGCCGCCACGCCGGAGCTTCCCGCGCGCGTGGAGGGATTGGGACGAAGGGACTAAGGGACTAGGGGACTAAGGGACTAGGGGACTAAGGGACTAGGGGACTAGGGGACTAGGGGACTAAGGAGAAGTCTTCCACTGGCTCCGCCGACCCGCGGGACATGCGATTGTAGCGCTGGCCTCCTGGCCGGCTGGATCGTGGACCTCCCGGTCCACGCTTGTTTCTTTGTAGAAAACCAAGCGAAGCATCTGCATTTGTTCTTCCCCGGTTTGATTCCTAACGACGCAATCCGGCCAAACAGGGCAATCCTATGAAGCTCCTCCTCTGGGAGAAGAAGGGGCCTTGAAAGGGCACGACTTTAGTCGTGCCGCATTCAGCGCAATTTATACGCCGGCTTTAGCCGCTGAGGGATGGTCTTTCCGCTTCGAAACTTCCCTCAGGGGCTGAAGCCCAGGACTCTTAGGGCAAACTTGCGGCACGACTAAAGTCGTGCCCTTTCAAAACCGACTTTCCCGGTGTTCGAAACGTTCATGCGATTGCCCTGTCCGGCCAAAGCGGACGCCTGCGGGTGAACGGCGGCGGTGCTAGACTCAGCAATAGCTATGTCTTCCTTCCATCCAACGCATCCCTCTGCTTCGCTCTCGTCTTCCGCCAATCTCTACGACGCCCGTACCGCACTGCTCAAGCACGCCGCGCGCGATGCGATGGAATATCTGGAAGAAGAGGATGCGCGCTCGGTTGCACCCACGGCGCAGGCCGTGGCGGCGCTGGCGGCCTTGCGTGGGCCGCTGCCGCCGGGGCCCACCAGCGCCGATACGGTGCTGCATCTGCTGCATGAGTACGGCTCGCCGGCGACGGTGGCCAAGACTGGCGGGCGCAACTTCGGCTTTGTCAACGGCGGCTGTCTGCCGGCGGCGCTGGCGGCCTCGTGGCTGGTCAGCGCGTGGGACCAGAATGCTGCGTTTTATGTGCAATCGCCGGTCGCCATCACCCTCGAAGAGGTGGCCCTGGAGTGGGTGCGGGAGTTGCTCGGCTTGCCCGAGGGATGCGGCGGCGCGGTAGTAACCGGCGCGACCATGGCCAATTTCTCCGCTTTGGCGGCGGCCCGTCATGCACTGCTGGAGCGGGCCGGATGGGATGTGGAGGGTGAAGGGCTCTTCGCCGCCCCGCCCATTACCGTTGTTGTGGGCGAAGAGGTTCACGCTTCGGTGCTCAAGGCGCTGGGAATGCTGGGGCTGGGCCGCAACCGCGTGGTCCGGGTTCCAGTGGACGGGCAGGGGCGCATGCGCGCCGATGCGCTGCCTCACATGGACGCGCATACCATCCTCTGCCTGCAGGCGGGCAACGTGAACACGGGCGCCTTCGATCCCGCCGGAGCAATCATCCCGCTGGCGCAGGAGGCAGGCGCCTGGGTGCATGTGGATGGCGCCTTTGGGCTGTGGGCGGCCTGCTCGCCGGCCTACCGCAAGCTGACCCGCGGCTTCGAGTTGGCCGATTCCTGGGCCACCGACGGGCACAAGTGGCCCAACATCGGCTACGACTGCGGCGTGGCGCTGGTCCGCGAGCCGCAACACTTGCGCGCGGCGATGTCCATGGAAGCCGCTTACCTGGTACAAGGCGAGCACCGCGAACCCTCCTATTACAATCCCGAACTCTCCCGTCGCGCCCGCGGCGTCGAGTTGTGGGCGGGGTTGCGTTCCCTGGGCCGCTCGGGGATGGCGGAGATCGTCGAGCGCACCTCGAACCACGCCCGGCGCTTTGCCGAGGGGTTGCACAAGGCCGGCTACGAGATTCTCAATCAGGTGGTCATCAACCAGGTGCTGGTCTCCTTCGGTTCGGCGGAGAAGACCCTGCGCGTAATCGAGCGCATTCAGCAGGATGGAACCTGCTGGTGCGGCGGGACGGTCTGGCAGGGCAAGACGGCTATGCGCATCAGCATCTCCTCCTGGGCCACCACCCGCGAAGATGTCGAGCGCAGCCTGGCAGCCATGCTGGCCGCTGCTGAAAAATAGACCAAAAATCCCCTTTATTTCACCGCTCCTGTTCATCCATGCGGCGAACGTGATAACACAGACAACACACTTCTGCTTCAATGCAGGGACTGTAACCGGTCCCTGCGCGGCGGCGGTGCGGGGATTCCCGTTTCAGAAAACGCAGGGGGAGACTCTGCATGATTTTCTTTGGACGCTCTTCTCCCTCTCCGATAAGGGCTTAGGGTAAAGGGAGAAGAGTACTTTCTCCACTCTGGCCGGCAGAGAACGTGAGTGTTGCAAGCATGATGGGAACGTGGCAGCGGCGAATTCTGGTGACCGGTGGGGCGACGATGCTGACCGCCGCGGTGGGCGCGGGCGGCGCATTCCTGCTGGTGCGCGCAGCCGCCGTGCAACTCGTCCTGCACGAACTCGATCAGTATGCCTGGCGTCTGATGCAGCAGGGGGAGCGGTCTTCGGGCGACTCCGAAGCCACGCTGACCGCGCTACAGGCGGCTCATTCTCCGGCCTGTTCGGACGCGGAGATCCAATCCTTCCGCGTGTTGATCTTCAATTCCGAATTTCTCCAGGACGCCGGGCGCATGAGCGGCGGCAAAGTATCCTGTTCGGCCACTCTGGGCCGACTGGACCAGCCTCGCGGAGAGTTTGTACCCGCCTTCGTGCTGAAAGACGGAACCCAGGTTTATACCGATCTGAATCTGCTGGCCGAGGGCGGGGGCAAGCGCGTGGGGGTCGAGCGGGGTGGCTTTTTTGTGGTCTTTGCCCGTCGCGTTCCCGAACTTCTGGGCAAGATTCCCCTCAATTTCACAGTGACGGAGATCGACGACAGCCGCCGCCAATCGGGTTGGCTCACCGGCGGAATGACCCTGGCGCAGCACGAGATCCTCACCAGGGAAGGCTGGGCGCAGATGGGCGACAGCCTGTACGTCACCCACTGCTCGCCGCACTACTTCAATTGCTTTACCGCTTACATCAGCCTTCCGGTTGTCCTAGAGGAGTCTCGCGAGGCCTTTCATCTGTCTGCGCTCTTGGGCGGTCTGGCCGGGGCGCTGACCGGCTTTCTCTTTTGCCTGCGCTACGGACGCAAGCGAGGCATTCAGTACCGGCTGCGCAAGGCCATTCGCCACGACCATCTGCGCGTGGTCTATCAGCCAATCGTCGATCTGGCCAGCGGACGAATCGTCGAGGCCGAGGCGCTGGCGCGCTGGACCGACGAGGACGGTTTTGTGGTCAGCCCCGAGGTCTTTGTCCGTATCGCCGAGGAGCGCGGCTTTGTCGGAGAGCTGACGGAACTGGTGGTGCGCCATGCACTGCGCGATTTCGGACCCATTCTGAAGCGTCATCCCGATTTCCGCCTCAACATCAATGTGACGGCCTCCGATCTGGCCGATGCCAAGTTCCTGCCCATGTTGGAGCGTGCGCTGGCCAAAGCCGGTGTCAGGCCGCGCAATGTGGCTATTGAAATCACCGAAAGTTCGACGGTGAGCAAGGAGTTGGCCCGTGAAGCGATCCGCCAGTTGCGCGCACGCGGCCATAGCGTGCAGATCGACGACTTCGGCACCGGCTATTCGAGTCTGGCCTATCTGAAAGATCTGGCCGTCGACGCCATCAAGGTCGACCGCTCGTTTACTCAGGCCATCGGAACCGAAGCCGTTACCGTGGCCATCTTGCCGCAGATTCTGGCCATGGCCCGGGCCCTCGACCTACAGGTGATTGTCGAAGGCATCGAGACGGCGCAGCAGGCCGACTATTTTGCCGGATCGGAGAAGCAGATTCTTGGCCAGGGCTGGCTCTTCGGCCATCCCGTGCCGATAGAGGAACTGCAGAACCAAATGGCCATTGAGGAGGCGGCGGAAGAGAAGCTGAGCACCATGAACTGAGCGCCGGCGGTGCGCGCAGGCTTATCCCGCCTTTGCTTCTCTCCCCCGACGGATGGGCGGGTTGAACGATCCCTTTTCCTTTCGCTTCTTCCTCAAGAAATCCTAAGCCCACGCCGATGAGGGAATCGAGCCGGGAAATCTGCGTTTATGGTAGATTCAGGCTTTACGTCGACCGGGTCCAAGGATGATGCTGATTCCCAGAAAGCGAATCTGGATTGCGCTGGCAGCCACGGTATTGGCTGCTCTGGTGGGTGGTGAGTCCGGCTTTCTGCTGGGCAGCAGGCAGATTGAAACCGCGGCTTACGACCGGCTCACGCAAGCGGCACGCCAAAGTGGTGGGCCCTTCGTCTCCCTGCTCACCGAGTCGAGCGCGCTGCTGGCTCAACTCAACGCCTCCTCTTATCCGCGCTGCTCGGATGCCGAGATCGCCTCGTTCCGCGCGCTCCTTTTTCAATCGGAATACCTTCGCGAGGCCGGGCGCATCCACAACGGGCGCATCGAGTGTTCGACGCTTTTCAGCCGCGATCGGCTCTCCACCGTACCGCTTCAGCCGGCCATCGTCACCACCGATGGGTTGAAGATCTATCGCGATGTTCCGCCCTACCTGTCGCCGAAATGGGTGGTTTTCCTGCTCCAGCGGGGCGACTCGTTTGTGGTGGAAGACCTGAGCATGAAAAGGATCTGGAACCCTCCCAACCTCGACTACCAAAGCACTATGCTGGATCTCGGGAGCGGGCGGCTGGTGCGTCCCGGCGGCAAACCGCTGCTCTTTCCCGGAGCGGTCGTCGATCACAATATCCAGGCCCATATGGGCCGCCAGATCTATGTAACCGTCTGCTGGAAAGACGGATTCTTCTGCACCAGCGTCTTTCAGCCCTACGCATCCGTGCTCTGGGCCGAGCGCGGATCGCTGGCCAGAGACATCTCTCTCGGTGCAGGGTGCGGCATGGCCCTGGCCATGCTCTATTTTCTTTTCTACGACCACAGCCGCAACATGAGCCAGCAATTGCGCCGCAGCATCCGCAGGCAAGACCTGAAGCTGGTCTATCAGCCTATTGTCGAGCTCTCCACGGGAAAAGTGATCGGGGCCGAAGCCCTGGCGCGATGGAGCGATGAGGACGGTTTCTCGGTTAGCCCCGAGATCTTCGTACGTCTGGCAGAGGAACGCGGTTTTATGGGCGAGTTGACGGAGTGGGTGGTGCGACGGGCGCTGGGCGAGATGGGGGAGCGTCTGCACCGCCATCCCGAATTTCGCATCAATATCAACGTAACCGCCGCCGATTTGGCGGACGCGAAGTTTCTGCCCATGCTGAAGGGCTGTCTGCACGAGTTTTGCGTTGCCGCCCGCTCCCTGGCCTTCGAGATTACCGAAGGCTCAACGGCGCACAGAGCGGTAGCCGTGGAGGCGATCCGGAGCCTGCGCCAGCGCGGCCATAGCGTCCAGATTGACGATTTCGGAACCGGCTATTCCAGCCTTTCCTATCTCAAGGACCTGGCCGTGGACACCATCAAGATCGACAAGACTTTTACCCAGGCCATCGGCACCGATGCGGTGACGGGGTCGATTCTGCCCCAGATGCTGGCCATCGCCGAGTCGCTCCACTTGCAGGTGATCGCCGAGGGCATCGAAACGGCCGAGCAGGCCGCCTACTTCGCGGGTAAAGGGGATTCCATTCTCGGGCAGGGGTGGTTTTTTGGCCGTCCCGTGGCAGCCAAGGAGTTGCTGCACGCTCTTGAGAATAAGAAGGAGGGGGTCGAAAACCTCGCCAGTCCGCAGTAAACATTGTCTTTCGGAGGCCAATCCGTATTCATTCTGCAAATACATTGGAAAAGGCCTAAAGACACACCCGGCTGGCTCCGATGAACAGGTCAGTGACTAGCGCTTCGTGTGTCTTGCGGCAAGGCGCGTTGGTCTGGTTCCGGTCGATCGATTATGCCGACTTTCAAGCAACGCGTCTTTCTCACCCTGGCGG
This sequence comes from uncultured Occallatibacter sp., assembly GCA_964493705.1. Lineage (GTDB taxonomy): Bacteria > Acidobacteriota > Terriglobia > Terriglobales > Acidobacteriaceae > Telmatobacter. The sequence continues at coordinate 165,983 of CAZBPD010000003.1, forward strand.
TCACGCTTCTTGCCAGCCTATGCGGCGTCTCGCTGGGCTACTGGGAGGGACGCACCACCATCTTGCAACTGACCACGGTCCGGCTGGACCAGGATGTCGAGCGCGTCTCCAAAGAGGCGGATCGCTATCTGGGCGAATCGCGCGCCGTGCTGGCCGCGATGAACGCATCCACTTACAAGCCCTGCTCCAGCGAAGAACTGGTTTACTTCCGCGCCTTGCTCTTCGAGTCCAAATACCTGAAAGACGTGGGCCGGATGCACGAGGGCAAAATCGACTGCTCGGCCGATCTGAGCGCCCTGGCCAGACCGCGCCCTCTGCCCCAAGCCGATTTTCTGCTCCAGGACGGCACGGCCATTTACAAGAATCTCGATGTCTATCGGGGAGACGACGACGAAGTCGTCACCCTGCAGATGGGCGATTCGTATGTGGTCTTCCGCTCCGCCAACATGCTGCAACTAGGCACCGAACTGGATCACTTCACCGAGACGGTGGTCGATGGGCCCACGCACCACATCGGGTTGCTACGCGGCGAGGCGCTCGAGGCCGACCCAACCATCCTGACCGCGGACGGTCAAACCCGGAGGGGAAATACCCTCTTCTCGACGCGCTGTTCCACCCGTGGCCTCACCTGCGTCACCGGCTCCATCTCCATCCCCGAGGCCATGAGCGACAATCAGGTCGAACTGATCGTCTTCATGGTGCTGGGCGGAGTAAGTTTTGGTCTGCTGGGGATGATCGTCTCCATCATCTACCGCCGCAGCCGGGGCCTGGAGCAACAACTCCGCCGGGCCATCAAGAGAGACAAACTCCGCCTGGTCTATCAGCCGGTGGTCGATCTCGAGACCCGCCGCATCGTGGGCGCTGAAGCCCTGGTGCGCTGGACAGACGAAGACGGCTTCTCCATGAGCCCCGAAGTCTTTGTGAAGCTCGCCGAAGAGCGCGGTTTTATCTCCGAGATCACCCAGCTCATTCTCCGCCAGTGCTTGCGCGATTTCGCCCCTACCCTGCGCAATTGCCCCGGCTTCCGCCTCAATATCAACGTAACCGCCAGCGACCTGGCCGACCACAGCTTTCTGCCCACGCTGGCCCGCGCGCTGGAAGCGGCCGAGGTCCCCACGCAGCGGCTGGGCATCGAGATTACCGAGAGCGGCACCGCCCGCCAGCAGATCGCCATGGACACCATCCTGCAACTGCGCCGCCGCGGCCATCGCGTCTACATCGACGACTTCGGCACCGGCTACTCCAGTCTGGCCTATTTGCAGGATCTGGCCATCGACGCCATCAAGATCGATCGCGCCTTCACCAAGGCCATCGGCACCGAGGCGGTGACGGTCGCCATTCTCCCGCAGATTCTCTCCATGGCCGAGGCGCTCAACCTGCAAGTGGTGGTGGAAGGCATCGAGACAACCGAACAGGCACGCTATTTCTCGGGAGGCGGCAAGCACTTTCTCGCCCAGGGCTGGCTCTTCGGACACCCCTACCCCGCCGAAGCCTTTCTGCAACTGCTGGCCGAGGATCAGAAGATCGCGACAGACGACCCCCCTCCAGACGTTCCAGTGGCCGAGACGGCAGCCGACCCAGCCTGCTGAAGCATCTCTTTATCCGGCATCGAGCTTGACAGCCGCCGCGGGGTCGAAGAGGCTGGTTGCATGACTCGCCGATTGCGTTTCCTCACTCTCGTTCTGTTGGCTGCGGCCGTCTTTGCTCTTATTCCCTCGATAGACGCCCTGGAAAAGCAGCCCCCGGCTGTTTACCACGCCCGGCGCGCGGCGCTGGCCGCCAGTCTGAAGGGCGGCGTGGCCGTCTTCTTCGCCGCCGAAGAGCCGCAGCTCGATTTCATGCCCTACCGCCAGGATGCGGACTTCTACTACCTCACCGGCTGGAACGAGCCCGGTGCGGCGCTGCTGGTGGTGGGCGACTCCGCTCAGCCGCAGCGCGCTTACCACGAGGTTCTCTTCCTGCCCACCCGCGACCTTATCAAGGAGCGCTATACCGGCGTCAAGCTCGACGCCGCCACTCCCGGCGCGGCGCAGACCGCGGCGGTGGACGCGGTGCTGCCCATGACCGATCTGCCCGCGCTGCTCAACCAACTCATCGGCGCGGACCGCGCTCTCACCCACCACCTCTGGGCGCAGTCGGGGAACCGGTCAGCCCAGGCGCTGGCCGAGTTCACCGCCGCCACTCTGGGTTTGGACCAGACGCCGGCCCTGCGCGACGCCACCGCGCTCACCCAGCCCCTGCGTCAGGTCAAGGACGCGGGTGAGATCGCCCTGCTCCGCAAGGCCTCCGACGTCTCCATCGTTGCGCAGCGGGTCATGATGCGGGCCGTCAAGCCGGGCGTTACCGAGCGCGCCCTGGCTGGCAAAATGACCGCGGCGTGGATGGAAGGCGGCTGCGAGCGGCCCTCCTACTCGCCCATTGTCGGCTCAGGGATCAACTCGACGATCCTGCATTACTCCGACAACTCCGCCACCCTCGAGGACGGCGATCTGCTACTGGTCGACACCGCCTGCGAGTACTCCATGTACGCCAGCGACATCACCCGCACCGTGCCCGTTAACGGCCACTTCACCCCCCGCCAGCGGGAGATCTACAACATCGTGCTGGGCGCGCAACAGGCGGCCATCGACGCCTTCGTCGCCGGCAAGTCCAAGATCAACGACCGCGACCGCAAGGACCCCGACTCGCTCGATCAGGCCGCCTACAACTACATCAACACCCACGGCAAAGACCTGCACGGCCAGCCGCTGGGCAAGTACTGGCTGCACGGGCTGGGCCACATGGTGGGCATCGACGTACACGATCCCGCCCAGTACCCGGCCCTGCTCAAACCGGGAATGGTCTTTACCATCGAGCCGGGCGTCTATATTCCCGAGGAGAAGATCGGGGTGCGCATCGAGTGCGTCTTCCTGGTCGGCGCCGACGGCAAGCTCATCGATCTGGTCGCCGCCCTGCCCCACTCCGCCGAAGACGTTGAAGCCGCAATGGCGCCTGCGGTGCGGCAGTAGCCTTCGGCTGGCCTGCGCCAGGGGAAAGCGCAGGGTGGTAGGTTCGAGATCGCCCCGCAGGGGCGGTGGGAAAATAGCCCCGGGTGGAGCGCAGCGAAACCCGGGGTAAGCGCCACGATCACCCTCGCGCCCCGTAGGGTGCGCGGCGAAACCAGGGCAAGCGATTGAAGGGATTCATGGACGAAAACGACGAGATCGAACCGAGCGGATTGCAGGGACTGGCGGAGGTCTTTCGCGAGCAACTGGCGGCTTGCCTGGAGGAGTGCGCCCACGGGCGGCGCGGGCTGTTTTCCGCTTTGGAACATCTGGGCGACGACACGGAGCCCTGGCCGGAGGCGGAGCGTCTGCGCGAGCTGGCCATGGCCCTGCAAGGCCTCTTTGCCCAGGACCAGGAGAGCAACCCGCTGGTGGACGAATTTCTCGACCTCTGCACCATCCATGGAGAGAGCAATCCCGGCGAGGCGCGGCTGGCGCGCTCCTTTTTGCAGCGCATCGAACGCGGCGAGGTGGGAACCCAGCCGGAAACGGAGCGCCGTCCATGGTGATTCTTCGTGCGTTTCTCGCATTGGCGGGAGGGTTGGTGACCATCACCCTGCTTAGCCTGCTGGTCAACGCCCTGCTGCGCCGCTTTGCGCCGGACTGGGCGGCTCCAGAGGCTCGTCAGGCGGCTCGCCCGAAGGCCCCGACGGAAGATCGAAATCCGCAGCGACTTTCTCCAGGAGCATTTTTCGTGCAAGCGGGGTCGGCGCTGTTGACCGGCGCGGCGGGCGGGTACCAGACGGCGCTGGCGGCGCGGGGCAATCCGCTGGTACATGTGCTGGCGCTGGGGATGGTGGTGCTGGCGCTGGCTGCTTTAAGCGCCTTGCAGGCCAAGGGCGAGCAGCCGGTGAGCTTTCAGTTGACGCTGGTGGCGATCTCTCCGCTGGGGGTCTTGGCCGGCGGCTTGCTGCGGCTGCGCGTGTTGGGAATTCTGTGAAAAGTGCCACTTGTAGAAAAAGTGGCACAAGCGCAGAATGGTGGTACCGGCAGAAAAGGTGGGAATGATGGCTACGATGGAGCTTCCGGTGCGCAATCGGGTAGGCGGAAAAGGCCGCGTGGTGATTCCCATGGAGATCCGCAGAGCTCTTGAAATCAAGGACGGGGACACCTTGGATTGGCGGCTGGAGAACGGCGAAGTGCGGCTTTCGACCCTGCGCAGCAGGATTCGCAGAGCGCAGGAAAGAGCGGCTCGCTACGTCACTCCGGGGACCCTCGTCTCCGATGAACTAAGTGCGGAACGGCGCGAGGCCGCAAAGCATGAATGACGTTGTGCTGGATGCTTCAGCCATTCTTGCCCTTGTCTTTAAGGAGCGAGGCGCGGAGAAGCTGACGGCTGAAATCCTCGATCATGCGGTGGTCAGTACGGTCAATCTAGCCGAGGTACAGTCCAAACTCATCAAGAAGGGGTACAAGCCGGAAGACGCTTGGTCGGATGCGTGTTTGCTGGAATCGGACCCTGAACCCTTCACGGCAGAGCAGGCAAAGATCGCCGGCGATCTGATTACGAAGACCGAGAGTCGCGGGCTGTCTTTGGGCGACCGCTCCTGCCTGGCGCTGGCGATTGCTCTCGAAGCCCCGGTCTTCACCACCGAGCAGATCTGGAAGGATCTGAAACTGGGCATTCCGATTCATTTGATTCGATAGATTGATATTCTTGTGGATCGGGCGTCTAATTGGAACGGAGATCCACATGACAAGAGGCGTTCTGACTTCTTTTCTGGATGGTTTCGCGCTGGCCGGACTATTTACGCGTCTGCGCCGCCGGGGCGCTCCGACCCGCGCCTTTGCCCCCTCCAGCAAGAAAGAGAAAATGGTGATTGTCATCGAGGACGATCAGGCGGTCGAGAGGCTGGAGGGTCTACGGCGCGCTACTCCCGGATTCGCTGGAGCCGGTTACTCTCTTGTAGAAGCACAAGTCTATATTCGAGATCGCTGCAACGTGGGGTAAGACCTTCATGGCCAGAGAACCTGTTTACTTGCTTCCTGCCGCTGACGAGTTATCTGTTCTTACAGACGCCACTGCCACAAAAGCACTCGATGTCATCGACAATGCCAACCGAAGGGAACACTCCTACGCCAGTCTGGCCATGGTATGCGGCACTCTCGGCCTGGTGACCTGCGTTCTGGTCTTTGCCTGGCTGGTCGAGACCGGCCATCCACAGGCAGGAGGACTGGTCATGGGAACCGGGGTTCTCGCTATCGTCGGGCAGATCGTCAATTCACGGCTCAACAAGTAGATATTGCTTAATCTGCCCTCGGCAATTGCTCCCCGAGCCTCAGTCTTCACCACCGAGCAGATCTGGAAGGACCTGAAGATTGGCGTTCCGATCCATGTGATCCGGTGAAAATCTGCGTATTCGATTTGAAAATGGGGAGATAAATGCCAACGAACAGAGGAAAATTGTCTGTCTTTAGCGCTTTTCCACCAATCTGACGTTGAGTTCCATTCCCATGGCATCGGCATAGCGCATGAGGGTGCGGATGGTCGCGTTTTCTGGGCGGCGTTCGGTTCTGCTTAGCTGCGGCGTACTGGTTCCCATGGCGTTAGCGACCTGCGCTTGCGTCAGCCCTTTGCGTCTGCGCTGCCTGGCCAGCTCCAGGCCTACGCTCAGAAGCTGAATCTCTTCTTCGTAGGCAGCGCGCACCTCCGGGTCTTGCAACTGCTCTTCCGCGAATTCATCCCAAGCTGTCTTCATGGTTCTTGCCTCCAGCTAGTCATAAGCCGATTTGGATCAGTTTTGCATCAATCTCCCCAGCCTTGATTCGTGCGCCTTCATTCTGATCGAGGCCAAGCGTACCTCCGGCGGCGGTACTTTCTCTGTGTTCTTCGTGAAGCCGTGCAGCAAGATGCAAACCCGGCGCTCGTCGAAAAAGTAAAGCACCCTAAAGCGGGTCTTGCCCAATCGCAGACGAAGCTCCCTCAACTTGCCTTTAATCTGCGATGAAAAAGGAAAGTCGAGCGAGGGTCCGTATTCCCGGAGCATCTGGACTCTGGCGATCAGTTTCGCCCGTACCTCTTTCGCCAAACCGAGCATCCAGTTTCGGACCGGCAGTGTCCCATCCTCTTCTTTGAAGAAGTCCACCTCCCATCCGGCAGGGTCTTTGGCCTCCATATCGGCAGTTTATCAAAATTGATAAGTTCGAAGGAACGATTTCTTTCGGAAGTCCCAGTCGGCTGCCCGGCGCTTTCCGCTGATGGCGTAGAAACAGCAAGGGCCGGAGCAACCGCTCCGGCCCATGCTGCTACTGATCCCTGACCACTGACCACTGATCCTTGTTTATCCCTGAATGTCGAACTGTTCGGGATGGAGGGTGGCATCGCTCTTGATGAGGATGTTCTTGCCCACCAGTTCCTCGAATTCGGTGATCCAGGCGGCGTTGTTGGCTTTGAGCACCTTGACCGTCTCGGGGTTGACGCGCAGCAAGATGTCTTCGGCCTCAAAATGCTTCTTCATCTTGCGCAGTTCGGTGTAGATCTCGTTGCAGACCGTGGTCGGGCTCTTGACCATGCCGGTGGCCTGGCAGGTGGGGCAAGGAACCGACAGGGTGCGTTCGAGCGACTGCTTGACCCGCTTGCGGGTGATCGCTACCAGGCCAAAGTCATTGAATTGCAAAACCTTGGTGGGGGCGCGGTCGCTCTTGAGAGCTTCTTCCAGAGCGGCCATCACCTTGTAACGGTTCTTGCGGTCGTCCATGTCGATGAAGTCGATGACGATGATGCCGCCCAGATCGCGCAGGCGAATCTGGCGGACGATCTCCGGCACCGCATCGAGGTTGGTCTTGACGATGGTGTCCTCGAGCCGCGACGACTTGCCCACGTATTTGCCGGTGTTGATGTCGATGGCCACCAGGGCTTCGGTCTGGTTGATGACGATGGAGCCGCCGGACTTCAGCCACACCTTGGAGCGCAGCGCCTTGGAGATCTCGTCCTGAATGCCGAAATGCTCGAAGAGCGGGGTCTCTTTGGTGTAGAGCTTGACGCGCCGCGTCAGGGCGGGCGAGAAGCGGTTGAGGAAGCGCACGATGCGTTCGTAGTCGGCTTCCGTATCCACCCAGATGTTGCTGAAGTTGCTGCTCACCTGGTCGCGCAGAATACGCTCGATCAGGGAGAGATCGTGGTAGATCAGCGCCGGCGACTTGGAGCCGTCGGAGCGGGTCTTGATCTCGTTCCACAGGTGCAACAGGAAGCGCAGGTCGGCTCTCAAGTCTTCTTCTGACGCGTCTTCGGCGGCCGTGCGGACGATGAAGCCTCCCGAGGCCTCGCCGCGTTCGCTGACCAGGATGCGCTTCAGGCGGGCCCGCTCGGCGTCGGACTCGATCTTGCGGCTGACGCCGATGTGCGAGACCGTGGGCATGAAGACCAGGAAGCGGCCGGGCAGGGCGATGTGGCTGGTGATGCGGGCGCCCTTCTTGGCGATGGGCTCCTTGGCGATCTGCACCAGGATCTCCTGGCCGGGCTTCAGCAGGTCACTGATGATGGGCAGGTCGGTGGTCTGTGCCGAGCGGCGCGAGGGGGGACGGCGATTGGCTGCCGCAGCCATCGGAGGCGGAAGCTGGCGCTCGGGCAGACGTTCCGGCGCGCGTTCGGGCCGGCCATTGCGGCCACGGCGGCCGCGGTCTCCGCGATCGCGGCGCTGGGAATCCAGTGCGGGAGCTCCAACCGTGGGCTGCTCGTCGCCGTCTTCTTCCTCGTCGTTGTCGAAGGTGTCGTCGCTGTCGTCGAAATCCACCAAAATGCGCTTGCCCTCGGGCTTGACGGGAATGCGCGGAGCGCGCTTCAGATCCTCATCGCTGGCCACGTTGGGCTTGCTTTTGGCAACTGTGCGCGGCGCGGCAAAGGCCTCTTCTTCGATGAAGTCCTCTTCCACGTGGGCAGACTTGTCGTCTTCCTTCTTCTTCTTACCGCCCAATCCGAAGATGCGGAAGCCGGTGGGAGGCAGAGGATCGACGTTATGCGAAGCGGCCGCGTCCGGTTCGGGCTCGGCGGATACTACTTCTTCTTCGGGTACTTGTTCGTGCGTCTCGGCAATCGGCTCCTCGGCGGGGCTGCCGATTGCGGCTGCTTCGGTTTGCTCTTCTTCTTCGAATTCGTCCTCGACGAGATCATCTTCGACGAAGTCGTCTTCGGCGGCAGCTTCCGGCGCGGCTCCGACAAACGGCTCAGCGGCAGCTTCGGGAGCGAACTCGACGATCTCTTCCTCGAAGGCGTCTTCTACGGCGGCTTCCGGCTCGGCGTCGGAGAAGATTCCGCGCGGCTCGGCGTCCACTTGTTCGAGTTCCTCCGGCTCCTGGGTGCGGTTGCGGTGGCGGGAGAGCGTCTCGCCGGGCAGCAGGCCGCTGCCGTCCCACTCGATGGGCGTTTCAATCAGCGTTGCCGGTTTGAAGCTCGAAGCAGGCCGGACGGGCGCGGCAGACTCCGCCTCCGCGGTCTTCGATGTTTCGGCGGTGGGTCCCCCGTACTTGGAGAGCGACTCGCCAGGCAGAACAAAGGGAACCTGCTCGCCACGGGGCGCGGCAGGGGCGGAAGGAGCATAGGCGGGCGCGGCCACGGCGTGAATCTCTTCCGCCACTTCGGCTTCGCTCTCCTCAACTTCCTCAACCTGCATCGCCGCGGGCTCGGGCGCGAAGGCGGGTGCGATCACGGTTTCAGACTGCGGTTCTCCAGAAGCTGCTCCGCCACGGCCGCTACGGCGACGGCGGCGTCCACGCCAGCGGCGTGCGCCGGCTTCGCTGCTCTCGTCTTCCACGTCTTCGACGGGCGGGGCGGGATAAGCCGCAACTGCTACAGCAAAGGACTCTTCTTCAACCGGGGCAACGGCCTCGACGGCAAAGCGGCGCTGGCCGGAACGGTCCTGACTCGGACGGTCCTGACCAGAGCGGTCTTGCGCAGGACGGTCTTGACTCGGACGGTCCTGGCTGGGACGATCTGGGCTGGGACGATCTGGGCGTGGCTCCGGCCTCTGGTCCCGTCTCGGCTCCTGCTTCTGCGTCTGATTCTGTTCCTGGCGGGCTTCGGGCTTCTGTGCGGGGGGCTGGCTGCGTTCTTCGCTGCGGCCGCCGCGCACTTCGCGAATGGGCTGGTTGCCGCCGCTGGCTGCAGCCTGCTCCAGTTCGTCGGTCTCTTCCGGATCTTCCAGTTCGAGGAAGTCGGTTACATAGAGGAAGGCGTCGCGCTCCAGGCCGATGTCTACAAATGCCGACTGCATGCCGGGCAGAACCCGGGTAACGCGGCCGTTATAGATGGAACCGGCCAGGGTGTATTCGTTTTCGCGTTCGTAGTAGATCTCCGCGAGTTGATCGTCTTCCAGAATTGCCAACCGCGTTTCATGCGGCGTGCTGGAGATGCATATCTCTTTTGCCATCGTACCTTTCCGCCCGGCGGCCTGAGCCTGTCGGGTCCTGCGGCGAGGTTGGATGGAGACGCAAGAAACCAGAAGGAGCGGGGATAAGCGGAAGGAACGTCCCGTGCATCGCCGGCGGAGAAACTGCCCTTCGGAGTGCGGCCCCGAGGGGCGGCGATCCGCGGCCAATCTCCTGGCCGGCGAGAGATACGAAGCGAAAATCCATTTGCAGAGAGTTTGTGGCCAACCATGCCGCAAAAGGCGGCGAGGCCGTTAAGACCTTGGCGCTTGCGCAAGAGAAGCGCGCGAAGGGAGCGGAGAAAGCTGTCTCCGATGCTCCTGCGCGCTCCGCGCAATTCCTACGCTGCCAACGGTCTACCCGTCTCTGCGTGCTCATGAACCCAATCCTGCCGGGCCTGCGATCCATCCGGACCTGGCCGGCGAAATGCTTGAAAAACCTGATCTTGCACTCCGAATCGCTACGGAGAGAACGCAAGAGGGAATCTGTTGTTGTCCGTTCAGTTTACGAACCTGCGCATACGCACATTCATCGCCGCGCCCAGCGCCAGGAAGGTAAACAGCACCGAAGATCCGCCGTAACTCATTAACGGCAAAGGGATTCCGGTGACGGGCATAAACCCGATGACCATGCCGACGTTGACCGCAATCTGAAAGGTCAACACAGCCACTACTCCCATGATAATCAGGGAACCGGACAGGTCCGCGGCTGTTTGAGCGTTTTGAATCAAACGCATCAATATGGAGAAGTATAACAGCAGCACGAAAAACGCGCCCACAAAGCCGTGTTCCTCGCCCAGCGCGGCAAAGATGAAGTCGGCGTGGGGGATGGGCAAAAAGTCGCCCTGGGTCTGCGTACCCTTGGCCGCGCCCTTGCCCCAGATGCCGCCCGAGCCCACCGCAATCAGCGACTGGCGCAGTTGGTAGCCGGTGCCCTTGGGGTCGTTGTCGGGGTTGATGAAGCTGGTCAAACGCGCCTTTTGATAGGGCTTGAGGAGCTTTCCGCTGCTCCACGCGCCGCCGATCAGCACCGCCCCGGTCAGTAGCAGAATCAGCGCCTGGCGCAGGTTGATGCCGCCCAGAAACAGTCCCGCCACCAGAATCGGCATGTAGGTGAGCGAGGTCCCCAGATCGGGCTGCTTGAGCACCAGCAGCATGGGAACGCCCACCAGCGCAAAGGCCTTGAGAATCTCCTTCCAGGTGAGGGAGTGTCCGCCCAGGTTGGCGAAGTAACGGGCCACGGCCAGAATCAGCACCAGCTTCATCCACTCGGAAGGCTGAAAGAGGATGGGTCCCAGCTTGATCCAGCGGCGCGCGCCCAGGGCCTTGTGGCCAATTCCTGGAATCAGCACCGCAAAGAGCGCCAGCAAAAAGACGCCGTAGGCCCAGGGCACGAAATCGATCAGCTTGTGGTAATCGACCTTGGAGAAGAAAAACATGGCCACCAGTCCCCCGCCGATCCACAGGAGCTGCTTGGTGTGGAAGCCGGTGTACTTGGTGTGCAGGGTGGCGGTGTAGATCTCGAAGACGGAGATGACGCACAACAGCAGCACCATCCCCAGCAAGGGCCAGTCGAAGTCGCGAAAGCTGAGAAAGCGGCGCATGGTTCTATTGTCCCCTTCCCATGCGCACGGGGAGGGCTTTCTCCAAGCCAGCGCTCTTCAAAGCGACGGGTTCCCCATGCTCGACCAGAAAACGGCCGGCGTTCATGCGGGTGGCGCTGCCGTCGAGAGAATTGGTTTTGCCTTTGGGCAGGGGAGTTGTCCAGACCGCGGCAACTTCGGTGGGCTTGGGCTCCTCTTTGGGCGCAACCAGGTTGTTCTCCAGCCGCCGCTTCTTCTCTACGTAGGCGGCGACAATCTTCGAAGCGATGCGGGCCGCATAGTAGCTGAACTCGCCATTCTGCCACAGCACCGCCACCACCAATTCGGGATTGCGCCGCGGCGTGACGCCGACAAACCAGACGTTGGGCACGTTGGCGTGGCTCTTGGCCATGCGGCTGAGGGTGTCGTGGCCGACCACCTGGGCGGTGCCGGTCTTGCCGGCAAAGTCGATACCCTCCAGGTGAGCTGACCCGGCGGTATGCAGGTAGCCGGGTTGGGTCACTTCGGCCATGCCGTCGGTGATGATCTCCCAATTCTCTGGATCGATGGGGATGTTGGCTTCACCGCTGCGGGGAAAGCTGTCGTTGAGCGCCTTGCGGAAATCCTGCGGAAGCTGGTCGGGGAAGACGACGTGGGGCCGCACCAGGTGGCCGCCCGAGGCGATGCCGCCGATGATGCGCGCCAGTTGGATCGGCGTAGCCTCGACCGCACCCTGGCCGATGGAGACCGAGATGGTCTCGCCGGCGTACCACTTGCGATGGAAGTTCTTCATCATCCACTGCTCGCTGGGAACCAGGCCGGCCTGCTCGCCGGGCAGATCGATGCCGGTCTTTTGCCCGTAGCCGAAGGCCGCGGCGTACTTCGAGATGCGGCCGATGCCCAGTTTGTCGCCCAGCGTGTAGTAAAAGGTGTCGCAAGAGTAGGGAATGGCGTTGTGAATGTCGACCTCGCCGTGGTGGGCGTCGCAGTGATAGTAGTGGCCGTAGAAGTTGGCGCCGCCCGAGCAGTTCACCTTGAGGTTCTGGGCGATTCCCTCCTGCAAACCGGCCACCGACATAAGCACCTTGAAGGTAGAGCCGGGCGCCAACTGCGCCTGGATCGCCTTATCCATCAGCGGGTGATCGGGATCGGTGATGAGCTTGTTCCAGTCGCCGCGGTTGATGTGGACGGTGAAGACGTTGGGATCGAAGCTGGGCCGGGAGACCAGAGCCAGAATCTCGCCATTGCGGGGGTCCATGGCCACCACGGCGCCGTTGCGATCGCCCAGGGCCAATTCGGCGGCATGCTGCAGGTCGTTGTCGATGGTCAGACGCAGGTCCTGGCCCGAGGTGGCGTGCTGGGTGCGCAGGTAGCTGATCTCGCGGCCATGGCTGTCGACAACGATGTCGCGGGAGCCATCCTCGCCGCGCAGCAACTCGTCGTAAGTCTCCTCGACGCCGGCTTTGCCCACCACGTCGCCGGGCTCATAGGCGGCGTAGCGGGTCTGGTTGAGGTCGTCTTCGCTGACCTCGCCCACATACCCGATCAGATGCGAGGCGAAGCCGTCGCGAGGATAGAGGCGGCGTTCCTCGTCGATGGTCTCCAACTCCGGCAACTCGTTGCGGTGGGCCTCGATAAAGGCCTCTTCGTCGGCGGTGATGTCTTGTTTGATGGGGATGGGCTGGTAGCCGGGGGCGGCGCGATAGCGGCGCAGGGTGGCCCGCAACTGCTCCAGGTCCAGATTCAGACCCCGAGCGATCAGGGGCAGGTCGGCGTCCACATTGCGATTCTGCTCCCGAACCAGAAAACAGGAGACGGAGGGGTAGTTGTCGACGATAAGCCGGTTTTCGCGGTCGAAGAGCTTGCCGCGGGCGGCCAGCACGGGAACCTTGCGGATGCGATTCTGCTCGGCCAGCAGGCGAAAGTTCTCCGCGCCCAGAATCTGCAACCGCCACAGCCCCGCCACCAGCGCCAGCATCATTAGCAAGATGCCCCACTGCACCGCGGCCAGTTTGGCCATGGGCAGCTTTTCGTCGCGATTGATCCGGTCGGTCTGCATTTCCAAGCCTCTAGCTGCTAGCTTCTAGCTCCTAGCCTGTTCTTTCTGAGAATCTCCGCATCATCTGACGGAGCGATCACATCTTATGTTGCCTTCCGCAGCAAAGTCCTGACTCCCCATGGGCCGGAGAACATGCTGAAAGCTAGCAGCTGGCAGCTAACAGCTAGCTTTTTAGTCCCTAATCTGCGTCTTGTCCAGCAGCGGGAAAAGGATCAGCGCGATCACCGAATTCCCCATGGCTTTCATCAGTTCCGTGAACCAGCTCCACTCCAGTTCCATGCCCAGCAAAAAGCGGTAGATGAAGAGGTAGATGCCGCTGCACAGCAAAGAGAGCAGGAAGTTGAGGGCCAGGCGGATGGTGTGGTTTTCCACGTCGATGCGCACGCCCACCGAGGCGGCCAGAAACCCGGCGATGGTCTTGGCAATGCCGTTGATGCCGATGGCGTGGTGGGAGAGCGCGTCCTCGAAGAGGCCCAGTCCGCCGCCCAGAAGTGTGCCCTGAATGGGGCTGCGCCGGCCCAGGGCGAAGTACACCGTCACCACCATGGGCAGGTCGAACCAGACGTAGCGGCCCACCACGCGGGGCAGCCAGGCTTGCAGCACCAGCGCCACCAGCGGCACCAGCGAGTAGACCAGAACCGGGTAGCGGTGGATCTCCAGGTCGCGGCGTGTATCGGCGGAGAGAACGGACATGATTACGGGTTCCTCCGCTGCGGGGTGGCAGTCTGGGCGGCCGGCTTGTTGGCTGGTTTGGCGATGGGCAACCCGGAGGCCGGGTCGATGATTTGTCCAGGTTTGAGAGTCACAACCGGCTTGGCCGGAGCCGCATCTCCCCCGGCGGCGCCGGGAGTAAAGCGGTCCGCGTGCAGCGCCTGGGGCGCGTGCCCGATGGGGCTCGGATTGCTGGCGTCGTGCAGCGGCTGCTGATCGGGAGGCAGAGTGGGGTCGGTCAAACCGGGCAGGCGCTCGGCCATCAACTCGGCCGCCTTCTTCTGCTCCTTGATGGCGGTCACTTCGGCGCCCTTTTGCTCCTCGCTCTGGGTCATGTCCTGCTCTTGCTGATCGTTGAAGCGGGGCTGGGTCGAGGTAATCACCAACACCTCGTCGAGCCGCTCGATATGGGCGGCCGGCTTGACCAGCACATCGATAAACGAGTCGCGATCCGGATCGCGCACGACCTTTTCCACCACCCCCACCGGCAAGCCGCGCGGGAAGATCTGGTCGCCGCCGGCGGTGAGCACTTTTTCGCCGGGCTGAATGCGCTGGTCGGCCAGAATGCCCACAATCTGCGTCTGCCCGGCGGCGTTGCCGCGCAGAATGCCGCGAATGCGCGTGGTTTCAAGAATCACTCCGGCGCCGCTGGTCTGGTCGTTGATGACCAGCACCTGCGCGGTATGGGGAAAGACATCGCGTACCTTGCCCACAATGCCGTCGGCGGTAATTACCGCCATATCCCGGTCCAGGCCGTCGGCCGAGCCCTTGTCGAGGTAGAAGACGCGCGACTGATCGGTGCCGCTGGAGCCGATGGCCTGGGCGGCGAGCGTCTTGTAGATGTACTTTTCCTGAAAGTCGAGGAGTTTCTGCAGCCGTTCACCCTGGCGGGCGTCTTCCAGCAGCGAAGCCTGTTCCAGGCGAAGCCGGTCGATGGTCTTCTGCAACTCCACGTTCTGCTGGTGCACGCGGTGCAGGTCAATGTAGTTCTGCCAGAAGTAGATCAGGCCCATCTTGGAGTTGTGGATCAGACGCTCGGGCTGCGACACCAAACCTTCCGACCACAGCCGCACCAGTCGCACGCCGGGGCCGTCCGGAGTGTCGAATCCCCCCCGTCCCGCCTCGGAGCGGCGCACCTGCACCGCCAATCCGATGATCTGCGCAGCCAGCATGGCCAGCAGCACCAGAAGATTTCGATAGCGGAGGAAAAACGATTCCATGATCAAAGCTCGCGCAGGGAGAAAGCAAAGAAAAAAGAGGCAATACCAGTATAACGGCGGCAATCGTTCCGAACCCATTTCGAGATGGGATGATGGCAGAGCAATCGCACGAATCCGAACTGTTGACGAGACAGTTTCCGATTTTCACCGTGCCCTAGGCGCAGTGGTGGTTAGCCCCGCGCTTTTGCGCTTTCAATGACCCACAAGTTCCGCCCCCATAATGACGCCCCGTTGAATGTCGGTGAGGCGAGTTAATCCTCTCCAGATGGTTTCGTTACCGGGTGGCGCGGCGGAGTTGCGCGCCCGGAAGCCGCCCAGCCGCGCCAGCTTGATCAGGTAATGCGAGTGCGTGGGTCGGCCTCGGTCTGCTGCGGGCTTGTCTTTGACCAAGCGGTCCAGGATGCGCAGTTCCAGATCGGTGAAGACAAGCTCGGGGCTGGCCTCTGGCGCTGCGCGATGGGTCATCGGGAGCCAGAAGATGCGCCAGCTCAGGATGCGGAAGACAGACAGCAGTTGGTTCAGCCGTTCGCTCGTTCTGAGACGCGATTGTTCGGCCCGGCAGCCCGGTTTGAGGATCTTTTGAAAGGCCTCGATCTTCCAGCGCAGCCCATACCATTGCACCTTTTTGATGGCCTGGTCGAGCGAGCCTACCGCCAGATCGGTCATCAGTTTCCAGTCGATCCTCTCCCGCTCGAGCAGCGTCGCTTGTTCACGCGCCTCGATGACCGTCACGAGCTGTTGCTTGCCGCGGCAGGAACGTTGACTCTCCCAGCTACCGATCTTGAGTGTTTTGTGCCTTCTCCGCTCTTGTCCCGATAGAATCGATGGGAGTGGCAGGATCGCCCCCAACTTCATCCCCTGTGCCGCGACGCTCCCTCGGGGCGCGCACGCTGGGAGCGCTGCGTCCCTCGCACACGCATACGGCTTACACCGCTTCGATTCTGCTGGCCGCCTCCTCGTTACTCTCCAGCGTCATCGGTCTGGCGCGTGGCAAATTCATCGCCTGGCTCTTTGGTGCGGGGATGCAGACGGACGCCTACAACGCCGCCTTTCGCCTGCCCGATCTGATGAGCAACTTCCTGGTGGGCGGAGCGGTTTCCATCACATTCGTCACCATTCTCAACCGCTATCGCGAGCAGGGCGAGGAGCCGGAGGGGGAACGCGTCCTCTTCACCGTGCTCAACCTCATGGCGATGGTGCTGACCGCGGCCACGCTGCTGCTGATGCTCTTTGCGCGTCCGCTGGTGCACTGGCTGAACCCCGGCTTCGCTGCCGATGAATTGGCGCTCTGCACGCACATCACGCGCATCCTGCTGCCGGCGCAGATCTTTCTCTTTGTCGGCGGAGTGCTGGGCGCAACCCTGCTGGTGCGCAAGCAGTTTCTCTATCAGGCCGTCACACCCATTCTCTACAACCTGTCCATTATCGGTTGCGGCTACCTGCTGCATCGGCGGCTGGGAATCTCGTCGCTGGCGGTGGGCGCTACCGCCGGGTTTTTCTTTGGCTCAATGCTCACCAACGCCCTGGGCGCGGCCCGTGCGGGCGTGCGCTATCGTCCCGTCTTCGATCTGCGCCACCCTGGGCTGCGTCTCTGGCTGCATATGACTCTGCCGCTGATGCTGGGCTTCGGCCTGCCCTTTCTGGACACCTTCTTCAGTGGCTACTTCGCCTCCAAGCTGACCGGCGGCATTACTCACCTGACTAACGCCAAGCAGCTCTTCAGCGCTCCCATGGCCATGCTGACGCAGGCCGCGGGCGTGGCCTCGATGCCCTTCTTTGCTCAAATCTGGGCCAGGGGCAAGCGCTACGAATTTGCCGTGGGCATTGCCGATGCCGTCTCCCGCGCCGTCTCGCTGGGCTTGCTGGCCGCTTCGGCCATGATCGTCCTGGCCCACCCCATCGCCGGCCTCATCTTTGGCGGAGGCCGCTTTACCGAGAGCGACGTCCAACGAACCGCCCTCTACTTTGCTCTCTACACCTTTTCTCTGGCGCTCTGGGCGGCACAGTCGATCTACGCCCGCGCCTTTTACGCTGCCGGAATTACATGGCTGCCCTTGCTGGCCAGCACCTTCATTGTGGGTTTGGCGTTCCCCCTCTATTGGGTGGGCTTTCACTGGTATGGCGCGGCCGGGCTGGCGCTGGCCTCGGACGCCGGCATTGCCCTGCAGGCATTGACGCTGGGCCTGCTGCTACACCAGCGGCGCATGGTCTCGCTGGCCAGCCTGGAGTTCGCCGAGATGGGCCGCTGTCTGCTGGCCGGTCTGGCGGCGGGCGGAGTGGTCTGGTTCTTCTTTGTGCGCCTCTTCCGCGAGTTTGCGCCTTTGCTGGGAGAGCATCTGGTGCGTCAGGCCCGCTGGATCGATCTGGCGATTCTGGCGGCAGGCGGCCTGCTCTGGCTGCTCATCGCCAATGGCGTGCTGGAGGCAACCGGCTCGGCGCTGCCGCGGGTGATGAGGCAACGCTTGCACCGCAGTTGAGCCAGCCGTTTCGATGAACCTTGTACGATAGAAGAGGCCGCGGCGGCGGATGGAATGCCGTCAAACGGTCAGGGAATCGAATCATGGCGCCAAAGAAAAAGACGATCAACGTACTGCGCTGCCCAACCTGCCACATGCTGGTGCAGCCCAAGGATGAGGATTTTCCCTTTTGCAGCGACCGCTGCCGCAAGATCGATCTGGGCAAGTGGGCCATGGGCGTCTACAAGATCAGCTCGCCGGTGCTCGATCCCGAGGTGCTGGAAGACCTGGGCGCACTGAATCCCCGGGGCGGAGATTCCTATGAGTAAGCAACAGGGCGGCCCAATTGTGACTCCCGGCGGCAAGACGTTGTGGGCCTGGACGGTCGCCACCTTCTTCGGCGCGGGGCTGGGCAAGCCCGGTCCGGGAACCTGGGGATCGGTGGGCGCGCTGCTGTTGTGGGCCGCCGTGGCCTGGGGAGTGCATCCCGCGCCGCACACTTTGCTGCTGGTGCTGCTGGCGGGGATCGCGCTGTCGATGGTTCTGGGTGTTCCCGCGGCCACCATCGCCGCCCGCGAGAGCGGCCGCAAGGACCCCGGATTTGTGGTGATCGACGAGGTCACCGGCCAATGGATCGCGCTGCTCTGGAGCTGCGCCTGCTGGCGGCAAGCTCTGGCGGCATTGCTGCTCTTCCGCCTCTTCGACATCGCCAAGCCCTTCCCGGTGCGGCAACTGGAGCGCCTGCCGGAGGGTTGGGGCATCGTCTTCGACGATGTGGCCGCCGGGTTGTATGCTTTGGGAGTCATGGCTGTGCTGCGTTTCAACCATTGGATTTAAGATGAACCCCATGCCGATTCAAACCGAAGTACAGGCTCCGCGCATCGATGCCGTAGTGCCCGTCGCCGCCCTGCCGCTGGGCGAGATCGAGTTGCTGGGTGCGCATCTGGGGCCCAGCGACGGCGCAGCGCCGCAGGTGCATGTGGCCGGTGAGCCGGCGCTGGTGACCATGAGCCGTCCCGGCAAGTTGGCCCTGCGCGTTCCCTACAATGCGGAGTCGGGCATGATCCAGGTCCAAAGCCCGGCGGGCATGGCGACGGCCCAGTTGCATGTGGCGCGGCTGCTCAGCGACGGACTGCACCCGGTGACCAGCCCGGCGGTGAGCCGCTCGGGGATGATCTACACCACCATCTCCGGCCCTCGCGGCAAGGAGACGCCGGTCTCGGTGGTCCGCGTCAGCCAGGACGGCCGGGGCATTCCCTTTGTCAGCGGCATTCTCAACGCCACCGGGCTGGCCTTCCATCCCGAGGGCGAACTCTTTGTCACCTCGCGCGCCGAGGGCACCGTCTACCGCATCGACGCCACCGGCGAGGCCACCGTCTACGCCGAAGGCATGGGCGTGGCCACCGGAGCGGTCTTCGACGCCGAGGGCAACCTCTTTGTGGGCGACCGCAGCGGCACCATCTTCAAGATCGACGCCGAGCGGCGCATCTTTGTCCACACCACCCTGGAGCCCAGCGTTAGCGCCTACCATCTGGCCATGAGCCCCACCGGAACCCTCTTTGTGACCGGGCCGACGCTGGGCTCGAATGACGCCATCTGGGCCATCGAGAGCGATGGCGAGGCGCGGGAGTGGTATCGCGGCCTGGGCCGGCCGCAGGGACTGGCCGTTTGCCACGACGGCAGCGTCTACGTGGCCGCCTGTCTGCATGGCCAGCGCGGACTGGTGCGGGTGACCGCCGAGGGCGAAACCAGCCTGGCGATGGCCGGGGCCAACCTGGTCGGTGTCGCTTTTTCGCCGCTGGGATCGGCCATCCTGACCACCAACGAAGCCGTCTACGTTGTTGACCTGGATTTGGGCGGAATGTGTTTGTAGGACGAGCCACTCGCTGTCAGCTTCTAGCTCTTAGCTCATACAATACGGGAACATTTAGCCTGTGCTGTCACGGTGAGATTCGGTCGAGGTGAGTTGAAAGCGGTAGATTGAATTGTTAGAATCGGTGGAATTTGCACCTGCCGATTCCGTCAATGCCGAGGCTAGGAGCTAAAAGCTAGCAGCTAGGAGCTGTCCTATGAAAGCAGAGATCGTCGCCGTCGGCTCCGAGATGCTCACCCCTTTCCGGCAAGACACCAACTCCCTCTATCTTACGCAAAAGCTCAATGAACTCGGCGTGACGGTGGCCTTCAAAAGCATCGTCGGCGACCGCCGCCGCGATCTGGTCGGCGCTATCCGCACCGCGTTGGGCCGCGTGGATATTCTGGCCGTCATGGGCGGCCTGGGCCCCACCGAAGACGATCTCACCCGCGAGTGCGTGGCTGAGGCGCTGGGGTTGGCGCTGCGCCGCGATGCCGTCCAGGTGGCCGCTTTGCACGCCCGCGCCGCCACATGGCGCAGGCCCATGGCCGAAAACAACCTCAAGCAGGCCGACGTAATTGAAGACGCGACGGTGCTGGAGAATCCCCACGGCAGCGCCCCCGGCCAGTGGCTGGATGTGACCTATGGCGGCTATCGCAAACTGATCGCGCTGGTTCCGGGGCCTCCCAACGAGTGCCGTCCGCTCTTCGATACGGAGGTAGTCCCGCGACTGCGCGCCCTGCTGCCGGTGCGCCACATCGCTACCCGCACGCTCCGGGCGGCCATGATTCCCGAGTCGCAGGCCGACCAACTTCTGGCCCCCATCTACACCGCCTACACCGATGTGGAAACCACCATTCTGGCCCACGCCGGCGACATCCAGCTCACCCTGCTTTGCGGCAAACCCAGCCGCGAAGAGGCCGAGCAGCGCGTCGACGAGCTGGCCGGCAAGATGGAAGAGGCGCTGGAAGACTGGCTTTACTCCTCCGAGGGTGAACCGCTGGAGCAGATCGTGCTTTACTTCCTGGGCATGCACCAGGCGACGCTGGCGGTGGCCGAGAGCTGCACCGGCGGCATGGTCTCTGAGCGGCTGACCCGCATGAGCGGCAGCTCGCGCTCCTTTCTCGGGGGCGCGGTGGTTTATTCCAACGAACTGAAGACGGCCTTCGCCGGCGTGACGCCGGAGCTGATCGAAGAGCACGGAGCGGTCTCCGAGAAGGTCGCCGCGGCCCTGGCTCAGGGAATTCGCCAGCGTACCGGAGCCACCCTGGGGCTGGGCATTACCGGCATCGCCGGGCCCACCGGCGGCACCGAGGCCAAGCCGGTGGGGACGGTCTACATCGCGCTCTCCGACGGCAAGAAGACCGAGACCATGGAGCGCCATTTCAACGGCGACCGCAACCGCGTGCGCGAGTGGACCACTCAGCAAGCGCTGGACATGATTCGGCGCAAACTGCGATGAAGAAACAAGGATAGACCCATGAATCAGATGCGCGGAATTCTATTGTTACTGGCTGGCGGCTTCGCCCTCTATCGGGGATGGGTGATCCACCGTGGTCCGTGGGTGTGGGCAGCCCTGGCCCTGGGCATTACAGCCATCGCGCTGGGCCTCTGGCGGCTCAGCAGCAAGTCGCTGCGCTAACGGGCGTTCCATTCGTCAAACTAAGCTGGCCACATGGAATTCAGCTATCGAATCAATGAACCTGACTAAATCAGGCGATTCCTTCGCCGCCAAAAGCCCGATCTGGAAGGATAAGAAACTCATAATCAATCCGTTGTCATCCTGACGCTGAGCGCAGCGAAGGGGAGGGATCTGCGGTTTCACGCTCCCCCATTGGGTGACGCCGAAAACACAGATCCTTCGCTTCGCTCAGGATGACAAGTACTTCTTACAATGGATGTTATATGGCAAGGGAGAATTCTGAACATGGGGGGGCTGGCGAATTTAGGTTAAAGCGAATCAGGGCACGACCGAAGTCGCGCCCTGTCACCAAGCTCCTCACTTCTCTCTCTGTACGGGAGAAAATGAAGGAGAAAAACGCAAGAACTATGCGCCCATAGCGAAGGCGCGGCCGGCTTCGAGCAGTTTGGCGACCGACTCTTTCGAGCACGACTCGGTGTAGATGCGCAGCAATGGCTCGGTGCCCGAGGCGCGGAAGAGAATCCAGGTCTCGGCGGCGTTGGGTTTGGTGGCCGCTTCGGGGTTGTCCAGATAGAACTTCACCCCGTCCATCGTCTCCGTCCGCAGCAACTTCATGCCGGCGAGGACCGGTTCGCCCGGTTTGGCGGCCAGGGCGCGGGCGATGGCGGCCGTCTTGAGCGCGTCGGGGATGGTCAGATCGATGCGTCCGTACTGATGCTCGCCGTACTCGGCTTGCAGATCGGCGACCAGTTGGCCCAGCGGCTTCTTCTCCTGGGCCATGACATTGGCCAGGAGCAGGGCGTTGAGCAGACCGTCGCGCTCCGGCAGATGGCGCTGGAAGCCGATGCCGCCCGACTCCTCGCCGCCCATCAGAATCTCCCGCTCCAGCATGTAGTCGCAGACGAACTTGAAGCCGATGCCATGCTCGATCAGCTCGCGGCCGTGCTTTTTGCAGATGCGGTCGAGCATCTTGGTGGTGTTGAAGGCGCGGGTAACGGCGCCGGGCCAGCCCTTGCGCTTCAGAACCCAACTGAGAAGAACCGAGAAAATCTTGTGCGGATCGACGAAGACGCCGTTTTCGTCGGTAGCCCCGATGCGGTCGGCGTCGCCGTCGGTGCACAGGCCGGCGTGGCAGCCGTGGGCCGCCGCGGCTTCGCCTAGAGCGCGGATGTGCGGCTCGATGGGCTCAGGATTGATGCCGGGGAAGAGCGGATCGGGGTTGCCTCGGATCTGCACATGGTCGACGCCGATGCGAGTGAAGATCTCGCTCAGGATCGTCCCGCCGCAGCCGTACATCGAGTCGATGGCGAACTTCATTCCAGATTTGGCGATCAGGTCCAGGTCGGCAAAGCTCTCGATGGCCTTCAGGTAGTCGGGCAGAAAGTCGACCACGGTGATCGAGGCGGGCTGGGCGCTTTTGGGAACCGGCTGGCCCAGGTAGGATTCAATCTCGGCGATGATCGAGGGCTTGCCGGAGCCGCCGTACCAGGCTTTGTACTTGACGCCGTTCCACTGCGCCGGGTTGTGCGAAGAGGTAATCATGATGCCGCCGGCGGCGCCGCGCCCGCGGACGCCGTAGCTGAGCGCCGGGGTGGGGGTGATGGCGTCGGCCAGCAGCACCGGAATGCCGGTAGCGGCGACCACCTCGGCACAGGCGCGGGCAAAGGCGCGGGAGCCGAAGCGCGTGTCGTAGCCGATGCACAGGCCCTTGGACGGGTCCTCTTTGGCGTGCACGTAGGCGGCGATGGCCTCGGCGGCGATGCGGACATTGGCAAAGGTGTAGTCGTCGGCGATGATGGCGCGCCAGCCGTCGGTTCCAAACTTGATCTGAGGATGGGACATAATCGGATTCTCTTCCCTCTGAAGACTAGGGTAAAGGATCACGGCGGAGCAGGGCAGCTTCCTGCGGCGCTAGAGGCGGTTTGCCCAATATCCGGGACGGCGCTTGGCGTGAGCGACGGCTACGATTTGAATCTCGTGTAGAAGCTCTCGATAGACGATCGAAAACGGATACCGGTCAAGAACGACACGCTGCGTACCGTAAAGATATGGAGGGTAGAGCCTTGGCCGTTCATGTATACGGTCGAGAGCCGGCAGCAGTTCTTCATAAAGGCCGTCTGCCGCCTGCGCACTCTGGCGGGCATACCACGCGTGAGCGGCCTGGATCTCACGTCTGGCCGCGGGGTGGTATTTCAAAGACTTCAGACGCACAGCCTCGCTCGCGCCTGGGGAGAGAGACCAGCCATCATCTCGGCATGAACCTGCTCGGCAGGGATCATCTCCACCGCGCCGGAATCGATCTCGTCGAGGCGGCGCTTGATCTCGGAGTCCCAGGCGGCTTCGATCTCTGTTTGCGGGCTGCCGTCATCCTTGATAAGAAGGCTCTCAATGAGCCAATCGACCTCGGCGGGAGGCAACTGGCGAGCGTCTTCGAGGATTTCAGCGGCGGGGCGGCTCATGGGGAGATTGTAGCGCGAAATCGACAGCGAATCGATGGGCGGTTGAGATTGCGGGGGTTGATGTTGGCCCCGCGCCCAGATCCCGATGCCGAGACCTGGGCGCGCGGCCTCAGATCAGCTCGGTGTGCCCGGAGAGGCTCAGTTCCTTGACGATCTTGCCCACGTCCTGGGAGGAATCGCGATGGATGATGAGCAAGGCGTCTTCGGTATCCACAACGACCAGATTCTCGACTCCCACCATGGCTACGAATTTGTGCGGAGCGTAGACGTAATTGCCCGGAGCATCGATGGCCAAATGGCCCTCGGTGTCGGTGACATTGCCGTCGCAATCGCCGCGCAGGCGGGTCTCGAGCTGGTACTCGTAGAGCGAAGCCCAGGAGCCGAGGTCGTTCCAACTGAACTCGGCGGGCAGGCAATAGAGATGCGAGAGATGCTCTCCCTTGGCCGAACGGGGTTCGAGAATGGCGTAATCCACCGAAATGTTCTCGCACTTGGGATAGGTGATGTCGAAGACCTCTTCGAAGCGCGGGGTGCCGTAGGCGGCGGCGATGGCCTCGAGCATGGGAGCGGTCTCCGGCAGGTGCTCGCGAACGGCGTTGGCCAGGGTGCGGGCAGACCAGAGAAAGATGCCCGAGTTCCAATAGTAGTTGCCGCAGGCGATGAACTCCTCGGCGCGGTTCTGGTTGGGCTTCTCAGTGAAGCGGCGCACGTGCAGGATGCCGGCCTCGCGGGTGATGTCGCCGGTCTCGATGTAGCCGTAGCCGGTCTCGGGGCGGGTGGGCTCGATGCCTAGAACGACAATATTGTCGCCCGTCGCGGCCAGGGCGATGCCCTTTTGCAGGGCTTTGAGGAATCGTGGCTCGTCGCCGATGATGTGGTCGGAGGGAAAGATGCCGATAACGGCGTCGGGATTGGAGCGCTCGATGAGGAAGGCGGCCAGTCCACAGGCGGGCGCGGTATTGCGCGCCACCGGCTCCTGTACGATCTGCCGGGCGGGCAGGCCGGGCAACTGGTCGGCGATCTCGTGGGCCAGATATTCGTTGGTGATGACCCAGGTCTTCTCGACGCCGGCCAAGGCCTTGAGGCGTTCGACGGTCTGCTGGATCATGGAGCGCTCGCCGTCCAGGGCGAGTACCTGCTTGGCGCGGGCGCGGCGGCTGCGGGGCCAGAAGCGCGTGCCGCTGCCTCCAGCAAGAATCACAGGGCGAAAATCAATAGGGTTCGACATCGAAGACACATCCTATCCGACAACCGGCACGTTTGCACAGGGAAGAGAAATACTTTTTTACAAAGTGCGTCCCGCGCGGGAATAAATACCCATAAATTAAAGGTTTTCCGCCGCTGCCACCGGGGAATGGCGGCTGCGGCGGAGGTCGACTAGCTCAATTTCAACAGGAAATCCTTCATCCGCCGCACACCCTCGTCGATGGTCTGCTTGGTGACGGGGTAAGAGATGCGGATGTGTTCCGCGGTGCCGAAGGCCTCGCCAGGAACCGTGACCACATGCGCCTCGTGCAGCAAGCGGGTGGCCAACTCGGTGGCCGACTTAATGCCGCCCTTGCCGATGTAGGCGCTTAGGTTGGGGTAAACGTAGAAAGCGCCCTCCGGCTTGGTGCAGGTGACGCCGGGAATCTCCGCCAGCTTGCTCAGCATGTAATCGCGCAGATCGATGAACTCGGCGCGAAACTCGGAGACGCACTCCTGCGAGCCGGCCAGCGCGGCGATGGCCGCCTTCTGCACAAAGCTGGTGGCGTTCGAGGTCGACTGCGATTGCAGCTTGCTCAAATTGGCTACGACCTGCTTTGAAGCCAGGGCAAAGCCGGCGCGCCAGCCCGTCATGGCATAGGTCTTGCTGAGCGAGCCGAGCACCACGATGTGCTCCTTGGCCCAGGTAAAGGAGCCACCGCTGACCGGCCGGCCAGCATAATTCAGGTACACATAGCACTCGTCCAAAAGCAGAAAAATATTGCGCTCATGAGCCAGGTGAACGATGCGCTCCAGATCCTCGGCGCTCACCACCGACCCGGCCGGGTTGGAGGGCGAGTTGAGGATGATGGCCTTGGTCTTGGGGGTGATGGCCTTTTCGATGGCGTCGGCGGTGATGCGGAAGCTCTCCGCTTCGCTGGTTTCGAGAAAGACCACTTTGCCGCCCGCGTACTGGATGATGTCTTTGAAGCTGACCCAGTAGGGAACCGGCAGAATCACCTCGTCGCCATGATCGACCAGGATCTGCAACGTATTGAAGAGAGCCAGCTTGCCACCGGTGGTGAAGATGGCCTCGTCGATCCCGTAATCGGAGCCGAAATCGGTGGCGTGACGGTCGACGATGGCCTTGCGCACGTCGGGAATGCCGGGGACGACCGTGTAGCGGGTGAAGTTGGCGTCGATGGCGGCAATGGCGGCGTCTTTGATGTGCCGCGGCGTGGAAAAGTGCGGTTCTCCTGCGCCGAAATCCACCAGATTCGCGCCCTGCGCGCGGAGCTTGGCGGCCTCGGCGGCAACGGCCATGGTTGCGGATACTTCGATCCGGCCAATACGGTCTGCAAAAACTTTCGATGAAGAGGCTGTCATAGCAACCCTATCTTTGCAGATTTGAGAGCAGGCTGGAAACTGAAAAATGCATCCTCGGCGGCATTCCGCGCGCCGTGCGGGAAGCCGCTCAGGAACTATCCGTTATTGCTCAGCCGGTCGCGCAGGCGCTTGTAGACGTTGGGCGGGATCAGCCCAGTCAGATCGCCGCCGAAGGCGAAGACCTCTTTCAGCAAGCGCGAACTGACAAAGGAGTAGCGCCCGGCCGGCTGCAAGAAGACCGTCTCGATCTCCGGAGCCAGCCGCCGGTTCATCAGCGCCATCTGGAACTCGTACTCGTAGTCGGAGATGGCGCGAATCCCGCGCAAAACCGCTGTGCAGCCCTGCTGGCGGGCAAACTCCACCATCAACCCGTCGAAAGTGGCGACCGAGACGTTCTCCAGTGTGCGGGTGCACTCCAGCAGCATCTCGACCCGCTCCTCGACCGTGAAGAGCGCATTCTTGCCGGGATTGTTAAGAATGGCGACCGTGAGATGGCCAAAGATGCGCGCCCCGCGCTGGATCAGGTCCACGTGTCCATTGGTGGGCGGGTCGAAACTGCCGGGATAGAGGGCTTTGACGATCATTTGCACGGCTCTAGTGGGATTCTAGCAGCGAATGGATCGTCCGCTCACCATTGGGTGGGACAAGCCTCTCGGCCGATGAGTCCAGGCGGTCGTCTCTGCGCGCGTCCAGACCGAGAATGAGCTTAATTCCCGGAGCAGGGAATTAAGCTGGAAGCAGGAGCTGGAATCTGGAACCTCTCGCGCATCCCCGTTATCTCGCCCTCGATGTAGGCTCGAAGCGCATCGGCGTGGCGGTCTCGGACGAACTGGGCCTGACCGCCCAGCCGGTGTTGACCCTGGAGCGGCGGCGCAATCAGCGCGAAGACCTGCGCTCCCTGGCGCGGCTCTGCCGGCGCTTTGGAGTGGTGGGGATCGTGGTCGGCAAACCGCTCCATCTCTCCGGCGCCATGAGCAATCAGGCCGCCAAGATTCAACAGTTTGCCGCGGAATTAGGGGAGTTGGCAGGACTTCCCATTCATCTCTGGGACGAGCGCCTGACCAGCCATGAGGCGCACCGGATACTCTATGAGGCCGGCCACGCTCGCCAGGAGCATCGCCGCCTGGTCGACCAGGTCGCCGCGACGCTGATCTTGCAGTCGTTTCTAGAAGAACAGGGAACGAGGGAACAAGGGAACGAGGGAACAAGGAAATAGAAAAAAACATTCACTGACCACTGACCTTGGATCACTGACCACTGACCACTGTTCCCTCGTTCCCTTGTTCCCTGTTCTTTCGTTCCCTGCCTCACGATAGAATCCCTTTGTGAGCCATTCCTTTGAAATCGGTCCGGTCCGTGTGGGCGAGGGCCAGCTTTTTCTCATTGCCGGACCCTGCGTCATCGAGTCCGAGAGCCATGCCCTGCGCATGGCCGAAGCCATTCAGCGCATTACCGCCGACCTGGGCGTTCCTTATATCTTCAAGGCCAGCTACGACAAGGCCAACCGCACCAGCGTGAAGAGCTTTCGCGGGCCGGGACTGACCGAGGGCGTGCGTATTCTGGCCAAGGTGGCCAAAGAGACCGGCCTGCCGGTGCTGACCGACGTGCACGAACCAGGTCACTGCGAGGTGGCGGCCGAGGCGGTGGACATGTTGCAGATTCCTGCCTTTCTCTGCCGCCAGACCGATCTGCTGGTAGCCGCGGGCCGGACCGGTCGGGCAATCAATATCAAGAAGGGCCAGTTCGTCGCTCCCTGGGATATGGCGCACTGTGTCGAGAAGGTCCGCTCCACGGGCAACGAGCGCGTTTCGCTGACGGAGCGCGGGGCCAGCTTTGGCTACAACACGCTGGTGGTCGATTTCCGTTCGTTGCCGGTGATGCGGCAGATGGCCCCGGTGGTTTTCGACGGGACGCACTCCGTGCAGCAGCCCTCGGCGGCAGGCGGAGTGAGCGGCGGCCAGCCGGAGTTCATCCCGTTGCTGGCCAGAGCGGCCGTGGCCGCGGGTATTGACGGACTGTCTCTGGAGGTCCATGACGACCCGGCCAACGCCAAATCCGACGGCGCCAACGCCCTCGACCTGAAGCTGCTCAAACCCCTGCTGGAGAAGCTGCTCGCCATCCACCGAGCGGCCCAGGGGGAATAATCCTTAAACCGGCAGCTCATTTCTAGTTCTGAATACCGGCTATTCAATGAAGTCTATATCCAACAACGACCTGTCATCCTGAGCAAAGCGAAGTATCTGCGGTTTTTCTCGTCCATTGGGCGAACCCCAAACACAGATCCTTCACTTCGTTCAGGATGACAAATATTTGATAATAGATATGTTACTTGAAAAATGTGAGGTTTTAAAGCCGAAGAAAACTGCCGGAACTAGCTTCATTCCGAACCGGTCGCCACTACATTCCCAGCGCCGGTTTGACGGTTGCGGAGGGTTTTGCTGGCAGGACGGGCGGAGGCAGCGCCGGCTTTACCGCTGGAGCAGCACCCGGCTTAGCCGCCGGCAAGGGTGTCACCGGCTTGGCGACGGGCTTACCCGCCGGTGCAACGGCTGGAGAGGCCGGTTTGCTGGGTAGGTTCGCGACGGGCTTGGATTTGGCTGGCGGCGCGGCAGCGGCCTTGGCTGTTTGCAGACTTTTTTGACCCGGCGCGGCTTTCTGATCCAGATTCCCGCCGGGAGATTGGTCGGCCAGAAACTGTTCGCTGTCTTTGCCAACGATGGCCGTGCGCATCACCGTCATCCAGATGGGCAGGGCGGCACGCGCGCCGGTCTCTTTCTCGCCCAACGTCTCGCGGCTGTCGAAGCCCACCCAGACGCCGCAGGTAATCGAAGGAGAAAAGCCCAGGAACCAGGCGTCGGTGTAGTCGCTGGTGGTGCCGGTCTTGCCACCCACCGGGTGCTTCAACTGCGCCGCCTCGACGCCGGTGCCGTGGGCGGTGACGGCGCGCAGCAGGGTCATCATGGTCCGCGCCGTATCCTGGCTGATCACTTCCTTGATCTCCGGCGTCTCTGACCAGAGGGGAATGCCGTCGGCGTTCAAAACCCGGCGAATCAGCCGCGGCTGCACCCGCAGCCCGTCGTTGGGGAAGACCGAGTAGCTGGCCACCTGCTCTTGCAGCGTGATCTCCACCGCCCCCAGCGCCACCGGCAGATAGGCGGGGATATTCGAGGTGACGCCGAAGCGGTGGGCCATGTCGATGACCTTGCTCATGCCCACGCGGGCCGCCAGCTTGATGGCGGGAATGTTGCGCGACTCGGCGAAGGCGTTGGTCAGGGTCATCGCGCCTTTGTAGTCGTTCTCGTAGTTGTGCGGCGTGTAGCTGCCGAAGCTGACCGGGCCGTCCACGATTATGTCGGTGGGTTTGGCGCCCGCTTCGATGGCGGTGGTGTAGACGTAAGGCTTGAAGCTGGAGCCGGTCTGGCGCTCCGACTGGTTGGCGCGATTGAACTGCGAGAGGGCGTAGTCGCGCCCGCCCACCATGGCCAGCACGTCGCCGGTGCTGTTCTCCATGGCCAGCAGGGAGCCCTGTGCGCCGGAATCCTGCTCCAGTGTGGCGCGTTGCGAGACGCCGGTGGCGCTGCCTGCGTTTTCTGCGAGATGAACATAGATCACGTCGCCGGGCTTGACCAGATCGAGGCCGGAGCGCTGCCCGGTCCACTTCCAGTCCTCGGGCAGCAGGATCACCTCAGTTGCCCCGATGCGGGCGCGAATCTCGTCGGTGGAGGCATGGGTGACCACCGCGTGCACAAAAGCGCCGGGCTTGGCTGGGACGGCCCAGTCGGGATGCTTGTACTCCTCGATGGTCGTGCCGCCGGTCAGAACGTTCTCCAGCTTGCTCTTCCAGCCATGGCGTCGCTCGTAGGCGGCCAGGCCGTCCAGAACGGCGCGGTTGGCGGTCTGCTGCATGTCCAGATCGAGCGTGGTTTCGACGCGCAATCCGGCCTCGTGAACCTGCTCGGTGCCGAAGCGCTTCTCCAGTTCGCGGCGCACCTCTTCCTGAAACCAGGGGGCCACCGAGCCCTCCGGCTGGGCGATGTGCAGGCCCAGCGGAGCGTTGCGGGCCTGTTCGGCTTGATCGTGGCTGATAGCCCCGTCGCTTTCCATCTCGCTGAGCACCAGGTTGCGGCGGCGCAGGCACTTATCCGGATTGAGCAGTGGCGAGTAGGCCGCCGGGCCTTTGGGCAGCCCCGCCAGCAGCGCCGCCTCGGTCAGGTTGAGGTCCTTGGCGTGCTTGGAGAAGTAGAACTGGGAAGCGGCCTCGAAGCCATACATTCCGTGGCCCAGGTAGATCTGATTTCCGTAGAGGGTGAAGATCTGCTGCTTGGTCAGCGCCCGCTCGATCTGGATCGAGAGGTAAGCCTCCTGCACCTTGCGCGTGGCCGTGCGTTCGGAGGAGAGAAAGAGATTGCGCGCCAGTTGCATGGTCAGCGTGGATGCGCCCTGGGCGCGGCCGTGGCTGCGCAGGTCGTGAATCATCGCTCCCACAATGCGAGAAACGTTGATTCCCCAGTGCGACTCGAAGGACTTGTCTTCAATGGAGATCACCGCCTGACGCAGCACGGGGGCAAAGTCGTCGTAGTTGACCACCACCCGCCGCTCCAGCGCGAAGGAGCCGATGATGCGGCCCTTGCGGTCGTAGAGATCGGTGGTTGTGGAGGGCCGGTAGCGCTCCAGGTCGGCGATCTGCGGCAGGTCCGCGGAGTAAACCAGCGTCAATCCTGCCAGCGAGCCGGTGATAATGGCCAGCAGAATCAATCCCACCAGCGCCACCCGTCCCACCACCTTGCGCCGCCGCCGCGGGGGAGCAGCCACGATGCGCGAGGGCCGCACAGGCTCCGGCTCGGCTTCGACACGACTGCCGAGACCGCGGGGTGCAATGCGCCGTGTGGGGGGAACAGGCAAGAATCAAGCCCTCAAGAGCATTTCTCGGGGAACTTCCTAGAGAGAATACTCACCCTTCAGGCTAGCACCTGCTCTTTCCACGCAGCCATGGCGGCTGCTTTCGCGTACCAAGGGGGGCACCGTCGATGCTGGCAGGTCTGGAGGCAGGTCTGGAGGTGGGCCAGCCAGATCCTTCCCTCGCTGGATTGAGGGACGAGTAAATGTGTATGAAATGGTAACTGCCGAATAACCGGTTACACACAAAGTTGGTAAACCGTAGCCCAGAACTATCAGCGTTAGGTGCGAAATAGAGAATATCGCGCGGGATATTCTGCTTTCGCGCGACCCCCGCATCGGCTATAAATAAATGCATGAATCAGCGCCGCTTCGTTGTGTTCTTTTACTTTGCTTTTTTGATCTTCCCTTTGCTCGCCTTCTGTCAGAACGGCGCCGACCCCTTTGCTGCTCGCACCAAGGTCGGGGACAAGATGCCCGCCATCTCCGTCGATGGGACTTCCGGCACCTTTTCGCTCGCTGCCGAAAAAGGCAAGGTTGTTGTGGTGAGCTTCTGGGCCACATGGTGCGGCCCCTGCCAGATCGAGATGCCTGAACTGGAAAAGCAAGTCTGGCAAAAATATAAATCCTCGCCTGACTTCGCCTTCATCGCCGTTGCCCGTGAGCAGGATAGGGATACTGTCCTCAAGTTTCAGAAGACCCATTCAAACTTAACCTTTCCGCTCGCATGGGACCCAAAGCGGGAGGCATACGCGCTCTTCGCTGCAGGCGGAATTCCCCGCACCTATGTTGTTGACCGTCACGGAATCATCGTCTATCAGGATATGGGTATCAAGACGGATGGCGTTGGAGAAATCGATCGAGCAATCCAGAAAGCCCTTGCACAAAAGTAGCTTAAACGTCGTAGCGGATTTCCGTTCTGCCTGGTTCGTCGCCAACTCGTTAGTTACCATGTAGTCGATCCCTTAGGTCCCCCGCGCGCAACTTCCGGGCGGCAAGTGTTCCATATTGCACGGTCCCGCGCCTTGCGGCGGCGCGATAATAAAAGGGACGAATCAATCCCCCACCACGAGTGCGACCGAATCTTCCCCCAGGGGAAACAGGCGCTTGTACCTCCCGGCCGTGCGCGCGCAACCGCTTGCTCGCGGAGGCAGCCATGAACGCTCTGTTGATCTATCCCCCCTTCCCTGAAACCTATTGGAGTTTCAAGCACGCGCTCAAATTTCTGGGCAAGCGGGCGGCGCAGCCTCCGCTGGGCTTGATGACGGTGGCCGCGCTGCTGCCGGCTGGGTGGAAGAAGCGTTTGGTGGACTGCAACGTCGAGCGCTTGACCGACCGCGATCTGGCCTGGGCGGATGTAGCGCTGTTGAGCGGGATGCACATTCAACAAGAGGCGCTGGCAGCCATCGTCGCGCGCTGCCGGGCGCGCGGTTTGCGTACGGTGGTGGGCGGACCCATCGCCAGCAGTGTGCCCGCAGCCGAGTTGAAGGCCGACCATATCGTGATCGGCGAGGCGGAGAGCCTGATCGCCGCTCTGGCCCGCGATTTGGAGGCGGATTCGGCCCAGCCCCTCTATCGGGCTGCCGAGAGGCCGGAGATGGAAACCAGTCCCCTGCCCGATCTTAGCCTCATCAAGATGAACCGCTACTCGACGATGACCGTGCAGTACTCGCGCGGCTGCCCCTTCAACTGCGAGTTTTGCGACATCATCGAGATCTACGGCCGCCGCCCCCGCACCAAAGCCGTCGCCCAGGTGCTGGCCGAGCTGGACCAGTTGCGCGCCGCCGGCTGGCGCGATGCGGTCTTCATCGTCGACGACAACTTCATCGGCAACAAGGCGCGGGCCAAGGAGTTGCTGGCCGCGCTGGCCGAGTGGCGAAAAGAGAATCAGGGGGGATTCTCCCTGCTCACCGAGGCCTCGCTCAACCTGGCCGACGACCGGGAGCTGTTGCAACTGATGAAGGACGCGGGCTTCGTTTCGGTCTTTCTAGGCATCGAGACCCCCGACGAATCCGGCCTGATCGCCAGCAACAAGTTGCAGAACACGCGGCGCAGCCTGCTCGAGAGCGTGGCCATCATCCAGAGCTACGGCTTGCAGGTGATGGGCGGCTTCATCCTGGGCTTCGATACTGACCGCGACGACATCTT
>CAZBPD010000004.1:0-184061 GCA_964493705.1 uncultured Occallatibacter sp.
CGCGACCCTCGCCTTGGCAAGGCGATGCTCTACCACTGAGCTACTCCCGCGTTACAAAAATAAGTATACCGGGCCGCCCACTGCCGGTCAAACCGCACCCGTTTCCATTCAAAATGAAGCCTCTTCACAGGAGACGCCGGGCGTGAGCCGCCGCCCGCGCGTGAGCAAGCCGGGAATCGATGTCCCGAACACGCTCTGCAAGCGCGCTTCATTTGCGGTTCGGTTTGGCCTGGACGCATGCCGGCGGCATGTTCTTGATCGATGGTTCCAGATCGGGCCAATAGGGGCTGGACTTCAATGTCATGCAAAATGCCGCTAGATCAGGGTATGGTTCTAGCTGTGCATGGGGATCGACTTCGTCTAAAAACTTCCAGGCAAGATCTGAATGACCGGTATAAATGAGATCAATGACTTTTTGCCAGAGAATATCTGGAAGATTGTTGAACATTTGTTTATGATTGAGTTCCAACTCCCCGTCAACATCCCGATGCATTGCTTTCCATTCCTCGGGTGTCGGGGCGGGTCTACTCATCTTATCCAGGTCGAGATGAAATCCACCCCCATTAAGATCGTCAACAAATCTTAGAACGACTGAATGAATAGGGGAACCGGCAAAAGAAACCCACCAATAAGCGAAAGTCCAGTCTTCGGCGATAAAAAAGAAATGGTGATTTCTGTCTAAATCAGCGAAATACGCGGTCTCAGTGTCAGCGACATCAAGTGTCTTTAACAATTTGAATTCCGGTTCCAGTTCAAAGACATAATGGATATTGCAACAGTGTGCGCCACCTGAATAAAACGAGACAATCATATCTGGACGGCCCCTTCCCGTGATGTCTGTTCCGTTGGGGATGCCGGGAATCTTCCATTTCTTCTCTTCGGGCTGGCCCAGTACGTATTTCCAGGAACTGAACAGGGTGCGACGGAAGATGATCTTGCCGTTATGGGAAACCTGCAAACAATTATCGTTGTTACCCTCGCCGCCCTTGTAGGTGCGAAAGATGTAACCGTCCACACGGACAGCGTCCTTCAATCGCGGCAGCGAGCATGCTTCCTTGGAATTCTCGACCGTATCCTGCGCCGAGCACACAAGCGCCGCCATTGCCAGCGCCCCACCCGCCAGCAGGCAACAAGATACTTTTCGCAGTCTCGAAATATCCATCGATCGCTCCATCGCGCCCATCCTGTCCCGACCACGATAACACTTTGCGCAGATTTCCTCTGCTTCAGCCGCGCTTAAGCATGACGCGCAATAATCGTGGGGAAGGAAGAAACGATGCGCGTGTTGCTGGTGGAAGACGAGGTGCGGCTGGCCGACAATCTGGCAGCCGCCTTGCGCGACGGCCCCGGTTTTGCTGTCGATTGGGCTGAGGATGGGCAGGCCGGCGATCTCTGCGCCCAGAATCGCTGCTACGACCTGATTGTGCTGGACCTGATGCTACCCAAGCTCGATGGCCTGACTGTACTCAAGAGGCTGCGTGCCCGCCAGGACTCGACGCCCGTTCTGGTGCTTACCGCCAAGGAGGGCAAAGGCCCCATTGTCGAACTGCTCAACGCCGGCGCCGACGACTACCTGGCCAAGCCTTTCGATCTGGGCGAGCTGATTGCCCGCGCCAAGGCACTGATCCGCCGCGGCAAGGGCGCTGCCGATCCGGTGCTCACTGCCTGTGGGCTGGAGTTGAACACCCTTGAGCAGACCGTCCATCGCAATGGCGTTCTGGCCGATCTTTCGCCCACCGAGTATCGCATTCTCGAATATCTGATTCACCGTCCCCGCGCCATCGTCAGCAAGCGCGAGCTGCTGGAGCACCTCTACGACTACAACTGGGAGCGGCACTCGAATGT
Organism: uncultured Occallatibacter sp.; assembly: GCA_964493705.1. Lineage (GTDB taxonomy): Bacteria > Acidobacteriota > Terriglobia > Terriglobales > Acidobacteriaceae > Telmatobacter. The sequence goes on from CAZBPD010000004.1 coordinate 1,846, forward strand.
GATCGAGGCGCACGTCTCCAACCTGCGCAAGAAGCTCGACGCGGCGCTGCCCGAGTCTACCGAGCCGCCGCCCGAGGTCATCGAGACCATGCGCGGGCGCGGTTACCGGCTGGCGCCGGAGATGAGCCTCGATGCGATGGACGCCGCGTGGAATGAAACACTGGAGCCGGGCCGATGAAGCTGCCACGCTCCCTGCGGGTGACCGCTTTCATGCCCCGCTCCATCGCCTTCCGGCTGATTGCCGCGGTGCTGGCGGTCGAACTGGCAGCCGCCATTCTAACCGTCGCCCTTTCGTACGGATTTGAGCGCCACATCCACTTTCACACCTTGGATGTCATCATGCACGGCCACATGGATACCATCCTGGGGTCAGTGCAGGAGTCCAACGACGGCAAGGATGACGTCATGCTGGTGCAGGCCGATCTGCATCTGCCCAAGGAAGACGTCTGGGAAGTGGTGGACTCGAGCGGCCGGGTGCTGGGCATCTCGCCCAATTGGCAGGGCGTCGCGGTGGATTCCGTTCCCATGGAGCACGGCGCGTTTCTGCGATTGATCCTCGATGGTCACCGCTATCGTCTGATCCGCCGGGAGGGTTCGCGACTCGTCGATCCGGGTGAACCTGGCGGCGGCAAGCTGCGCACGGTCGAGGTGGTCTATGGCGCCCGCACCAACCGCGTCTGGGAGGCGATCTGGGCCAGCGTCGAGTTTTATGCGCTGGGCAGCGGTTTGCTGCTGCTGGCGACCGGTCCGCTGATCGCCTGGCTGCTGCATCGCGGGCTGCTGCCGCTGCGCCAGTTGGCGGCTTTGGCGGCGCAGGTTTCGGCAAACTCCTGGCAATTCGACCCTCCCGAGAGCGCCCGCAACACGCCCGAACTGGCTCCGCTGACGCTGGCGCTGGAGAGCGTCTTGCAACGCCTGGAGCGCGCGTTTGTGCAGCAGCGGACCTTTGTCTCCGACTCCGCGCACGAGTTGAAGACCGCCGTCGCCGTGGTCAAGTCGTCGCTGCAACTGCTCAGCCTGAAGCGCCGCACCGCCGAGGAGTATCAGGCCGGCCTGGAACGCTGCCTGACCGATTGCCTGCGCATTGAGGACCTGGTGGCCAAGATGCTGACCCTGGCCCGCGAAGAGAGCGCGACGCCCTCCTCGGCGGCGGTACAAGCTACCGGTTTGGCCGATTGCCTGCGCCAGACCGTGGCTGAGTTGACCACCGTCGCCGCCGTGCGCGAGGTGGGCGTGAGCCTGGCTGAGACCGTAGCCGATGCGGCGGGTGCCGCTGTCTTTGTTCCGCTGGCCGGCGAAGACTGCGCTCTACTCTTCTCCAATCTGGTGCTGAATGCCTTGCAGCACAGTTGCGCCGGTGCGACGGTCGCGGTTCGACTTTTGCTCGCCGACGAATATAAGACCGCCCTGGTGGAGATCGAGGACCATGGCGAGGGAATCACCGCCGAGGCCCTGCCGCACGTCTTCGAGCGCTTTTATCGCGGCGACCCCTCCCGCAATCGCAATACCGGCGGCTCCGGGCTGGGTCTGGCCATTTGCAAAGCCATTGCTGAGCGGGCGGGCGGGTCGATTACCCTGGTCAGCCAACCCGGCGTGGGAACCACCGTAACCGTACACCTGCCCGTTGTTGAACAGATTCTTGAAGAGTTTCCAATCCCGTAGGGCCTTTTCATCCCGGATTCACCGGGTTGGGTCACACTTGCAATCGGTGATCGATAATCATCGGTGCACAACCTTTTCACAGGGAGATTCTCATGCTGAAGCAGTTCGATCTTCGCTTTTTTGTCCGGTCGCTGGCGGCCGCGGCTCTTGTTTGCGCCACCTTTGTCGCCCCGGCTCTGTTGACTGGCCAACAGCCCTACAGGGTGATCGACCATTGGAAGGTGGGCGGAGACGGCGGCTGGGACTACATCAACATCGACTCTCCGGCTCATCGCCTCTACATCACCCGCGGCGCGCGCGTGGATGTGGTCGACACTCAGACCGGCAAGCTAACCGGCTCCATCGCCGGATTGCACGGAACTCACGGCGTGGTCTTCGACACCGCCGGCAAGCTGGGTTACATCTCCGATGGCGGCGGCAATGCGGTGGTGGCCTTCGACCGCACAACATTGGCCACGGTCGCCACCATTGCCGCCGGAACCAATCCAGACGGCCTTCTCTTTGAGCCGGCCACGCAATCCGTCTGGGCCTTCAATGGCCGCAGCCACGATGCGACCGTGATCGACACCGCCACGCAAAAAGTGGTCGCCACCATTCCCCTGCCCGGCAAGCCGGAGTTCCCCGTCGCTGACGGCAAGGGCACGGTCTTCGTCAACATCGAAGACAAGAATGTCATCGTGCGGCTGGATGCGCACAGCAAGACGGTCACGGCGACCTGGCCGCTGGCTGGCTGCGAGTCTCCCTCCGGGCTGGCCTTCGATGCCGCCGGCTATCGGCTCTTTTCGGTTTGCGACGGCAAGAAGATGGCGGTTACCGACGCCAAAACCGGCGCCTCCCTGGCCACGCCCGCCATCGGCGACGGCCCCGATGCCGCCGGCTACAGCGCTCAATTCAAACTGGCCTTTTCCTCCAACGGCGAGGGCACGCTGACCGTGGTTGACGCGGCGGCCAAGGATTATCCCTCCATCGAGACGCTGCCCACGCAGAAGAGCGCGCGCACCATGATCTACGACGCGGCTGCGGACCGCATCTACCTGGTCGCCGCCGAACTCGGCCCCCGACCCGCACCCACGCCCGAGAATCCCCGCCCCCGCCCGGCGATGACTCCCGGATCTTTCGTCGTTCTGGTCGTCGGCCGCTAGATCTGCTTACTCGTTTGCAGTAGCAACGGTTCATCCCCAGGTCCCGATCTTGGGGCATGGGGATGAACCTTAAAACAGCAGACTTCGCCGGCTTAGAAACCCTCCGTTGTCAAATAACCTTATTATTATCAAATATTTGTCATCCTGAACGGAGCGAAGGATCTGTGTTTCCGGCGTCACCCAAGGGGTTACCGCAATACCGCAGATCCTTCCCCTTCGCTGCGCTCAGCATCAGGATGACAACTGATTGTATTTGCAAAGTTTAAACTCCAATACCAAGTTTCCGAATTCGGTGGAATCGCCGGATTCGGGTTCATTGGCCCGGCGCTTGCCGGTCTTCGAGCAGAAGCAGCCGGGCGGGATCGATTTGCACGCGCCAGGGCTGCGGTTGCACGCTCAACGCGCGCCAAAGCTCCTTGGGCAGATCGGCTTGCAGATGCGGTGCATCGCCGGTTTGCGGGGCGTGGTGCAGCCGCAGATAGAGCGTCATTTCATGCGGAGCTTCACTGGTCGCCATGAGCCAGCAGGGAAAGGTATTTCTCTCCTCCATGGACGATTGAAAGACAAGCTGGTGTGAACGAATGCCTATGTGGGTCAGCGCCTCCGGGACGCATTCGCTCGTCTGCAATGCACATTCCCAGGCTGCCACGGCAATGCGCTGCGCGTCGATGCGCCGGGCGGGGACGATGTTCTTGCAGCCCGTCAGCCGCGCCGCCACGACCGTTTCCGGCCTCTCGAACAAGCGATGCTTGGGTCCGCTGGCGATGATCTTGCCCGCGTCCACGACCATCAGTTCGCTGCAAAAGCGGAAGGCTTCTTCCATATCGTGGGTCACGAAGATCACCGCTCCCTTGTACTCCGCCAGCGTCTCGCGAAGCTGCTCCTCCATCTGCCTGCGCAGGTGCGGATCGAGCGCCGCAAAAGGCTCATCGAAGAGCAATGCATCCGGCGCGATGGCCATGCAGCGTGCAATCGCCACCCGCTGCCTTTGTCCACCCGAAATACGGGCGGGATACTGATCCGCCAACTCGGCGATGTGCATGTGCTCAAGCTGCTCGCGCACGCGCGCCTGCCGTTCCCGTTGCGGAAGAGCGCGCAGGCCGAAGCCCACGTTCTCCGCCACGGTCATGCGCGGGAAGAGCGCGTAGTCCTGAAAGACGACGCCGACCTTGCGCTTGGCCGCAGGCAGATTCTGTTTGGTTGCGCTGTCGAAGAGCACGCGCCGGTTCAGCACGATGCGCCCTCGATCTGGCGGGACGATGCCGGCAATCATGCGCAGCGTCATCGATTTTCCCGCACCGGAAGCTCCCAGCAAGCCCACCGCGCCCCTGCCCGCGGAGAACTTCACCTGCAAGGGGAAAGCTTCCAACCTCTTTGCAATATCGACTTCAAGAGTCCCGGATTGCTGCATTTTTTCAACAGCGACCGGCGGCGCAAGCGGCAGGGAAGACGCGCTCGATGGCGAAAAACGCGCGAGCTTGCGCGCCCTGCCGCCCACGCCGATGCGCAAATGCAGCAGTCGGATAATGGCCAGCGACAAAACCACGATCAGGCAAACCCAGAGGCTTGCGGAGCGCATATCGCCCCCGGCCGCGGCGGAAAAGATGGCCAGCGGCATGGTCTGCGTGCGTCCCGGGATGTTGCCGGCCACCATCAGCGTAGCGCCAAACTCGCCCAGCGCTCGGGCAAAGGCCAGCACCGTTCCCGCCAGCACACCGGGCGCGGCCATGGGGAGCAAGACGCGGCGAAATACGGTGCGCTCCGTGGCGCCCAGCGTCCGCGCCGCATCCAACAGCGTGGGATTGACCTGCTCGAATGCGCCCAGCGTGGTGCGATACATCAGCGGAAAAGCCACCACGGTAGCGGCGATAACCGTTGCCGGCCAACTGAAGACAATGGTGACACCAAGCTGCTCCAGCGCGTGGCCGATGAGGCTGCGCCGGCCCAGCAGCACCAGCAGAAAAAAGCCGACCACGGTAGGCGGAAGCACCAGGGGAAGCGTGAGCAGGCCGTCGATCCAGGCGCGCAGACTGCCCCGCATCCCCAGCATCGCCCAGGCCGCCAGCAGGCCCAACAGAAAGGTGGCCGCGGTAGCCGCGCAGGTAGTCGCCAGCGAGATCCATAGCGGCGATGGATCGAGGGGAAAGATCATCGTGCGGCTATTGTAAATCCATGCTTCTGAAAGGCGGCTTGCGCAACGGAAGTGGCGAGTGACTCCACAAACCTGCGCGCAGCCGCTTCATCGGGCCTGCCCTTCAGCGCTACTCGGTCTCCACAGGCAGTGCGCTGGAGTCCTGCGAGGGAGCGGGCAGCAAATGGGCGCGGCTGAGGACCTTGCGCGCCAGACCGGTCAGCGCCATCGAGCCGGCCTTGGCCAGCGGAACCCAGCAACGCTCGCCGCCGGCAACCGTCAAAGCCTCCACATCGTCGGCAAAGACGGCGCGGATACGGACGTAATAGTTGACCTGCATGATGGCGTGGCGGACGGTCATACGCAGTTCCGCCGGAGGCACCGCGGCCTCGCGCAGGGCAGGCAACTCCCACAGACTGGGCATGACGGTGAGATGCGCTGGGCGCTGCTCCAGCAGCACCTCGCGGACGAGCGAACCGGATTGCCGGGCGTTGCGCACACTGAGGGCGAACGCCACCTCGCGGCTCACCATGCGCGGCCGCGGCGGGGTCTTATGCTCGCCTTGCGTAGAGCATTCTGCGGATATAGGGCACTGCTGGCACAGCGGACCGCGCGGCACGCAGACCGTCGCGCCAAGCTCCATCATCGCCTGGTTGAAGTCGCCGGGAAAGTCGGGATCGAGGAGCTGGGTGGCCAGAATTTCGACCTTGCGCCGCACGGCCGCTCCGCCTCCGCTGCGGCTGCCCGCCTCCCAGCCGCACAGGCGGCACAGCACCCGCTCGACGTTTCCATCCACCACCGCCACCGGTTCCCCATGGGCAATGCTGGCGATGGCGGCGGCGGTGTAGGCGCCAATGCCGGGCAGCAGCAGCAGGGCATCCGAAGTCGCGGGCAGATTGCCCTGGAAGTGATCGGCCACAAACTGCGCCGCCTTGTGCAACATGCGCGCGCGGCGGTAGTAGCCCAGGCCGCTCCACAGCGCCAGAACCTCCTGCTCCGGCGCCAGAGCCAGGGCCAGCAGCGTGGGAAAGCGTTCCAAAAACACTTCGTAGCGCTCCACCACCACGGCCACACGGGTCTGCTGCAACATGATCTCCGAGACCCAGATGGCGTAAGGGTCGGGAGTGCGCCGCCAGGGCAGGTCGCGCCGGTTGAGCGAATACCACTCCAGCAATTGGCGGCGTAGCCGCTCTATCGTTTCGGCTTCCGGATTCTCCATCGATATACCTTCAGGTTAAGCTATCTCATTCTCCACGCTTGGTGTGCAAGAGGGAACAACACGACCCGCCGCCCACTTGCTACTCTGGGTACGTTTGCACACGATGGGAGCCGGAGAGGCTCCGCCAGCGGTTCAGGCGCTGCTATGATCTGAGGAAAATCTCCCACTGCAACGGGCTGCGTAGTGGCTTCGCCAACGCCCGGGATGTGTGGGACCGGATGCGGGTCGATCCCGGCTCACTGCCTCCGTGGACGCATCCGTTTGCCGGGCTGTTTCTCTTTGGAGGCTCACCGTGAAATCCATCGCTCTTTGCCTGTCCATGGCCTTGCTGGCCGCGCCCCTGGCTTCCCTGGCGCAGACCACGACACCCAACAACTACCCGACCGGCTCGAATCCAGCGCCCAGCCGCGGCGCCGCGGACCAGCCTGTGCGGGCCGCCAAGAAGGCCAAAAAGCCGGCGACGCAGATCAAGCCGTTTTCGCACGTGGCCCTGGGCGGCGGCTTCTCGACCATGGGCGGAAACATGCAGGCGGCCATCAATATGAACCGCCATTTCAACCTGCGCGGCACGGGAAATTACTTTAACTACTCCATCAACAACATCTCGACCAACGGCTTCAACATCGCGGGCAAGGCAAACTTCGCCACCGGCGGCGCCTCGCTGGATTACTATCCCTGGGCCAATCACGGCTTTCGCATCAGTCCCGGCGCGCAGCTCTATAACCAGAACCAGATCACCGCCAATGCCGTGGTCGCCAGCGGAAACAGCTTTACTCTCAACGAGGTGACGTATTACTCCGAAGCGGCCAACCCGGTCGCGGTGAACGCCAACCTGGGCTTGAACACCAACAAAAAGGCCGCCACCCTCACCATGGGCTGGGGCAACATGATTCCCCGCAGAGGCGGACACTGGTCCTTCCCCTTCGAACTGGGCGCAGCCTTCACCGGAGTTCCCACTGTAAACGTGGGGCTGACCGGCTTCGCTTGCACCACCAAAGCATATGCATTGTCGAATGACCCGACGAATTGCGTGAATATGGCCACCAACACCACTGCACAGAGCAACCTGAATGCGCAGATCAGCACGTGGAAGAGCGATCTGGACCCGGCAAAGGTCTACCCCATCCTCTCCTTCGGCGTGACCTACAGCTTCCGCATTCGATAGGCGGATGGAAGCAAGCGTACAAACGGGCCGCCCGTGAGAAGCGGCCCGTTAGTTTTGAATGGAAGCGCAGGGTTTTCAATGGAAACGGGGTGCCCCACCCTCGCCGCGCACTTGTTTTTGCGGCTAGGGTGGGTGAGCTATAAAGCCCTCCGTAGATCGCTACCCAAGCAGTTCGGCGACCAAACCGGGCGCCGCCGCCAGTGCCGCGTCGATCTGGGACTGGTCTTTGCCGCCGGCTTCGGCGATCTCCGGCTTGCCGCCGCCCGATCCCCCCACCAGCTTGGCCACCGCGCCCACCAGCTTGCCTGCCTGGATGCGCTTGATCAGTCCCGGCGTCACCCCGGCAATGATGGCCACCTTGCCCTCGGGCTGCGCCGAGGCCAGCACGACTACACCCTCGCCCAGCTTCTGCTTGAGATTGTCGACCAAGGTGCGCAGTTGCCCTCGCTCCAGGTGATCGGACCTGAGCGTAACCAGCTTCACTCCCTTGATCTCGACGGCCCGGCTCAGCGCCTCGTCCAGCGCTCCGGCGGCGGATTTCATGCGCATCTCATCCAACTCGCGGCGCAGGCGCTTCAACTCATCTTCCTGAGAGGCGATCTTGGCGCGGAAGGACTCCGAAAGCGTCGTTCCAACGGAAGGAGGCGCAATCTGCGCCACGATCTGCGCGACGGCGTAGTCCTGACGGAAGGCGTCCAGCGAGCCGAAGCCGCTGATGGCCTCGATGCGCCGCACGCCGCTGGAGACCGCGCCCTCGCCGGTCAGCTTGAAGAGGCCGATCTCGCCGGTAGCCGCGGTGTGCGTGCCGCCGCATAATTCCGTCGAAAAGTCGCCTACCTTGACCACCCGCACCTTGTCGCCGTACTTCTCGCCGAAGAGGGCCATGGCGTGGTACTCGTTAATGGCCTCGTCGATCGAGACATCTTCGTAGGTGGCGACCGTGGTGTTGGCCAGCACCTGAGCGTTCACAATGGACTCGATCTCGCTCAGTTCCTCGTCGGCTACTTGAGTAAAGTGGCTGAAGTCGAAGCGCAGCCGCGTGGAATCGACCGCCGAACCGGCCTGCTTCACATGCGTTCCCAGAACCTGGCGCAAGGCCGCGTGCAGCAGATGGGTTCCGGTATGATTGCGGCGAATGGCGTTGCGGCGCTCGCCGTCGACCACCGTGCGAACCCGGTCGCCGACCGCCAGACCCTCTTTGAGCTGTGCCTTGTGGGCACGCACGCCCTGCACCGGCAACACGCAGCCGTGAATCTCGGCGACGGTGGTATTGCCGTCGGCAGAGGTCAACCAGCCGGTATCGCCCACCTGTCCACCGGAGTCGCCGTAAAAGCTGGTTTGATCGAGAACCACTTCGACCACATCGCCTAGAGCGGCAGCGGGAACGCCAACGCCGTCCTTGACGATGGCCAGAACCTCAGCCGTGGGCGCAATCAGCGACTTGTAGCCCAGAAACTCGGTTTTGCCCAGATCGCGGAAGACGGGGCTGGCCGACTTCTGGCTGCCGCCCTTCCAACTGGCGCGGGCGCGCGCCTGCTCCTCAGAGCGGGCGGACTCGAAACCGGCTTCATCGAACCTTACTCCAGCGTCGCGAGCCGCATCGACCATGAAATCGAGCGGCAGGCCGAAGGTCTCATAGAGGTGAAAGGCCTTGTCGCCGGTAAAGTCCCCTTTCAGCTCCTCGTTCAGGCGGGTGACGCCGATCTTCAGCACGCGGTCGAACTGCTTCTCTTCCGCTTCAACGATCTTAGCCACGCGGTCAGCGGAATCAATCAGCTCGGGGTATGCGCCCTGCATCAGATCGCGGACAGCATAGACCATCTGGCAGAGGAAGGGCTGTTCCTGACCCAGCAAACGTCCGTGGCGAATGCCGCGGCGCAGAATCTTGCGCAGCACGTAGCCCCGGCCCTCGTTGGCGGGCAGCACACCGTCATTAATCAGGAAGGTCGCCGCGCGGGCGTGATCGGCGATGATGCGCAGGCTGGCTTTGCCAATGAGTTCCGCTAACTCCGCTCCCGGCGCCAACCCCGCTAACTCCGCTGCTCTCACAATCAGCGGCGTAAACAAATCGGTCTCGAAGTTGGAGATCTTGCCTTGCAGCACGGCCGAGACGCGCTCCAGGCCCATGCCGGTGTCGATGGAGGGCTTGGGCAGCGGGGTCAGCGTGTAGGCCGCCTTCTTCGTTGCCGGGTCCACGACCGCCGAGCGGTCGAACTGCATGAAGACCAGGTTCCAGATCTCGACGTAGCGGGCGTCATCCTGCCCGAAGGGCAAATCTCGACTGTGCTCGCTGGCGTCGAGGCCGAGATCGTAGAAGATCTCCGAACAGGGGCCGCAGGGGCCGGTCTCGCCCATCTGCCAGAAGTTGTCCTTCAAGCCAAACTCGAAGATGCGCTCCTTGGGAACGCCGGCCGCGATCCAGAACTCTTCCGCTTCCGTATCCCGCGGAACCCCGTCGGCGCCCTCGAAGATGGTGACGTAGAGCTTGTCCTTGGGAATGGCGTACCACTCCGGGCTGGTAATCAGCTCCCAGGCAAAGGCGATGGCCTCTTGCTTGAAGTAATCGCCAAACGAGAAATTCCCCAGCATCTCGAAAAAGGTGTGGTGGCGGCGGGTGAAGCCCACGTTCTCCAGATCGTTGTGCTTGCCCCCGGCGCGGACGCACTTCTGCGAGGTGGTCGCGCGCACGTAGTCGCGCCGTTCGGCTCCCAGAAAGAGGTCCTTGAACTGGTTCATGCCGGCGTTGGTAAAGAGCAGCGTCGGGTCGTTGGCGGGCACCAGGGAGGAAGAGTGCACCCTGCGGTGCCCCTTCGACTCAAAAAAGCGCAGAAAGATTTCGCGTGTTTCGTTTCCAGAGCGGAATTCCATAGCCTTCCCAGTGTAATCGGCAGCGCTCAGGCTGTGCAGCCGGGGAGGGAAAATCGCAGGGCAATCGTATGAAGCTCCTCCTCTGGGAGCAGAAGGGGCCTTGAAAGGGCACGACTTTAGTCGTGCCGCATTCAGCGCAATTTATACGCCGGCTTTAGCCGCTGAGGGATGGTCTTTCCGCTTCGAAACTTCCCTCAGGGGCTGAAGCCCAGGACTCTTAGGGCAAACTTGCGGCACGACTAAAGTCGTGCCCTTTCAAAACCGACTTTCCCTGTGTTCGAAACGTTCATGCGATTGCCCTGGGGAAAATCGCTCCGTCCGCAGCGGAGAGACCGGCCCCGTACAGATCCTTTCGACCAATTCCGCGGGCTTTTGGACGAGTTTCAAGTCGCGCCTTACAATTCTTCTATGCAATTCCTTACCGTCTCCCGCCGCCGCACCGATGCTTTTCCGCCCGAAGCCTTTACCCCGGAACTCATTCGCCGCGAGGGGCAACGGGTCAGAGAACTGTACGCCTCTGGAATTCTTCGCCAGATCTGGAAGCGCGGCGACATGCCCGGCGCAGCCATTCTCTGGGAGGTTGCCAGTGAAGACGAAGTTCATGCCGCCCTCAACAGCTTGCCCATCAAACAGGCCGGCATGATGGAGATTGCGGTCTTTCTTCCGCTCGAGCCCTATCCCGGCTTCGGCCCGGCGTAGGCGGTCCTTCCCAAAGGCCGATCCGATGCCCATCGGACCGCATATCGTGAGAGGATCGAAAGAGCCATTCTTCTTGCGGTCTCAGCAGGCTACGGGAGATGGATCGGCTGGCGATGCCGCTCCGGTTTTGCTGGTGGACGCGCGTTTACCCTCTCTTTGCTTCACTTTTTACCGTAAATCGAGCCTCCTAACCTTCCCCGATTCCACCCCGATTTTTTACCCCGCCCGCATCCCACCGCCGGACGAGGATTTCTCCTCGATGGGAAAAATATGCAGATCCTCCGCTACTTTTTAAGCTGCTTTGACGGAACAATGCGCCTCGTCACCGGCTGGTCAGACTGTCGATTTCTAGTGCGGAGCCGAGGGATGAACTTCTTTTGGGGGCCAATTTCGGGCTGGTAAAACCATTTATGCGGCCACCGAAAAGCCCAAATCATCCTGTTCCCCGCCCTGCTGCCGTAAAAGCCCTGTCTGCCTCTCGCGGGAAGATTGCACCACCGGGGGAAATCACCCAGATATTCAAGACAACCGTTTGACTCGATTCATGCACCGGCCGGCCGCACTGGGGCTGCCCGCGTCCATTCTCGCGCACTGCTGCTTACGTCGCCAACCAAACGCCACCTGTAAATTTATCGGCAGATTACCTTGCGGAGTGTCTTGCAACGCCGCTTAAATGCCTCTTGTTGAAAAAGATAAGCGATTCAGCCCGAGCAGAAACCCCAGCTACCCGAGGCGCATCGCCGGCCGCACCCGTTCTTTGCGGAGCATCGATTTCAACACCGGGAAGGGGACATGTTCCCATCGACTCTGGTGGAATTCGCAAGCTGTGCAGGCCCCTGGAGGGCTAAACGGGTTGCGCATCGACCCGCACCTTATCGTGCGGCTGATTTGGGAGGAATTTCCATGACGCTAAAAAAGATATTGGCCGTAGCCGTGCTCTGTGTATTGAGTCTGGCCGGGCCAGCGTGGGCGCAGTCGGACCGCGCAACCATTACCGGCACGGTCAAGGACGCATCGTCGGCCGTGTTGCCGGGAGTGCAGGTCCGCGTGACCAATGTGGGCACCAACGACGTGCAAACCGTCACTACCGACGCCACCGGCTCCTATCGCGTGGGCAACCTGCCGGTCGGCAGCTATGCCGTGAGCTTCACCAAAAATGGATTCAAGACCCTGGATCGCAAGGGCCTGACCCTGCTGATCAGCCAGGTGGCGGAGATCGACGCAACCCTCCAGGTGGGCGGCGCGACTGAGACCGTGGAAGTGACCAGCGCGGCCCCAATTCTGCAAACCGAAGACGCGGCGGTCTCCACCAACCTCAACGCCGAAGCGGTCAGCGAACTGCCGATGAACGTGCAGGGCAGCCGCAATCTCTCCAATTTCATGTTTAACTACATTCCCGGCGTCGAAGGTTCCGACTACAGTTCGCACATCGACGGCGGCATGGCCATGACCAAGGAAGTGCTGATCGACGGCACCTCGGCGGTTTCGCAGTTGGGCGGCTACATCAGCGAGTCGCAGCCCCCCATGGAAGCCATTCAGGAGTTTCAGGCCGACACCGCGGGCATCAGCGCCGATGCCGGCCGCTCGGGCGGCGGCGTCTTCCGCTATGAGATGAAGTCGGGCGCCAACCAGCTTCACGGCTCGGCCTTCGGCTTTTTGCACTCTACCGGCCTGGACGCGCTGAGCGCCTCCAACAAGCTGTCGGCAATCACCGACCCTGCCAACAAGTCGGCCTACTTGCGCATCAACGACTCCAATTCCGACTGGGGCGGCAGCTTCGGCGGGGCCATCAAGAGAGACAAACTCTTTTACATGGGATCCATCGAGCGCTACATGCAGTCGATGTGGGGCCTGGGCGCCAATTCCCGCACCGTCCCTACCGACGCCATGATGGGTTTGGACGCAAACGGCGCCACCACCGCCTATGCCGACCTGAGCCCCATGCTCTCGCCCGGCACCCCGGTGCTGACGTACGGCGGGGCTCCTGCGGTGGACAGTTGCGGCAATCCGGTCTACAAGGGCGCGATTGTCGATCCCGTCACGGCAACCGGCGGCGCTTTCGGCTGCGTCTTTGTCAACAACCACATTCCCACCGGCCGCATCAGCGCCACGACCGCCAAAATCCTGCAGCTCTACCACAAGTACTACGCTCCGGAATCGACGTTGCAGGCCAATGAAGCCGGGCCCGCCTACAACCCCGATCCCTGGTTCCACAACACGCAAACCAGCATCAAGATGGACTACAACATGAGCAGCCGTCAGCACATCAACGGCTCGTTCTACTACGACAACTATCCCCGCATCAACGCCGATCAGGGCGGCGTCTGGTCGGCCACGCAGCCCTACGGTGGGCCGATGGCCAACTCCTACTGGCACAACACCACCGCGCCGGGCGCGCGTCTGAGCGACACCTTCACCTTCTCGCCCAACCTGGTGAACACCGTCTATGCCACCTTCAACCGCTTCCACAATCCCAGCATCGCCACCGCCGAGCCGGGCAAGTGGGACAGCGCGCTGGGGCTTTTAAACGGCGCGGGCAACTTCCCGCTCATGTATTTCGACTCCGGCATGTACTTCGGCGGGGCCAACTACCAGAACGGCTGGAGCTTCTCGCCGCTGGGCAGCCAGTACAACGACGACTATGCCGGCAACACCTACCTTTATAGCGACCAGCTCGACTGGAACCGCGGCCGCCACAACTTCAAGTTCGGCGCCGAGTTCCGCGCCATGCAGTTCAATTACCACACCGATGTGGGCACCTTTACGGGCGGCTATCCGATCATCTTCGACCCCACCTCGACGGCTCCGGCGTGGTATGACTTCAACGCTTACGATATGGTGGGCAACGCCTTCGGCAGCTTCCTGCTGGGCGATGTCTACAACGCCGAAAACAACAATCCAGACAGCGAATACGGCCGCCGCAAGGCCTTCTCGGTTTATGCCAGCGACGACTTCAAGGTCAATCAGCGCTTGACCGTCAACCTGAGCCTGCGCTGGGACTACAACAACCCCTACAAGGAGAAGTACGGCCACTGGTCGAGCTTCGAACTCAACGACCTCAACCCGGTCACCGGCGAGATGGGCGCTTACGAGTATCTGACCAGCGGCAGCCAGTCCTTTGAAAAGCGGCAAGACTGGTATAACTACTCCCCACACCTGGGCGCGGCCTACAAGCTCACCGAAAAGACCGTGGTGCGCGGTAACTTCTCGGTCTTTTTCGCCCCCCTGAACATGAACACATGGGGCGGCATTCCATATCAGCAAGCCGGCAACGTCGGCTTCCATCCCACCACCCAGGAAGCCAACTTCAATTGGGATAACGGCTATAAGCCGACCAGCACACAGGTCAAGACCCCGGATTACACCCAGGCCGACGTGGTCAGCATCGATCCTCGCTCGCTGACGCCGGGCAATACCTGGCAGGGCAACGTCGGCGTGCAGCGCGAACTGGACCATGTCACCAAGGTGGATGTGAACTGGATTCAAAGCCGCAGCACCCACTTGCAGAGCGGTTCCTTTGTGACCAACCAGCCCAAGTTCTCCGACTATCAGAACTTCGTGGTGACCGGAAAGATGCCCGCCAGTTATAACGGCTATTGGGGCGGCGCCGGTCCCGGCTGGGAGGGTCTGACACCCTATCCGCAGGCCGAAGCCGGCTATGGCCCCTTGCTCTCCGTGGGAGCGCCGCTGGGCAACGCCGACTACAAGAGCCTGCAAATCAGCGTCACGCGCCGCGCCGCCAAGGGGCTCTCCCTGCAGGCAAGTTACAACTGGTCGCGCACCCACGGCGATGTGGACTCCGACTTCCAGGAACTGTGGGGCACGGGTTCGCTGCAAAACATTTATGACCTGAAGGACGAAGCCAAGAACATCTCCGACTTCGACATCACCCACATCGTCAAGGGATACGTAATCTACAACCTGCCCATTGGCCGGGGCAAGCAGTTGATGGCCAATACCAGCCCGGTAATGGATGCCGTTGTTGGCGGCTGGAGCCTGGACGGCAACTTCCACTACAACACCGGCTCGCCCATCTCGATTCACTCCACCAACTACTACAACGGCTTCAACTCGGTCTACATCAACATCGTTGCGGGTTGCAAACTGACCAACGGATCGCCCCAGTTGAACGGTCAATGGTTGAATCCGGCTTGCTTCCAGAACCCCAACCCCGGCGCTTACGGGGGAGCTTCTCCCCAACTTGGCACTGCCGGCAATTTCCTCTCGCAGTTGCGTAACCCCGGCATGGCCACCGAGGATCTGGGCCTGCACAAGAGCCTGGCGGTGGGTGAGGCGAAGCAATACGTTCTCACCTTCCGCATCGAGTTCTACAACGTCTTTAACCGCGACGCTCTGGCCGGACCCAACACCAACCTGGGCGATAGCGCGCACTTTGGCATGATTCAGGGCTACGGCGGCATTGGCGGACGTCAAGGCCAGTTCGGCGCACGCTTCACCTTCTAAACCCACGAACCGCTGCGGGCAGCTTTGCTGGCTGCCCGCGGCATCATCCTCGCCGCTTTCACAACTCGCCCAGCCCAGGCATGGAGTCGAAAAAATGAATAAAGAGATGAACCTGCAACACCAAAAACAGCCGCTTGCCGGCGTCTTCGCTTCGGGGCTGATGGCTCTGGCCGTACTCTGTGTCTCGCTTACCGCCGGTTGTGGCGGCGGGGGAACTGGGGGCTCCGGGGGCGGCGGCGGAACCACCACCCCGGCAGCGGCGCCCACCATCGCCACCACGGCGGCGCAGAACGGCGCCGAGATCGTCTCTCTGAGCGACGCGACCGGCGGCGCAACCATCTATTACACGATGGACGGCAGCACCCCCACAACCTCATCGCAGGTCTACCAGGCGCCCTTTCTGGTGGCCTCGAATCTGACCGTCAACGCTATCGCCGCGGCTTCGGGATATACCACCAGCAGCGTCGCCACCAAGAGTTTCAGCCCCGGCATCGCCTCGGGCACGCTGGTGTGGAGCGACGAGTTCGCCAACTCCACCGGCGTCAACGCCCAGCCCAATCCGCTGGTCTGGACCTACGACACGGGCGGCGGCGGCTGGGGCAACAGCGAGTTGGAAAACTACTGCGGATGGGGATCGAACACCTCCCCGTGCAGCAGCGCCACTCCCAATGCTTACGTAGGCACAGACGGGTACTTGCACATCGTCGCCGAGCAGCCCTCGACGGGCGTTTACACCTCGGCGCGCATGAAGACCGAAGGACTCTTCAGCTTCATGTATGGACGCATCGAGATTCGCGCCCAGGTTCCCGAGGCGCAGGGCTTCTGGCCGGCCTTCTGGCTGATGGGCAACAACATCAACACCGTCAATTGGCCGGCCTGCGGGGAGATGGACGTGATGGAGCGGATCAACGCCGCCGCAACTCCCGACTGGAACGCCGGCTCGATTCACGGCACCGGCTTTACCGGCGGCAACATCGGCACCGATTACACCTTCCCCAGCGGCCAGACGGCGGCCGGCTGGCACACCTACGGAATGATCTGGTCCAAGGGCAGCGTCGCCTATTACATTGACGATCCCAGCGCGCCTTACGCCACCTTCACCCCGGCCAGCATCAGCAGCTTCAGCGGATCGGCTTGGCCCTTTGACACCGGCCCCAACTTCATGATCCTCAATCTCGCGGTGGGCGGCAGTTGGCCGGGTTCGCCCAACTCCAGCACGCCCTTTCCCGCGCAGGTGCAGGTGGATTACGTGCGCATTTACACCAATTGACCGCGCATATTCACCCTGCTGCGCATGAGATCCCTCTGCCGGTCCGAACTTTTTTCCTGGCCCGGCTTCCGTTCAACGGTGATTGTTCCGCTTGCCGCGACGTGGCGCCAACGGCGTTTTCATTCCCGCGAAAAGCAGAAAGAATGAGATCGATGCTGCTCAAGAAAACCCATTTTGGAGGCGTGGCGCTGGCCCTTGCCGCGCTTCTCGCCTGCATGGCCGCTGCCTGCGCCGCTGGCGCCGCGGAGCCCGGTAAAAAGGCCGACAGCAAACAGAACCAGTGGACCCTGATCTGGAGCGACGAGTTCAACGGCCCCGATGGCAGCCTGCCCGATCCGGCCAAGTGGACCGTCGTCACCGGCGGCTCGGGCTACGGAAACCGCGAGTTGGAATCCTACACCGACCGGCCGCTCAATGTTCATCAAGAGAAGGGGAAGCTGGTCATCACCGCCAGAAAGGAGAGTTTCACCGGAGCCGACGGCATTGCACGCGAGTACACCTCCGGCCGGTTGCAGACAAAAGGCCACTTCGAAACCCAGTACGGCCGCATCGAAGCCCGCATCAAGCTGCCCCCTGGGCAGCAGGGAATCTGGCCGGCATTCTGGATGATGGGCAACGACGACGATACCGTGAACTGGCCGGGCTGCGGCGAGGTCGACATCATGGAGAACATCGGCTCCGAGCCCAGCAAGATCCACGGCACCCTGCACGGACCGCAATATGCAGGCGGAGACGGACTCACCGGCGCTTATACCCTGCCCAATCATGCCCGCTTCGGCGACGGCTACCACCTCTTTGCCATCGAATGGGAGCCGAATGTCATTCGTTTTTATGTCGACGGCAGGCTCTTTGAAACCCAGAACTCCGACAGCATTCCTTCCTTCAAACATTGGGTCTTCAATCACCCGTTTTATCTGCTCTTCAATCTCGCCGTGGGCGGAATCTGGCCGGGAAACCCCGACCAATCCACCGTCTTTCCCACCACCATGCTGGTGGATTATGTGAGGGTCTACAAGCCGGCCGCGCCGCACACGGGTCCCACCGCCCACTGAAGGGCAACGCCATAATCGATTCGCTCCGGAGACTTTTACCGCTCCGGAGCGAAGCCGTACACAGCTTCTCCAGCGCAGCTTCCGCGCAGCCCCTATAATGGACTCCGAACGACGAAGGGCGGTTGCGGCCTGTGCGCAGCCCGGCGTCGCGTGGTGGAGAAGAATGCGGCCCGATACTTCGAACTTTTCTACAAAAGATGCTTCCTCCGGTCCGAATTCATCCGGCAATCACGCCTCGCTTCCTGGCGTTTTTCAGCAGGAGCGGGAAGAGTTGCGCCGCCTTCTCGACCATCCCGAGATTAGCCGCTCGGCGAGCCTGGTTCGCTTTCTCTTGTTCATCTGCAACAAATACTTCGATGGGCAGGCCGAGGAGATTCGCGAGTACTCGATCGCTGTCGAGGCGCTGGGCCGCAAAGAGGTCAGCTTCGACTCCCGCGTCGACCCCATTGTGCGCGTAACCGCCCGCGCCCTGCGCAAAAAGCTGGCGGAGTATTACGAGAACGAGGGCAAGGACGATCCGCTCCATATCGTCCTGCCGCTGGGCCATTACGTCCCTCAGTTCGTTCCCCGCCCGGAGCCGGGAATGTTGTCCGCGGCATCCTTGGTTGGTGTGGGAGAAGAAGCGGACGGAGAGGTCTCCGCCGAAGCCCTCGATCTGACGCTGGACGATCGCGCCCATCGTCCCTCCGCCTTTGCGGTGCGCATGAGGCGTCTTCCCTGGTCCCGGCTGGCGCAGGCGGTCGCCATGGCGCTTGCCGTGGCCGTCGTCTTTGGCGGAGGATACCTGCTGGGCCGCCGCGCCGAACAACGGCCCGCCGCCGGCAGAGAGCTGCTCAAATGGGGCGATCCCGTCTGGAGCGACGAATTCGACGGGGCGGCGCAACAATTTCCCGATCCCGCTAAATGGGCCTTCGACAGCGGCAGCCGGGACTGGGGAAGCAACCAGTTGCAGACCTACTGCTCGCCCACCGGCGGCGCTAAAGACTGCAATCCCCGGCGTCCCAATGCATTTCTGGATGGCGCTGGCCACCTGGTGCTGCGCGCGGAGAAGTCCCCCAGCGGCGCTTGGACCTCGGCCAGAATCACCACCAGGGGCCGCAAGGACTTCCAGTACGGACGCATAGAGGCCCGCATGAAGATGCCGGTCGGGACTGGGCTGTGGCCCTCTTTCTGGATGCTGGGCTCGAATTTTCCCTCGGTTGGCTGGCCGGCCGCGGGGAGCGTCAGTTTCATCGAGAACATCTCTCTCACCGCTCGCACCAACGGCCTGGGACCCTCGATGCTGCGCTCCACGCTGCATGGGCCGCGCTACTATGGCGGCAACGGCCTGTGGCACGACTTTCGCCTGCCCAATGGCGGGCGCGTCGACGATAGCGGCTTCCACACCTACGGCGCCATCTGGTCGCCGGGAATGATCCAGTTCTATGTCGACGACCCGGCCAACGTCTACTTCGTGGCCAGCGCCAGCGATGTGCCCGAAGGCGGGCAATGGGCCTTCGACCATCCATTCTTTCTGGTCATGAATCTGGCCATCGGCGGCGACTGGCCGGGCGACCCCGACGCCACCACCCCCAACCCGGCCGACATTCTGGTCGATTATGTGCGGGTCTACAAGAATCCCAGCGTTCCGGCTCCTTCGATCCAGTGGCAGCCGGCGCCGGTGAAGGCCGGTTCCACGGTGGCCAGCAACGTGATTCTGAGCGCACCGGGGTACTCTGGACGCGTTTATCTCTCCTGCACGACCGAGCCTGCCACCGTGGCCTGCTCGCTGGCCACCCCGGTGGTGAACTTCTCCGATACGCTCTCCCAGCAGGACACGCTCACCCTCTCCACGGACTCCTTCAGCAGCAGCGGCAGGGTGGTGGCCCCGGCGGGCCGCTACAAGCTGACCATTACCGCAACCAGCATCAGCGGCGACCATTCCCAGCTCACGGTCCCCTTCGAAGTGCGCGGTGCGGAATAGAAAAACGCCGCGGAAAAGATCCCGCGGCGTCTGTTTTTGATCACTTCTCAATCCAGCCGAAACGATTACTCCAGATCGATCTCCATTCCCTTGCCGCTGTCCGCGACGGTGAAGTGAATGCTCTGCGTTTCGTGCTCGATCCGTGCTGGACTCGGTTTGCTGTCGACCCGGACGGCGTCGTGCTTGGGCGACCAGCCATAGACTTCCACGCGCACCTCCTTCCACCAGGCCGGATAGCTTCCTTCATGCGCGCCGATGGTCAGGCGCAGGCCTTCGGTAGTTTGCCGGCAGGTGAAGTGCATGCGCAGAAAGGCCCCTTGCTCGAAGGCATAGCTTTTGCCGTCGTCCTGGTAGAGATCGCCGGCGCAGGCATCGCCGTTGTATACGCGCAGGGTCAGCGGACCGTGCGGCGTCTCCCCGGTGCTTTGCATCAGCGGCGTCAGGGGCAGAATCGAGCCGGCACGCACGTAGACCGGCAAATCGGCCAGCGTGGGCGTGACCCGCAAGGTGAGCGGAACCGCCGAGGCGTGCAGCGCAGCGGGATCGTCCAACGGTGCGGCGGGAGCTTGCGTCGCACTCAGCCG
This sequence comes from uncultured Occallatibacter sp., assembly GCA_964493705.1. Classification (GTDB taxonomy): domain Bacteria; phylum Acidobacteriota; class Terriglobia; order Terriglobales; family Acidobacteriaceae; genus Telmatobacter. The sequence continues at coordinate 22,065 of CAZBPD010000004.1, forward strand.
CGCGCCGCTCCAGAAGTCGTACCAGACGGAGGTGGGCAGCTCCACCGTGTACGCATCCAACTCGTCGGCAAAGTGCCCCGGAGCGATCAGCAGGTCGGAGCCGAGCAGAAACTCGCCCTCCGCATCCAAATCCAGATCGATTGGATGGCGATCGGGCGCCGCGCCGGGGTACTCCAAAAAGAGCGGGCGCAGCAGCGGCATGCCGGTGCGCGAGGCCTCTTCGGCCAGCGTATAGAAGTACGGCATCAAACGGTAGCGGGTTTCGATGAAGCGGCGGCGGATCGCCTCCTGCTGCGGCCCGCCGACCCAGGGCTCCTGGTCGCCGGTGCCTTTTTCGGTGTGGTCGCGGTCGATGGGCTGAAAGGCGGCAATCTCCAGCCACTTGGTCAACAATTCGGTCGAGGGCGTGCCGGCGTAGCCGCCCACATCCGCGCCGCTGAAGGCAAAGCCGCTCAGCCCCAGGTTTTCCAGCATCGGAGTGGTCAGGCGCAGGTGATTCCAGGTGCTGCTGTTGTCGCCCGTCCAGGTGGCGGCGTAACGCTGCCCGCCGGCATAGGTGGCGCGGGTCAGAACAAAGGGGCGAAGATCCGGGTCCAGCGTCTTCAGGCCCTCGAAGGTGGCGCGCGAGTTCTCCATGCCGTAGACCGCGTGGATCTCGGCGTGGGTTGCGGTGCGCGGGGCAAAGCCGGGCTCGTCAATGCGATGCAGCACGTCTTCGGGCATCGTCTTGTTGGCGGTGTCGAAGACCGAAGGCTCGTTCATGTCGTTCCAGAAGCCCTCGACGCCGCTTTTGCGCAGATCGCGATAGAGCGTGCCCCACCAGGCGCGGGTCTGTTGCCGCGTGAAGTCGGGAAAAACCGACGGCCCCGGCCAGACGCGGCCGCTGAAGACCGATCCATCGGGATTCTTGACGAAGTGATCTCCCAACCTGCCGCTCTCGTAGGGCGCGTAGTGCTGGCCGGGCAGTTTGGCGATGTGCAAGTCGGTAATCGCCACCACGTGGAAGTTCTCCGCCTTGAGCTGTGCCACCATGCCGGGCAGATCGGGAAAGGCGACAGGATCGACCGTAAAGGGCCGGTTCTTTTCCTGAAAATCGATGTCCAGGTAGATCGCATCGGCGGGGATATGGTCGGTGCGCAGCCGCTTGGCCACTTCCAGCACGCGATCCTGCGACATATAGCTGTAGCGCGACTGCTGATAGCCCAGCGACCACAGCGGCGGCAGCGGCGGCGTTCCCGTCAGCCACGCATAGGCCGCAACCACCTGCTTCGGCGTGGGGCCGTAAAAGAGGTAGTAATCCACCGGCCCGGCGACGGCGCCAAAGGAGTAAGTCTCCCCGGACTCCTTGCCGAAATCGAAGCTGCTGCGGAAGGTGTTGTCCATCAGCACGCCCAGCGCGTGGCCGGCACCATAGGCCATGAAATAGGGGATGCTCTTGTAGAGCGGGTCGGTGGACTCCTGAAAGCGGTAGTTGTCGGTATTCCACAGGGTGAAGGCCTGGTTACGCCGGTCCAGCGGTCCGGTCTTGTCGCCCAGGCCGAAGTAGTGCTCGTCGGCGGGCATCGTTTTATAGATGCGGAAGCCGTCTGCCTCCATGCGAATAGGGCGCGCGTCCTGCTGCAAGATCGCTCCCTGCGCATCGCGAACGGTCAGCGCCAGCGTCTGGGGGTCGATCTCCACCCGCAGCGCGGCGGTGTGAAAGCCGTTCGGGTCGGCCACGACGGCAACCGAGCTTTTGCGGGCAGCGGCCAGCACCGCCCACGATGCATCTTCGGGCCACGCGCCGTTGCGGCAGACGGTGACGCGCAGCAGATCGTCGCGCAGCGCCGTTACGCGTTCGCGCAGTTCGCCGGCCTGCATTTCAATGCCATTGGGGAACGCTTTGACTGCCGTACTCTGTGAAATAGCCTGCGAAGACGGAGCCGCCTGCGCCTGAATATGTCCTCCAGAAAGAGAAAAAAGGAACAAAAATACCGGAAGCATCGCAAGACAGGTGCGGTGCGAGCGCATAAGAACTCCTGAATGATCGAGTTGAAGCAACGGAATCGGGAACCGCGGAGTGGATGCGGCAGATGCGGCCAGGGGCTCCATCTACCGGCCAGGCAGCGCCGCCGTGAAGCGCGGCCGAGGCCCATCGGGTCTCTGCCGCGCCACGTCTGCGGGTTTAGAAGCTGAACTTCGCGGAAACCTCCATCAAGCGGCGTCCCAGCTTCTGCGGAGCGAAGCCGAAGCCCGACGAAGGCTGGTTAGCAGCCGTCGCCAAGGTACCGGTTGAAGAAGTATCCGAAAGATTCAACGTGGTTTGTGAGGCATATCCCGTGCCGAAGCTGTTCAGCGGGTGGTTGAGGAAGTTGAAGGCGGCGATGCGCAACGCCAGCTTCCGCTTCTCTCCCAGGGCAATGCTCTTCTCCGCCGTCAGATCGCTGTTCCAGAAAGCCGGTCCATGCGCGTACGGCAGAATCGATTGCCCGTTGGTTCCCAGTGCGGGCAGCGCGAAGCAGGCCCCGTTGATGTACTGATTCTTGGCCAGGCCCTTGGCCGGGTTGCACTTCAATACCGGTTGCAGACTTACGTCCGGCGTGCCGAGAATGGTCTGGCTGCTGACGTTGATCGGGTTGTTCGCGCCCACCGTGCCTTGCAGATAGAAGTCAGGCGAGAAGCTGACGCCGGTCTGCATGTTGCCGCCGCTCTGGATGCTGGTTACCCCCGAAACCATCCAGTTGTTGGCCAGCCGGGCGAGGATTCCACTAGTCAGCAGTTTGCCCGTCTGGTAGGAGTAGTTGGCGTTGAGAATCTGCGTGCGATCGAAGTTCATCGGCCCATAGTTGTTGCCGATGTGGAAGGGATCGAGCGGAGCGGTAAAGTTGAAATCCGCCGCCGAGCCCAGAATGCCCAGCGCCTTGGAGAAGGTGTAGTTCACGCCGTACTCCAAGCGGCCCGTCTGCCGCTGCACCAGAGCCTGCAGGCCGTTGTAGTTGGCATAGGTGTTGTGGTGCGGCACGACGATCGAGCCGTACTCGGGATAAGGACGCGCATACTGCACGCTGGGCTGCCCGGCGTAACCCACGGTTGCCGAGAGGTTGGCCGCCTGCTGCGGGGTGCAGCCGGTCGGATTGCAGAAGGTGCCGCCCACGCCCGCATTGATGAGCGCCGCCGCCGCCGGGGTGAACAAAGTGCCCACCGGGATGGCGTTGACGTTGTTCAACACCACGGTCTGCGTGGTGCCGTTGTTCATCAGCGAGTTGCTGTTGTTGCCCACGTAGGAGATCTGGAAGACGTTGGCTTTGCCCAACTGCTGCGTGATGCTCATGCTGTAGTTGTTGGTTACCGGGTCGGTGTGGTCGGCGGGATCGAGGCCGAAGATCGACGGAACCGCCGCCAGGCCTTCCATCAGGCCGTTGGCGCCATAAGTGCTTGGATTGTAGTGCAGGCTGCTGATGCCGGCAAGAGTGACGTTGCCAAAGCCGGACTCCAGCGCATCGCGCATACCGCGCGACTCCTGGAAGGCCTGGTCAACGTCGGTTTCTGCGTCATGGAAGCGATAGACGCCGAAGCCGCCGCGCAGAACTGTCTTCCCGGTGCCGAAGACATCCCACGAAGCGCCGATGCGGGGCGAATAGAAGAGTCCCGGAGCGCCGGTGCCCGAATTCGGAAGGGACTTGTTCAACCCGTGCCACAGCAGGCCGGGCAGGGGGTTGGTGTTGACGTCCGCAGCGGTGGCGATGGTGGCCGGAGTCCAGACCGCGGCACCAATGCCGTGCGAATCGGTCCAGGCGCCGAGATGTTGAATGCGCAGGCCGAAGGTGGCCACCAGGCGGCGGCTCGCCCGCCAGGTGTCCTGGCCGTAGTAGTCCACATTCCAGAAGTAGACATTGGTGCGCGGCAGCATATTCTGCTGGTCGAAGGTCTGCACCTGGCCTTCAAAGAAGTTGGCCAGCCAGTTGCCGCTGTTGAAGTGCTCGCTGCCGTAAACCGGAACGCCGCTCGGCCAGGTTCCGTTGTAGGTGTGGAAGGGGGTTCCCGCGCCGTTGAAGTAGTAATTCTGGATGGCGCCGTTGGAGTCGCCGTTGGTGATGGTCTGGTTGTTGGTTACGCGCTGCACAAAGAAGCCGGCCTTGATGGTGTGCTTGCCCACCACCTTGGTGAAGTTGTCGCCGCCGTTGGGCTGGAACTTCTTCAGCGAAGGCGCGCCAAACGAGAAGTCCGGCCATAGGCCCAGCGGCAATCCGCCAATCGAGGAATAGGTGCGCAACTGCGGATACTGCGTGCTGCCGTTGTCGAAGATGCCGTTGTAGGGGTAGTCGATGGTCTTGCTTTGCAAGGCGCTTACCTGGCGCGCCTGGAAGGTCTCATCGAAGTAGGTCAGCGTGCCGTAAAGTTCGTTGGTCATGGTGGCGCTGAGCACGGCCACATAGTTGGCGGCGGCGCTGTGCACATTCACATCGTTCAGCACGCCGTAGCCAGGAGTGTTGACCGCGCCCAGCACCGAGGATGCAGAAGGGGAATAATAGGGAATTTGAGGCTGGCCTTGCTTACCCTGTTCGTAGCTGTAGCGGCCGAAGATGATGTGGTTGGGGCTCAGAGCGTAATCGAGTCGCCCGGTAGCCTGGAAGATGTTGTTGTTGACCAGATTCTCGTTGACGTAGTTGAAGCCGTTGCTGTCCGTTGCCTGGGAGGGCAGGGGCAGGGTGTTGTTGATGATGGCCATGGCGCCGGGATCGAGAAACGCGGCGATGTTGCCGTTGGTCAGATTCGATCCATCGTCGCCCACGGTGGGTGCAAGGTTGAAGTCGTTGTAGTTGCCCCAGTTGTACACCGGTCCCAGATAATTCTGCAGAGACGAGGTGCTGAAGTCGCCCATGCGCATCGCCTTGGTAGGTACCAGCGCGTGCGTGATGGCGCTGCTGATGTTGTTGTAGGCGTAAACGTTGCGCTGCGCATCGTACTCCGCGCCGGCAAAGTAGGTCAGCTTCTTGAGATACGGCGCCCGGCCGCTGATGGTGCCGCCGGGATAGACAAAGCGGTCTTCGGGACGCTGGAAGTTGTTGTACTTGGCCAGCCAGTCGTTGGAGTTCAGTTGGCTGGTGCGGGCATAGCTGTAGACCGTGCCGTGCAGATTGCTCGTGCCGCTCTTGGTGGCGGCGGCGATCACTACCGGCCCGTTGGCCTGATCCGCGCCGAAGTTCGAGGTCTGCACCTGCACCTCGCCCACGAAGCTGTCGTTGATGTTTTGCAGGTTCGAGCCAAAGCTGCCCGCGTCGGTCAGATTGGCGCCGTCCATCTTCAGGGTAATGCCGGCCACCGGAGCGCCGTTCGAGGCGTAGGGGGTAGGCTGGCCGACCTGTACCTGGCTGAAGTCGGGGGCCGAGTTGGTCGAGTCCAGGCTGCGAATGGCGAAGCCGGGCAGCAGCTTCTGCAACTCGGTCGCGTCGCGGCCGGAGACGGAGAGCAGTTCCAGGTCGCTGGAGGTAATGGTCGCGCTCAACTGGCCGCTATCCAGTGGAAGGCCGGCGATGCTGTCCTCGACAGTCACCGATTCCGTCGCGCCGCCGACGGCAAGGCGAAGATCAGCCAGCGTGCGGTTGTCGCCTGGGTCCAGATGGACGGCCGTGCGCACCAGGTTCTTGAAGCCCTTCTTGGCGATGATCAGGTTGTAGTCGCCGTTGCTGAGCGCGGCGAAGTCGAAGACGCCCGCGGAGTTGCTGGTGGTGCCCCGCTTCACGCCGGTCAGTACGCTCTCAATGGTGACGGTTGCGCCCGGCACGGCTGCGCCGGTCTGGTCCTGAACGATGCCGCTCAGGGCTGCGCTGCCTACCTGTGCCTGGGCCAGCGAGCCGCAAAGCAACAGGAGAAGGAGTACGAGGAAACAAAAAACGCCGGTCTGGGGGCCGGGTGTCCGTTTGGATTGCGGTGGGAACTGCGCCTTCTCGGCTGTCATCTTTTCTATTGCATCTCTCACGAAAAGCCTCCGGAAATCCCTCCTTCGCCCATTTGAAAGCAGCCTGGCTGCCTGCGGGCGGGTGGGAACTTCCCATGGATTGTGTTGCAAGTGTCTTCTAGCAGCCGTCAAGCAGCCCGCGTAAGGTCCTTGCGGAAAGCCCCCATTTCCTTACCTAAGAATCAATGCAAGAAATGATAAATCAACAACATAAACACATGCGCGCGGGATGCATCCTTTACTGTAAGGAGGGTATCGTACCTGCAAAGTGGCTCACCGTTAAGCGCGCCGCCTCCCAAAGGGAGGCGATGAGAGTAGCCCGGGGTGGACCCTGAGCATCGCGAAGGGGGAACCCCGGGAAGACGGCAATTATCCATCTCGCGCCCCGTAGGCGGCGCGGTGAAACGCCGCAGGATCAGTTCTGTTCATGGAGAGGAATCGCACCTTCCGCACCATGGAGGTGTACACTTTCTTCGCGCCCCGGCCTTCCGCCGCTGGGCGAACAGGAACTCCATGCCTACGCAAAAACTCGTACTTTTTTCTGCCCTTCTTGCCGCCCTCGTCCCTTGCCTTGCGCCAGCAGCCCCCGCCCAGAACGCGCCGGTTGCGGATTCTTCGCCGCTGACCGCTGTCCCGCCCAAGCGCCCCATGACCTTTGAAGACATGATGCAGATGAAGCGGCTGGGCGAAACCGCCGTCTCCCCCGACGGCAAGTGGATGGCCTACTCCGTCACTTCCGTCGATTTGGCCAAAAACACCAAGACGGCTGAGTTGTGGATGCAGGCGATTGCCCCGGCTTCCGGAGCATCTAGTGACCCCAAAAAGCTCACCGTCGGCCAACCTGGCGACTCGGGCCTACAGTTCTCCCCGGATGGGCGCTCCGTGCTCTTCCTTTCCGGCCGCGAGCGTGGCCAACAGGTCTGGACAGCCGATTTCGACCCCGCCACCGGCGCAACAGGCAATCCCAAGCGGCTGACGGCGATCTCCACCGAGGCCGATGACGCCCTCTGGTCTCCGGATGGGCGCTCCGTGCTGTTCACGTCCGCGGTTTATCCGGATTGCCCGGCGATTTCGACCGCCGATGCGGCCACCGGCGACAAGTGCAATGCCGACCGCGACCAGGCCGCCGCAGCCAGCCCGGTCAAGGCGCAGATCTTCGACCACCTGCTCTATCGCCACTGGGACCACTTCACCCGGCAAAAGCGCAGCCACCTCTTTTTGCTTACGGTGGCCGGCGGCAAGCTGCGCGACCTCACTCCCAACGATGCGCACGACGTTCCGCCCTTCTCGTTGGGAGGCGGGGGCTGCGGCTGCGCCTTTGCGCCGGACGCGAAAGAACTGGCCTTCACCGAGAATCTCGACGAGGAGCCGGCCATCAGCACCAGCGCGAGCATTTTTACCCTGGATTTGACCAACACAGCGGCCAAGCCGGTGAAGGTGAGCACTTCTGCGGGCGGCAATTTCAATCCAGCGTATTCGCCCGACGGCAAGTTTTTGGCCTGGCGCTCGCAAGAGCGCGCCGGATACGAGGCCGACAAGTTCCGGCTGATGCTCTACGACCGGGCGGTGAAGACGAGTAAGGATTTGGTGCCGAAGTTTGATCGCTGGGTAGATGAGTTTGCGTGGAGCACTTTTTCTGGAGGCATTTACTTCACGAGTGGCAATTATGGCGAAGCGGATATTTACTTTGCAAGCATTGGGGGAGTCGGCCCTCAAGTTTTGGCACCTGGAGCAGAATTCAGCAGTCTGATTGCAATTAACCGACAACAAAAGTTACCAACATTGGCCGCTCCTGAATCGCTGTTTGCAACTACCGTGAAAGTCGATCATCCCTCGGAGGTTGTGTCGATCTCTTCTCATGATTTTTCTTTTAAGGCGAAGGGACAACCGGAGTCCGTACTCCACGAAATTGGTTCAGAAATTAGTCCAATCACCCACCTCAACGACTCCCTCCTGTCTCAGCTCGACCTGCCGAAGATGGAAACCTTTTGGTTCGAGGCAGCCGACAAGACCAAACTCCAAGGCTTCCTCATCCGTCCTCCGGGCTTTGATCCGGCGAAGAAGTATCCGGTGAAGTTTCTCATTCACGGCGGCCCGCAGGGCGCGTGGGGCGATGCCTGGAGCTATCGCTGGAACGCCGAACTCTTTGCCGCCAACGGCTACGTGGTGGTGATGATCAATCCCCGCGGCTCGACCGGCTACGGCCAGGCCATCGTCGATGGCGTCAACGGCGACTGGGGCGGCAAGCCTTTCAGTGACCTCATGCTCGGCCTGGACTACGCCGAGCAGCACTACAGCTTCATCGACAAGGACCGCGAGTGCGCTTTGGGCGCCAGCTACGGCGGCTACATGGCCAACTGGGTCTTGGGTCACACCGACCGCTTCAAGTGCATCGTCTCGCACGACGGCATGTTCAACCCTGAGTCGGCCTATGGAACGACAGAGGAATTGTGGTTCAACGAGTGGGAGTTCAAGGGCAAGCCTTGGGACTACTACGGCAAGCCGGATAGCGAAAATCCCTATCGCAAGTGGTCGCCGATGCTGTCGGCGAAAAACTTCAAGACGCCCACTCTGGTGGTCCACGGCCAGCTCGACTATCGCCTCGATGTCTCGGAAGGCTACCAGCTCTTCGACACGCTGCAACGGCTGAAGGTGCCGAGCAGAATGCTCTACTTCCCCGACGAGGGCCACTGGGTGCTGAAGCCGCAAAACTCCCAGCTCTGGTACAAGACGGTCAACGACTGGGTGGATCGGTGGACGGGAAAAGCAGGGAACGAGGGGACTAGGGAATAGAGAATAGGGACTACTCTGATTTTGAAGAAGAGGAACGATCTGAGATGGGCCGCCGCTGTGCCGGGCAGCCCATCTCTTTTGTTTAAGAATCTGGTTTTAAAAGCCCGCCCGCACAGCGTCGGATTCTGCTTGCGCCACTTGCAGCCGCGCCAGCTCAACCGGCTCACCGTAGTGCGCAGCCACCCTGCCGGCGGCCCGGTCCCGGTCCAGATAGGGAAGCACGACGGCCAGCTTGACCGTCGATTGCGCCGCCATCTGCGCCACCGCCGCCTTGCTGGAGACAGACTGCACCAGCGCCAGAATCGCGCTGACCACCGTGGCCACCGCTCCAATCGCGTTTAATGCGTGCTGCTGACTGGCCGGGTTGACGATCTTGGCCGCCGCCAGCAGCGAGGCGTTGACCTGCTGCTCGAGGATGACGATCTGGCTTTGCAACTGCGCCAGCGTTGAGGCCGAGGGGTTGGCCAGATAGGCCTTGGCTTGCGCCTCGAGCAAATTCGAAGCCGCATCGAATCCCACCGTGGCCGCCGTAAAGATTGCCGCATCGGCCGGGTCCAGCAGCGCCGCGGTCGAGTCCACGGTAGCCACGGCGCTTTCGAGAGCCGGCGTCCAATTGACGATGTCTTGCGCCACATTGGCTCCCGTGCAGGCGGTCAGGCCGGGCAAGGGAGAGAGGAAGATCAGCAGGATCAGCGCCGCCGCGCCTGTCTTCTGCGTTCCCGGCGAGCCGGTGGAAGCATTCTGCGTTCCGGGATCGCGGGCCAGAAGACCCAGCAACGCCGTCGCCAGCGCGGCAGCCAGCGTGACCACCGTTCCGCTGCCTGCCGTGCCCAGAGATACGCCCTGCTGGGAGAGAACGCCTGCGACGGTAACGACGGCAATCAGCACCCCGGCCAACGAGGTCTTGGGGTGTTGCCAGATATTTGCAATGGGATTCATCGAGCTCCTTCCAATAAAAAAGGCGGCCATGGCCGCCGGGTGGTGCAGATTTTTCGGTTCCAATCCACGAGAGTGCGCTCCGCGTTTTGCCCTTGCGCAAAGAGAAGAGGGCCGTGCGAGCCGGAAGGAGACGGTCCCGCCTCCCGGAACCATCCGTCGGGGGAGGGCGTACACATTCGCCGGACGCGGTATCTCCGTCTCCTTCCGGCTACCTTTGAGATTAGTCAATCGCGCCCATTTCTTCGGCAAAGGCTCTGCGTGCTTTAAGGACTTGCAGGTCATTCATTTAGACCTTGAAGGTCAGGTCTGCGGCTTGACAGCCGTCCAACCGGCCGCTCGATCTCGACTGCGGATACAGGATGTGCAGCCTGGGCGAAAGCGGTTTCAGAAGCGCAGAAGAAAGCGTCGGGCTCGGATTCATCCTCGATCTCTATCCACAGCAGAATCTCACCGCAAGATAAGCCGCGCGGTCGTTGCTTCTCCCTGCGCCTCGTACATGTAACTCACGTAACTCCTCGTGGACGATAAAGAAACAGATCGCGAACGGCTTTGCGCCAAATCTATCCATTGCTTTACCGCGAGGTGGGATTAGCGGAAGATCCGCGGTGATGAAAGTTTTCCGCGCGCCGATAACTATAGATAAGCAAAGAACGCGAAAGGAGAGTACTCGATGGTTCCAGATATCAGCCATCCGGTTTGGATGCAGATCGTTACCGGCAGAAAGCCGATACAGTCCAGCAAGGCGACGGTGAACTTGATGATCCACAACAATAAATCCAGTTACGAGCGGGATTCTTCTCCCGAAAACGTGAAGCAGATGATTGCCAAAACGCACAAATTCTTTTCTCAGTTCGAAGCCATTTTTCCGGGTGAAGTCAATCAGATTTCTCAGTGAGGTGTGAAGAAGCCATGGCCACAAAGATCAGTTCCAAATTGCTTTCCATTGCGGATGTACAAGCGGCGATTGCCGCCGGGGAATCGCTGTTTCTGGCGGGCAGCCGCGAGGCGCTGGGTCAGCTTCCCCGCGGCAACTGGGTAGGCGGCACCATCTCCTACTTCATGTCGGACGAGGGTGGCCGGATGTCGGACGAGCAGATCTTCGCCACCTCGATTCCGGAGTTCTCCTTGCAGGCCCAAGCGGCCGATTACGGTCCGCAAGACCTGGAGCAGCTCTACCGGGATACTCCCGATCACGGTCTCACCTTTCTGGTGCTGCCGGCCGCCAGCGCGGTCTTGAAGACCTTTGCCGAAGAGGCTCCCAACTGCGACGGATTCCTCTTTCATCCCGTGGTCGGCTGGGTCTCCGGTGTCCATGCGGACCGCATCGGCATCGATTCGCCCGCCGTATTCAACGGCAAAACCGGCACCGTGTTCGAAGACCGGGCAGTGGCGCTGCATGTTGCGCTGCCCGCCAACAAGATCGCCGAGTTGGACATTGTCAACATCTTTGAGCCCGGCGATGGAGAAGTGATTCGCTTCGAAAAAGCAGGATTCCGCGTGACCGACTGCCTGATCGGCGGCAAGCCCGCCAATCTGGCCGATTACATCCAAAAACTGGGATTGCCCACGGAATTCCCGCTGGTGGGCGATTATAACGGCAGCAGCATCAACGTTTCCTTCCAGGCGGTCAACGCGGAGGAGCATTCCGTCGAGCTCTTTGCCCCGGTCTTTCCCGGAGTCGACTATCGCTTCGCCAAGCCCGTTGCAGACTACGAACAGGCCTTCGGCAAGATCATCGCCACGGAAGACAGCGACCCCGATTTCGCCTGCAACTGCATTCTGAATTACCTCTACGGAAAGCTGGAAGGCAAGCGGACCGGACATGTGACCGGACCCATCACCTTCGGCGAGATCGCACACCAGCTCCTGAACCAGACCATGGTGAGGCTCTACCTGCACGATATTGCCTAAGGCCGGGTTGGCCGATTGGATCGAGGACGGAGGCTGGCTGCGCCTGGATGGGTGGCTGGCCTCTTCCTCTTTAGATCCGGATTTTCCGTCGCACCCCGCGATTCGGGTGGGTCAGTAGTCCAGCTTGGGCAGGGATTCGTGGACGCCGGCCAGGGCAAGATTGCGGTCCAGGGTGACCAGAGGAAGATTCTCGCGCAGAGCCAGTTCCAGGTAGGCGGCGTTGTAGACGCTCAACTGGTGAACCCGCGCCAGACGCAGAATCGCCTCGCCGTCACCCAGATCGCGCAGTTTGATCTCCAGCCGCTCCAGATGGTGCAGAAAAGCCACGGTATCGGCAGGGGTGATGCGCTTCATGCGCTCGGCCGCAGCCAGAATGTGGCGCACCTCATACCAAAAGAGGACAGGAACCATAGCCCCATCCACCTGCGCCATGGTCAACATGCTGTCGGTCAGCTCGCTGTTGTCTTCCGGCAGCGCCCAGGCGGCGGCAATCGTCGCGTCCATGACAAAGAACACCTAGCGCCTCCGCTCTTCTTCGCGCGCCGACAGAATCTCTCGCGGCGCCATGCCCTGCGTGCGGCGGCCGATGGCGCGAATGCCGGCGACCGCGGCAGCGATCTCCTCACTGCGCAACTGCCGCTCGGGAACGATGCGGGCAATGGCTTTGCCGCGGCGGGTGATGCGCAGGGTCTCGCCGTGCTCCACCTCGTCCAGATACTGGAGGAGTTTGGCCTTGGCGTCGGTTACGGCAATTTCGCGCATCGTGGGCTCGCAAATGACTTGGTTTTCAAGTCAGATGATAGCGCAGTGTGGATGCCGGCGGATGACGGAAGAAAGAAGATGAGCAAACTTCGGGAATGTACGCGGGCGCAATCAACCTATCCGGCACCTTACCGCAACAATCAGTTGGATAGAAAAGAGGCATTGGTGGGCGCTATACTGGCGTTCATCGATAGATGGCCGGAGGATGCATAATTCGCATGAAAAGAGCGAGGCTAGTCCAGGTCCTGCTGAGTGTTGTACTGCTTCTGAGCGCCCTTGTTGCCGGCGCCGACGACCGAAATCTACTTCCTAAGTACGGTTCCCTGCCGAAAGAAGAATGGCAGAAAGAAGCGGACGCCGTCTTTATTGCTGGAATCAACCAGGATTACCACGGTGACCGGAAAAAAGCGGCAGCGGATTTCGCTGCCCGAGGATGGCAATTCCTGTATGCGGGTGACCCTGACGACGCTATGCGGCGCTTCAACCAGGCATGGCTGCTGAACAGCAACAACGGCACTGCGCTCTGGGGGATGGCAGCCATCGAGGCAGACCGCGGAATGTTCGATGAATCGTTGCAGCTCTTTGCGGAAGCGGAGAAGTTGGTGGGCAACGACATCAACTTCTCCGTGGATTATGCGAGAACCGTCGGAGTTGCGGGCGCAGAGCGGCATGACGACGCCTTGCTGAAGAGTGCCTTCGAACGCTTTGCACAAATCTATCGGAGAGCGCCAAAAAATGGGCGCAATCTGAAGAACTGGGCAATGACTCTGTACAAACTGGAGAGATACTCCGAGGCCTGGGAGAAGGTAAAATTGGCAGAAGCCACGCCCGGTAAGGGCAATTTCGATCCCGGCTTCCTGGCTGATCTGCAAGAGCACATGCCGCGGCCAACGAAGTAATCAGGAAAATACGGCAGGAACATAGCGGCGGCCATCCAGCTTATATTTACCGCTCACCACCCGTTCGATGGCCTCGCTGTAGGCGATGTGCTCCTCGGCCAGAATGCGCTCGGCCAGCGAGTGCGCGTCGTCGCTCTCCAGCACCGGGATGGCCCGCTGCAGGATAATCGCGCCGTGATCCAACTCCTCATCCACAAAATGCACCGTGCAGCCGGCCACTTTCACGCCGTACTCGAAGGCCTGGGTCTGCGCCTCCAGCCCTGGGAAGGCCGGCAGCAGCGAGGGATGAATATTGAGAATGCGATTGTGGAAGGCGGCGATGAACGCGGGCGAGAGCAGCCGCATGTAGCCAGCCAGGCAGACCAAGTCCACGCCGTGCGCCTTCAGGCAAGCCTCCACCGCGGCGTCGTGCTCGGCGCGCTTGCGGCCTTTGGAGACGAAAAGCTCCGTGGGAAGGCACAACTCCCGCGCCGCCTGCAACCCGCCGGCCTCGGCCACATTGGAGATGACGACAGCAATCTCCACGCCCTTCAGCCGGCCCGCGCGGATGGACTCCGCAATGGCCAGAAAGTTCGAGCCGCGGCCAGAGAGCAGAATGCCGAGTTTCACGGGCGATGAAGGGACAGGATTAAGATTCATCTTCGTCTTCGTGCTCATGAATGCCTGCTGGAACTTGATTGAGTCCAAGGCTGATTTCTGACCCCTGACCACTGACCACTGACCACCGACCACTGATCCCTGACCACTGATCCCTGACCCCTGTCTTACGTGTACTGCACCTTGCGGTCGCCCTTGACCACGCGGCCAATGACGGAGAACTTCTCCTCGGCGCGATCCAGCAGCGCCTTGGTCTTTTTGAACTTCTCCGCGGGAATCGCCGCGATCAGGCCCACGCCCATATTGAAGGTGCGCATCATCTCTTCGTCCGAGACCTGGCCCAACTGGCGCAGGTGCTCGAAGATGGGCAGCACCGGCCAGGAGCCGGTCTCGATCTGCGCTCCGGTTCCCTTGGGCAGAATGCGGGGCAGGTTCTCGGTGATGCCGCCGCCGGTGATGTGCGCCATGCCGGTGGTCACGCCCGCCGTCACCAGCTTCTGAATCACCGCCAGGTAGCTGCGGTGGGTCTTCATCAGCGCCGCGCCGGCCTTGTCCTTGATGGCGCCAACGTATTGCGCGGGCTTGTAGCCGGCCACTTCAAAGAAGAGCTTGCGGGCCAGCGAGTAGCCGTTGGTGTGCAGGCCGGTCGAGGGCAGCCCGATCAGCACATCGCCCACCTTGATTCCCGTGCCGGTGACCATCTTCTCGCGGTCCACCGCGCCCACGATGAAGCCGGCCAGGTCGTACTCGCCGTCGGTGTAAAAGCCCGGCATCTGCGCCGTCTCACCGCCGATCAGGGCGCAGCCGTTGGCCTTGCAGGCCTCGGCCATGCCGGTAATCACGGATTCCGTGACCTCGGGTTCGAGCTTGCCGCTGGCCAGGTAATCCAGAAAAAAGAGCGGGGTCGCACCCTGCACGGCGATGTCGTTGACGCAGTGGTTGACCAGGTCGGCGCCCACCGTGTGGTGCATCTTCATCTCGAAGGCGATCTTCAGCTTGGTGCCCACGCCGTCGGCGGAGCTGACCAGAATGGGGTTCTTCCAGCGCTGCAAGTCCAGGCGGAAGAGCGCGCCAAAGCCGCCTATCCCTCCCAGCACGTTGCGGTTAAAGGTCTTCTGCGCAAGAAACTTGATGCGTTCCTTGGCGCGGTCGCCACTGCTGATATCGACGCCGGCGTCGGCGTAGGTAACGGATTTCGGCTTGGATTTTTCAGGCACGGTGAGGACTTTCTGCGCTGGATTTCTGAAGCGGCGCGAGGGCCAGAACCTCGATTTTAACAGGATTCACACTGCCCGGTGCGTGCTCTTTCGGGCTGAAGCACGACCGGCCGGGATTGCAGAGGCCGATGCAGCGGCGGATGAACGTGCTGAATTGAAGGAAGGACCCGCGGCCTGCCGGCAGACCTGCTCCTCCTCGATCGACATACTGACCGGCTTCAAGACGACGTTGTTGCGCCTAAGTCATCGCCGTCCCTGCCGGCTCCGATCTTCTTTTCTTGATTAAAGCCTTCGCTTCTGAACTGGCTGCTCGGGTCAATGAAGGACGCTCCGTCTGCACCCTATTCGCTTCACTTCAATTTATAATGATCTAGACAAAGTAAGTGAAGCATAGGGTATTTTTTGCTCGAGTTGGCTGCCAGGTTAAATAGCCTCCTTGGCATTGTTAGCCGGATTGTTCATGCCATTGCCGGGCAGTGTTTCGATCTTCTCGATTGAGGGACGATGTTTCGGATGAAGTTCAGCGAATTCGTAGCGGTCACGATTATTTTGATCGCAGTGGCCGGACGAGCTTGTAGTCAGGGCATGGGACATCCTACCCCTCCACCTCCCATGCCGGGGGCCAAATCTTCCAAGTGCTCCAGCCGCCCTGTTCCACAACTTGAAGACATTACTGCCAAGGCGGGGATCGTGTTCACTCACGCCTCTTCGCCAGACAAGAAGTACATTTTCGAGTCTATGAGCGGCGGCGTGATCTTGCTTGACTACGACCGCGACGGCTGGCCCGACATCTACTTCACCAACGCGCCCACGGTGGCCATGGCGCTGCAAGGCAAGACGAGTTTAGGCGCGCTGTACCACAACAATCGCGACGGAACCTTTACCGATGTGACAGCGCAGGCGGGATTGACCAAGGCCTGCCTGGCCATGGGCGGCGCGGTCGGGGATTATGACAACGATGGCTGGCCCGATTTGTACATTACTTGCCTGGGCGGCAATATTCTCTATCACAACAATGGCGACGGAACCTTCACCGATGTGACGGCAAGGGCCGGCGTGGCGGATGGACGCTGGTCCGCGGGCGCATCTTTTGGCGACTACGATGGCGATGGCTTTGTCGATCTGATGGTAACCAACTATGTCGATTTCCACCTGGACGATTTGCCGCAATTCGGCAGCACTCCCTATTGCAAGTATCGCGGCGTCGATGTGCAGTGCGGGCCGCGTGGCTTGAAAGGCGCCGGCGACGCACTCTTCCATAACAACGGCGACGGAACCTTTACCGATGTCTCCAAAGCCGCGGGCGTGAACAATCCGGATGGCTATTACGGATTGGGCGTCATTTGGGCCGATTTCAACGGGACTGGCCGTCCGGATATTTACATCACCAATGACTCGACCCCGAAATTTCTTTATCGCAATCTGGGCAAGGGAAAGTTTGAGGAGATAGGTTTCGAGTCTGGAACCGCGCTCAGCCAGGAGGGCTCGGAACAGGCTTCCATGGGCATCGCCATTGGCGACTATAACCACACCGGCCGCCCATCGCTTTTCGTAACGAATTTCGAGAACGAAAACCCCGACCTCTATCGCAACGAAGGCGGCTGGAACTTTCTGGAACAGTCCTTTCCTTCAGGTCTGGCCATGCCTGCTTTGCCTTGGGTGAAGTGGGGCACGGCATTTGTCGATCTGGATAACGACGGCTGGCTTGATCTGATTACGGCAAACGGCCACGTCTATCCACAGACGGATCAGATGCCCTCCGATCCCGGCTATCGTCAGCCTAAGCAGCTTAGCTTGAATCAGAGGGACGGGACCTTTTGCGACGCCAGCGACCAGGCCGGTCCCGCGCTGCAGCAAAAGCGCGTATCGCGCGGTCTGGCCGTTGCGGACTTGTTCAACAACGGCAATATGGATGTAGTGATTAACGATCTGGACGGCAGCCCCATGCTGCTGCGCAATCATGGCGTTCCGGGCCGCCACTGGGTGAGTTTCGAGCTGGCTGGAACCAAGAGCAACCGCCTCGCGCTGAATGCGCGCATCAAAATCGTTGCCGGCGGCATGACGCAGACCGACGAAGTGCACAGCGGCGGAAGTTATCTTTCGCAGAGCGACACGCGCCTTCACTTCGGCCTGGGCACGGCCACCAAAATCGATAGCGTCGAGATTCATTGGCCATCGGGAGCCGTCGATCACATCGGCAGTCTGGCCGCGGATCAGTTCTATTCCGTTCTGGAAGGCAAAGGCATCGTTCCGCGCGAGGAGATACTTCCTCACAAAAGCGCAAGCGCTCTGGAGAAGACACATTGAGAATGAGGTTGGCTGAACGGGTGAGCGCAATCCGCTGAATGCCGCGCTCTGGCTGATTGGAAAATCTACGGTTTTTGTGGAGCGACGCTGGTTGGTGTGGACGTGCTTACCAGCTTTTCGTAGATCAGGCGTTCTTTTTCCGCATCACCCATGCGGAAGGCGTGTTGATACGCGCTGGCCAGTTGGCGATGGAACTCCGCATGGTTTGGCGCAAGGCGCACGGCCGCTTCCAGTGCCGTTACTGCAGCGGCTGCGTTGCCACTGGCGATTTCGATCTTTCCCAAATCGAAGTATGTTTCCGCGTCGTTGGCATTGATGCGAAGCGCGCTGCGCAACTCCTCTAGAGCCTGCGGCCGCTCGCCGCGCTGCTCATGTACCTCTGCCAACCCGCGGTGCACCTCGGCAATCTCTGGATGCGCTGCCGCCAGCGCTTGCAAGCGCTCGCTTCCGGGTGCGATCTGACCGGTCTTCACAAGAGATTCCGCGTAGATATACTGCATTTGCGGAATCGATGCGTTGGCCGCTTCCGCGCTCTGCAGCAATGCAGCGCATCCGCGGTAATCTTGCGTCATAAACAGACTCATCGCCAGCGCGTTGCGCACTCCGGAATCCTCCCGATGCACGCGAAGGATGCGTGAGAGCGGAGGAATCGCCTCAATAAATTTGGATGCCATGAAGGCTGCGCGTCCCAAGTTGTAATCGAGTCCCTCGAGCGCAGGGTTCCACACTGCGGCGTGTGCAAAGTCGTTATACGCCGCCGTGTAATCTGTTTTGCCCGCCGCGATCGCTCCCAGGTTGTTGTAGCTGTCTGCGATGGCTGGAGCAAGCCGCTTTTCAAAGGCTGCTTGCTGAATGGCATCTTGAGGATCGGCGATGCTGGGCGTGAAGGAAGAAGTGTCTGCTGAATCCGCTGCGGCAGTGGATGGGCTCGCAGGATCGGGATTTCCGTTCAGCATTCCGGCGAGTTTGTTCTTGTCTTTGGTGAGCGTTTTGTTGGCCAGCGTGTGCGCAATCTGCATCTCTGCGTGCGCCTGATCTTCGCGGTGCTGCGTCATCAGAATTCTGCCCAGCAAGAAATGCGCTTTTTGAATCTGATAACGATTGCGCGCAATGTCCGTGGTGTGTTGGATGGCCTGACGCAAAGCAGCCTCGGCCTCAACCGGGCGATTGCTGTCAGAGTACAACTGTCCCAGGTAAAGATAGGCGTCGGGATTGTGCGGATTGAGAGCGATGGCTTGCTTCAGATCGCTCTCTGCCTCCACATTGCGATGATCTTTGGCGGCCAGCTTTCCCAGCGCCGCCCAGGTGAGAAAATCGCGCGGCGAGATTGCCTGTTCCTTCTTGAGTTCCGCTTCTGCTTCGCGGGTGCTGGTTTCATCTTCGCCGGCGGTGAGCAGCGCCGCAGCCAGCGAATAGTGTGCACCTGGCAGACGCGGGTCTTCGGCAATCGCCTCGCGGAACTCCGCCACCGCACGCGGAGAGAAATCGGAGTTCCCATACGCGCGGCCGAACTGCATGTGCAAGGCCGGAGTATCGCCCAGCGAGCTCTTCATCTGCGCAAAGATCTGCGTGGCGCAACCTTCGTCGTCCATGTCCAGGCAGACAACGGCAAGGCCATAACGATCTTCAAAGTTGGGGTCGAGCGCGATGGAGGCCTCCATCTCTTTTCTTGCTTCCTGATCGCGATTCATCTTGAGCAGGATGCGGCCCAGAAGCTGATGGGCGCGAGCCTGTTCTTTGCTCTCCTGCGGCGGGTTCGCGAGGATCGCTCGCGTCAATCTCTCAGCACGCTGCAGATCGCCTGCCTCAAACGCGGCAATAGCGTAATCGCGGCGCAACCACAGCGCATCGGGAGTCAGTTGCAGCGCCTCGTCGAAATATGCGATTGTCTTGGCGGTTTCGCCTAACTGCTCATGCTCGATCGCCAGTTGGTCAAGGGCCTGGGTAAAAAAGGCGCGATATTGTTCCGCAGCCTCATCCAGATTGCCGGCTCGTTCGGCGCGATGGGCTGCGTCCATATGTTGCCGCAGCGAAGCGCTCTTCACATCCGGGTTCTTGTCTTGCGCGGGCAACACCGCAGGGGATAAAAGCACAGAGAAGACACCGTAGATCGCCAGTCGAGCAGAGATCGGAATGAGAGAGCGGTTGAACATCGTGCCTCGTTTTGGAGCGGCGTCTTTACGATTCCTTGTAACTCACTGAGACCGATTGTGGCAGGAACTCATGAGTCGCGCAAGGATGCTCGGAATGGGTGTCGTGGAGACGATTGCGCAGTACAGAAATCGTCTCGAATCGCTGGAAGTATTGTGAGTGCGTGGCACATTGAATGTCGCCATGGCTGAACGTCTGGTTTCGCTTTCCATCGCACCCTAACGATAGTATCGCCTGGGACGGCATGGCGCTGACGATTCGCCAAAGGCAAAAAAAATGGAAGGCGGACTGTAGCCCGCCTTCCCAAAGGTGGAGACGCTTAGAAGCTGTACTTCACATTCAAAGTGATGATGCGCTGGTAGGGAGCCGCCGTCTTGGTGTCCATCACGCCGTAGTTGTAACTCGGCTGAGTGGCGCCGCTGCATCCAGCCGTGCCGCACTGGTTTAGAGTGATGGCCTTGCTGTTGTAGTCAACGTTGTACCACAGGTTGACCTGGTTCTGGCTGCTGTACTGCGGCAAGGGGTGGTTCAGCCAATTGAAGGCCGACATGCGGATCTGGACCTTCTGCTCGTGGTAAATCGTGAACGACTTGAAGATTGCCAGGTCGTTGTCGAAGTACGCGCCCATTCTCATGTACGGATACGCCATACCACCCTGATTGCCTACCGCGGGTGCGGAGAAGCAACCCTGATTAAGGCGCTGCATGCCATGCACACCCTTGCGGGGGTCGCAAGTCAACACCGGCATGATGGGAAGATTGGCATCCGTACCGAAGTAGGTGGCCGATCCGATTCCCGTGGTGACACCGGGGGTGGGGCCGTTGGCGGCCTTGGTGTTTGAAAGTGCGGCAGGCACGTTGATGTAGCTCTCCGATAGGCCGAAATTCGGCACGCCGTTGCCCAGCAACGCGGGAATGTAGCCGCCCGCCTGCCAGGTGGAGATACCGGAGATAGCCCAGCCGCCGGCAAGGTAATTGACAACCTGATTGCCGGTATGCAGCTTGCCGACGTTGTAGGTGTACGAGGAGTTGAAGACATAGGTACGGTCAATTGCGGTTGGACCGTAGTTCCCATTGATAGAGTAGGGGTTTTCCTGGAGGCCGGTTCCGAGCGCCTTGGACCAGGTTCCATTGATGTTGAAGGTGAGCTTGCCGCTGGTCTTGGTGAGGACAGCCTGCAGGCCGTTGTAGTTGGTGGTGGCGATGCCCTGGATCATTTCCACGGTGTTGGTGCCATAGGCGTAGCCGAGCGGATGGTAATCGGCGAGCTTGTTTCCAGTTGCGGAGCCGTCAAGGTTGGTGCCAACCTTTTCCGGATTGGTTGAAAGCACACCGGTGACCGGATCTTTCAGGAACAGGGCGCCCAGCGGCGTCTTGTTTTGATCGGCGACCGCACTGAAGACGCTGCCTTCGATTCCTTCGCTGGCGTCGGGAAGCTCGTTGGTCCGGCTGCCTACGTAAGCGATTTCAAACTGCGTATGGAATCTCAACTTCTGATCGATGGTGAAGTTGTAAGCGTAGGTCTTGGGCTGGGTGTAGTCGTTGGGATCGAAGCCGGTCTGCCCGCCGTTGGTGCAACCGTTGTTGCAGACAGTGGAAGGCGCAGTCAGGCTGCCGATTTGCGAGAGCATCACCGAATGCCCGCCGCTCAAGCTGTAGCCGAGGACATGTTGCGCGGTGGTCAACGGTGGAGCGATGTCGTTGACCTGGGTCACGAAGCGATAGGTGCCAAATCCGCCACGAATCACGGTGTTGCCGTTGCCGAAGACATCGTAGGAAGCGCCAAAGCGCGGCGAGATAAAGGCCAGACGGTTGGGCTGGCCGCTTAACGGTACGGTGGAATCCATCCCGTGCCAGCGGAAGCCGGGTGCATACTTGCCCGCGGCATAGTCCGCCTTTACCAGCGAGGGCTCAAACACTGCCATACCGGTTCCCTGACGGTCATACCAGTGGCCCACGTGCTCGACGCGCGCGCCCACTTCGACTGTCAGGTGTTTGCTGGCCTTCCAGGTATCGTCGACGAAAAACGACGTGGTCTGCTGGGCCGTATCGGCCAGCGGCGAAGAGTTGTTTTCGCTGTAGCTGCTGGTGATGCCTGTGGCCAGGTTGGCGGTGGGGTTGAGCAGCGATCCCATCGGCGCCCCGGTAAGGATATTCGGGTTCTGCCCGGTGGTGCCGCCGAAGCCGCCGACGTTCCCGTCCTGATAGGTGCTGAAGGTGCTCTGGTAGTTGTCGGTGTTCTGGCTGTATCCGCCCATCTTCACCGTGTGGGTGCCCCAGATTTTGGTGAAGGTGTCGGAGAATTGGGGCGCAGCCTTGTGAACGGCATACATGCCCTTGGGATCGTCGAAGATGGAGTTTTGGGAGAAGTCGGGGAAGGTATCCGTTCCGCCGCTGTAAGCAGGAATGTTCAACGCGGCGCCGAAGACCGAACCATAGGCTACGGGGTAATTCAGCGTGGTTCTCAATGCCGCCGAGGGGTCGGGTTCAACGAAGGGGAAGCTGCCATAGGACCAGGCCGCCATCAGATCGTTGGTCGCCGTGGAGGTAAAGGTATGCACCAAGTGTCCGGCGATGACCTTGCCGTCAAAGGTCTGCTGCTCGCCGCCGCCAGGGTAGGGGATGGCCGTGCCGGGTGTCCAATAGAGGTGAGCGCCGGTGCCCGAAGCCAGCTCTGAGTTGTGCGCCTGCTGGTAGGTGATGTAGAGCTTGGTGTTTTCTCTGAAGTTGTAGTCGCCGCGAACGCGATAGACCCAACCATTGTTCAGTCCGGGGACTGGTGCGTAGTAGTTGTAGCCCTGTGCGTTGCTGGAGGGAGCAACATTGGCTTTGGGCCAGATCTTGGCCAGAGCCGCGCCGCCGGGATCGAGGAACTGAGAGGGAATCTTGCCGCCGGTCGCACCCGCTACTGCCAGCGGGGCGCTGCCGTCAGGCAGGACCATGCCGGAAGTGATGTCGTTACACCAGGTGCCCTTGATGGCTGATGAAAAACCAGTGGGGCACAAAAGCTGGTTGTCGGCATTATCGGAGCTGAAATCGCCCTGCATCATCTCCGGGGAGGGTATATAGGAGTGGAGGACGTTGGAATTGCCCAGGTTCTGGCGCCACAGTTCGCCGCCGCCCCAGAAGAAGACCGATTTGTGGGTGAAGGGTACCGGACCGCCAATGTCGCCGCCAGGATAGTAATAGCTGGCTGCTCCTTGCGAATTGCCGTTGTGGTTGTCTTGCCAGTCGTTGGCATTGAGCACGTTGTTGCGCGCGTCGAAGTACGCCTCGCCATGCAGCCGCTCGCTGCCCGACTTGCTGATGGCGCTCACCACCACCGGCCCGTTGGCGATGTCGGCGCTGAAGTTGGAAGCCTGTACCGTGACTTCCTGGGTGAAATTGGGATCGACGATGGAGAGCGAAGATGCCATGTCGCCCGGATCGAGGATGCTGGCGCCGTCGGAGAGCAGCGCCGTTCCGCCGCGGTTCACGGCGCCATTGATGTCAACGCCCATGCCCACCGCGCTCTGCTGAACGGTAATGCTCATATCGCTGAAGGAGGGACCATTCGAAAGTCCGCTCGAGGCCGAGGTGGCGCCGGGAAGAACCTTCAACAGTTCGGTGGTATCGCGCCCTTCAAGGGCCAGGTTGTTGATCTCCTGCGAATCCAGCACCGCGCTGCGCTCGCCGCTTTCCACAGGAATCAGATTCTCGTCTGCCTCGACCGTAACCGTCTGGCTCTCGGAGCCGACCGCCAGTGCAAAGGAAGGGATGGTGCGCTGATCGCCGGTATGCAATTCAATGCCGGTGATCTTTTTGGGCGCAAACCCCTTCGACGTCGCTTCCAGGCTATAGGTGCCCGGTTCAATGGACGGAAAGACGTAGAGGCCCACACTGTTGGTTTTGAGGCTATGAGATTGCTTGGTTGCCTCGTTGGTGAGTTTCACCTGCGCGCCGGCAATGACGTTCCCCGAGGAATCCTGAATGGTTCCGGAGAGAGTCGCGGTGGTTTGCGCCCCCATCTTCTGGGAGCCGGTAAGGACCAAGATTGCCGTTAACAGAAGCGACAGGATCGCTCCTTGCCAGCGGAATCGCCTTATGCTGCTGAGATTCATATTGCCTCCTGAATTGGACTCAGCCCCAGGGTTTTTTCTGGGGTCGAAATCGCCAATTGAATCAAGCAGATCGAGATCTGCGGGCATTCATTGGCACACGAACTATATGCAGCATGGAAACGCCGTGTCAATCGGAAAAAATCGCAAAACCCCTCTAGAAAAGCGATTTATTTCATTTTCAGGTCGGGCGTGTCGGGCATATGTCTGGCCTATATGACGGCCTTTCTGGCGGCTGTTTTCTTAAACCGCTGCAATGGTTCAAGAATCGATTCATGGCCGCTTCGATCTGACCAGCGACGGCGTGAGTTTGCATCTGTCGGTCACAGACCGTCAGATTTGCGTGTTTTTGTTTTAGATTTCAGCAATTTTTGACAGAGAATTAAAAATCCCCTGGACCACACAAAATGGGAGGCCTCGTCCCGGTTTCGTCCGGCGCGGGGGGAAAATCGATTTATATGGTAGAATTTGGGCGGTCCTGAAGGAACATTTATGCCCCAAGATCCCGTCCCAGCCAACAGCTCCGTTCCCTGTCGACCGAATTCTGTCTCGCCCCCCGGCACGGGCGCAGATCAGCAACAGGTGCGGGAGCAGCTCCAGCGCATCCTCTCCAGTCCTGCTTTCCAGAACAGCAAACGCTATGCGGCGGTGCTGAAATATGTCGTAGAACAGACGTTGGAAGGTGCTGGCGCCCTGCTGAAAGAGCGTTCCATCGGCATTGACATCTTCGCTCGAACCCCCGACTATGACACCGCCAGCGACCATGTGGTGCGCAGCGCCATTGCCGAAGTCAGGAAGAGGCTGGCGCAGTATTATCAGACAGATCCCGTTGGTGAACTGCGCATCGAACTCTTGCCGGGCTGCTACACGCCACAGTTCCGCTACCCTGATTCTTTACCGAACTCCTCGGTTGTCGCAGCCAATAAAGCGCCGAAGCCGCCGCTTCCCCTCCTTGTAGACCTTTTTTCTGCTCCAGCAAACCAACCTGGCAGGCTACGTACAATGGCTGTCATGGGCGGCCTGCTGGTTCTTTTGGCCGGCCTCGCCATACTGTTTGCTTGGAACCGGCACGACGATGCCCTGGACAGTTTTTGGCGTCCGGTTCTGTCTTCCCGTGAACCCGTGCTGCTGTGCGTGGGCAATCTGGCTGCCGGTAAAAAAGAAGAGGGCGCAAATACCAGCTTGAGTCCCTCCCTCGACCTCGGAGGCTTTCACAGTTCGGAGACCGAACTCATCCACGTATACGATGCCATCACGCTGGCGCGATTCGCCGGATTCATTCAAGCCCATGGGAAACAGATTCGCCTGCAATCCCAATCCGATGCCACATTTACCGATCTGCAAAATGGCCCCGCCATTCTTGTCGGACTGATGAACAATAGTTGGTCCGAGCGGCTGATCTCCAAACTCCGCTACACCGTCGATCAGACATCTCCCAGCGAATATGTGATCCGGGATCGAAACGATCCTTCTAAGAAAGACTGGTCGATCGACTAC
Source organism: uncultured Occallatibacter sp. (assembly GCA_964493705.1). Lineage (GTDB taxonomy): Bacteria > Acidobacteriota > Terriglobia > Terriglobales > Acidobacteriaceae > Telmatobacter. The sequence goes on from CAZBPD010000004.1 coordinate 47,172, forward strand.
GCTGTGCCCTATCTGAACGTGACTCGCGACTACGCAATCGTTCTCAGAATGGTGGATCCCAAGACAGAACAAATGGTGGTTGTGGCCGCGGGCATGACCGTCTTTGGCACCCAGGCGGCCGGGAAGTTCTTAACCAACAAGAACGAGATGAGAAAACTCGCCGCTGCCGCTCCACCCGGATGGGAAAAGAAGAATATGGAATTTGTACTTTCAACCGACGTGATCCGGGGCAGATCGGGACCCGCCAATGTCGTCGCGGTGCAATGCTGGTAGCCCGTCCTGCACCATCGCCGCTGCTCTGCCAGGGAAATCCGTAGGTGCTCGAAGGTTCCTCTTGACGGGTGGCAGTGTCGAAGCCCGATGTGTCCACTTTTTTGGACTCTTGTTGAGTGGGTCCATAGCGGCTTGAAATAAACCTATGACAGGACTTGCACCCGCAAGAGTGCGCCCATGCTGGGCGCTCAAGAAACAAGCGTGAACCGGGAGGTCCACAATCCAGCCGGCCAGGAGGCCAGCGCTGCAACTTTATCCCTGTGGGCCGGAAACGCCGGTGAAGAACCAGAAACGGAAAATACTCAGATTCCTTCGCCCATCGAAACCAGGCCGCGCAGCCGGTCGAGCTGTTCGCGATAGTTGGTGCGCTCAGCCTCTTCCGCGGAGAAGGGAACAGCCTGTGCCGTCTCGCCCAGGTTTCCTTCCAGCGCCTCGACGCGGGCCGAGAGCGCGATCAGAGCGTCGCTGAGCGGGTCTTTCACGTCGTGCGGGTCGGTAATCAGCACTCGCTGGCCGTTGCGGTAGACGATGTGCGCCGGAACGCCAACCACCGTGGAGTTGGGCGGCACGTCCGTAAGCACCACCGATCCAGCCCCCACGCGCGAGTTCTCGCCCACCGTGATGTTGCCCAGGATATTGGCGTTGTTGCCGATAAAGACACCGTCGCAGATGGTGGGGTGGCGCTTGCCATGCTGCTTGCCGGTGCCGCCCAGCGTAACGCCCTGGTACATGGTCACGTCGTCGCCCACGATGGCGGTTTCACCGATGACTACGCCGGTGGCGTGATCGATAAACAAGCGCCGCCCCAACTGCGCGCCGGGATGAATGTCCACGCCGGTAAAAAAGCGCGCGATCTGCGAGACCAGCCGCGCCAGTAGTCGCAGCCGGGTGCGCCACAGACTGTTGCTGATGCGCTGAATCCACACCGCCCACAGCCCCGGATAGCAGAGAAAGACCTCCAGCCGCGAGCGCGCCGCCGGGTCGCGCTCCAGTATCGAGTCGATGTCTTCGCGGATGTGGGCAAGGAGGAACATAAGTTCGATCTCCGGCAGCGAAACAGCGAACAGCCGACAGTAAACAGTTGGAATTCCTCCCGTAACTGTCAACTGTCCGCTGTCCAATGTCTACTGTTACAGCGTAACCTCTTCGGTGGGCAGGGCCAGCGCCTTTTGCCGCAGGGTGTCGAAGAGGATACTGCTCAGGTAACGCTCGCCGAAGCTGGGCAGGATGGCCACGATGGTCTTGCCGGCATTCTCCGGCCGCGCCGCCAACTGCAGCGCCGCATAAACCGCCGCGCCCGAGGAGATGCCCACAAACAGGCCCTCTTCCAGCGGCAGGCGGCGGGCCGTGTTGATGGCGTCGTCGTTGCTCACCTGAAGAATCTCGTCGATCAGGCCGGTATCCAGTACGCCGGGAACAAAGCCGGCGCCGATGCCCTGAATCTTGTGCGGACCGGGCTTGCCACCGCTCAGCACCGGGCTGTCGGTGGGTTCGACGGCGACAGCCTTGAAGGACGGCTTAAGCTCCTTGATGTACTTGGCGACGCCGGTCAGCGTGCCGCCCGTTCCCACGCCAGAGACCAGAATATCCACCTTGCCGTCGGTATCGTTCCAGATCTCCGGGCCGGTGGTGGCATAGTGGATGGCGGGGTTGGCGGGATTGTCGAACTGCTGCAAGATATAGCCGTTGGGCGTGTTGGCCAGAATCTCGTTGGCCTTGGCGATGGCTCCCTTCATGCCCTTGGGTCCGGGAGTGAGCACCACCTCCGCCCCAAAGGCCAGCAGCAGGACGCGCCGCTCCAGGCTCATCGTCTCCGGCAGGGTGAGAATCAAGCGGTAGCCCTTGACGGCGGCGATGAAAGCCAGCGCGATGCCGGTATTGCCGCTGGTGGGCTCGATCAGCACCGTCTCGCCGGGCTTGATCTTGCCGTCCTTCTCGGCAGATTCAATCAGCGCCAGCCCGATGCGATCCTTGACGCTCGACAGTGGGTTCTGACTCTCCAGCTTGGCCAGCACCGTGGCTCCCAGTCCCGAGGCGATTCGGTTGAGCCGCACCAACGGGGTACGGCCAATGATTTCGGTTACATCCGCGGCAATCTGCGCCATGATGGTCTCCTCTCTGGGATCTCTCCCAGGTCCTTCGTTGTGAGTTGGGGAAATGAAACGGGCTGCCGGGCGAGCAGGATCAACTGAATTTGCGCACACGGGAGCGTCGGAGCAGGCACCAGGGCGGTGTTAGCGACATCGACGCATACCGATAATTTAGACCCGCGTCCCACCTGCTGGCAAGCCGTGCGCCAATAATTATTCCCCTTGGATTCAACCGAGGGCGAAGAATTCAAAAGTTTCCTTCTCTCCTTCTTTGGCTTGGATCGCCCGAGGCGCAATCCTCTCGTCGCAGGATTTCGCCATTTTCGTCTATAGCTTCCGCTGCTTTCCTGCCTCGATTCCAATTCGGCATCCGCTTTACCCTGGGTGAAAAGAAAGCGGCTCAAACAATCCGGTTTTGTGCCGAAATGTAAAGAACAGGGGAACTAGCCTGCTGAAGCTGTCCGGGGGCCGGTGCAGAGCATGGAGCGGAGCCGGCAAGGGTCTGTCGGGCTCCGGTCGCCGGTCCCGAGGCCGTATCCTGAAGGTGTGCAGTCGTACGCGAGGGAGTGACAGACGGTGCAGTTCGAAAAGCAACGAAATGAGGTCACGCAGGTATCGTGGGCGCATCTGCGTCTGCCTCCGTTTCCCCAGGTGGCCATCCGCGTGTTGCAGTTGGCCAACAGTGAATCCGTACAGTTGCACCAATTGAGCGATCTGATCTCCTCCGATCCGGCCTTCGCCAGCGAGGTGCTGTCGATTGCCAACTCTTTGCTTTATGCGCCGCGCTTTCCTTCCAACAGCATCCTGCAGGCCATCGCCGTGCTGGGCATCAACAACCTGCAGGGGCTTTGCCTGACGGTCGGCGCTCGCGCCTATCTGGGGAAATCGCTGAGTCTGCCGGCGATGCGCGCGCTGTGGCGTCACGATCTGGCCTGCGGCTTGATTGCCGAACAATTGGCTTCAGCCGGCTTCATGGACAAAGACACGGCCTATACCTGCGGCGTTCTGCACGACGTTGGCCGCCTGGCCCTGGCCGCCGTTCGTCCCAAGGAATACTCGGTTTTGCTTGGCGCTCATAGCGGACCCCCTGCCAGCGTGCTGAAGGCCGAGGAGGCGCTCTTTGGCCTGGACCACTGCGCCGTGGGCCGCCAACTCATCGCCGATTGGAAGCTCCCCCCCGACTTCGAGGCGGTGGTGGCCGAACACCACGTCTCCCGTCCCAAGGATGGACCCTGGGGAATGGCGGAACTGATCAATGTCAGTTGCCGCATGGCCGATACCGCGGGTTTTGCTGCCTTTGCCGGCTGCGAGATCACGGGCTATGCCGACCTGCTCGAGGAGCTTCCTCCCCGCGAGCGGCGTCTCTTCCACCCCGAGATCGATACTCTGGCCGTCGAGATCGCCAACCGCATCAGCGCCGTCGAATCAGCTTAGAACTCTCTAAGAATTGGAACTCAACACGGAGAATATGGCTTCCTGCGGAGTAGATTGCCTCCACTATCTCTTCGGTATTTTTCCCGTTTTCGTCCTGTTCCTGTGCTTTTTCGGCTATTTCTCCTCGGTTTTCCACAGATCGCGGCCTTGCGCTCACAAATGAACCAAGACAGGTACGGGTTATCCACGATTTTTTTTGTTGCGGCGGTAGTTCTCGTCTGCTTATCCACGCATACTCTTGGCATAATCGCTGCAAGAGCGGTTCTTCCGGGCTTCTTTCTGCGGTGCGATGCAGGGGAAGAGCACATTCGAGGAGCCGTCCACCGGGTTTACGATCCAAGGCCGAGCCGGACCACCCAAGGAGCTTCGCAGAGTGACCAGCTATAGCCGCCAGGAAGTCCTGCGTATCCTGCAGATCAGTCCTCGCCAGTTGCAGGGGTGGGAGCGCGCCGAACTCATCCCGCAAAAGCAGAGCTACACCTTTCAGGATCTGGGCCAGTTGCGCACTCTGCGCATTCTGCGCGAGGAAGCGGTTCCGGCGGCCTCCATCCGCCACTCCATCCTGGCCATGAAGGCCGTCGCCGGAATGACCAATCCGCTCATCGAGGCCTGCCCGGTCCGCACCGGCACGCGCCTCGCCTTCCGCTATCACGGCGCCATTGTCGACCCCATCCGCCGCCAGTTGCTCTTCGACTTCGAGCGCTGCAGCCAGCCTGGGAGGTATGGCCAATTGGGCGCGGCCCGCGAGCCAGCGCATCTGCGCCGCCCCGGCGGTAGCGGCCAGCCGAGCGTGCAGGACCGCTTTCTCGATGCCGTACAGGCCGAAGAGCTCGGTGACAAGCAGCGCGCCATCGCCCTCTACGAGGAGATTCTCCTCATAGACCAGTCCTATGCGCCGGCCTTTATCAACTTGGGAACCATCCACTTCCACTTGCGCGAATTCGACCGCGCCGAAGATCTCTATCGCCGCGCCACCGTTGCCGATCCCAACTATGTGCTGGCTTTCTTCGATCTGGGCAATGTACTGGACGAGCTGGAGCGGCTGGACGAGTCCATCGCTGCCTATCGCCGCGCCGCCGCGCTGGCTCCCCGCTACGCCGACGTGCACTACAATCTGGCCCTGGCCTACGAGCGCAAGGGCCTGCGCCGCCCCGCCCTGCGTCACTGGGAGGCCTACATCCGTCTGGACCGCAGCGGCCCCTGGGCCGAACACGCCCGCGGCCAAATCCACAAACTCCTCGACCGCGAAAAGCTCTCCATCGCCTGGCGCAAAGACGGCTTCGTCCCCCGCGGCAACGACCGTGCGGCGCTGGCGCTGGTGTAAGAGGGCGTCCATCGGCCTGAACGGCCAGCCTTCAGGGCGATAACCCCTGCGCCGGCGGTTTCAGTGGTTTTGAAACTGAACCTTGAGATGTGAAAGCCCTCTTCTTAAAGGCCTGGATGCGTCCAGGTTTTACCGTTTCTGAGACAAAATCTATTTTGAGACAATCGGCGGCTGCCCGAGTGCCGTTAATTTGTATCTTGGTTCGAGTTTTCCGTCTGAATTCGGGATCGCGTCCGGCGCTGTGGAGTTCACAATCACTTTCCTTGTGGGGGTATCGAAAAAACACGAGCACGAGTAGCTTATGGCGTTTTTGGATTACGTTATGGCGATTGAAGTCGTCGACGAGTCGCCGTAACCGCCGGCCCGGCCAGGGCAAACGCATCTTAAATCGCTACCATACCGGAAGATTTAATGGTGCGCAAAATATTGAAATCATGTGCTTTGTAACAGGGCACGACTTCAGTCGTGCCGTGCATGGGCGAAGCAAGCACGGTGGGCTTTAGCCCCTGCATGCGGCATCGACTGGGTTTCGGCAAAGGGGACATGAAAAGGTTGGCAGGGGCTAAAGCCCTTATTGTCTTGTGCTCTTGTCGCGGCACGACTGAAGTCGTGCCCTGTTACAAGACCGACCGTAGATAGTGATTATGGTGATTTAGATGCGTTTGCCCTGCCGGCCCGGCAAGAGAAGCAATCGAAGAGTCACCCTATCTTGTGGATGCGTGGTATCGCCTGCTCTTCTTTTGGATCACGGCGTTCCGAATCGTTGAGCAGCGCAGTTCTTTTTTTGTGTGCCTCATCAACCCACTCCGGCAAAGCAGATTCCTCTTCCAGACACCGTGTCAGTTCTGACACGGCTGTGTCTATGCTGACCCGCCGATCTTCCCCCCTGCGCGCATAAGTCATCTGTTATCAATCGCTGCCAATTGGCTCATGGGTTGCACTTTGTCTGGGCGCAGGCAATTGAGACAGCGCGCCGGCGAGGGGGAAGCGATGAGGACTTTAAAGCTCAACGGATGGACGGTGGCGGCAATAGCGATGGTGCTGGCGATGCAGGCGGCGGCGCAGAGCACGGCCAAGCGGGTGATCGTGGTCAGCCTGGAAGACCGCAAGCTGGCGCTGGTGGAAGACGGCGCGGTGAAGAAGGTCTATACCGTGGCGGTTGGCAAGCCCTCGACGCCCAGCCCGGAGGGTACCTTCACCATCGAGCGCCGCGCCAAGAACCCTATTTATCGCCACGACGGAAAGGTGATTCAGCCAGGGCCGGGCAATCCGGTGGGAACGCGCTGGATGGGGCTGAGCGTGCCGGGGTACGGAATCCACGGAACCAATGAGCCGAAGTCGATTGGCAAGGCGGCTAGTCATGGGTGCATCCGCATGGCCAAGGCCGACCTGGAAGAGTTCTACGAACTGGTGGCGGTGGGCGATGCAGTGCAGATTGTGGGCCAGCGCAACGCCGAGACGGCCCAGTTGTTTGGTCCAGCACCGCTGCCCGGCCAGGCGGACGCAGACACGGCGCTTCTGCTGGCGCAGATCCCTCCTGTGGAGCAGATTCCCTTTCTGCTTGAGACGCCGGTGGTGACGGCGGCGCTCAATGAAGCAGCGGTGGATACGCCTCAAAGCGAAGCAAACCCGCCCGCCGCGGAGCAGCGGTAAGGGAGGCGACCGATGAACCTGCCTATGGATGGGAACTACGGATGGGGTGCGGCGTTGTTGCCGGTGGCGGCGGGGCTGCTGCTGGAGGAGTTGACGTTCGGGGGACTGGTCCGGCTGTTTTTGGCTCCATGGCCGAAGACCGGGGAGGATGGGGAGCACGAAACAGAATGCAATCAACCGAAGGCGGCGAACCGCCCTGAAGGAGAAGGAAAATGATCGCGCTGAAGCTGTTGTTGATGGGAGTGGGGATGTTGATGCTGGCCGTGGCGGCGGGGATTCCGCTCTACGCGCTGTGGATGCGGGTGCGGGCTGCGCGGCAGGCTCAATCGGAGGAAGAATCGGCGGAGCCGCCCACCGAACTGCGCTGGCGCGGGTCGGCGGTCCTGGCGCTGGCAGCCTGCCTGCCGCTGCTGGCCGCCGCCAGTGTAGTGGTGGTGCCCAGCGGCATGGGGGGTGTACGGGTTAGCCAGATCAGCGGCACGCTGCCGGGAACGCTGTATCCGGGCTTGCACCTCATCGTGCCGCTGGCCGAAACGGTGCAGATCTTCGACCTGCGCGATCACCTGTTCACCGCTGGAATCGTGGCCGAAGGGGGCAAGGGCGTCAGGAACGGCATGAACGTGCAATCGCTCGAAGGGTTGAATATCGGATTGGCGGTGACGGTGCGCTACCGCCTCGATCCCAGCAAGCTGGACAGCGTGCAGGCGCACATGCCGCAACCGGTCGACAAGGAACTGGTGCCGCCGGTGGTGGCCAGCGCCTGGCGCGAGCTTGCGCCGGAGTACACCGTGCGCGAGATCTTCAGCACCCGCCGCGAAGAGGTGCGGGCCAAGGCAGCCGAGATCATCGGCCGCAAACTGGGCGCGGACGGCATCGTGGTCGAGGAGGTCATGCTCAGCGACATTCAACTCCCCGAGGAGTACGCCAAGGGGCTGGAAGGCCTGTTGCTCAAGGAGCAGGAGGACGATCAGTTGGGGGTGGTCACCGACATTCAGCAGAAGCAGGTCAGAATCGCGGAGTTGCAGGCCGAGGCCGAGGCGGTGCAGAAGGTGAAGGCAGCCGAGGGCGAGGCGCAGTCCAAGGTGGTCGAGGCCAAGGGCGAGGCCGACGCCATGCAGTACACCCTGCCGCTCAAGGAAAAGCAGATCGAGCAAAGCAAGCTGGAGGCCGAGGCGCGCAAGGAAGCAACCATCCAAAACGCCCAGGCTGACGCCGAGGCCAAGGTCATCGACAGCAAGGCCGAGCAGCAGCGGCGCAATCTGTTGGCCGACTCCGAAGCCAGCCGCATCAAGCTGATGGCCGCGGCCAACGCCGAACGCATGACCAGCGAGGCGGCCCTGCTCAATAAGTCTCCGCTGCTCATCAACAAGATCGTGGCCGAGCGCTTGTCGGACAAGATCCAGGTGGTGATGGTGCCGTCGGATGGAAAGTTCTTCTTTGCCAACGATGTCTTTAAAAACATGGCCAATGCGCCGGTGGTCAAGCAGGAGATGGACAACGAATCCGATCCGCAGCAGCATAGTGGGCATTGAGGTCAAAACTGGCTTGCAAGGGGGATTCAGGGCTCCCACTCTAGCCGCATAGACAAGAACGCGGCGAGGGTGGGGCGCCCCGTAGTGTGGTCAGACGATATAATCCGCGCAAACGAAAAAACGCGGATAAGTCGCACCTAGAGAGATAAACACGATGACTTTCCTTTTGAAACTGGCGGCGATAGGGCTGATGGGGCTGGCGATGCAGGCCGCGGCGGCCTCCAGCGAATGGGCTCACCCGGCGGCGGACCTGGCCGAGCAGATCGCCGGGGTTCTCGGTCCAGGACAGGCGCGGCTGGTGGTGCGCAACCTCTCTTCGATTCCTGTCGCAGATATCCCAGCGATCCGCAAACTGATCGAGCAGGATCTGAAGACGCACGGGGTGCTGGCCGCGGGAGCGGAGAGCGCCAATACCATCCAGGTGACGCTCAGCGAGAATGCGCAGAAAAGGCTATGGGTGGCAGAACTGGTGCAGGGCAGCGAAAAGCGGGTGACGATGGTCGAGTTTGAATCTCCCCCTCGCCAGATTCCGGTCACTCAGGAACAAATCCAGCTTCGCCAGGAGCAATACCTTGGGCCCTTCACACTGGATTCGCTTCCCTGTTTCCCCGACGCTAAGCCGCCTTTGCTCTCCGTCGTTGAGTCGCGCCACGGTTTGGCGGTTCTGAAGCAGGGATGCCTGCTCGCCTTGGACCGGACTCCGTCGGGTTTCCCCGATGGGAAGGGCTTTTATCATCTCGATTCCGCACAGCCTCCAGTGCGCGATCCGCGCGGGATACTCGGGGGGACTCCAGACGGCGAGGGGTTTCTCGCCTACTTTCCCGGAACCTCATGCACGGGAAGCTACACAGCAACGCAGGATACAGACCGGCCTCCAGGGGAGGGTTGGACTCTGCATTGTCACCCGAGCGACGATCCGTGGCCACTCCTCTCCGCAGACTCGCCGGCTGGCCCCATCCAGTTCAAAGCCTTCTACAACGCGGCGCGCAATTCCTTCACTGGCGTGGTGACGCCCAGCGTGGGTGTGGATCTGCCGCCGTTTTACACGCTGGCGGTGCTGGAGCGGGCAGGCGGGCCGGCGCTGCTGGTTGGCGGCATCGACGGCAAGGTGCAACTGGCGGAAAACGGTACGCTCAAGCCGGTGAGCGGGGCGCGGGACTGGGGCAGCGACTTCGCCGTCTTGCCGGCGGCCTGCGGGATGGGCGACCTGGTGATTGCCTCGGCCTCCGGCGAAGCGCTCAGCGACAGCCTGCGCGCCTACAAACTGCCGGGGCAGGAGGCGATTGCCGCCAGCGCTCCCCTGGCTGTCGAGGGAACGGTGACGGCGCTCTCAACGGCTGCGGACAAAAAGAGCGTTCTGGCGATCGTGCGCAGGGCGGACGACCAGCAAGAGGTGGTGCGGGTGACGGCGGTGTGCAATGAGTAAGTGGGCACTTGTGAAATCTACTGGCCGGGAAAAGATTGAGGTCTTCCACCCTCGCGGCGGGGTACGGGGCATTGCCGGATGGACCGGCAAACACGCGGGCATCTTGTCGTTGATTCTGATGTTGGCAGTTTTTGCGCTGCCCGCCGGAGCGCGCACGCGGCCTCATTATGGCGGAGCGCTACACGTCGAGACGGAGGGCGAGGCCTGGCAGGCGAACGGCCTGGCGCGGAGCCTGGTACTCGATGGGTTGACCGAGCGGGATGCAAAGGGAGCGCTGGAGCCCGCGCTGGCGGTCGAGTGGTCGCAAGAGAACACCGGCCATCGCTGGGAGTTCAAGCTGCGGCCGGGGGTGCATTTTCAGGATGGGAATCCACTGACGGCGGCGGCGGTGGCGGCGGCTCTGGATGCTGTTTGCGGAGCGAAATGTCCTTGGGCGGCGGTTCATGCGGTGGGCTCGTCGCTGGTCTTTCTGGGCGATGGACCGATGCCGAATCTGCCCGAGTTGCTGGCCAACGACGCCTATCGCATTGCCGAAAGCGGAGCCGCCGGCGCACCGGTGGGGACGGGGCCGTTCCAGTTCAGCGCCGCGCAAAGCGGAGTGGTCCTGCTGACCGCTAACGACAGTTGCTGGGCGGGTCGGCCGTTTGTCGACACCGTCGAGATTCGCGAGCACCGCGCCGTGCGCGACCAGTGGCTGGATCTGAGCGTGGGCCGCGCCGATGTGGTCGAGGTTCCCGCGGAGCAGATGCGGCAGGCGCAACAGCAGCGACTGAATCTGCTCTCGGCGCCGGCGGCTTCGCTGCTGCTGTTGCAGGTGAGCGACGCTGGAGCCTTGGCGAACCCGGCGCTGCGAGGAGCGCTGGCGCTGACGGTCGACCGCACGGTGCTCTCCAACGTGATCTACCAAAGGCAGGGAGAGACGACGGCCAGTCTGCTGCCTTCGGCAACCACGGGGTACTCGTTTCTGTTTCCAGTAGAGCGCGATCTGGCCAGGGCGCAGGAACTGCGCGGCGGGCAGACGCCGGGGCCACTGATACTGGCCACCGAGAGCGGCGGGGCGATGCTGCTGGCGGCGCAGCGGCTGGCGCTGAATCTGCGCGAGGCTGGCTTCAACGTTCAAGCTGGAATGGCCGGAGGCGGTCTGCGAGCCGACCTGACGCTGCGGCGGATCCCCTTCGAGGACGGCAAATCAGCGGCGGCGCTGGAGTCGGTGCTGCGTGCGCTGGGCAGTTCGGCGGCGGTGAACGAGACCGCACCTGTCGGAGTTTATCGCGCAGAAAACGAGTTCTTGCAGAAGCGGACAGTGATTCCGCTGCTTTATCTCCCCAGGAGTTGGGCTCTGGGCAGCCGGGTGCGGGGGATGCGGCTGGGCGTGGACGGGTTGCCGCAGTTGGCCAATGCTTCGCTGGAGGACGCACCGTGAATCTGCGACAGAAACTGCTCTTGCTCTTTTCGCTGACCGTGGCCGCAGCCGTTGCGGCGGTGGCCTGGACGGTGCTGGTGCGGGTGCGCGAGGTCTTCGACCGCCGCGATCAGCAGGAGACGACGCTCTTTGTGGCGCAGATGCAGCGCGAGTTCCAGCACCGCTCGGCGGAGGCTGCGGCAGCGGTCGACCGGCTGGCAGCGAGAGAACGGGTGCGGACCATGGCTTTCGAGCTGGCCCAGTCCGGCGATGCGGCGCTCTTTGTCACCGAAGCGCAGACCTTGGCCCAGGAGGAACAGCTCGACTTTCTGGAGATTGTGGGGCCGGACGGAAATGTAGTGAGTTCTGCGCAGTGGCCGGCGCGTTTTGGCTACCCCGAACCGGCGGCCAAGGCGGGAGCGGGGAGCTTGCTCAAGCGGGAGGAACTGCCGGATGGGAGCACGGCGCTGGGCTTTTTTGCCGTGCGCTCGGTGCGTGGCGTGGAGGCAGTGCGGCTGGTAGGCGGCAAACGCCTGGATCAGGCATTTTTAGCCGATTTGCCAGTGACGCAGAACATGCAGATTGGCCTGTATAGCGATGCGGGCGCAATTGCGGTAGCCAATCAGACGCCGGCGCAGTCCAGCGCGGCGGCCTTCGATCCCAGTCGGCTGGTGGGAGCCAACGGGGTTCTGGCGGGCTCCGAGCACTATCAGTCCTTGATCGATGCGGCGCGGCGCAGCGGGCAGCCCGCGACCGGGATCATTTATCCCACCGGGCGGCGCGAAGAGAGCGTGAGCGCCACGGCGCTTCCCCTCAAGAACGATGCCGGCGAGGTGCTGGCGGTGTTGACCGTAACCATCTCCCGCGCCGGCATGGTCGAGGCGCAGCGGCATATTCGCGCCATCGCCTATGGAGTGGCGGCGGGCGGGATTTTGCTGACCATTGTCTGGAGCTTGTGGATTGCGGCGCGGGTTTCGCGGCCCATCGAGCGGCTGGCGCGGGCGGCGGAAGCGGTCGCAGGCGGGCATTGGGAGACGCGGGTCCCAGCCGGCGGGCGCGACGAAGTCGGTGTGCTGGCGCGCAGCTTCAACCATATGACCGAAGAGCTGAGCAGCCAGCGGGAGAGGCTCGTGCAGAGCGAGCGCGTGGCCGCCTGGCGGGAGCTGGCAAGGCGTTTGGCGCACGAGCTGAAGAATCCGCTCTTTCCCCTGCAACTGACGGTGGAGAATCTGGTGAGGGCGCGGGAGCTGCCGGCGGAGGAGTTCGACGAGGTCTTCCGCGAGAGCACGCAGACGCTGGGGATGGAGATCGGCAACCTCAAAACCATCATTGCCCGCTTCAGCGACTTCAGCAAGATGCCCAAACCGGAGTTGGAACAGATCGATGCGCGCCAGGCGATCGAGCGGGTGCGGGCGCTGTACGAGGCGCGCGCTGCGGAAGAGAAGATTCGCATGGTGGTCGATTTGCCCGAAGAGAAAATGCCACTGATGGCCGATCCGGAACTTTTGCACCGGGCGCTAAGCAATCTGGTCCTGAACGCGCTCGACGCCATGCCGGAGGGCGGAACACTCACTCTGGCTGCTCGTCCAAAGGGAGAGAGAGTGGAGCTCCGCGTTGCCGACACCGGCGCTGGCATGACGCCCGAGGAGTGTGCGCGGCTCTTTACCCCCTACTACACCACCAAGCAGCATGGAACCGGGTTGGGACTGGCCATTGTGCAATCGGTGGTGGCAGACCACCAGGGAACCATCGCGGTGGAGAGCCCCGCGGGCGGCGGCGCAGCGTTCGTCATTACGCTGCCGGCGGCGAAAGGGACAGACGCATGAACGGCAAGGCCAAGATTCTGATTGTCGACGACGAGGCCAACACGCTGGCTTCGCTCTCCCGCGCCTTCCGGCTGGCGGGGCACGAGGCGGTGGTCTGCGACAACGCCGTGCGGGCGCTGGAACTGGCGCGCAGCCAGCCCTTCGACCTGATCCTGAGCGATGTGGTGATGCCCAAGCGAGACGGTCTGCTGCTGCTGGAGGATCTGAAGGCGGCGGAAGTTGCCGCGCCCGTGGTGATGATGAGCGGGCAGGCGCATATCGAAATGGCGGTGCGGGCTACGCGGCTGGGCGCGCTGGACTTTCTGGAAAAGCCGCTGAGCACGGAAAAGCTGCTGGTTACAGTCGAGAATGCGCTCAAGCTGACCCGCCTGGAGACGGAGAATCAGGACCTGCGCAGCCGCGTGGGCCGGCACACGCTGGTCTACAGCGGCGAAACGATGCGGCGGGTGATGGCGCAACTGGAACGGGTGGCGGCCAGCGAGGCGCGCATTTGCATCTATGGCGAAACGGGCACGGGCAAGGAACTGGCCGCTCGCACCGTCCACGAAAAAAGTCCCCGCTCCGCCGGCCCATTTGTGACGCTGAATTGCGCGGCGGTTCCCGCGGAGCTGATCGAAAGCGAACTTTTTGGCCACGAGAAGGGCTCGTTTACCGGCGCGGCGCAGCGGCACACCGGCAAGTTCGAGCAGGCGCACCGGGGAACTCTCTTTTTGGACGAGATCGGCGACATGCCGCCGGCCATGCAGGCCAAGCTGCTGCGCGTTCTGGAAGAGGGCGAGGTCGAGCGGATCGGGGCCGACAAGCCCACCAAGGTCGATGTGCGGGTGGTGGTGGCCACCCACCGGAATCTTGAGCAACTGGTCGAAACGGGCGGATTTCGCCGCGATCTTTATCACCGCGTGGTCGTTTTCCCGGTCGAGCTGCCCCCGTTGCGCTCCCGTCCGGAAGATTTGCCTGCTCTGGTGGAGCACTTTGCCCGCCAGGTGAGCGCGCAGAATGGATGGAAACTTGTTCCGTTTGCCGAGGAGGCCATTGCCGCGCTGAAAGAGTATGCCTGGCCGGGAAACATTCGCGAACTGCGCAATGTAGTCGAGCGCTTGCTGCTGCTGGCCGGCGCAACCGTGGACGTCGAGGCGGTGCGCCTGGCGCTGCCGGCAGTCCGCGCGGCGGCGAGAGCGCCCGATGGGTCAGGTCCACTGGCCGAGCGGGTTTCAGCCTACGAGCGGAGCGAGGTGCTGCGCGAACTGGAGCGGCATGGACGAAATGTGACGCAGACGGCCAAGGCCCTGGGGCTGGAACGGAGCCATTTCTACAAAAAATGCCAGCAGTTGGGGATCGAGCCGCAGCGTTAGAGCAGAATCAAAGTCTCTGTGCCCTGTTCAGTGATTTCCAGGTCGCCGCTCCCGTATGGATGCGTCGACTGGAGTGTATTGCTTTCGGGATACACCAACGCAGGTTTTTCTATAAGCCACCAGGCGGTGCTCTAAAAAATATTGAGATTGTGCCGACACAGTTCAGGCCATCTTTGCAGATGGCCTGAAAGTGAATGAATCTCTGGAGCCGACAATCGGATTTGAACCGATGACCTGCTGATTACGAATCAGCTGCTCTACCAACTGAGCTACGTCGGCTTTCAGTTTGATTGTATCGCTGGTGTGGCTTCCGGTAAAGCAGAGGGGAAGGAAATCTGCGTTCCGCGGCGCAAGAGTGGACCGATAGGATGGTCGGATTCTGCTCAAAAAACGGAAAGAGCCGCCCGGCAACAGGGCAGCTCTCTCCTCTGGGAGAATAGTTCCAACGGAGGCAAAGCCATCAGAACTTTCTGGCTGCATAGTAGGGGCGGGGGAAGCGAGTGTCAAGGATAAATCTCAGGCAAAATAATTTGTTTGTAATCAACTATTTAGAAAGACGTACCCAGGTTTTACCCGGCGCTTGTCTTCGCCTCCTGTTTGCCTTTCAGCTCTCCATGAACTCCGGTATTTCGGGGTGTTTTCTCGGGTTATGGACGAGTTTTCCACAGAATTTAGGCCGCGCTCCCCCTGCGGATGCGGCCCATTGGGTTTCCACGGCGCGGGCGCGATCAGTTGTGCAGATTCAAGCTGGTGAACTCCTCTTCATAGACGGAGGAAGCAGGCTTGCCGCGGGCGATCCGATAGAGCGCCCGGCCGCCGCCCAGAAAGAAGCCGAGCAGAATGGCCGCGCTGGCGCCGATGATGACCAGGGTGGCGATGCCCAAGAGCAGCTTGCCGGTCTTCTTGATCTCTGACTCGGTGGGTTGGGGGATCGAGGTCAGATCGGCCTCGTAGTGCACCAGCGCCAACAGTTTGTGGCTCTCTTCGGGAATGGCGTCGCCGCTCACCAGGGCCACCAGCGGGCCGCTGCGGCGCACTTCGAGGGAGACGAGATCGGAGTCCTGAAGCGGTTTGGGCCAGGCCGGCTGGGCCTGCTTGCCGGCCTGAATGTAGGCGCGGATCTTGGCTTCCTGCGCGGCGGCCATCTGCGGAGTGGGGTAGTCGATGATGGTGAGCGTGGCCTGCCCGGAGCGCAGCTTGTAGCTGGCGGTGGCGGTCTCGGCGCCCAGATCGAAGGCCACCAGTTCTGCCGGAAGCACGCCGCCACCACCGGTATACCCTGCCGGACCTACAGCATAATGGGTGGTCTGGCCGTCGAGAGAAGTCTGCGGCAGGTTGGCCAGGATGGGCGGGGTCAACGCCTTGGATCCCTGCGGAACCGGCAATTGGCTGGCCAATTCGCGCAGTTCGGAGCCGGACATGGGGCCGATGTGCGAGAAAGTGGCGTCGACCACCGTATTGCCCAACCAGAACAGGACGCGGTTGTGGTCGGATGTTGCGCCGGCGCCGATCTGCTCCCTGGGCCAGCCGTCGTGGCGATAGAAGGAGTAGGCGCCGTAAGCGCCGCTGGCGTCATGAAAGCGCAAAGCGCGCACGCTGAGGGTTTCACCCTCGCGCTTATAGGTGGCCAGGGCTGCGCCAGTCAGGGAGTACTCGGCCAGCGCCGCGGCGTTGGCGGGGTCGGCTTGGGCAGCGTCGCTGACGGTCTTGATCGGCCCATCGGCAGCCCATCCGGCGAAGGCCTCGGGCAGTTGCGCCGGAAGGTTTGCGGGCGGCTTGGCGGCGGCGTTTTGAGCGGGTGCAGTCTGAGCCTGGGCCAGGGGCGCGCCACCGGCCAGCGCCGCCGAACACAACAGGATTGCAATGCAACGCATGAATAGACTCCCGTCTTCAACTTGAATGGTACGGCATTTTCACCGTGAAAACGCGCATGAAAGTGAGGCATCGAGCCATGGGGCGAATGTCCGGCGGTGTCCAGACTCCCATTCAGCCTGGCTATTTTGCTGCTGTGGCCATCGCCTCGAGCGACTCCCCATAGGGGGCGCGCAGCACGCCGCGCTCGGTGAAGATGGCGGCGATGTACTTGGCTGGGGTTACGTCGAAGGCCGGATTGCGAATGCCCACGTTGTGCGGGGTCAACTGCTTGCCGCCGTGGTGAGTGACTTCGACAGCGGGGCGCTCCTCGATGGGAATTCCGTCGCCGGTCGCCGTGGACCGGTCGATGGTGGACCAGGGCGCCGCCACGTAAAACGGAATCCCGTGCTCCCTGGCCAGAATCGCCACGCCATAGGTGCCGATCTTGTTGGCCGTGTCGCCGTTGGCGGCGATGCGGTCTGCACCCACCACCACCGCCTGAATCAGCCCCTGCTTCATCAGGCTGGCGGCCATGTTGTCGCAGATCACCGTGGTGTCGATGCCGTCTTCCATCAGTTCCCACGCCGTCAGCCGCGCGCCCTGCAAAAAAGGCCGGGTCTCGTCGGCGTAGACCTTGATCTTCTTGCCCATGGCGACCGCCGAGCGAATCACGCCCAGCGCGGTGCCGTAGCCGCAGGTAGCCAGCGCGCCGGCGTTGCAGTGGGTCAGCACGCCGCCCTCCGCGGGCAGCAGCGCTCCGCCAAATGCGCCCATCGCCTTGCAGGCGGCAATGTCTTCGTTGTACATGGCGTGCGCTTCGGCCAGCATCTTTTCTTTGATCTGGCCGAGCGTCGCGCCCGCAGCGGCCAGATTCGCAAAGAGCAGCTTCATACGGTCGATGGCCCAGAAGAGGTTGACGGCGGTGGGCCGGGTTCCGGCCAGGCGAGCGCAGATCGCCTCAAATTCAGGCGCAAAGTCGCTGACCGTAGTGCAGGAAGTGCCCAGCACCCCTAGAGCCACTCCGTAGGCGGCCGAGACGCCAATCGCCGGAGCGCCGCGCACCACCATGGTCACAATGACCTCGGCGACCTGTTCATAAGTGGTTGCAAGCACATAGCTCTCTTCAAGCGGGAGCCGGGTCTGATCGATGAAACGCACCCCTTGCGGGGTCCATGCGAGTGTAGGAATCATGCTCTTCCAGTGTAAACGGTAGGGAATAGGGAGGCGGGAATCGGGAATAGTTCACCGCGGCCGCGACGATTCCTCTCAGATTCGGCAGCCTCTCCTCGGTTTGGAACCTTGCGTTGTCAATTAACCCACATAGAATGAAGAGCTTGTCATTTTGAGCGCAGGGAAGGATCTGCGTTTCCCATATCATTCAATGGATGATGTCAAACCGCAGATCCTTCGCTGCGCTCAGGATGACAAATTGCTGGTGAATATAAACTTAGTTGAGTATCCGGCATTCGGACCCGCATTTGAACTGCCGTCTTAAGGTTCATCTGGCCCCAAAACTGTTCAACGGCAAAGGCCGCTGTGGCTCTGGGAAGAAGGCTGCGGCGCACTCCAGAACGTCAGGCATTATTTCATCTTCATTGTTTTCCATGTTGCTCTGCAGCCGGGGGAATCGCAGTCGCATCGAGCCGGGCGATGCGCCCCCGCGGCCCCACCACAAAGGGTAGCGACAGTGCATTCCAATTGCCGTCGTCCAGCGGCTGCCAGGTCTTGCCGTCGTCGCGGCTGATGTCGGAGCCATTGGTACCAACGGTGATCCAAAGCTGGAGCGCTTCGCTCCACTGAACGGCCGAACGATAGCCGTGGGGCGGCTTGGTAGAGGCTTGCCAATGGAATCTGTCTAGGGAATAAGCAGCATCTCCATTTTCGTTAGACTTCTGGTAATCTCCACCCACTGCCACCAGGCGGAGCCCATACCGAGGATCATCAGCTCCAATAGAGAAGATTCCTGCAGAAGGTCCGTTCCTGAACATTTTCATCGGTCGGACAATGAAGTCATCTTTATCAAATGGCTCCGAAGTGCAAGGATCGCACTCCATAAAAAGGCGAGCTCCTTCTGGCCCGCCAGTCCCGAAAAGCCGGAATCCATCCAGCGTTAGGTCAAGTAGAGCGGTATTACTCGCAGCGAATGCACTTTCACCGGCGGCGCTTGGTTGAGTGGGCCATTTCTTCCAGTGATTTCCTCCGTCACCAGACCACCAGATAGCAAATTGCCCGGCGACGGGGTCGCCAAGAATCATTAGCCTTTTCTCGTCATTTGGTTGCCATCCATCCTCGACCGTGAAGGCGTCCCAAAACCCATTTCTGTCTGGATTGGTGAAGAGCAACCTCCACGTCTTGCATCCATCGGTGGTCTTGTACAGCCGGCTCTTTTCGCCGGGGCCGGAGGCCATGACGATGGCGGTGTCCTTGTCCCAGGCCTGAATGCCGCGAAAGTCGAGCGTAGCGCCGTCCTTGGCCGCGTCGGGAGTAGCGCAGAGGGTCCAATGCGCGCCACCGTCCAAGGTGCGCAGAACGGTTCCCTCGGTTCCGCTGGCCCACGCTACTGTTCCGTCCACGGAGTCGATGCCACGCAGGCCGGCCGTCGAGCCCGACTCCTGCATCTGCCAGACCGGGCGCGCCGGAGATTTGGATGAGGTCGCAGGGGTTGCGGGAGCGGGCGCTTGCCCGGCGGTGCAGGCCGCGCACAGAAGGAACGCTATAAAGTAAGGAATTCTCATGGCTCGCAGTATAGTGCTTCCCGCTTCTGCTTCGGAGCAGAAATACTTTTCCGTTTGTGGTTACAATTGTGCTAACATGACCGCAACGGAGGGAATATGCCAGCGCTGAAGGATCAGAAACCGGCGGTCACGACGCGGGCGGTCGGAGCGGAGTACCGGGGCAAGCAGATCCGTACCGGCAACTCCTCCGGCTTTCGCTTCGAGGGTGCGCTTTTCAAGAGCCATCCGGAGTTCATGGGCGCGGTCAAGGCGCAGATCATTGCGCCGGGGCAGATGCTGGTGACCGCTGAGATGCCGCAGAGGGAAGAGACCGATCCGGTGATGGGTGCTTTTCTGTCCTTCCTGGCGCAGGACATTTCGCAGCATCCCGAGGCGATCCGGCCTCTGACCGCGGCCCGCGCGCGGCGCATGGAAGAACTGACGGATGGGATCGCGGTTGATCCTGCTGAAGACCTTGGCGATGAACGGCTTCTGTAGCGCGCGAAATCGCCCGCATCCCGGCGTGGTTTTGTTTGCGGAGGCACTGGCATGATCGTCCATGGCTGGAGGCTTTTCCTGCACCCGCTCTTCGACCGGCAACTTGGCCAACTGGAGCAGCGCGTGCAGGCCCTGGCCGCCAAGAACCCGCAAGGCTACCGGCAGCAGCCGGCGGCCAAGCTGTTGGCGACGATTCGCCGCCTGATGCTCGAAACCATACCCAGAGATCCGAGCGCCGTGGAGTTCCGCCAGGGCAACACGCTGGGTGCGGACAATCGCCACTGGTTTCGCGCCAAATTCCATCGCCGCTATCGGCTTTTCTTCCGCTTCTCCAGCCAGGAGAAGGTCATCGTCTACGCCTGGATCAACGATGAGGGAACGCTGCGCCAGGCGGGGGCAAAGACGGACCCATACGCGGTCTTTCTGGCGATGCTCCAGGCGGGCGATCCGCCGCACAGCATTGAAGCGCTGCTGGCGCGATCCCGTGAATTCAGCAAATGAACGGGAATACTCGATCAGTAGTCGATCTTGTTGGCCGAGGCGATCCAGGCGGCGAAACTGGCCCAGGCTGCTTCACCCAGCAGTTGCCCGGCAGGGAGTGAGCGCTGGGCGGCGTCCTTGCGAAACTCTTCGTAGAGAAAGGCGTCGTCAAAGCCGGCGCGGGCGGCGTCGGCGGCCGAGGCTCCATAATAGATGGCGTCGAGGCGCGCCCAATAGGCGGCGGCCAGGCACATGGGGCAGGGCTGGCAGCTCGTATAGAGGGTGCATCCGGCGAGAGAGAAGCTGCCCAGCGCTTGAGCCGCGGCGCGGATGGCGTTGACCTCGGCGTGGGCGGTGGGGTCGCAGGCGGCGGTGACGGTGTTGACGCCCTCGCCCACAATCGCCCCGTCGCGCACAATCACCGCGCCAAAGGGACCGCCCTTGCCGTCGAGAACGTTCTCGGTGGCCAGTTGGATGGCGCGGAGGAGGAACTCTGGATTGGCAGGCGTCGGCACAGCCGTTAGTGTATCGCAGCCTTACTGTCCCCGCCGGGCCGAATTGCGGCAGCCCGCGACTTATGCATCTTTCTTGAGAGACGACAACCGGGGAGCGCAGACTCCGGCCGAAGTGTCGAAGAAAGGTGCAAATCTTGCAGGTTTTGTGCAAAACCAATCTCTATTTACATAAACAGGCCAGAATTGGCAACCGGAAAACCTTGAATTTCTTGTTGAATTTTGCTTTCGAGCCTTTATCCTAACGGTATTCCGATTTCTCACCCTTGAAATTTCCAACCGGCAGGTGACCCGCGTGGCCCCACCCGATTCTTGCCTTCGGAACGGCACACCCGTTGGGATCTTGATTTGTCCCATGGATTCCTTATGGAAAGCAGAAGAGAATCCGAAGGGAAACTCCTATCTTTGAGGCTCTACAACTTGAGGTATTCGATGCGTAACGTTTCATTCCGAATTCTTGGTTTCTCGATTCTGCTGGCAGCCGCTGCGCTGCTTTGTCTCCCTGTGGTAGCCCAGCAGACGCTGGGCGGCATCACCGGTGTGGTCACGGACAGCTCCGGCGCCGTCATTCCCAACGCTACCGTCACGGTAGTGGGCGAACAGACTTCACTGACTCGCACGACCAGGACCAACGGCACTGGCGTCTATCAGCTTGTGAACCTGCCCATCGGCACCTACACGCTGACCTACACAGCCGAAGGCTTCGATGCGCAGAAGACACAGCATATCGCCGTGCAGGCCGAGCGCACCGCCACGGTGAACGCCGCGCTCAAGGTGGGCCAGATCACGGATACCGAGGTGGTGGAAGCCTCGCCGCTGATGAACGCCGTCGACACCACCAACGGCTACGTGATGGACAAGGCGCAGATCGACATGGTGCCGCTGGCCACGGGCAGCTTTACCGGCCTGGCCACGCAGTCCACTGGCGTCAACGCGGAGCTGAGCGGCGGCACCGGCGCGAACTCCGGTTTGGGCAACGCTCCGATCTGGGCCAACGGCCAGCGCGATACTTCGAACTCGTTTTTACTGAACGGCGTGGATGCTTCCAATCTTTTTAATGGCAAGAGCACCAGCCAGGTGCCATCGTCGCGCGTGATCAACAGCACCGGCGTCAGTAGCAGCACCGGAGCCGGCGGCGTGATTTCGACAGTGGCTTCGATCTATCTCTCCATCGGCAATGCCCTGCCCACGCCTGCGCCGGAGACGCTGCAAGAGGTGCGCGTCAATGCCTCGATGTACGACGCGCAGCAGGGTTCCACCAGCGGCGCGCACATCGACATGAGCACCGCCAGCGGCAGCAACGACCTGCACGGCATCGTCTATCTGCACCGCGGGACAAGTTGGTTGAATGCCGCGCCCTTTTTCTTCAACCAGGATGCGGATATTCCCCAGTACGACAAGGTTCCCCAACTGCATCGCTACACCCTGGGCGGCACGCTGGGCGGGCCGATCGTCAAGGACAAGCTCTTTGGCTATATCGCCTACCAGCATCTGCACGTCAGCGATCAGGAGATCGGCGACTCGGTGCTCGATGTTCCCATCGGCCTGAGCGACGACCGTTCGGCCGGGGCTCTGGCCAATCTAGCGAACAGTTCCTTCCCTGGGAGCAACGATCCCAGCGGCGTCAACTGGACGGGCAACCCCAATCTGACCTCGGCGCAGATCGATCCCGTTGCTCTCGATCTTTTCAACGCCCCGTCGCTCCCTGGCGAACCGGGCAAGTGGCTGATTCCCAACGATGCGCTGCACGGCGCGATCCCCACCGCGGCGCACATCGACAATGCCTTTCTGCCCGGCACGGGGCGCTTCATCGCCGATATGGCGGTGGCCAACCTGGACTACAACGCCAGCGCCAAAGACACCCTGGCGCTGAAGTACTTCTACCAGCACGATCCCACCACCGCGCCCTATTCGTATTCCAGCGTTCCCGGCTTCACCGAGCACCTGGACGCCGGCGCGCAGGTGGGCTCCATCACCAACACGCTGCTGCTGAAGTCCAACCTCAGCACCACCCAGACGCTGGGCGTGCTGCGCGAGAAGATCTGGGCCGACAACGAACAGCCCTTCGGGCCCACCTCGATTCCCGGCGGCGGATCGATCAACGTCTTCGGCTCCAAGTACTTTCCCGGCGTCTCCATCTATAACGTGCTGGGCCAGTACCAGCCCTCGGGCATGTCGCAGACGATTCTGAACATCGGTCCCAACTCGGAGGGCCAGGCGGCCAACACCGGCGTCTTCCAGAATCGCCTGGCGCCCTCGGGCAACGCCATCTGGATGCTGGGCAAGCACACCGTGGCCTTTGGCGCCACCTATACCTATACCCAGCTCAACACCATCGACAAGCGCACCGGCATCGGCACCATCGCCACCGACGACTTCAGCCAGTTCGCGCAGGGCCTGGTGACGCCGGGCAACCCCTCGACCGGCTACTACGTCAGCTCCTTTTTGCAGGGCAACGCCAGCCGCTACTATCGCGCCAACCAGATGGGCACCTATCTGCAAGACAAGTGGCAGATCACGCCCACCATCTCTCTGACCGCCGGCGTTCGCTGGGACTGGGACGGCGGCTTGACGGAAAAATACGGCCGCATCTTCAACTTCGACTCCAGCAGCTACAAATACGATGTGGCCAGCGACACCATCGAGAACAGCGGCCTGATCATCGCCGGCAACAACGCCAATGGCACCAAAGGGGTGAGTGCAACCACCCTGACCGGCCGTCAGTGGGGCATCGGACCCCGCATCGGCGCGGCCTGGCAGCCCGGCTTTCTGCATGACAAGGTGGTGATTCGCAGCGGCGGCGGCATCTATTATGACCGCGGCGAGCTGTTCAGCTACTTTTCGCTGGGCTACGCCATCGGCAGCGTCACCGGCGGCCCCTTCGGCGTCAATCAGCAGTTGCCGTTCGTGAATGACTCCACCTGCCCGGTAGCTGACCGAACCCTTTATCAGGGATACATCCCCACCTGCGGCGGCCAACTGAACGCCAATGGCTACGAAACCTCCAACGCGACCTACGGCAACCTGGAGAATCCTTACGGCAGCCAATTGCTGCCTGCGCCGAACAATCCCAAGGCCTCGGATCTGGCCAATTACCTGCCCAACGCCAACGCCATCGTCAACAACAATGGCCAGCCCATCTCTTTGGGCGTTTACGATCGCGCCAACAAGCTGCCCTACACCATCAATTACACCCTCGACATCCAGTGGCAGCCGCGCAGCGATATTGCCGTCGAGGTCGGCTATGTAGGCAACCTGGGCCGCCATCAGGTGATCCCGGTGCCCTTCAATCAGCCCAACATCGTTTCCAAGACCAACCCCGCACTGGCCGGCAGCCAGTTTCAGCAGAACTACAGTTACGGCTACACCGTCGAAGGCCCCACGGGGTGCGCGGCGACCTACTCCTGCGGCCCCATCAATTTGCCCGACGGAACTCCTTACTTGTGGAACTACGAGGGTGGCAACGTCGATCTGCGCGTACCTTATATTGGCTACGCGGCCGAGTCCATCTCCTACAAGGCCGCCGGCGTGGACGCCTACAACGCCCTGCAGGTACATGTCGACAAGCGCATGAGCCATGGGGTGCAAGTGGGCGCTTCCTATACTTACTCCCATGCTCTGGACGAGCAGAGCGGCCTGGGTCTCTTCTTCAACGGCAACAATCCGCTGAATCTGCGCAGCAGCTACGGCTCTTCGGACTTCGACCGCACCCATGTGCTGGACTTCACCTACGTCTACCAGGCGCCCAACCTGGCGCGGAAGCATTCGCTGGCCGGTCTGGCGGTGAACGGATGGTCGCTGCTGGGCCTAACCGTGCTGGAGAGCGGCCAGCCGTACAGCGTCATCGACTTCTCCGGCGCGGTGGGCGGCATCTATTACTCGACCGCCAACGGCATCACCAATCCCATTGTGCCGCTGGCTCCCGGATGTACCGCCAAGAGCGCCGTGACCGGAGCCTCGGGCGCCTGGACGCCGGCCGGCGGCAAGACTGCGCTGAATCCGGCCTGCTTCACCGTTCCGCTGTTGCCCGCGGGCGGATTGGGCGGCGCCATTCCCAGCAGCGATCCCTTTGAGACCGGCTTCGCTACCGGTCAGCGCAACATCTTCCGCCAGGCCTTCCAGAGGCGTGCCGACGCCTCGCTGGTCAAGACCTTCGAGGTCAGGGACCGCTACAAGCTCAAGTACACCCTGGACGTCTTCAACCTGACCAACACTACCAGCTTCGACATCCCCGGCAACCAGGTCTCGCAGAATCAGAACTACGACTCTGCGCCGACGGTGGATATGAAGGCTTCCGACCTGTATTCGGCGCCCTCCGGGCTGGGTATCGTCACCCACACCATTGGCAGCCCGCGCCAGGTACAGATGTCCTTGCGACTGGATTTCTAAGCCGAGACCGTCGTTCTACACAGTGGGCGGCCCTCGGGCCGCCCATTTTTGTGCAATGCGGCTCATCCTGCAGACGGAGAAAGCGTCCGTACCGCCTCTCCTCAAAAGAGAAGGTTTTACCCTGCGGTCCGACCGCATGTAGATTTCTGTACGATTAAAGCGATTCCTCCACCATGCCGTCGGGAAGATCGAGAGCCACTGGGCTCGCCTCTCATATTTCAGTATTGACAAGTATGGCGAGAAGCGATGAGAATTCTGGTGGCATCAGTACAACCCCCCAGAAAAGAGACACAAACAATGTTAAGGCCAGTTCAATACGCGACGCAAGAGGTCGGACCACAAGGTGATGGTCAGATCAGTGCGGTCGGACATCTCCGCAGCAGCCATGCAGCACCGCCAGCGGGGCCGAGCAAACCGCTTTCCACCATCGTCCGGGCAGCCAGTGCAGTCTTCGCCTTGGCGATTTGCCTCTTCCTGCTGCTCCCCAGTGGAGCCTTCGCACAGGAGTTCCGTGGCACCATCAGCGGCTCCGTCCTCGATCCCAGCGGCGCTGTTATACCCGGCGCCAGCATCGAGATCACGAATGCGGAAACCGGCGCAGCCAGCCACACCGTAAGCGACAAGGCCGGCTTGTACGTTGTGCCTTTCCTTCCTCCGGGCAGCTACGTCATCACCGTCAAGAAGAGCGGCTTTGAAACCCTTACCCGCAACGGCATTGACCTGCAGGCGCAGGAGCATCCCATCATCAATCTGACTTTGACGGTCGGCAGCGCCAACATGACGGTGACGGTTACCGCCGAAGAGCCGCTGGTCGATCAGGCCAACTCCTCCGTGGGTGAGGTCATCAGCACCGAGTCGGTGGACGATCTGCCCCTCAACGGCCGAACTCCGGTTGTGCTGACTTCGCTGTCGGTCGGCGTCGTGACCACCTCGGCTCCCGGCATCACCCATCCTTTTGACAACAACGCGGCCAACTCCTGGTCCATCGGCGGCACGCCCAACCAGGTCAGCGAAGTGCTGCTGGACGGCTCGCCCGATCTCACTCTGCTCGGCGCCCAGGCTTACAGCCCCACCCAGGACTCGGTGCAGGAAGTCTCCGTGCGCCCCTTCGACACCGATGCCTCTTTCGGCCACACCATCGGCGGTGTCATCAATCAGATCACCAAGAGCGGCACCAACGCCTTCCACGGCACCATGTACGAGTTCAACCAGATTCCCAATCTGGACGCCAACTTGTACTTCAACTCTGCGCCGCGGCAAAGCAACGACGTCGCCAAGCCGACCCCGACCTTCCACTACAACCAGTGGGGCCTGACCTCGGGCGGTCCGGTGCTTCTGCCCAAGCTCTTCAATGGCAAGAACAAGCTGCTCTACTTTTTTGCCTATGAGGGTTTGAAGGACAACACACCGGCGTCAACAACGCTTACGGTTCCCACGGATGCCGAAAAGCAGGGCGACTTCTCCGCACTGCTAGCCACCGCGGCCGGTGGGTCGGCCAATCAGCTTTATCTGCCCGGCAGCGGCACGGCGGGCAGTTCCTTTACCCGCACCGCGATCCCCAACAACTGCCTGACCAACACCACCACGAACTGCGCCAGTGCAACCACCGGCTTGAGCGAGAACTCAATTGGCGCGGCCTATTTGAAGCTCTTTCCAGAGCCGAACGCCACCGGATCGGCATCGGGAATCGGCAATTACAACAGCAACGCGCCCAGCATCGACACCTACAACAACGAGTTCGGCCGCTTGGACTACATCCCCAACGACCGCAACCACGTCTTCTTCGACTATCGCCACAACAACCGTAAACAGGTCAAGAACGACTATTTTGGCAACCACACCACCGGCACCACGCTGACCCGCGAAAACTGGGGCAGCACGCTGGATGATGTTGTCACGCTGAACGAGACCACGGTCTTCGACGTGCGCTTCAACTGGACCTTCTTCGACGAAGCCCATGGCACGCCGGCGCAGGCCTTCAGTCCGGCTTCGGTGGGATTGCCCAACTCGTTGGCGACAGGCAGCAGCGAAGTCCAACTGCCATATGTCGGATTGACCAGCTACCAGAGCTTGGGCGATACCTCCTCGGCGATCGATCCCACCACCAGCTACCAGGGCTTTGCCGACGTGGTCAAGCTGATGGGCAAACAAACCTTCAAGGTGGGCTTCGACGGCCGTCAATACCGCCTGCGGGTGCAGAATTTCGGCGACTCCTCGGGCAGCTTTACCTTCGCCAATAGCTGGGTCACCAACGGCACCGGCGGAACCGGCGCTACTACCGGCGGCGATCTGGCCGACCTCTTCCTGGGCATGCCGACCAAGGGTGAATACGACCTCAATGCCAAGGGCGATTATCGTTCCTACTACATCGGCACCTTCTTCCAGGACGATTACAAGGTCAGCGATCACCTGACGGTCAACCTGGGCTTGCGCTTTGACATCGACACTCCCTACCACGAGAAGTTTGGCCGCACCGTGAATGGCTTCTACCCAGGGTCGGAGAATTCGGCTTCGGCGGCTGCCGCGGCGGCGTTTGTAGCCAGTTCCACCACCTATCAGGGAACCACGGTGAAGGTCGCCAGCATCAACACCCTGGGTGGCCTTAGCTTTCCAAGCGCCAGTGGCGGGGCGCCGTATCTGACCAACAAGTACGGCTTCTGGAGCCCGCGTATCGGCTTCTCCTACAACCCCTCATTCCTGAAGAGCAAGATGGTCATCCGCGGCGGCGCCGGCATCTTTGTGCAGCCCGAGACCCTGGCCAGCCTTGCGGCCACGGGCTCCTATTCCTCCAACGCACTGGACAACCAGGAGGGCTTCAGCGCCTCGACGGCGTATTCGGCCTCCCTCAACAGCTTCTTTAACCAAACCGGCGCCAGCACCTGGGCCAACCCCTTCCCCAGCGGTTATGTGCAGCCCTCGGGATCGGCGTTGGGCGCCAGCACCTTCCTGGGTTCGCCTGCGACCGTTGCCTTCATGGCTCCCCAGCAGCACGATCCCTACTCGGAGCGCTGGAACCTGGGCATGCAGTACACGGCCACCAACAGCACCCTGGTCGAAGTTTTGTATGTAGGCAACCGCGCCACCCACCTGCCGGTGGCGACCCAGAACATCAACGCCACGGAAATGCAGTATCTGACCACCAACCCGTACTACGACTACAACCTGAGCAAGGCCGCGGGCACCACAGTCAACAATCCCTTCGCCGGCTTGCTGCCCAACGGCACCAGCACCTACAACGCAGCCAAGACCGCGATCAGCAACCTGATGGTTCCCTTTCCGCAGTTTGGCAGCGTGGCCGTCAACGAACAGAACGAGACCATTGGCACGTCGACTTTCAACAGCGCCATACTGCACGTGCAGCAACGCGCCAAACACGGCTTGACGCTGACCGCCAACTACAGCTTCGCCAAGTTGATTGAGAAGGATACCCGCCTCAACGACCAGGACATCCAGCTCACCAAGCGCACCTCGCCCTTCGACCACACCCACCACTTCACCGTCGGTGGAACTTACGACCTGCCCTTCGGCCACGGCAAGCTGATCAACTTTGGCGATAACAAGATCGTCGACAAGGTTCTGGGCGGTTTCGTCATCAACTCCATCTACCAGTTCCAGACCGGCGCGCCCATCGAGTTCTCTTCGGACCTGATGTTGCAGCCGGGCGTCACACTGCGCCAGATCAAGAGCGCCCCGCGCAGCACCAGCCTGACCGGCACCGGCAACTCGGCTCTGGTCAACGCCTCCAGCATCTTTGTCGAGGGCAACACCGCTTGCCCCTCGACCGACGTGTGCGATGGATCGGTTTACAATGCGGCCGTTCCGAACGCCACCTTCTACAACCACTACCGCACCTTCCCCCAGACCATGGGCTGGGTGCGTATGGACGGCTTCAACAACATGGACGCCTCCATCCTGAAGAACGTCACGCTGTGGCGCGAAGCTCACCTGCAGCTCCGCTTCGAGACCTTCAACACGCTCAATCATGCGGTCTTTGCGACGCCCAACGTAACCAGCGCAACCTCCGGCACCAGCGGCGCCTTTGGCTACATCACCGGCGTGCCCTCCACGGCTCAACCCCGCCAGATTCAGTTGGGCGGACGCATCATCTTCTAAGCAACACCTTCCTGAACCAGCAACGGCGCGAGGCCAGTCAGCCTCGCGCCGTTGCTATTTGGTGCACATCTTCCTCGAACAGAGCTTTGCTCAAGATGGATGCGGCTCTAAGCGGTGCTTTTTCATTAGAAGCAACCCGACACGTTTGGTCGAGTTACGGCTGGGCTGAACAAGCCGCGTCAACATCAGCCCCGGAGGGGCAGCGCGAAAGTAGCCCAGGGCAAGCGTAGCGCAGCCCTGGGAAAGCGGCCAGAACCAGCCTCGCGCCCCGTGGGGGCGCTACGATATGCATCATTTCTGCTCTCGCCTACTCCGCGTGCAGCACAACCTCGAAAAGCAGCAAACTTACCGTGGTGAAGATGATGTCGTAGCCCAATAGCAGCTTGATCCACAGCGTGGGATCGCTCTCGCCGGTGAGGATGGCGCCGGTCGCCTGCACCATGGCCAGCAGCGCTGGAATGAAGATGGGGAAGAGGATCAGCGGCAGCAGCAATTCGCGGTTGCGGCTACGGATCGAGAGCGCGGCAAAGAAGGTTCCGTTGGCCACCAGAGCCCAGGTGCCCAGCGGCAGCACCAGGGCCAGCAGCCAGGCATTGCCCAGCACATGCAAGTTATAGAAGATCAAGAAAACCGGCGCCAGTCCCAATTGCACAATCGAGACAAAGAGAAAGTTGGCCAGCACCTTGGCCAGATAGAGCTCCGCGCCGGGCGTGGGAGCCATGCGCTGCGCGTCCAGCACCTGGTGGCGGATCTCGCGTGCCCAGGCCTGATTCAGCGCGCTCACCGAGGCGAAGAGCGTGGCCACGCAGAGCACGCCGCCGGCGATCTCGCGTGAAAACGCTCCCTGCGGATCGAAGGCGATGGAGAAGAGCACCACCACAAGCAGCGCAAAGAAGGCCATGGAATTGATGGCCTCCTTGGAGCGCCACTCGATGCGCAGATCCTTGATGAGATGGGTCCACAAGGCGCGGGTCATGGCCTTTTTTCCTCCGCAGCGCCGTGGAGATGTGTGGCAGCGCCGTGGGTCGGGCTCTTGGTCAGGTCGGCGGTCTCCACCGCGACATCTAGCGCCTGCGCGGCCTTCAGATAGTCGCTGGGGCTAAGAATAAGCTGGGTTCCTCGCGCTCCTGCAGAAACGCTGATGGAGTCGAAGAGGATCACCGTCTCGTCCACATAGACCGGATAGGCCTTTTTGGCTCCGAAGACGGTGACGCCGCCGCGAATGTAGCCGGTGAGCGGCTGCACCTCCTTGAGCGCAACCATCTCCGCCTTGTGCAGCCCCGCCACCCGCGCCAGCTTCTTGAAGTCCAGTTCGGCGTCGCCGGGAATGACTGCAAAGGCATACTGCCCCGGTCCACCCGTTGTCAGCAGTGTCTTGAAAACCTGCTCAGGGGGCATAGAGATTTTTTTGGCCACGGTGAGGGCCGACAAATCCTCGGGATCGACCTCGTACTCACGTAGCTCGAAGGGAATCCCCAGCGTCTCTAGAAAGCGTGCTCCGTTGGTCTTCATAGCGTCGGCGCTCCTTTTTCCAGAGAGGCCACGCGTCCGGCGTGCAGGGTGAGGATAAAGTCGGCGATGGGGGCGGCCAGCTCGCGCTGATGGGTGGTCAGTACGATGGTGCGGCTGCCGTGGCGAAAGCCGGCCAGCAGCGCGACCATCTGCCGGGCCGACTCGACATCCATATTCGAAAAGGGCTCGTCGAGCAGCAGCAGCTCGGGCTGAGAGAGCAGCACACGGGCCAGCGAGGCGCGCTGCCGCATGCCCTGCGAGTACTGGCCCAGCAGGCGAGGCAGTGTTGGGTCGAGACCCACCTGGCGCAGCGCTTCGGCCGGCTCCAGGCAGGTGCGATCGGGATAAAGGCTGGCGAAGTAGCGTAGGTTCTCCACCCCGGTCAGCTCGTCGTAAAGCATGGGGGCGTGGCTCATGTAGCCGATGCGGGCGCGGGCCTCATGCGGTTCGTGTTTGCCGAAAACCGTGACCTTGCCATGGGTGGGACGCAAAAGGCCGGCCAGAATGCGCAGCAACGTGGACTTCCCCGCCCCGTTCTCGCCCAGCAGCACATAGCAGCGCCCTGGCTCCAACTCGACCGAGATCTGGCGCAGGGCGGCAAACGATCCAAAGAGCTTGGAGACGCGATCAACCTTGGCCTGAAGCAAAGGCTGGCTCGACGGGCTCATCGGGTCGGTTGCGGCGGCGTTCTCGGGGACGGCGGCGTTCATGCGATCAGTTGGCCGAGGTTGTGGGAGCGGCTCCGTTGCTGGCGGTCTTGGCCGGAGCGGCGCCCGGTTGACCGGGCACGGTCGGCGCGTACTTGCTGGCGCACTTGGCTTGCAAGCCGGTGGCGTGGAAGACACCGTCGCGGCCATACGTGCCGTCGGCCACCGCCTCGGAGTCGTCCTTAAAGGTGTCAGGGGGCGGTTCCGAGCCCTTGTAGACCACCTTCAGCAGGCGGCCATTTGCCGCGTTGGGGGTGTGGCTCTCAAACTCGTTCATCACAAAGGTGACGTGGGGGCCGCTGTGTTCGATGGAGCCAGGCTGCACAAAACCATGCAACCGAATATGGCTCTTGTAGGCCTTGTCGCCCATCTGGCCCAACTCGGCAATGTTCTTGTAATAGCTCTGGTTGGCATCGACGCCGGAGATGGCCAGCCAGGCGACCACGCCCACGATCACGGCAGCCGCCAGCCCGATGCGAATGGTGTTGGGGGAAGTTTTCATCATCAACCTCTCACCCTATGAGGGTAACAGGAACGGGGCATTCCACCCAATGCGCAAACCAGCCACGGCAAGAACAGCAGTTGCGCTGCAGCGATGATCGGCGCCGGCACAAAACGACGGCAGAATCGAAAGCCGAACGCGCACACCGGGACTTCATCCTGGGGTCTTGCGCTCCAAAAGTTTTCTGAAAGGGAGTGATTCGTTTTAACGCGCTTTATGCGTCGTGGTCGTGCGTACGGCGTTTTTGCAGAGACGCTACCACGGCTGGGGTCAGGATCATCGCCACAAACGCCAAACCGATGAGGAAATCAGCCATAATTTACTCCTGCACGAACCGTTTAAAGGGGAAAAGTTGGGCTTGATTGCCCCTTCCACATACCCTGGCCATCTGCTGCTTTGGCTCTCCCTACAAACTAGTGCAGATGTCCAAAATGGGGAATAGCACTTTCGGGGGGGACTGATTACGCCTGGCGCAAAAGTAACCGGGCTGAAACCTGCGCAACCTGCTGACCAATGAGGGCCAGAAAGATTCCAGCACGCCGGCGCCGAGCGGGACTCACCCCGCAAATGGAAAGTTCTCAGTCCTCGTCAACCGCATTCCGTTGCTGGAAGGAGGCGGCCAGAGCGGGGCAAAGGACCATTCCGATAAATGCCAGGGCGATCAGCAGATCGAACATATCGAGAACTCCAAAAGAAGAATCCATACCAGACGCCGCATTTATCCGCAGCGTGCGCTGCGCATGAGTAATCATTGAAATGCGCGTTGGTAATCTTTTGAAAGATTACCATGGTTCTTGACATTCGTATCGAAGAAAATATAGCTCCTGTGGAAATCGAGCCTTCAACTTCTTTTGTAACAGAGGAATGCGGCGCCCTTTTTTGAGCGACGCCGCAGCCGCGGCAGATTTTGGAGATTTTTATCGAACTTCGCCGAGAGTGTTCGCTGCCCGCTCCAGGGCCTGGAGAAGGACGCTCAACTGACGCTCGGCACGACGAAAATCACCGGCGTCGATGGCCTCGTTGACTCCCGGAATGGCCACTGCGGAGTAGCCGGTGAACTCACCCGGCGCATAGATGGTGTGCCGGTACCAGGGGCGATTGGGCAGGCCGGGCTCACTCAGCAGATCCGACTCGGTCTGACGCAGCAGCTTATCCAACTGATTCATTCGGGACAGGTTGCCTGTGGGCGCGAGTTGCCGGCCATCCGCTTGCTGGGCGGCAGCGGCAAAGCGGGCGGCAGCGGCCTGGGCGGGGGCAAAGTCCAGCTTGTTCAGTCCTGCCTCCTCGGCCTTGCGCCGGGCCTTGGCCAGATAACCCTCGATCTGCCGCGCGTAGGTCACGTAGTCGTAGGGCAGAATGTCGGCGTCGGCCATGCGCACCGCTTCCAACCCAAAGACCCGCGCCATCTCTTGCAGATAGTGGAAATGTGGATCGGCATTCTGAGTAAACCATGCATAGTTGTCGAAGACCGAGTGGTAGACGCCGTAGGGCCCCTCGGAGCTTATATCGGTGGCAGGCACGCCGGCATGTTGGAAGAAGGGCGTGTAGTCCGAGCCGGAGCCTAGATCGCCCATGCGCACCTCTTCGCCGGGCGCGGTCTCGCCGGCGCTCTTCACCCGCCATTGCTGAAAGACGGTGCCGCCCAGCGGGCTGGGCACATCGCGCACGACCTCGCGCAGAAACTGCTTGAGCGAGGGAACGGCCTCGGCGGTGAAATCCGGCCCGCCGACGGCCATATCGGTGTTGAAGTAGGCCACGGCATGTTCCATCTCTTTGGCGTGCTGCTCGACCCACTCCGTGGAGCCGATCAACCCCTCCTCTTCGGCGTCCCAACTGGCAAAGAGCAATGTCCTCTTGGGCCGCCAGCCGTGCTTGAGCAGGGCCCCGACGCCATGCACCGCCTCCAGCATGGCCGCCGTGCCGCTGGAGGGGTCGACCGCGCCATAGATCCAGGCGTCGCGATGGTTGCCGGCGATCACCCACTCCTCGGGGCGCTCCGCGCCTTTTACTCGTCCGATGACGTCCCAGATGGTGCGAAGCTGGTAGTCCTGATCGCTGTACAAATGGACCTTGACTGCGCCCGGCCCCGCCGTGAGCCCCAGGTGATAATGGAAGGGCAACGCGCCTTGCCAGCTTTGCGGCGCCGCGACGCCCTTCATCGCTTGCAGGATGGGTGCGGCGTCGTCGTAGCTGATGGGCAGCGAGGGAATGTGCGGTTGATTGCCGGTCTTGTCGGCGCGCAGCCGGGCGGAGTCGGGCAGCCTGGGCGTCGAGGCCAAACCGGGGGTCTCCGGGTCGCCGGGATACTTGAAGAGAAACTGCACCGAGCCCATCTGCACGGCGCTCTCTGGCCGCCAGGGGCCCAGAGGATACGCATCGCCCTTGGCGTAGCCGTCGTCGTGCGGGTCGCTGTAGATCAGCACCCCGGCCGCGCCGCGCTGCTCGGCAATGTACACCTTGACGCCGCGGAAGTTGGCTCCATAGCGGCAGAGCACGATCTTGCCGCGCAGGTCGATGTGCTCGGCAGCCAGGTGGTCAAAGTCCTCCAGACGGCCGTAGTTGGCGTAGACCACCTCGGCGGTCACGTCGCCCGAGGCCGAGGAGCCGTGAAAGGGCATCGAAGCCCGCGGATCGTTCTGAAAGGGATCGCCCTTGACGTGCTCCCGGCTGAGCCCGCTGAGCAGCACCTTGCCGTCGGAGTCCCATGCCTCCAGCAACTGCTTTCTGGGCCGGTTGAGCAGCACGCGGTAGGGAACGATCTCGGTATCGAGTCCGGCGGCGCGGAATTTCTTGGCCACATACTCGGCGGTCTTGCGATCGCCGGGCGTGGCGGCCAGATGCGGCTCGCTGGTGAGGATCTTCAGGTGCTGCCCGGCCAGCGCCGCCTCGGGCACAGCAAGAAAGCGGGCCTCGACCTTGGCCTGGGCGGTGAAGTCCCGGTAGCCGATGACGGACGGCGCGACGCTCTGCGCAGAAATTGCGCCGAAAAAAAGCGGGAAAAAGAAAAGAACAACCAGCAGCGAACGGACCTTCATCGGCGGAACCCTTGGGCAGAACGGCAGTAGACGACAACTTCAAAACGGAAGCTGCGCCGTACAGATTCTAAACGCCCGCCACGATGTGGATATTTTTTGTATCTCCAATAGAAAGCTCCGAGACTGACTTTGAAATCCGGTCGAAGGCGATCTCCGATCCAGAATGAGAGGCTCTGCGCGCCGCCATTGGTGAGGGAAACGCCAGAGGCGCCGCGAAGATTTCGAGGCAAACAGGGTTCAGCTCAATTCATCGAAGTCCATAGCCTTCCGCTCAGGAGTTGAATAGGTCGTCTAAGGAACCTCTGATTAAGTCGGAGGTTTGAAGGGTACGGGCTTTAGCCCGTACATAAAGCTTAAAGAATCAATGGGCTTTAGCCCCTGAGGGAAGGTTGGGTCATAGGAAACACACTTAATCAGAGGTTCCCTAAATAATCGCTGGAGTCTAATAAGCGATCCTGAAAGCTATTGGCCTAAAGCTCCTGTAAGTTGGGGGTCTTCTCGAAGTGAATATGGCTGAATATCTGTGGAATTTTGTAACGGCCGGTCTCCAGAACCATCCTTTTGCCTACAATAACGACCGGTACGAAAACCGGAACGGCGACCCTGATTTATTCTCAAGATCGCCCGGCACAGTTTCTTACAGTTATGAACAGTTATTCCGCCGCCCTACACAGCCGGCGGAAGTTTAGATGTCCAGGTTCTTCACGTCCAGCGCATTGTCTTCGATGAACTTGCGGCGCGATTCCACGTCTTCGCCCATCAAGGTGGTAAAGATCGCCTCGCACTCGGCAATGTCTTCCAGCTTGACCTGCAACAGGGTGCGGTGTTCGGGGTCCATGGTGGTCTCCCAGAGCTGCGTGGAGGTCATCTCGCCCAGGCCTTTGTAGCGCTGCACGTCGTAGCCCTTCTTGCCCTGCTCGACAAGATAGGTAAAGAGCTCGCGGGCGGTCTGCTTTTCCACCGGCTCCAACTGGGCGCGGGCGATGCGGCGGGTCTGCTTGGCTTCGGCTTGCGCCTCGGCTTCACTGACCTCGGCGGTCTCCCCATCCTCGGCCGGGGTTTCGACCACGGCAGCGGACTTGGTGGCGAACTCGATGAGGAAAGGAGGCTCCAGAAAATTCTTGATCTGGTTGTACTTGGCCATCATCTGGCGGAACTCGGGGCTGGAGGCCAGGGTCCAGTCGATACGGCGTTCGGCGCCTTGCGCGTCGGTGAAGCTGATCGACCAGGTGTGGTGCTCCTCATCCTCGATCGGCTCGCCGAGAGCCTTGAACTGGGCCTCGTCGGCCAGCGGCCGCAACTGCTCGGCCAGGGCCAGCAACTTGGGCGGGACCTCGCTCTCCTCCTTGGAGGCGAAGTCGGCGCGGTGCACCAGCTCCAGACGGGCCAGCATCTCGGTGAGCTTTTCGTTGCGGAGGCGTCGGTCCACCTTCTCCACAAACCCCAGGTACTCGTTCAGAGTGCCCATGAAGCGGGTCAGGTCGGCGCCCTCGATGCGCAAGGCTTCCTCGCCGTGACGCACCACCATTCCATCGGAGGCGCGGCTGACCATCACCTTCACAAAATCGCGCTCGTCCTTGATGTACTCCTCGCGCCGGCCCTTCTTGATTTTGAAGAGCGGCGGCTGGGCGATGTAGACGTTGCCGCGCTTGATCAGCTCCGTCATGTGGCGGAAGAAGAAGGTAAGCAAAAGAGTGCGGATGTGCGAACCGTCGACGTCGGCGTCGGTCATGAGGATGATCTTGCCGTAGCGCAGCTTGGCGACGTCGAAGTCGTCTTTGCCGATGCCGCAGCCGAAGGCGGTAATCATGGCGCGGATTTCTTCGTGGCCCAGCATCTTGTCGTAGCGGGCCTTTTCGACGTTGAGGATCTTGCCGCGCAGGGGAAGAATCGCCTGGAAACGGCGATCGCGGCCCTGCTTGGCGGTGCCGCCGGCGCTCTCACCCTCGACCAGATAAACTTCGCAACGCTCCGGGTTGCGTTCCGAGCAGTCGGCCAGCTTACCGGGCAAACCGGCGCCGTCCAACGCGCCCTTGCGGCGGGTCAGATCGCGGGCCTTGCGGGCGGCTTCCCGGGCGCGCAGGGCGTCGATGGATTTATTGATGATCTTCTTGGCGACCTGCGGGTTCTGCTCCAGATAACCGCCCAGGCGCTCGTTGACGAAGGCCTGCACGGTGCCGGCGATGTCGGAGTTGAGCTTGCCCTTGGTCTGGCCCTCGAACTGCGGTTGCGGCAGCTTGACGCTGATCACCGCCACCAGGCCCTCGCGCACATCGTCGCCGCTGAGGTTCTCCTTCAAGTCCTTGAAGAGGCCAAGCGACTGGCCGATGGCGTTGACGGTGCGCGTGAGCGCGGTGCGGAAGCCGGATAGATGCGTACCGCCGTCCACGGTGTTGATGTTGTTGGCAAAGCTGAAGACCGTCTCCGAGTAGCTGTCGTTATACTGCAACGCAATATCGATCTCGACGCCGTCGCGCGAGGCTTCCATGACGATGGGCTTCTCGTGCAGAACCTGCTTGCCGCGGTTCAGGTGCTTCACAAACTCGGAGATGCCGCCGGCATAGCGGAACTCGGCGCGGCGCGCTTCGCCGGTTTTGGGATCGGCGGTGCGCTCATCGGCCAGCGTAATGAGAAGACCCTTGTTGAGAAAAGCCATCTCGCGCAAGCGCTGGGCCAGCGTGTCGTAGTTGTATTCCAAAGAGGTGAAGATGCTCCTGTCGGGGAGAAAGTGGACTTTGGTCCCACGCTTCTTGCTGGTGCCCGCCTTGCGTAGTTCGCTGGTGGGCGCGCCGCAACTGAAGTCCATCTCCCAGGTGAAGCCGTCGCGCCAGATCTCGACGTTGAACTCCTGGCTCAGCGCGTTGACGCAGCTCACGCCCACGCCGTGCAGACCGCCCGAGACCTTGTAGGTGGAGGCGTCGAACTTGCCGCCGGCATGAAGCATGGTCAGCACCACCTGCACCGCCGGCATCAACTCACCGTTGGCCAGGGTCTTCATGTCCACGGGAATGCCGCGGCCGTCGTCGATCACGGTGACGGAGTTGTCCACATGGATGATGACTTCGATCTTGGTAGCGTATCCGGCCAGGGCCTCGTCGACGGAGTTATCCACCACCTCGTAAACCAGGTGGTGCAAGCCCATCTCGCCGGTCGAGCCGATATACATGGCGGGGCGTAGTCGAACCGCCTCCAACCCTTCCAGGATTTTGATATTTTCGCTGGTATAGCTGTCGTTGTCGCCGTGTACCGGGGTGCCGTCAGGATTTTCAGTCGCCATAAGATTCCGTTCGCTCTGCCTTGGTTTCGAACCCCTTGCGGGAGGGGCTGAGCCGGAATGCCATTTCCGGCCGAAATGGGTATGAACCGCTTGAAAAACAAGGGTTTTCAAGCGATTCCTTCAGCTTCAATTTTAGCATGGAGGAGGCTCTTCGGGAGGCGGAATCGGGAGCAGCCGGGAGCACTGCGGGATGACGCCAAAAGAATCGGACGGATAGATGCGCAAGTCTGAATTTCGAGGCTCCGGGCTGTGGAAATCGTTCGAATTCATGTAGCTTCAACTGGGGAATCGGAGCAATCGGCCAAATTCCATCTCCCCGAGAACGAGGAGAATCCTCTACCAGCGTATCGGAGAAATAGCTCCGCCTGACCCGCATAGGCGGGAGGAAGATCAATGAAAACAACAAGATAAAGTCATAAAATGAAGAAGTGGAGTGAATCCGGACAAGGATAGCAATAGAGTACGTTAGTAATAGTCATCCTGAATATTGTGCGAAATCGTTGAATCTGCTGGACTTTTACAAGACAATCGCGATAGCCTGCTGTCCAGAAGGGAGACAATTCTCCCTCACCAAATTTCTCACAGGGGTTATTCGCCATGAAATCTGCTATCCGTATTTTCTTCCTCGGTCTCGTTGTGATCGGCGTTGCCGCCGGTGCTACCGCTCCTGCTCCTTCCTTCTCAAGCCATCAAACCACCTCTGCGAGCTTCCCAGTTCCGCAGTGCGGACCTATGATGCCGGGCTGCAACATGGGACTCCGCTAGATTCGGGCTTGCGAGGTTCCTTTGTCGATCCCACAAAAGGGTTATCGACGGAATCGGATTTTACTTGAGTCTTTTATCTGTCGGCGCTATCCTGTATCCTCCCCCAGGATGGTGGCGGTAGAGTATGCCGATTAACCTAGCGATGACTTTGATGGGCGCGGCCGAGTTCGCGCTGTGGGTGGTTCTGAGCGTTCTTTTCTGGCGCAGGGGCTTTCAACGCCGCTTTCCGGCGATGCGCGCCTATCTGTATCTGCGGGTCGCATCGGCTCCGGTATTGATGCTCCTGCTTTTCGGCCAGTCGCGCCACTGGTTTCACAATTATGCTTTTCTTGCCTATTTCTGTTGTTATTGGGCCGTCTATCTGGCTAGCGCCATCATGCTCTACTTCATCTCCTACGAGGTCTTCCGCACGGCGCTGGCTTCCTTTACCGGCTTGCTGAGATTGGGAACGGTGGCCTTCCGCTGGGCGGCGGTGGTCTCGCTGCTGGTGAGCGTTTCCAATGTCTCTTACAAAGGTCCCGGTATTATGATCATCCCCGATATCGGTATCGGCTTGATGCGCTCCGTCAGCATTCTTGAATTGTGCCTGCTGGCCTTCCTCTGTCTGAGCTTGAATGCGCTGCGGATTTCCGCGCGCAGCATGCCCTTCGGCATTGCGCTGGGTTTTGGTCTGCTCTCCTCCAGCGATTTTGCCTTGGCTACGTTGGCTTTCAGGAATAACTCCTTGGTCGCTCCCTTGCAGTTCCTCTCCGAGGCGCTGGCGTTGGTTTCTTTGGCCATCTGGATCGTCTACAGCGCGCTTCCCGAGCCTAACAAAAAGCCCTTTGTGGTGCCGGCGAACTCCACCATCTATCGCTGGAACGAGATTGCCGCGGTGCTTGGCCACACCGGGACCAGGGTCGCGGTGCAACAGCCCGCCACCGGCTTCTTCCTCACCGATGTGGAACGGGTGGTTGAAAGAGTGCTCGCCCGCAACCTGCAAAAAATGGAATCGGAGCAATAACCAGCTTCGTTCGAGCAAAAAAGTGCCGGATCCCTTCGGGGTCCGGCACTTTTTGCGTAGGCGCTCAGAGAGCCATTCGAATTCAGGGCAAGTCCAGCACAAACAGCAGCAGGCCGCGGCATTGCCACGGCCTGCTGCGTAAAACCGCGCCGAAACTACTCGGCGGCGACGGGTTCGATCGAGGCGAAGCGGCCCAGATTGCCGCGATCGCGGAACTTCACCCGGCCGGTGACCTTGGCGAAAAGCGTGTCGTCGGAGCCGATGCCCACGTTGACGCCCGGCTTGATGCGGGTGCCGCGCTGACGGACGATGATCGATCCGCCGGTAATCAGTTCGCCGGCAAAGGCCTTTACGCCCAGCCGCTGTGCATTGGAGTCGCGTCCGTTTGTGGAGCTGCCTCCACCCTTCTTATGTGCCATTGCCGAATCCCCTTCTCAATTTCTCTGCTGCCTTCGCCTGAGCTAGACGGCTACGCTATAGGTCACGCCGTCGGCCTCGATGGTCTTGATGCGCACCTCGGTAAAGTTCTGACGATGCCCCTGCAGCTTTTTGTACTGCTTCTTGCGCTTCAGGTGGAAGACCAGAATCTTGGCGCCGCGGCCCTCGCCGAGGATCTCGGCGGTTACCTTGGCGGTGGCGGGCTTGGCCACGGTTCCCGGTTCGCCGGAGACCGCCAGCACGTCGCTGAACTCGACGGTCTGGTCGGGAGAGTTCAGGCTTTCAATCTTCACAACGTCGCCAGGTGCGACGCGATACTGCTTACCACCGGTGCGAATAACCGCGTACATAAATCCTCCAGCGCGGCCCCGGCGGCGCCGGTGCGCTTATGCTTCCTGAAAATAGCTCGGGCGGAACTTCCGGACCGCTTTCCACTCAAGTCCTCACGCAGAGAACGAGCGTCAACCAGCAGCCACTGCCAGAAATCGCCAAACTAGAGTAGTGTACCGGCTTT
Source organism: uncultured Occallatibacter sp. (assembly GCA_964493705.1). Taxonomy (GTDB): domain Bacteria; phylum Acidobacteriota; class Terriglobia; order Terriglobales; family Acidobacteriaceae; genus Telmatobacter. Next base: position 87,797 of record CAZBPD010000004.1, read on the forward strand.
GCGGGGGAAAATCAATCTTCGACTAATTTGCACCGATTGCGGTGCAGCCTGTCTGGCTCTCTGCAAGCGCCGCAAATACAAGGCGGAGCGGCCTCACCCACGCCGCGGAACCACATAAAAAAGGATAGCAAAATAGTGCGCTACGCTGCCCGCCAGCACGAAGATGTGCCAGGTGGCATGAAAGTAACGCAAGCGGTCGAAGGCAAAGAAGAGAATGCCCAGCGTGTAGGCCAGGCCGCCAGCCCCCAGCCAGGCGATACCGTGCCAGCCAATCGCAGCCAGCAGCGGCCGCGCGGCAAAGACCACCACCCATCCCTGAAAGAGATAGGCCAGTGCGGAGAGAACCTCTAACCGGCCCAGGGCGACGCTCTTGAAGACGATGCCCGCCAGGGCCATCAGCCAAACCACGGCAAAGAGCGTCCAGCCCACCGGTCCGCGCAGCGAGATCAACGTGAACGGAGTGTAGGTGCCGGCGATGAGCAGATAGATGGAGGCGTGGTCCAGCACATGAAAGACGTGCCGGGCGCCGGTTCGCACCAGAGAGTGGTAGAGCGTGGAGCAAAGATAGACCAGCACCAGGGTCGCGCTGAAAACGGAGCAGCAGACCACCAGCAAGCCCGAGCCGCGCGTAGAGGCGGCAATCAGATAGACGGCGCCCGCCACGGCCAGCGCCGCGCCGATGCCATGAGTGATGGCGTTGGCCAGAATGTCACCGAGATGGTAGGAAGAGGGCACAGGTCGATGATAGACCGGGCGTTTCGTCCATCTTGTGAACAGGATTGAGAATCCCGCGGTACGAGCCGGCAGGGCGTTGCGACAACCCTGGTTTGCGGCTATGCTGATTCTGTCTGAAGCTGTGGCGTCCGCATGAACAGCGCACTCTTTGACTGGGACGACGCCAACGTCCTGCACCTCGCGCGCCATGACGTTTCTCCCGAAGAAGCGGAGGAGGTCATGCTCGGCGACCCGCTGGATCTCGGCTTTGATGAAGCCTCTGGAGAAGATCGCTGGAGTTATGTCGGCCAGACCAGCACAGGGAGGATTCTTCGCATCGTCGTCACAGATCGCGGCAAACGGGTTCGGGTGTTGGCGGCGTTCGAACCGGGAAAGACACAGAAGATGGTTTTTCTTTCACGACAGGCAGGACACAAATGGACACCCTGAGAGGCTATAAGAGCGATCTGGTCATTCCTCATTTTGATTCGGAGGCCGAAGAGGCCCGATGGTGGTTTGAGAACGATGACCTCGTGTCGGCGGAGTTTGAAAAAGCCGCCAAAGAAGGCCGTCTGCGCCGTGGTGGCATCCGGCGCTTGTTTGCCGAGAAGGGCATTCCCTTTCCCGAGCCGGAAGCGACGCCCGTCCCCACCGAAACCAAGCGCGAGTCCGCGGCGTAACCCGATTCTCAATACACATGTCTTTGCGTCCCCAGATCCCAAAAGCAGGGATCTGGGTTACCACAGCTGATTGCCATTGGCGCCTCGCTCTTTTCCAGCGCAATTTTCTAGTGCGGTCTAGCCAAAGGCGTCTGTCCCACAGCAGATGTTCAGGCCATCGCCTCGCGGCTCATGGGCTCGAAGGTGAGTTTGTTCGAGGCGCGATCCACGCCGATGCGCACATGCGCGCCGTGCTGCACCTCGCCGTTGAGGATGAGGATGGCCAGCGGGTCCTGGATCATGCGCTGCAGGGCGCGCTTCAGCGGACGCGCTCCGTAGGCGGCGTCGGAGCCGGCAGCCAAGATCAACTGCCGCGCCGGATCGGTCAGCTCTAGCGAGATCTGCCGGTCTTCGAGCAATTTTCTCACTTCATCGAGCCGCAACTCCAGGATCTGCGTCATCTGCGCCGCGCCCAGCGGGCGGAAGATCACGATGTCGTCGACGCGGTTGAGAAACTCCGGCCGGAAGTGCTCGCGCAATACGCGCATCACCGATTCGCGCGCCTGATCGAAGTCGTGTTCATTCTTCAGCGCTTCACCGTTGAGGAGCTGCGCCCCCAGGTTCGAGGTCATGATTAAGACGGTGTTTTTGAAATCGACGGTGCGGCCCTTGGCGTCGGTCAGGCGGCCGTCGTCCATCACCTGCAAGAGCACGTTAAAGACGTCGGGATGGGCCTTTTCGATCTCGTCGAAGAGGATCACGGCATAGGGACGGCGTCGGACCGCCTCGGTCAACTGCCCGCCCTCGTCGTAGCCCACGTAACCGGGGGGCGCGCCGATCAGCCGCGCCACGGCGTGCTTCTCCATGTACTCGCTCATGTCGATGCGCAGCATGTTCTGCTCGTCGTCAAAGAGGAACTCGGCCAGCGCGCGGGCGGTCTCGGTCTTGCCCACGCCCGTCGGTCCAAGAAAGATGAAGGAGCCGATGGGCCGCTTGGGATCGCTGAGGCCGGCGCGGGAGCGGCGAATGGCGTTGGCCACCACGGTCAGCGCCGCATCCTGGCCAATGACCCGCTCGCGCAGCCGCTGCTCCATCTCGACCAGCTTCTTCACTTCGCCTTCCAGCATCCGCGAGACAGGAATCCCGGTCCACTTGCTGACGATAGCGGCGATGTCTTCTTCGTCGACCTCGTCCTTCAACATGCGCGCCACACCCGCGTTTCCCTCCTGCGCGGCGCTCAACTTCTTCAGTTCCGCTTCCAGCTTGGGCAGCTCGCCGTATTGAATCTGCGCCGCCCGGTCGAGCACGCCCTTGCGCGTCTGCTCTTCAGCCTCGAAGCGCAGCGCCTCGAGCTTCTTTTTGACCTCGGTGATGCGGCTGCTGGCCTCGCGCTCCTTGGTCCAGCGGGCGGAGAGCGCCGTAATTTCTTCGTTCAACTCGGCAATCTCGCGCTCGACTTCCTTACGCCGCTCGACACTGTTTACGTCGGTCTCGCGCTTGAGCGCCTCGCGCTCGATCTCCAACGAGGTCTTCTCCCGCTCGCGCTGATCGATCACCGTGGGTTTGGAGCCTTTCTGGATGGCCAGCGAAGCCGCCGCCTCGTCGACCAGGTCGATGGCCTTGTCGGGCAAAAAGCGGTCGCTGATGTAGCGGTGCGAGAGCGTGGCGGCGGCCACGATGGCCGAGTCCTTGATGCGCACGTCGTGGTGGGCCTCGTAGCGCTCCTTGAGGCCGCGCAAAATGGCGATGGTGTCTTCGACGTTGGGCTCGCCCACGTAGACAATCTGGAAGCGCCGCTCCAGGGCCGCGTCTTTTTCAATGTACTTGCGGTACTCGTTCAGGGTGGTCGCGCCAATAGCCCGCAGATCGCCGCGAGCCAAGGCCGGCTTGAGCATATTGCTGGCGTCGATGGCTCCCTCGGCCGCTCCCGCGCCCACCAGCGTGTGCAACTCGTCGATGAACAGGATGATCTCCCCATCCGACTCTTCAATCTCTTTGAGTACGGCCTTCAGCCGCTCCTCGAACTCGCCGCGAAACTTGGCCCCGGCCAGCATCGAACCCAGATCGAGCGAGATCAGACGCTTGCCCTTGAGGCTCTCCGGCACGTCGCCACTGACGATGCGCCGCGCCAGCCCTTCGGCGATGGCCGTCTTGCCCACGCCAGGTTCGCCGATCAGGACGGGATTGTTCTTGGTGCGGCGGCTGAGCACCTGAATAACGCGGCGAATCTCCTCGTCGCGGCCAATCACCGGGTCCAGCTTGCCGCGGCGGGCCAATTCGGTCAGATCCTTGGCGTACTTCTCCAGCGCCTGGAACTTGCCCTCGGGGTTCTGGTCGGTGACTCTCTGGCTGCCGCGCACGGCGGTCAGCGCCTTCAATATGGCCTCTGACGTCGCGCCCAGGGCCACCAGCGCATCTTTCGCCGCATCGTTCTTCTGGTGGGCCGCGCCCAGCAGCAGGTGTTCGGTGGAAACGTACTCGTCCTTGAAATTCGTAGCCTCGCGGAAGGCCTGATCCAGCACCTTGCTCAGCGCCTGGCTGAGCGTGGGCTGCGCGGCTGCTCCGGCAACCCGCGGCAGCTTCTCTTCGATTTGATGGAGATCGTGCTCCAGCCGTTCGATAGGAACGCCGATCTTGCCCAGCACCGAGGGAATCACGCCCTCGCGGTCTTCAATCAGCGCCAGCAACAGATGCACGGGCAGCGTCTCGGGGTTGCCGAGTTCGGTGGCCCGCCCCTGCGCCTGTTCCATCGCCTGCTGCGACTTGACGGTCAGTTTTTCCCAACGAATAGACATTGTGCCTCCAGGGGCCAGGGTTCAGGGGTCAGGGTTCAGTCCAAAGCTACGACGGGATCAATGTCCTCGATCCTAAGCTCCTTCCTTGCCGCCGCGTAAACCGCATTTATTTTTCGATCACGTTCGTACATAGAATCCAATAAACGATCCACGTCATTCATCAGAAAATAATTCCGCCCACCAAGCAGCGCTGAACTGCATTCGGACATTGCATTGCGAAGCGATTCACCAACAACAAGATCGGCTATGCTTCTTGAACACTCAAATCCATCCCAACACGATCCAACATCTTTGAACGCTTTTTCTATTGCCTGCGTTTCACCGATCCTATATGCCAGTTCAAAATCGCGGATGGCTTGATTCAGTGGGCCAAGCGACTTAAACACATCGGCAACAGCGTCGCGTCTCATCTCCCACTGCCTTTGCCGGTCCCATACCTTGTCGGAGATGTCAGCTTTGATTCCCTCAACGATCTTAGTTAGCTGCGCGATGTCTTCCTTGGTGGCGAGGTTTTCACCCTTCTTGGCCGCGTAGGAGCCAATGAGTGGCTTGAAGACGTTCGCGACAAGAAAAATTAGGATGACCGAATTGAGGCCGACAAGTAAATTCAGAACATTCATCGCTTATTTCTTTCTGAGCAGCCCGTGGTTAATGTCCGTTTTGTAACAGGGCACGACTTTAGTCGTGCCGATAGAAGCCCAATCAGAATCTCGGCTTTAGCCGCTGCCGATTTCAACGAACAAAAACAAACATAGCAGGGGCTAAAGCCCGTACTCATATGCGGCGTTTGCGGCACGACTAAAGTCGTGCCCTGTTACAAAACCTTTCAAGCCCTGATCTTCGCCACAGGCTGTTAGGCAGTGCCCGTCACAAACCTACAACCCTCAAACCCGGCAGCCCCTCAAAATCCTTGATGTTCGTCGTTAAAAGTACAAAATCATTTTCAATTGCCTGCGCGGCGATCCAGAGATCGTTCACACGCGTTCTTGGCGACCGGCCCGTCTGCTTCAGGAAAGCGGCCAGCATACCGAAAGCTTTGGCCGTTTGTGCAGTCACATCGAGCACGGGCATCTCTTCGAATGCGCTCAGTGCTCTCCTTCGATGCATCCGGATAGCAAGGTCGCCTGCCGACTCGACGCCAAAGCTCAGCTCTCCCAGTGAAATCACCGAGATGAAGACCTGTTGTTCCCCAGCGGCCCCAGATGCAACCTCTTCGGATATTTCCTCTTCCGTCAGACCAATCCAGATCGAGGTGTCGAAGATTATTCCCATGGGTCGTGAACCCCTTGGTCGAAATCTCCACGGCTGTCTCTCAGCCAGGCTTCACCCTGGGCTGGCGTCAGCAGTCCTCTGATCCGGGCGATGGCTTGCGCAGCGGTCATCGTACGACGGGCAGGAACAATATGGGCAATCTCGGTGCGATTCCGCAATACGCGGACCGTCTCTCCCAAAAGAATCCGCTCCAGTATTGCGCTCGTGTTGCGCGCCAGATCGGAAGCACTAATCGTTTGCATCTTCATCCCTCACTGCAAAAAATACGTACCGCTACATACGGGTACATATTATTCGCATTAGGGGCGAAATGAAAGCACTAACCGACCGGCCACGACAAAATCAGCCATCGGTTCCCAGTTCTCAGGTTTGAAAACTGAGAACTGGGAACTGAGAACTGGGAACTGAGAACTGGGAACTGAGAACTGGGAACTGCCGCTACGCGGCAATGTTGATCTGGATCTGCCGGGGCTGGGCTTCGGGCTTCTTCTTCAGCACCAACTTGAGCACACCGGCATTGTAGCTGGCCTCGACGTTGGCCGCATCGACGGTGGTGGGCAGGGTGAAGGCGCGGAAGAAGCTGCCGTAGCTGCGTTCGATGCGATGGAAGTTCTGCTCCTTCTCCTCGGCCTCGAACTTGCGCTCGCCGCGCACGGTCAGCGTGTCGTCCACGACCTTCACGTCCAGATCCTTCTGGTCGATGCCGGGGATCTCCAGCTTGAGCACCAGCTTCTGCGGGTCCTCGTAGATGTCGACGGCCGGCACAAAGCTGGCCGCCACCAACGGGGCATCGCCCTCGTTGAGGTTGCGGAAGAGAGAGTTGACGCGGTTTTGCAGGGAAACGACTTCGCGGAAGGGGTCCCAACGGGTGATTGCCATGAGAATGTACCTCCAGGTGAGATTTCGATGATCGGGGCCAGACTTGAGTCCATGCCGCTCAATCAATCTTATAAATTTATAGCACAAAATAATCAACAGATGTGAGTGTATTTTGCTCATGTATCGCAAAATGATTTGTAAATCACTAAAAATAAATAAGATAAATTTTTCTAAAACGGAAGCATTTTTCTGTTTTTGTCCTGCGGGACTGCTTTTTCGTCGAAGTTTCCGTCGTTATCGCGCCTCCTGGCCGCTCGCCGGGCTCAGTACAATAGACAAGATGATGCATCTCGCCACTTTCGTGAATGGAGCCTGGATTTGGATGATCCTTGCCTCCTTTCTGGCCGGCGTGCTGAACGCGGTGGCGGGCGGGGGCTCGTTTCTATCTTTTCCCGCCATGCTGGGGACCGGAATCCTGCCCGTGCAAGCCAACGCCACCAACACCGTGGCGCTGTGGCCGGGGCAGTTGACCTCGATCGCCGCGTATTGGAAGGACATCGAGAAGAATCGCCGCCTGGTGCTGCCGATGGGTTTGGCCGGCTTGCTGGGGGGAACGACGGGGGCCCTGGTGCTGCTGAACACACCGCAGCGCACCTTTATGCATCTGGTGCCCTGGCTGCTGCTTTTTGCCGCCTCGACCTTTGCCGCCACCGGCCCGGTAACCCGTTGGCTGAAACGCCGCAAGAATCTAACCAGCGGACAGCCCGTCGCGCCGCACGTGGTTCCGGTGTTTCTGGGAACGATTTTGATCTGCTTTTATATTGGCTATTTCGGCGCCGGTGCGGGCTTTTTGCTCATCACCCTGCTCTCGCTCTTCGGCTTTCAGGATCTGACCGAGATCAACGCTCTCAAAGTCGTCACCACCACTCTGGCCAACGGGATCGCGGTCGCCATCTTTGCCGTGGGCGGGCAGGTGGTGTGGCCCAACTGCCTGGTGGCGATGGTGGTTTGCGCTATCGGCGGCTATCTCTCGGCGCGCATCGCACGGCGCGTCTCGCAGCCGCTTCTACGCGGGCTGGTGATCTTTATCGGCTTTTCCATGGCCGCTTGGTTCTTCTGGAGCGCTCGCTAAATGATGCTTGCCGACCCCGCCGCCCGCGCTGCCATGGAATGGGTTGGCTCCGCCGCCGCTGCCTGCACCACCATCTCGTTCTTGCCGCAACTCGTCCGCGTCTGGCGGCGCAAGAGCGCCAGCGACATCTCGCTGGCCATGTTCCTGCTCTTCGACCTGGGACTGGTATTGTGGCTTCTCTATGGGATCGGAATTCACTCAGTTCCCATCATTGCCGCCAATACCGTCACCCTGGCCCTGGCGCTGACGATCCTGGTGTTGAAGGTGAAGTACGACAGGGAACAAGGGAACAAGGGAATAGGGAATAAGCCTTGAATTCAAAGCGGAATAAACCAATTGCCTCCGCTCTAACTGTTCCCTCGTTCCCTGCTCCCTAGTTCCCTGTTCCCTCGTTCCCTGTTTCCTCGTTCCCTGTTCCCTTGTTCCCTCGTTCCCTGCTTTTTCGTTCCCTGTTCCCTTGTTCCCTCGTTCCCTGCTTTAAAAGAACTTCGGCTTCCCGCCCGGCTGCCACGGATCGTACTGCGCGGCGAAGCGGGCGCGGCGCTGGATCGAGGGGTGGCTGTAGGTCCAGAACTCGATAAAGGGGCTGGGGTTGGGATCGTCGAGAACGGCTGCTCCCAGATGGTTGAAGGCGCTTACGGCGGTCTGCTGTGGATCGGCGACGATGCCGTGGATCGCCTCCTGCCCGTAGATGTCGGCCTCGTGCTCGAAGTGGCGGCTATAGGCGTTGCTGACCGGCTCGAAGAAAATCTGCGCGGCTGAGAGGGTGAAGAGCAGCACCACAAAGCCGGCCCGGCTCGACAGGCCTTCCAGACCCCAGCGCGGGCCCATACGCAGAGCCAGCCAGGTGGCAAAACGAGCGCAGATCCAATAAAGAAAGAAAAGACCGGCAGCCGCGCCCGCCAGCCCCTTCAGAATGTGGTGCAAAACGTAATGGCCGCTCTCGTGGCCGAAGATGAAGAGAACCTCGTCGTCGGGGATGCGCCCGGCGGTGGTATCCCAAACTACGATGCGCTTGGTTTCGCCCAGGCCGGTGACGTAGGCGTTGAGTGCGTTGGTTTTGAGGCTGGCCTTCATGAGGAAGATGCGCTCCGGGGGAATCTTCGTTCCTGTGCGGGCGGCGACCTTTTCCAGCTTCTCCACCAGATCGGGCCGGCTCTTGGAGAGCGGTTCGAACTTGTTGAAGAGGGGCGCAATAAGCGGATCGCCGCAGGCGCCCATCACCATCAGAGGCAGGGTCACGATCCACGCCCAGAGCCAATAGCGGCCGGGCGAAACGCGGACGATCCAGTTGAAAAAGAGCAAAAGCGGCGTTCCAAGGAGGAGAGATAGCCCCAGCGCCTTGCCTAGATCGCCCAGCCAGCTCCACCAGCCCTGAACGCTGATGCCGTAATGCAGGCTGACGGTGTGGCCGATGAGGCTCAGCGGCAGGTCGGCAACTTCCACCACGATCTGTAATGCGAGAAAGAAGAGAATCCCTTGCAGCCAGCGTTGTTTGACCAGGCGTTTTGCTCCGTTTTCCATCCCGGCTGCCCCACGGGACGCCAAGAGCAGCCACAGGACCCCCAATCCCCACAGCGCACCGCCAAAGTGGAAGGTGGAACGGATATAGCCCAGGGTGGTCGCCTTGGCCAACTTGTCGGGAGGCAGCGTAAACCCCTGCCCGCTCTGCGCCGTTGAAGCAGTTGCCGGAGGGGTTTGCGCGGGAGCGGCTAGCGGCGCTTGTTGGCCGTTCAGCAAGCGCGGCGCAAAACCGATCAAAACCGTAAAAAAAGCCGCAAAACAGATGATGAAGAGCCTGGAGCGTACTGAGCGCACGGGGAGTTTCCTCCTTCGTAGCTTACTCTGAGGGGGCCGGGAGCAGCGATGGATTGGAGAGCGTTTTCGACCCTATGCGACAAATGGAGCTTGCCGCGGAGGGTAAGTATTCCTTCGTCAACAATCAGCCGGGCAAACTGCCTGCCGCTTTGCGCTATTTTTTCTTCCAAGCGCCGACAATGGCGCCTTCGAGTATCATCCCCAGCAGCCAGAAGCCGCCATTGACGGCGAGCAGGCTGAGCGGGCGCACCTCGAAGACGTATTCGGTGGCGATCGTGGTGAGAACAAAACCTAACCAGAGAAGCGCGGCGACCTGAATGCCGCGCAACCAGGTCTGTGCTCCGGTGAGTTGGGTCACGCAAGAGATGGCGGTGGCGATGAGGGCTTCGCACAGAATCGCTGTTGCGAACTGCAAGGCAGGGTTGATGCCGGTGCCCATCAGCCATTCCCGCGTATGGCCGATGCCGTTCAGCCAGGTTTGCAGAAAAAGGCTGTACCAGCCGGCCTCGAAGAGGAAGCAGGCGATCGCCGCCACCAGGATGGCCAGATAATTCTGTCGTACGCGCGGTGTTTGCTCAGTCATTCCGTCCTCCTTGGAAGTTTGCGAGGTGCAAAAGAGGAGGCCGCCGTCTAGATCTACGGAGCGGTTGGGGGGAAGCTGAATCGCCGGCAAGAGAAGGTTTTTCGCTTGCCGGGTGCGAGCCTCTTCCTCTTCGCAGGAAATTGTAGCCGAGATCGCCGCTGAAGCAATCGAGAAATCAGTCCAGCCGCGTCAGATACGCCGTTCCCTCGTTGAGGCGCAAGTGGCGGGCGATGGACTCGGCCTGTTCGCGGTTGTCGCCCTCGGGACGAACGCGCACCCAGAAGCATTTGTCGCCGGGGAACTCGATAACCGTCGCGTTGGAATATTTGCGCAGCAATTGCTTCTTCAGGCGGATGGCCTTCTCTTCGCTGAGCAGCGCGCCGATCTGCACACACCAGCGCCCGCCCGTGTCGATAGGCTTGGGCGTGCGGTACACATCGATTCGAACCAGCGCGGTGCCGGGCCGATAGACGCCTGTGGCCTTGGCCGAAGCGGCAGTCAGATCCAGGATGCGATCTTCCACAAACGGGCCGCGGTCGGTGATGCGCATGGCGCTCGATTGCCCGGTCTTCAGATTGGTGACCACGATCAGCGAGCCCATGGGCAGGGTGCGATGCGCCGCGGTCAGAGCGCTGTCGCTGAAGACCTGTCCATTGGCCGCCTTGCGGCCCTTGTAGGGCGCCGAGTACCAGGAGGCCATTCCGGTCTCTGAGCGGATCGGGCGGTGGTGGGCGATGTAGGCCCGGTCTTCGTCGTCAATGCCGCCGGGCGGCGCCGGGGTGATGGGAATGCGTCCAAGTGGAAGCGAATGCGCTGGGGGCGTCTCGGTCTCGGCGGGAGCGACCGCTTGCGGCGCGGGCGGCGAAGCTGTCTGGCGATGATGCGCGCAGCCGGAGACCCCCAGCAACGCCAAACCGCAAACGGCCCAGCTCGTCCCGACACCAAGTCTTCCCAGCCCATCGCGAAGATTCATCAGGGGCGTGGCCCCTTCGACTGGTCAAAGCGGTCGGCCAGCTCGCGCATCTTTTCGGCGATAGTGCGCATCGCGGAGACAGACTCGGCGCGTACCTGCGGAATCACAGCATTGTTGACATAGGCGATGGTGTGGCGAAGCTCCATCTCGATCAATTCGATGGCCTCATCGATGCGCTGGCCCAAGCCGCCAGGGCCGGGCGGTGGATATGTTCCCATTTGAGTAACCTCCGAGGCCGTCCCAACCGGGGCGCCTCCTCTTCAGTCTGGCTGACCGGTTTCTGCCCGTCAATGATCGGTGGGACGAATGTGCCACACTCGGCAATAGGGTTTTCAAACAGTGCGAATTCCCTCCATAGCGGACAGGAGCTGCCATTTCAGACTGCATTGCTTGCCCAAATAGACGGATTGGGCCGTTTTGCGTCTGAACGAAGAGAAGGTGTGAATAGAATCCACAAATGCGAGGGTTGGAATTTGCACTTTGAATCGGAAACGCGCAAGGAGAGCGGTTTTTCTGAGCGGTCGAGCTTCGGCTTTCGATCATCGGGGAGAGGCGGTATCGCCCTCTTGCTGCTGACCTTTCTTTGCTGCGCCGCGGCTCCCCGGTGCGCAGGGCAGGCGAACACTGCTCCAACCGGCTCCGCACTGCCGGAGGCTCCGCAATCCCAGCTCCCGGCTTCCGCCGCCGCACCCGTTTCGCAGCCAAAGGCGGTAAACACACCGGGACCCTGCGCGGCGCAAAATAATCCCAGCGCGGCGGTTGGCCCGACGGCGCCCTGCCTGCCCCCGCCGCCCAAGAACTGGTTCGAGCGCTTTTTGACCGGGCCGGAGGTCAAGCCGCTCACTCCCGCCGAAAAGGCCCGGTTGGCAGCGCGCAACGTGCTCGATCCCTTCAATGGACTGACGATTCTGGGCGACTCTGCGATCGCCACCGGCCTCAACGCCCACTCCGCTTACGGGCCAGGAATGCGCGGCTTTGCCCGCAATGTGGGCGTCAGCACAACCCAGGACCTGAGCGGAGAGTTTCTGTGCACCTTTCTGATTCCATCCATCATGGGCCAGGACCCGCACTACCACCGCATGCCCGACGCCACCATTCCTCGCCGCATCCGCCACGCCATCGTTCAGATCGCCTGGACCCAGGGCGACAACGGCAAAGGGATGGTGAACTACGGCGACCTGGTGGGCGGAGCGGCGGTGCTGGAGTTGAGCAACCTCTATGTCCCAGGCCAGCAGACCAACCTGCCAGCCAGCGCCCAACGTTACGGCATTGGCCTGGCTACCGCGCCCATCGACAACTTTGTCAGCGAGTTCCTGCCCGATGTGGCCCGCCACATCCACGTGCAGATTGTGGTCATACAGCGCATCATCAACAAAGTCGCGCAAACTGGCGGGAGCGCAACGCAATAGCTTCGTTGGTCTCTTATAGCTCTCCGTTTGCTTGCATTTACTCCCCGTTCAGACGCGATATTCGCCATTCGCTGCTTGGTCTTTGGATTGACTGGAGGGTGCGGTTACTCTGACGCTGGCCTTTCAGCCTCTGGAATTCCCTGGGTCTGCGGGACGGAAGCTGCGCCGGACGAGTCGAACCGCCGGCGGCCAAATCTTCATCAGGAGTCAAATTACCTATGCCCAAAGCAATCAAGTATGCCGAAAAAGCCGTCACCTACGCGGCCAAGGGAGCCTGGGTGGTCTTCGAGCGGTTGAACCGCATCAGCCCCAACGCCTCTTTCACTCCCAAGTGGAGCGACAAACCCCTGCTGAAGAGCTATCAGAAGGAAAAGCCGCCCCTGGGCTGGCCGCGCACAACCGATTCGCTCTGTCCCAAGTGCGTTCCTGAGTTGCGCAAGCAGATTCTCGACGGCAAGCTGCCCCACGAGATCCTGCTCAACGAGAAGGTGGGCGAGATCAAGGCCCAGATCATCGAACGCGACGGCAAGATCCTGATGGTCAAGGATTGCCCCAAGCACGGCCACTTCGAAGACGTCATGTCCATGGACCCGGCCTTCTTCAAGCATCTGGAAGAGAACTTTCCCGGCCGCGACATCCGCGCCCACGGCGACGAAAAGCTGCACAAGCACGGCACCTCGACCATGACCCACGGCCGCGGCGCGGTGCTGACCATCGATCTGACCAACCGCTGCAACATGATGTGCGATCCCTGCTTCATGGACGCCAACCAGGTGGGCTTCGTCCACGAGCTGACCTGGGACGAGATTAAGACCATGCTCGACAATGCCGTCAGCCTCAAGCCGCGCCGGCAAATGAGCGTACAGTTCTCGGGCGGCGAGCCGACCCTGTCGCCCTACTTCCTTGACGCCGTCGCTTACGCGCGCAAGGTGGGTTACAACAGCGTTCAGGCTGCCTCCAACGGCATCGAATTCGCCAAGAGCAAGGAACTTTGCCGCGCCGCCGCCGAAGCCGGACTGCGCTACGTCTATCTCCAGTTCGACGGCATCGGCAACGCCGCCAACTCGCACCGCAAGGTGGGCAATCTTTTCGACGTCAAGCTGCAGGCCATCAACAACCTGCACGAAGCCGGCGTGGATATCGTGCCGGTGACGACCATCATCAACGGCATCAACAACGAGCAGGTAGGCCGCATCATCGAGTTCGCCCTCGACAATCCCAAGAAGATCAACTTCCTCAGCTTCCAGCCGGTCAGCTTCACCGGCCGCGACGAGGAGATCAGCGACGAGCGCCGGTTCGCCCAGCGCTACACGCTCAGCCACATGGCCCACGATATCAAGACGCAAACGGGCTTCGGCGAGCCGGAGCGGGATTGGTTCCCCATCAGCTTCATGAGCACCTTCAGCGATTGGGCCGACCTGATTCATGGACCCAGCGCCGATTGGGGCTCGCTCAGTTGCGGCTGCCATCCCAATTGCGGCATCGGCATGGCTCTGATGATCGACAAGGAAACCAAGGAAGCCGCGCCTGTCTCCGCCTTCCTCAATGTCTCCCGGTTGGCCAAAGACATCGCCAAGATCAACGATGCGGCGCGCGGCAAGGTGCTCTCGGTGCTGGGCGTCGCCATCTCGCTGATGCGCAACTACGATCCCTTCAAGGCCCCTACCCACTTCAAAATCACCGACATGATGAAGAAGATGGATAAGACCTTCAACGCCACCGGCACGGATTACGGTTCGGTCAAGGGCGACCGCACCCTCGAAGACATCAAGAAGCGCCGCGCCGATCGCTGGAACTTCCTCTTTATCGCCGGCATGTGGTTCCAGGATCTCTTCAACTACGACTTCCGCCGCACCGAGCAGTGCATCATCCCCTACGCCACCCAGGAAGGCGAGATCAGCTTCTGCGCCTACAACACCGGCATCGGCTGGCGCAACATTATTGAAAAAATGCACATGACGGCTACTCTGACCAAGTGGTACGAGGAGCACGGCCGCCACGAGATCTTCGCCGGCGGCAAAAAGGTGGGCATGACCGAAGTGGGCCACGACCTGACCCTCAATATGGCTCACGTCAACTCCGAGGCCAACCACACGCTGGACGAGTTGGGCATCGCCAAGAACGCGCGCGAGGAGAAGATCCGCGCCCGCGACCTCAAGGCCGATCCCGAACACCTGCGCATGGCCAAGCTCTACCGCGAGCACATCCTGGGCGAAAAGCCGGTCGCCGGCGTCGTCAGCCTCAGCGAGATCGCCCCCGCCAAGCCGGTGCAGGAAGAAGAGACCGTCGCCGGGGACTAACCGCATAAGAAAATCGTGAATCGACTTCAGGCCGGGACTTCCAGTTCCGGCCTGAAGTGTTTATCGCCCCTTTTGAGCGACTGCGCACTCTTGGTACGATGGACCTTGGAGAGCACGATGCCCAGAATTCTGGATGGCGCGGTGATCGCCGCGGCGATCAAGCAGGAAGTGGCCGAAGAAGTGAAAGCGCTGGCCGAGCGCGGCATCCGTCCCGGATTGGCCGTGGTGCTGGTGGGCCATGTGGCCGCCTCCGAGATTTACGTACGCGGCAAGGTGCAGAGCTGCGCCGATCTCGGCATTTTCAGCGAGCTGATCACTCCGCCGGAGACCGTCACGACCGCCGAGATGCTGGCGCTGGTCAGCCAGCTCAACGCCCGCGAGGAGATCGACGGCATTCTGATTCAGCTTCCCCTACCCGCCCAGGTGGACACCAAAGCCTTGTTAGACGCCATCGATCCCGCCAAGGATGTGGACGGATTCCATCCGGTGAATGCCGGACGGGTGCAGGCTGGGCGTCCGGCGCTGGCGCCGTGTACGCCGGCCGGAGTGATCGAGATTCTCAAGCGCAGCGGAACTCCCATCAGCGGTCAGCACGCCGTGGTGGTGGGCCGCAGCGACATCGTGGGCAAGCCGGCAGCCATGCTGCTGCTGCACGAGAATGCGACCGTGACTATTTGCCACTCCAAAACGAAAGACCTGGGAGAGATCACCCGCCAGGCGGATATTCTGGTGGCCGCCATCGGCCGGGCCGGATTCATCACTGCGGAGATGGTCAAACCCGGCGCGACGATCGTCGACGTGGGCATCAACCGCATTACGGATCGATCCGACTTCGAGCGCTTCTTTGCCGGTAACGAGAAGCGCGCAGCGGCCTTTGCCAAACGCGGCTCCGTGGTCATCGGCGATGTGCACCCGGAGGCCTTCGCAGTGGCCGGTGCGTATACGCCGGTTCCCGGCGGAGTGGGCCTGCTGACCATCGCCATGCTGATGGCCAACACCGTGCGCGCCGCCAAGATGCGGCGGGGGCTGTAACGCTTTCCGTCGGTTGTCACAGAGCCGTAGGAATTCCGATTCGTCGCAGCAGTAATTGCTTGACTTCCTGCAAGGCGACTTCATGGGACTTATCAGCGAAATTAGAAAATGAGGTCATCCGCATTGTCTTGTGAAGATGACCTCATGTCGTTTGGTTGCCTTCGACTCTCATTTTACAAAGGATGGGTCGATGGCATTTCTTAGCGCGTTCTGGAAGCCATTCCACTCACACTCACCATCGGCTCTGTGGCGAAGCCAGTTTCCAACATGCTTCAGCAACACGAAAATGCAAGTCATATTGCTTTCGAACTCTACCGACTGACCGGTGAATATGTGTCCCCAACCTTGACATCCGGCACCGCAGGAGGTGGTTGATGCAGGTGATATATCGTGATACGATATAAACATGCCGCCGATCAAGATGGAGCTTTCAACGCACGAGTTTCAGGAACTTGCCGAATTTCGATTTCAGATTCGCAGGTTTTTGCGGTTCAGCGAAGACCAGGCGCGAGCGAGCGGAATCGAGCCGCAGCAGCACCAGCTTCTGCTGGCGATCAAAGGCCTCCCGGACGGCATGAAACCCACCATTGGCGAACTTGCTTCGCGCATGTTGATTCGCCATCACAGCGCGGTGGAGCTGGTGAACCGGCTGGCGGAATTCGGCGCGGTCGAACGTGTTCAAGCGGATGAAGATCGCCGCGAAGTTCTGGTTCGGCTCACGAAAATGGGAGAGAAGTTGCTTCTCAGCTTGTCGATTGCACACCACAGCGAACTGCGTGAGCATGGCCCCGAATTGATGAATGCTCTCAAAACGGTACTGGGCAGCACATGAAACTATCGCCTGAATTGAAGAAGCTTGGTGATTTCACCACCACCACCCGCGTTTTGCCGATTGCGGGAATGGCCATGGCGATCGGCCTGATGAGCGCGTTTGTGGCGCTGGCTCTATTGCGTCTGATTGGGTTCTTTACGAACCTCTTCTACTACCAGCGGATAGCCAGTACATTGGTGTCGCCGGCGGGCAACCATTTAGGGTGGTGGGCTCTGCTGGTGCCTGTTTGCGGCGGGTTGATCATCGGCTTGATGGCGCGTTACGGCTCGGAACGGATTCGCGGGCACGGCATACCGGAGGCCATCGAATCCATCCTTACCGGGGGCAGCAAGGTGCAGCCGCGGCTGGCCATTCTCAAGCCGCTGTCGGCAGCGCTCTCCATCGGAACCGGCGGGCCTTTTGGCGCGGAAGGCCCCATCATCATGACCGGCGGCGCTTTTGGTTCGATGATCGCGCAATTCTTTCATTTCAGCAGCACGGAGCGGAAGACTCTGCTGGTGGCTGGGGCGGCAGCGGGCATGTCGGCTACATTTGCAGCGCCGTTGTCGGCGATTCTGCTTGCTGTCGAACTATTGCTCTTCAAATGGAAGCCGCGCAGCCTCATTCCCGTAGCGCTTGCCAGCGCGACAGCCGGCGCCGCAAGGCGTTATCTGATCGGTGTGGGGCCGTTGTTCCCCACTCCGCCCCATCCTGTCTTCATTGGGCCAGCAGGGCTGATCGGTTGCGTCGTTTGCGGGATTCTCGCAGGTGCGCTTTCGGCCTTGCTCACGTGGGCGGTCTATGCTGCCGAGGATGCCTTTGCCAAGCTGCCGATTCACTGGATGTGGTGGCCCGCTCTGGGAGGACTCGTGATCGGGCTAGGCGGCATGATCTTTCCGCAAGCACTCGGCGTGGGTTACGACACCATCGGCACTCTGCTGCAAGGCCAGGGAGCCGTGGGACTACTGGTGGGCATCCTGCTGGTGAAGTCCACCATCTGGGCGGTATCGCTGGGGTCTGGCACATCGGGCGGCGTGCTCGCGCCGCTGCTCATGATGGGCGGAGCGCTGGGTGGCGTGGAAGCAATGTTTCTTCCCGCTGCTGGCGCAGGTTTTTGGCCACTGGTCAGCATGGGAGCGATATTGGGCGGCACCATGCGCTCGCCATTTACAGGGATTGTACTTGCAATTGAGCTGACCCACGACATCAACATGGTTCTACCGCTGATTGTTGCCGCGGTCATTGCGCATACCTTTACTGTGCTGGTGCTGAAGCGCTCGATCCTCACCGAGAAGGTGGCGCGGAGAGGTCTTCACCTCAGCCGCGAGTACAGCATTGATCCGCTGGAATCCTTGTTTGTTTGCGAGGTGATGCGAACCAGGGTGATTGCCTTCGAAGACGGAGCCGCCATAGGCGAGGCCAGGAGCCAAGTTAAGAACGGCCGGCCATCTCGCAGACAGCATCTATATCCAATCATCGACGCCGAACAGCGTCTCACGGGTGTCGTCACCAGCCGAGACCTGGCCTCACACAGCGGTAAACGAATTCAAGTGTCGGACGTGGCGCGCACCAACCCCGTGGTTGCCGTTGCAGACGAGCCGCTGCGGGCAGCCATCGCTCGCATGGCGGAAACTGGCTACACGCAGATGCCGGTCGTAGACAGCTACGAAGAACGAAGAATCGTGGGAATGATCTCGATTGAGGACATGCTGCACGCGCACGTGCGCACCTTGACCGAGGAGCACAGCCGCGAGCGTGTCTTGCGCATTCGCATGCCATTCCTTAACAGGGATTCCGCTGCAGCCGCAAAGTAAGAGATTCCTCCTGGGGGGTTGCAAGTGGGAATCGCCAATAGGCGTTGTTTTACTGAATCCGTGGGTAGGGTGGAAAGAAATAACCTGATTGCGACTTTGGTCACTGCGTTCTCGGGCCAGAGCCCGGTTTGATAGGTCAAGAGGCTGAAATGCAAATGCGCTTGCCGTAGATAGGAAGAGGCTTGCCGAAGACAATACGCTGGCCTCTGCGGTGCGAAGTAGATCCGGCCTTAACAAGTTGAAACCTGGGAGGAGAAAGATGGCGATACAGATCGGCGCGAAACCGGATTGCGGATTTGACGATCCCCTCGGCATGCTCAAGGATTGCCATCGCCGCATCGAGCGTTTTCTTCACATCCTCTGCGTAGTGGCAGATACAGCGGCAGGCAGGGCTTTGACGGAAGAAGAGATTGCAGCCGTGCAGTCGGCGCTTGCCTACTTCCGCTCGGGAGGGCAGCGCCATACCGAGGACGAGGAAAGGTCCCTGTTTCCCCGCTTGCGTGCCGGCGATGCCTGCGGACAATTGGTGGAGATGAGCGGGCTGATAGACGACCACAGCATAGCCAACGGTCTGCACTGGACAGTGGAGAAGTTGTACCAGGCCTGGATGGCCGGCGGCTTTGCCAACCCGGAGGACTCGGGGCAGCTTGCCGCCGCCACGCTGCGTCTCAAACGCCTTTATGAAGCGCACATCAAGATTGAAGAGGAGATCGTCTTTCCGCGCGCGGCACAGGTTCTATCGATCGATGCCGTTGCCGCCATGGGTAGGGAATTCCGTGCGCGCAGAGCATGAGTCGATCCCGCAAGGTATGTTCTTGCGATTTAGGGGACCTCTGATTAAGTGTGTTTCCTTTAACCCAACCTTCCCGCAGGGGCTAAAGCCCATTGATTTTTTGGGTTTTTGTGTACGGGCTAAAGCCCGTACCCTTCAAACCTCGACTTAGTCAGAGGTTCCTTAGACCGAGGTTTGCAGAGCTTCGGTAAGATTCAACCGCGAATAGCTTTTTCCCACGCTTTTAGGTGCGGCCTGCGCGGCATTTGAAGTGACGTTCATTCAGGGGAGATCGACAGCATGAAGCAACCGCAATCTTCGCCGCCACTGCAATTGGCCCTTGGCACCGGGGCATTCGCTCTGTGTTTCGCTGTCTTTGGTTCGCTCTCCGCCATGATGCCCATCTTGAGCAAGCAGATGCACCTGACCGCCATGGAGAAGAGTATTGCCGTGGCCGTTCCTGTGCTGCTAGGTAGTCTGGGCCGTATTCCTCTGGGCATGCTCACGGACCGGTTGGGGGGCCGCTCGGTCTTTACAGCGGTCATGGCTCTGTCGCTGATTCCAGCGTTTCTGATGGGGGGCGTTCAGGACTATTCGCATCTGCTCATCTACGGCTTCTTTATCGGGATCGGCCTGGCCAGCTTTTCGGTTGGGGTGGGCTTTGTCAGCGGCTGGTATTCGGCCCAGAAACAGGGCTCGGCCCTTGGCATTTATGGAGCTGGCAACATCGGTCAATCGCTGGCGGCATTTGGAGCACCGGTGATTGCCGCTGCTTGCGGCTTTCGCTGGGGATTCTGGACCTTCGGAATTCTGCTGGCGGTGTGGTTGGTGATCTTCGCCTTTGCCGCACGGAACGCACCCCGGCGCGTCCCGGTGAAGAGCTTTACCGAGACGCTTCGCCCTCTCAGCGACCGCCGTAGTTGGGTGCTGAGCCTCTACTACTTTCTGACCTTTGGCGGATTTGTGGCTATGGCCATCTACCTTCCCATCTTCCTCACCGAGATCTTCCACCTTACGCCCCAGGATGCAGGGCTTCGCACTGCGGGATTTGTTGTGCTGGCCACAGCCATGCGCCCTGTGGGTGGCACGCTTGCCGACAAGGTGGGTGGACGAACCATTTTGAAGTGGGTTTTTCCCGCCGCCGGTCTCATGGCAATTTTCATGGCTTGTCCGCTCATGGTGACCTTTACCATCGGCGCACTGGGTGTTGCCGCGGCTATCGGACTGGGCAACGGAGCGGTATTCAAGCTGGTTCCCGAGTACTTTCCCAATTCGGTAGGCAGCGTCACCGGTCTGGTGGGCGCGGCCGGCGGACTGGGTGGATTCTTTCCCCCACTGGTGCTAGGCTTCGTGAAGCAGCAGACGGGCAGCTTCGTCCCCGGCTTCCTTCTGCTCTGCTGCTTTTCCTTCCTTTGTCTGATCGTGCTCCTGACCCGCAAGAGCGCTGCTAAGGTTCCCGAACCTGCTTGCGCGTCATAAGGTTATCGCCATGAGACAGCCCACGTTGTCGGCCAGAGGCTCGGATTCCCTTCATGCCATGTTGGGGGGGACGGTTGCGGCCGTGGTTCTGATTGCCGGCATCCTCGTCGGCAGCCGCGGATTGCGCGATTTCGATCCCGCGCTGGTCTCCTATGCGGGAGCTACGGTGCTGGCCGGATTCGGACTCGGCTATCGCTATGCCATGTGGTTGCGCAGGCCGCCCACCCGGCTCTACTGGCAACGCGGCTGGCAGATCTTTCTCGCCCCCAGCAAGCTACTCGCGAACCTTGCGTTTCTGGCCCGCATCGTTTGGAACAACGTTATCTTGCAGCGCTTCATCGAGCGCCGCTCCCGTCTGCGCTGGACCGCGCACTGGTTTCTGGCCTGGGGATGCCTGCTGGCTGCGGCCATCACCTTTCCCCTTTCCTTCGGATGGGTGCGCTTCGAGTCCGCGCCGGACAACCAGGAGATCTATCGCGCCTTCATGTTCGGCATTCCGGTGGGCAGTTTCCATCTTGGAACGGTCGTCGCCGAACTTACCTTCAACATACTCGATATTGCCGCAGTAATGGTTCTGATCGGCGTCTTCTTTGCCCTGTGGCGACGCGGGCGCGACCATGGAGCCTTGTCGGTGCAGCAATTTTCCAACGACATGCTGCCCCTGATCTTTCTCTTCGCCATTTCGATAACAGGACTTTTTTTGACGATTTCCACCCACTTGATGCGGGGAATCTATTACGGTTTTCTCTCCCAAATGCACGCCATCACGGTGATTCTCACCCTGCTCTATCTTCCCTTTGGCAAGTTCTTCCATATCTTTCAGCGGCCGGCTCAGTTGGGCATCGACTTCTATAAGAGGGAAGGCGAGGCTGGAGCGCAGGCAGCATGCAATCGCTGCGGTCAGTCCTTCGCCAGCCAGATGCACATCGACGATCTCAAAGCTGTTCAATCCGCCCTGGGAATTCGCTATCAACTCGCCGACGGCACGCATTACCAGGACATCTGCCCCTCCTGCCGCCGGAAGAATCTGGCCCTTACCCAGGACGGTCTTTGGAGAGCATTTCCATCCGACCAAGGAGGTTGTTGAAGATGGCCAAGCTTCCCCTCGATATTCCCCATCTCGTGCAGCAATTTGGCCCTTCGTTGCACACCATCCCCTCGGGCGGATGGACGCGCAATGCGCAGGATGAGACGCTGGTCAAGACCCACTGCTGTTTCTGCGGCCAGCAATGCGGCATTCAACTGCGCGTGAACAACAACAAAGTGGTCGGCTTCGAACCATGGGAAGATTTCCCCTTCAACAAGGGGAAACTCTGTCCCAAGGGCGTCAAGCGCTACATGCAAGACGAACATCCCGACCGCCTGAAGACGCCGCTGCGGCGCGTCGAAGGCCGCGGCTTCGAGCCTCTCGGCTGGGAGCCTGCCATGGAGCGGGTGGTGAGCGAGATACGCCGCATTCAGCAGGCTTATGGCAAGGATGCCTTTGCGCTGCTGACGGGCGCTTCGCTGACCAACGAGAAGGCTTATCTGATGGGCAAGTTCGCCCGCGTGGCTTTACAGACTGCCAACATCGATTACAACGGCCGCCTGTGCATGGTCTCAGCCGGAGCGGCTTCAAAGAAGATCTTCGGCATCGATCGCAGCGCCAATCCCTGGAGCGACATTCCCAAGGCCAAGGTGATTCTGGTCGCCGGAGCCAACATCGCGGAGTGCGCGCCCATCACTACCGACTACCTGTGGCAGGCGCGCGAGAACGGCGCCAAACTTATCGTCATCGACCCGCGCCTGACGCCCATTGCGCGCAATGCCGATCTGTTCATCCCGGTGCGGCCGGGTGGCGACATCGGCATCTTCAACGGCATGATGCACATCATGATCGAGCGCGGGTGGATCGATCGGGAGTTCCTCGCCGCGCACACCACGGGATTTGAAGCCGTGGCCCAGGCGGTAGAGAAATACACGCCGGAGTATTCGGCGAAGATCGCCGGCGTACCCGCTGGGATGATCGTGAAGGCCGCGGAGATGTGGGGTCCGGCGTCGAGCAGCTTTCTGTTGCATGCGCGTGGCATCGAGCACCACTCCAAAGGCGTGGACAACTGCATGGCCGCCATCAATCTCGTTCTGGCCAGCGGACGCATCGGCCGCGAGGGCTGCGGATACGCCATGATTACCGGTCAGGGCAACGGCCAGGGCGCGCGCGAACAGGGGCAGAAGTGCGACCAGCTCCCTGGCAGCCGCGACATTTCCAACCCGGAGCATCGCAACTATATCGCCGGCGTGTGGGGCGTTCCCGAAGAGTCGATACCGCAAAAGGGCCTCTCCGCCGTGCCGCTGATTGAGGCCATTCACGAAGGCAAGATCAAAGGCTTGCTATCGCTCTGCTTCAACCCCGCGGTGTCGCTGCCGGATGGGAACTTTGTGCGCGAGGCGCTTGCCAAGCTGGAATTCTTTGTCAATATCGACTTCTTTCTTTCAGAGACCGCTCGCTACGCCGACATCGTGCTACCCGGCTCTTTGATGGAGGAAGACGAGGGCACGACCACCAATGTCGAAGGCCGGGTGATCCTGCATCGGAGAGCAGTGACGCCGCCAGGCGAAGCGCGCGAAGACTGGAAGATCGTCTGCGACATGGCCCATCGCCTGGGGCATGGAGATAAGTTCAATTACGCTGGGCCGAAAGAGATCTTCGAAGAGTTACGCCTCGCATCGAAGGGTGGAACGTCGGATTATTTCGGCATGAGTTGGGAGCAGATCGACAAGAACAACGGCATCTTCTGGCCCTGCCCGGAGCCCGGTCATCCCGGTACACCGCGGCTCTATGAAGGCGGTCAATTCGGTCATGCCGATGGCAAGGCGCACTTCATGCCGGTAGATTGGCGGCCTTCGGCGGAGATGCCCGACACGGAGTATCCCATCATCTTGACCACTGGCCGGGTGGTCTCGCATTTTCTCTCTGGAACGCAGACGCGGCGCATCGGCGCGCTTATGGATCAGTATCCGCAGCCGCGATGCGAGATGCATCCGCGTCTGGCCGAGCAACTGGGCGTGGCCGATGGCGACTGCGTGAAGGTGGAAAGCCGGCGGGGAACGATGGTGGTGCGCGCACAAGTCGTCAAGACCATTCGGCCTGACACAGTCTTTGTGCCCTACCATTGGCCGCACGACCGCTCGGCCAACAACTGCACCATTCGGGCGATCGACCCCGTCTCCAACATTCCGGAGTTCAAGATCTGCGCCGTGCGCGTCAGCAAAACCGATATGCCCGTCGACGAAATAGCCGCACTGGGCCTGGAGGCTGGAGGGATTCGATGAACGAACGGCAGTTCTTTCTCGATTACTCGCGCTGCATTGGTTGCCAATCGTGCGTGCAGGCCTGCGGCGAGTGCGACACGCACCGCGGCACCAGCATGATTCATTTGGAAACCATCGAGCGGATGGACAGCGTGCAGACCGCGCCTCAGATCTGCATGCACTGTGAAGATCCCATCTGCGCCCAGGTCTGCCCTGCCGATGCCATCAAAAAGACCCCTGACGGAGTGGTGCAGAGTTCGCTCAAACCGCGATGCATTGCCTGCTCTAACTGCGTTGTCTCATGCCCCTTCGGCGTGCCCAAGTATATGGCCGAGTTCGAACAGATGATGAAGTGCGACATGTGCTACGACCGCAGCAGCGTTGGTAAAAAGCCCATGTGCGCAACGGTGTGTCCCTCGGGCGCGCTCACGTTCACAAGCATGGAAGATATTCAGCGCACCCGCCGCGGCATTCCTGTGAACTCCTGGAAGTTTGGCGCGGAAGTGGTCAAGACCAAGGTCTTCGTCATGGTTCCTCGCGCAGTGGAGCGCATTGATGTGAATCTCATTCAGATCGCTCCCACACCCGCCGCACTGCCCGTCGATCCTTACGATGTAGCTCTCATGTTGGAGGTTGCGCAATGAGCAGGGAACTTGAAGTCAGCGCAGAAGGCCAAGGCTGCACAAACTGCGCCAAGACGCCGCGCTACCGTCAGGATTTTCCTGTCGAGTGGGAAGGCGATCACTATGTAAGCCGCCGTGAAATGGTTAAATTCCTCACGCTTGGCTCGTTTCTTCTGGTTGTGGCCAATTGGGTCACGGTATTCGCCAGAAGATTTGTCCGTCGGGGGTCGAGCACTGTGCAGCAGTTGGGACTAGCCAAAGATTTAACTCAAAATGGTTCGATGCTCTTCCGCTACCCAACCCTACAGGACCCTTGTATCGCCGTGCGCACCGCCGAGGGTGAACTGGTTGCCTATTCGCAAGTTTGCACGCATCTTTCCTGCGCGGTGGTCTATGACAAGAGCAATGACCAGTTGCTTTGTCCTTGTCATCGCGGTGCTTTCGACGTCGCCAGGGGAGCACCGATCGCCGGGCCTCCCACCCGGCCGCTGGTCAAGGTAAAAGTCGAACAGCGCGGAGAACATCTCTTCGCCACCGGACTGGAGCTCTAAATGAGCCTTCGCACCCAGGGTTCCGCGCTCTTCAGCGCCATTCTCGTGTTGGTCGCTACGACGGTTGTCCTGCAACTGTGGCTGCTCACCTTCTCCATGGAAGCCTTGCTGCGAGGCCAGTTCAATACGCTCCTCCCGGCCGCGATTGCATCCACCTTGCTGCTTGCTGTAAACGGCGGTCTACTGCGCTATGTTTTCCGTTTTGATAATGAAGTCCGAAAAAACCTGTGAGGATGCGCGCCTGGCGTCTGTTTGTGGCGGCTCAAGAAACTGTGGACTGGCGATAGGAACAGTCTGCAGTACTTCATCGGTCAACTCTCTTCATCGATTCCAGTCAGTCCCGCGTCTGGATCCACGCTCTGCTTGCGACTCAATACACGTCGCGATGGTAGCGATGCTAATCATTGAGGTTCTGCACATATTCAACCGCAGCTTCCGATGTTCCTTTCCGGGATACTGGCAAAGAACTCGAGAACGGCCTGGAAGTCTTCTCTTTCCAGGTAGGGGAACTCGTGCAGGATTTGCTCCTCGGTCATTCCAGAGGCAAGGTAGGAAGCAAGATCGTAGACGCTGAAGCGCAGGCCACGGATGCAGGGTTTTCCCCATCTTGCCGGCTTCGATCGTGACGCGCGGGTTCAGGGCGACCATAGACCGCTGCGCTTCCTGCCGTGATCTCATTCTTCGGCAGATTTGGCTGGATCGCCTATACTGCCTTCAGCGATGGACGCAGCCGAATGCCGCCTGGACCGGGTTTGTGCGCGCCCAATGCCGGGTTTGTTCATCATGCTGAGAGTAGGACTAACCGGGAGCCTGGGCAGCGGCAAATCGACGGTGGCGGTCTATCTGCGCCAGTTGGGCGCAGAGGTCATCGAGGCCGACGAGTTGGGCCGCGCCCTGATGGAGCCGGGGCAGCCGGTCTTTGCCGGGATTGTGGAGCACTTTGGCGCTGAAGTGGTCAGCGCCGAGGGCAGATTGAATCGCGCCCGTTTGGCAGCGTTGGCCTTCAAGGAAGGCCGTTTGCAAGAGCTGAACGCCATCGTCCACCCCGCGGTGATCGCGGCGCAAAGGCGCTGGATGCGCGAGGTCTTTGCCCGCAATCCGGCGGCCATTGCGGTGATTGAGTCGGCGTTGATCTTCGAGGTGGAGCGCGACGCTCTCGCCCGCGGCGAAGAGGATGGGGTCTTGGCCGACTGGCGGAGGCGCTTCGACAGGGTTGTCGTCGTCACCGCTCCCGAGGAGGTCAAGATCGCCCGCTGGGTGGCCCGCATCAGCTCGATGGGAGCCGGCCACGCGACCGCCGAAGCCGACGCCCGCGCCCGGCTGGCCTTGCAGATCCCCGATGCGGAGAAAGCCGCCCGCGCCGATTTTGTCGTCGAAAACAGCGGCGATCTAGCCGCCTTGCGCGCCGAAACAGCGCTTCTGTGGCAAAAGCTGGTGGAAGAGAACAACAGAAATCTTCTTACCGAGTCTTTAGAATAGGGACTGAGGGACTGGGGGACCAGGGACTGAAATCTCGATCCTTGATTCGCTCCTTCCTTTGCTCCGTTGGCCACTTGGTCCCTCAGTCCCTGTTTTTAAGAGGTTGAATCTCAATGAAACTGCGACCGGTACTTCTGATTGTCGTTTTGGTGAGCGGATTCTGGATTCTCACCATGCATCTGCCCTTTGGGCTGGGCCACCTTGCGCTGTTTTCTGGCCATGGGGCCAAATCTTCTCTCGATCTGACCGAAGCCCAGGCCGCGCCCAGTTACGATGCGGAAGAGCAGAACAATATTGCCGTTTACAAGCGGGTTCTGCCTTCGGTGGTCAACATTACCTCGACTACGCTGGTCTTCAACTTTTTCTATGGCGCGGTGCCGCAGCAGGGCCAGGGGTCGGGCTTTATCCTCGACAAGGCCGGACACGTGCTCACCAATTATCACGTGGTGGCCAACGCCAATCGCGGCATCGAGGTGCAGCTCAGCAACAAACGGCGTTACACGGCCAAGGTGGTGGGTACGGACAAGGTCCACGATCTGGCGCTGTTGCAAATCGACGCGCCGAATCTGGAGCCGGTGACGCTGGCCGATTCGGCCGGGCTCTCGGTGGGCCAGAAGGTCTACGCCATCGGCAATCCCTTTGGGCTGAGCGGCACGATGACGCGCGGCATCATCAGCTCGATCCGCTCCATCAAGGGCTCCGAGGGCGCACCGATCGAAGACGCCATCCAGACCGACGCGGCCATCAATCCCGGCAACTCCGGCGGCCCGCTGCTCAACTCGCATGGAGAGGTGATCGGCATCAACACCATGATCGCTTCGAATGGCGCCGATCAGAGTTCCGGCATCGGCTTCGCCATCCCCATCAACACGGCCAAGGCGGTGCTGGCCGACCTGACCCGCTTCGGACGGGTGAAGCGGCCCTCGCTGGGCATCGTCTCCTATGCCATCGGCCCCGATCTGGCTTCGCAGATGGGCCTGGCGGTGGATTACGGCGTGCTGGTGCAGAAGGTGATTCCTGGCGGCGCGGCGGAGCGGGCCGGCATCCACGGCGGAACGCAGCAAGCCTATGTAGGCAATACCCCCATCATGCTGGGCGGCGATCTGATCGTGGCCATCGACGGCCAGGAGGTCGCCGAGCCACAGGAGATCAACGCCATCATGGACCGCCATCAAGCCGGCGACACCATCAGCATTACCCTCTTCAGAGGTCACCGGCAGATGACGCTGCGGCTGATCCTGGGCGAAGCGCGGGGTGTGAACACCTAGGGCGGATAAGGAACATTCCCCGCCCTCGGCGCATCTTCGAGCGTGCGGTAAACGCGGCTTTCAAACCAGGAGAACGAGATTGTCTTTCAAGCCCAAAAAGCCGCCCGCGCCGCTCGACGAGAATGCTCTCTTCGACTACGCCGTCAAGGCGCTGGGTAGGCGGATGAGGACGGAAGCCGAGTTGCGCCGCCAGATGCGGACGCGCGTCGAACAGGAGCCCTCCGGTGCGGGGCGCGTCGAGGCCGTGGTGCGCCGGCTCAAGGAGTATGGCTACCTCAACGACGCCTCCTTTGCCGAGACCTACGCCCGGCTGCGCCAGGAGAACGAAAAATTCGGCCAGCGCCGTGTGCAGCAGGACCTGCAACAAAAGGGCGTCCACGGCGAGTTGATTGCCGCAACGCTCGACGCGCAATACGGCCAGACCGACGAGATCGCCCTGGCCCGGCAACACCTGGAGCGCAAGCGCATTCGCAAACCGGAGAACGACAAGGAGACGGCGCGGGTGATGCGGCGGCTGGTGATGGCGGGATTCTCGACCGGGACGATTCGCCAGGTGCTGCGCCAGTGGGATGTGCCGGAGGAGTCGCTGGCCGCTTTGGACAATTTGGAAGGCGATCTGGGCGACGAAAATCTGGAAGTGTAGCCGGGCCTGATCGCAGGCAAGGAGCCGGCAAGTTGCCTTTCTTGTCCCTTACAAAGTCTTCTCCGCCACCGTCTCCGTAGAATCTGCTTGTAACTCAGACCAGGCCGCTCGGGCGCGGGCGACGAACTCCCTGACCCTTTCCGGGTCTTTGCGGCCGGGAGCGGACTCGACGCCGCTGGCTACATCCACGCCCCAGGGGCGCAGAATGGCGATAGCCTCGGCGACATTGGCGGGGTTCAAACCGCCGGCGGCGATGCATTTTCGTCCGCTTCCGTCCTGGAAGAGCGTCTTGCGGGCAAGAGCCCAATCGAAGGCGATGCCGGTGCCGCCCACGGCCTGGGCAGTGCGCGAATCCACCAGGACGGCGTCGACGTTCCCGTTCTGCGCCAGGGCGGCGGCCTGCTCTTCCGCCTGCGGGCCAAAATGCACCACGCGCAGAATGCGAAATCTTGCTCCCAGCCGCTCGCGCAACCGCGCGGTCAGCTCCGGGCCGGCCGCGGAGTGCAGTTGCACCCCGGTCAGTTTGCACTCCTGCACGGTCGCAACAATCTCTTCTAAATCGGCCTCGACGAAGACGCCGATCTTCTCCACGGTTGTCGGCAGGTGCGGCGCAATCTCCGCCACCTGTGCCGCCGTCACCCGGCGGGGACTGGGGGCAAAGACAAAGCCCACCGCTTCTGCGCCGGCCTCGACCGCCAGCCGCGCGTCTTCGAGCGAGGTGTTGGCGCAAATCTTGATCCACAAGCTCATGGACTAAACCACCGCCTTCGCCAACAGTTCTTGCAGCGCCACGCCGGGATCGGGCTGGCGCATCAAGCTCTCGCCAATCAAAAAGGCGTCGAAGCCGGCCTTACGCAGCAGAGCCAAATCCTGCGCAGAGGCGATGCCGCTCTCGGCCACTCGCAGGACGCCCGTGGGAATGCGCTCGACCAGCTCCAGAGAGGTCTCCAGACGGACTTCGAAGGACTTCAAATTGCGATTGTTGACGCCGATGGCGTCGGCGCCGGCTTCTCCCAGCGCATCGAGCACATGGTCCAGTTCCTCGCCGGTGTGCACCTCGACCAGCACGTCGAGCGACCATTCGTGCGCTCGCTGGGCAAAGCGCTGCATCTCGGCGCCGGTCAGCGCGGCTGCGATGAGCAGAATGGCGTCGCCGCAGTGGGCGCGGGCTTCGGCGATCTGGTACTCGTCGACCATGAAGTCCTTGCGCAGACAGGGCAAGGGAACAGCCGCCGAGGCCAGCTCCAGATTGCGCAGGCTGCCCTGGAAGAACGGCTCATCGGTGAGCACGGAGAGCGCCGCCGCCCCGCCGGCCTGGTAGCGGCTGGCCAGCCAGGCCACATCGAAATCGGCGCGAATCAGCCCCTTCGAGGGCGACGCCTTCTTGATTTCGGCAATCACCGCGGGGACAGTGGCCGAACGCTGGCGCAGCGCCGCCGCCCAGCCGCGTGGCTGATGCAAGGCCGCCTGCCGCTCCACTTCCGCTGCGGGAACGTGCGCCTTGGCTGCCGCCACCGCGGCCCGGGTCGCCGTGAGAATTCTGTCGAGATGGGTAGACATATGCTGGGTTGAGTATACGAGGCGACGGGCTGCCGCGCACGCTGAGGGCCTCTTCCGTTGAAGAGCGTGCGAACCGCTCTTTCTTGACTTCGCAAACTGGACTAAGCATACTTAGTCCATGGCCTATACCGTTCATCAGGCAAAAACCCACCTCTCGCGGCTGCTCAAAGAAGCTGAAGCGGGCCAGGAGGTGGTGGTGATGCGCGGCAACAAACCCGTGGCCAAACTGGTGCCGTTTGTATCTCCTTCCGAGAAGCGCCGCATCCCGGGCGGATTCGAGGGGTTGGTTCATGCCGAAGACAGATCTTTCGACGCGTTGGCGGATGAAGAACTGGTCGAGTATGGATTTGGTTTCATGCTGGAGGGCAGGAATCTTCCCGACGCGCGCCAGCCTGAAGCGGTTTTGGCAGCCGATCCCAGATGATCTATCTCTTCGATACCCACACCTACTACTGGTGGCGGACCAATCCAGGCCGGCTTTCTGGCCGCATCAAAGAGATCCTGTCTTCTGCTAAAAACGAAGTGCTCCTCCCTGTAGCTGTGCCCTGGGAGATGGCCATCAAAACCAAACTGGGCAAGATGGATGCAGCCCGGTTGCTGGAGAACTTCGAGGCGCGGGAAACGGCAGCAGGATTCATCGTGGTGCGTCCTTCCGCGACGCAGGCCATTCGCTCGGGGTTGCTGCCCTTGCACCATCGCGATCCTTTCGACCGTCTGTTGGCGGCTCAGGCGCTGGATTTGGACGCGACCCTGCTCAGCCGGGACCGGGTCTTCGATTTGTACGGTGTTCAACGAATTTGGGAATGAAATCGCTGTCTCCCATGAGACGGCGCGTGGAGAATGAAGTGTCGAAGTATCACAAATCGGTTGTACCAACCAAGATGCGCGCGGGCACGGCGCCTCTGGTGGCCATTGTAGGCCGCCCCAACGTGGGCAAATCCACTCTCTTCAACCGCCTCACCAAGAGCCGGCGCTCGATTGTGGGCGACGAGCCCGGCATCACCCGCGACCGCATCTATGGCGAGTACGAGTGGGGCGGACGCATCTTTCGGTTGGTGGATACGGGCGGCATCGTCCCCGACGACCCCGAGTTGATCCCCACCGAGATCTACAACCAGGCCAAGGTGGCTCTGGATGAGGCCGACGCGCTGGTGCTGGTGGTCGACGCCCGCACCGAGCTGGCCAGTCCCGATTACGCTCTGGTCCGCCTCCTGCAGCGCAGCAACAAGCCCGTTTTTTTGGCCGTGAACAAGGTCGAGGGCGAGGCCATGAGCTATGTCGCCGAGAACTTCCGCCAACTGGGACTGCGCAATCTCTTCGCCATCAGCTCCGAGCACGCTCTGGGCATCGGCGACCTGCTGGAAGGCATCTCCGATGCGCTGCCCGCGCCGCCTGAAGCGGAGGCATTGGAGGACGAAGAGCTTCTGGACGACTCCGCCGCGGACGAGTCAGAGGTGGAGGAAGGCGCAGAGGAATCGGATGAACTCGATGAAGCAGAGGATGAATCGCTCCTTGAGAACGGTCAGGCTCCCCACAAAACCCATGGCGAGTTCGAGCAGTTCGAAACCTCGATCGCCATCATCGGCCGTCCCAACGTGGGCAAGTCCACGCTGCTCAACGCGCTGACGGGAACCTCGCGCGCCATTGTCTCGCCCGTCGCCGGAACCACCCGCGACGCAGTCGACGAGGTGGTCGAGTTTGAAGGCAGCCAGTTGCGCTTTATCGACACCGCCGGCATTCGCCGCAAGGGAAAGACCCACTTGATGGCGGAGAAGCTCAGCGTGGTGATGGCCCGCCGCCACTTGGAATCCGCCGACGTGGCCCTGCTGATGATCGACGCCACCGAGGGCGTCACCGCCAGCGACGCCACCATCGGCGGCTACGCCCACGAGAGCGGACGCAGTGTGATCGTCCTTATCAACAAATGGGACGCCGTCACCCACAACCGCACCGACGGCAAGCCCCCCGCCGACCGTGACGTCTTCGAGGAGCAGGTGCGGCGCGCCCTCAAATATCTGAGCTACGCCTCGATCATCTTCCTCTCCGCACTGGAAGGCACGGGCATTCAGCGGGTGCTGCACGAGGTCAAGGCCGTGGCCGCCGAGCGCCGCAAGCGCGTCACTACCGGGCAGATGAACCGCTTCCTGGACAAGATCGACTTCCAGCGCGCTCCGGTGCCCCTGAACAAGCGGGTGCGGATCTTCTACATGACCCAGGCAGCCGTGGCGCCGCCTACCTTCGTTCTCTTCACCGACCGCGACGTGCAATTGCACTTCGCCTTCGTGCGCTTTCTGGAAAACCAGATTCGCGAGGCCTTCGGCTTCAAAGGCACTCCCATCTGGTTCAAGGTCCGGCCCCGCAATGTGAAGAAAGACGAATAGGGCCCTTCGGGCCGTTCTCGATGGTTCAGAATGCAAGGACGCCGGGAAGCTAACCCTTCCTGGCGCTTTTGCTGGTCAGCTTTTTTGCAGCAGTTTTTTTGGCCCGCGGCGGCGCGAGACGCGTAAGTTGCTTGTTGATCGCATCGAGATCGAAAGCTGCGGCGTCGAAGCCGGGGCCAATCCACTCCTTCATCTCCGCATATTCCGGGTGTTTGGGATCTTTCAGGATCGCGAGCAGGTTGCCATAGCCCCAGGGACCGCCACAGTCCTCTGGAGGGCACTCGCGCGCACCGCCCGTGCAGAGGGCGAGAAACTCGTCCTCCAACTCCACAACCTTTTCGAGCAGAATCTGGTGGTCCCACCCGTCGCCGAAGTCGTAATCGTAGCGGATGGACGACTTGGGTTGGGAGAGTACAGACACGAGCGTTATCTTCTTGGAACTTTCTGTCTCTTCCATCTCTAAAGAGGGATCGGCAAAGAAACCCTCCGGCGTCTCAAACTGGTGCATATGGGAGTCGGTCCAGCCCATAGAGATTTGCAGTACGTCATGCAGCCGGTTGAGCTTGATCTCCGAAGTAACGAGAATCCTGCGCCAGATGGGCGGTTTGGTGTGCTTGAGCGTTACCTTGATCTGAAAGTATTGCATGGTTTATCTCTCCAAATGAGTCATTTTTCCTTTACCCTGAATCAACTTGTCCGAAGGCAAATCAAGCATACGAAACTGAAATCCATCCTTATCCTCCGGCGCTCTCGGGTGACAATCTTCTCTCATGTCGCGCATGAGCAAGTTAAGAAGCGAATTGGCTTTCAGCGGATCATGATTCTGATTTGCTTCACCTAATTCATCCTGAAAGGCGTATAGATCTGCCAAAATTTTAGACGGTGCAACGAGGGTTAGACTATTCGCCGCATCGGCATATCTCCGTTGAGCTTCCATATCCGAATCACGACGAACAATTCGGGATAAAGCAAGCAAATACTCAGTGTATTGTTCTAGTTTCAGTTTTCGCCAGTCCGCCTGATGAGCATTCTTGCGACTGAAGAAGTATGTGAGTGTCTGGGTAAGGGTCACCGTACCGAGGGCAACAACTCCTGAGACGAGGGCAGTGTAGACGGTTCCGTCCATGACAATTGTCCCTCCTTTCACCCGGCCAGAACAGCATACCTCAGGGCCTGAAGGCCCGTCCTTCTCGCTTGCTTCTTGTCGGGGTTAAAACCCCGACCTACCGCTCCGAAAAACCAATCCTCCCCCCATTTGCGTTGCTGCGCAGTCATTTGCTCCCAATGAAAAAGATCAAAAATGCAGGTTTTCGTAGCGCCCCTACGGGGCGCAAGGCTAATTCTGGCAGTTTTCCCAGGGTTCCGCTACGCTCCACCCTGGGCAATTTTCGCTGCCTCCCTCTGGGAGGCATATGTCAGTTCATCACTGCCGTAACTCGACCCGGCGGGTCGGGCTGCTTCGAACGGGCTGCTTATCACCGCAACGGATTTGAAGGGCTCGATGCACCCGGCCCCGCGGCCTGGTCGAGTTTGGTGAGATGGATGGTGGTTTGCGTCTCGGGGATGGTGCCGTCGTTGAGTTGGACCTCGAAGGGCCTTCCCTGGATGAGGATGCGCTGCACAGCCTTGCTGCGGGCGGGCACCAGAAGGCGCTCGGTCGAGGTATTCGTGCCCGTGCGAGCTGTCACAGAGACCTCCGCGGCGGCATAGCCATTATTGGCCACATTGACCGCGACCAGCCAGTTACCGGCCTGCTCGGCGGTGGGAAAGACGCCTTCAATGCTCAGGTCGGGCAAACCCTTGTCCGCATCTACCCAATCGGCGAAAAACCAGCCGAGGTCGTGACGCAGCGAGGCCTGCTCGATCAGCTTCTCGAAGGCGCTGCGCCCACCCGTGTTCGTCTCTTGCGCCGGATCGTAGGCGCGCAGGGCCGCGGAGAGGGCCTCGTCTCCAGCCACATCCCGCAGCATCCACAGCACATAAGCCGCTTTGGTGCGGAAGTAGACGGGAGAGATGGCGGCGGCCAGGGGCTGACCGGCGCTCTGGCCGGGGCTCTCCGGCTCAATCAGCGCCAGGGCGGTGCGCCCGGCTTCGAGCGATCCCAGAGCCTGATCGCGGCCGCGCTGCTTCTCCACCCACAGGGTTCCCATGAAGTGCGCCACGCCTTCGTCCAGCCAGGCGTGGGGCGAGGCGGTCAGATGGTGGGTGTAGGCGTGGGTCAGCGCGTGGGCCATGATGCCGTTCAACTGCTCGGAGCTGGCCTCGCGCAGCACGGTGGCCAGCATCGAGCCGGTCTCGAAGGGCGCGTCGTCGCGGTCGGGCAGGTCCAAAAGCGTGAGTTGAGCGCGAGGACGCTGGCCCAGCCAACCTTGCAGAAAGGGCGTCACCGCCGCCGTAGCCGCCGCCCAGGAGATGGCGGCGACGTTGTTCTCGGGGAGCGTCCAAAGCGTCGCATTCGTGCCAGGGTGTGGCGTGCGAATGGCGACAAAGAGGCTGGGCGCCTCGTTGCCCAGCGTCGCGCCGTCCAAAACAGCGGTGGCTACGCTCGATACCTCCTGCGTCTGGTCCAGGCTGCCGGATTCGGTGATCGTCAGCGCCGCCGGGTGGCCGTTGATCAAAGCGATGGTGGGGGCCTGACCGTGGGGGAACTCGTCGGTCAGCCGCAGCCGGAAGCGCGCCCCCGAGAGGCGCAGTTTGTGCTCGCCGATCTCGTCGAAGAGCCGCGCGCCGTCGCCGAGCATCGCCGGGACGCTCGCCACCGGGTACCAGACCACGTTGCCGAAGCCGCGCAGACCGGTGAAATCCGTGCCGATGCGGTCCCAATCGGCGTGGCGGGCCACATCTTCCGGGGTGCCAATGGCCAGCAGGCGCTGCGTAGTCTGAAGGATGCGGCCGCCGTAGCTGACGTCGAGCTGAAGACTCGCGCCGGGCGGCAAAGGCCGGGGCAGGGGAACGACGGCTTCATGCAACTGGCCAGTATGGTCGGTGTCGGTATTGATCGTGGCCACCTGGAAGGCGACGTCGCGGCCGTTAAGGCGAATCCGCTCCCAATTCAGCGAAGAGGAGATTTGCAGCGGAAGTTGCACGAGCGGCGTCTTGCCGTCGTTGCGCACGGTGAGCAGTGCGCGCACCGCGATCTGCCCAAAGGCGGCCTGCAAGCGCACGTCCATATCGAAGGCAGTGAAGGTGACGGCCTGCCGGTCGGAGTCCGCGGCGGCGGCCTGACTCACGGTCTGGTTGGCGGTCTGGATCGGAGGCAGCGCCGCAGCCGGGCCGTTGTGCGTCTGCGTCTCGCCGTTCTCGTCAATCGAGCGGGAGAAGATCACCTGCCCCTTGGGCTGCTGTTCTTGCCCCACAGGAGGAGCGGCCTGCGCCGCGCAAGTTACCGCTATCGATACTGCCGCGGCTGCGGTCAGCACTCTCATCCACTTCGAATTCATGAACCCAGGCCTTTCTGTTTCTTTGGCTTGGACGCCGGCGTGGCAGCAGGGCGAGCGCCCGATGCGTTCTGCGTGGCAACCCGGCGCTGGCGGAAGGCCTCGTAGAGCACCACCGCTCCGGCGGCCGAGACATTCAGCGAACTCACCCCGCCGGCCATGGGGATCTTCAGCATGTGGTCGCAGGTGCGCTTGACCAGTTCGTGCAGCCCAGCGCCCTCGCGGCCCAGCACCAATACGCAATTGCCGGTCAGGTCGAACTGGTCGTAGTCGCACTCGCCGCGCTCGTCCAGCCCAATCACCCAGATGTTCTGCTTTTTGAGGGCTTCGAGAGAGCGCACCAGATTGACAACTTTGGCGATGCGCAGGTGCTCGGTGGCCCCAGCGCTGGCCTTGACCGCAACCGGACTGAGCGGAGCGGAACGGCGCTCAGTCAACACCACGCCGTCGACGCCGGCGCCGTCGGCCACGCGCAACAAAGCGCCAAGATTCTGCGGATCTTCCACCCCGTCCAGGGCCAGCAGCAGGCGCGGGGAGCCGAGACGGCCAGCCTCGGGCTCAAAAAGATCCTCCAGGGTGAGAAACTCCTGTGCCCGCACCAGGGCCACCACGCCCTGATGGGCGGTGGTCTGGGCCTTCAGCGTCAGTTGCTCGCGCGACTCCTGGAGCACCCGCACACCCGCCTCCCGGCACAGGGCCACCAGCCGCTCCAGGCGGTCGTCCTGACGCTCGCGAGCCACCAAAACATGATCGAAACGCCGTTTTCCGGCGCGGAGCGCCTCCTCCACCGGATGCACGCCATACAAAACTTCCATAAGAATTAGTGTAGATGGAGCACTCGCTTACGAGGACAGTTTTGCGCTGGCCAGACGGTTCAGACTGATCTTCTGCTCCGCGGCTTCCAGGGCCAGAGAGCGGTGCACATGGGGAGGAATCCGCACCCGAAACTCGCCACTGTAGTGCTTTTCCGCCAGCGCTACAGGAATCGGCTCCCCGCTGCCTTTCATCTCCCGCACGACCTCGCGCACCATGTGACGAATACCAGCCAGCGCCTCTTCCGGCGTTGCCGCCAGCCAGGAGAGCGAGGGAAACTCCGCGCAGAGGCCCACATGCTCTGCATCCTCGGCCGACCAGGTCACGCGATAGGTAAAGTGATCAGTTTTCATCCTTTTTCCTCCTTGCGCCCGGCGTTCCGGTGTCGGAAAGCTTGTCGATAGCCAGGAGCACCTGACGCACCTGATAGGCCTTGGCCATTCCATCCGAATTCTGGATGTTGACGCGCGGATCGCCCGGCCAGGGAGTCTTGAAGACCGCGTGGCTGCTCCCCCGTTGCCGCGGCTCTCCGAAGTATTCGATGCACACCTTGAAGAGATCGGAGAAGCGCACATTGGCCGGTGAGCGCCGCATCGCTTCGAGAGTCTTCCTCGCCGCCATCATCGCTCTCATGGTACCACTATTGGAACCATTACGATAAAATCAACAATGGATTTTTTTACCGCATTCCAATGATATTCAGACTTAAACAGGAAGGTCTTGAGGCACTCGCAAGTCTCATTTGTTGGTTCTCAGCAGGTTTTTTTGCTCTGTATGAATCAATTCAATTGCATACTGAGATTGCTGCTATGCCCGATCAACAACCAAAGCGAATGAACTTTCGCGCCGTTCTGGAGCCGGACCAGACGCGTCTGCGCTGGGTGATCGCCCGTGTGCCCTTCGACGTGGCGAAGGCCTGGCCGGTGCGGCGCGGCCGGCGGGTGCGCGGGGAGATCGAGGGGGTTCCGGTGCGCACTTCGCTCTTTCCCGACCCGCGCGGCGAAGGCCAGGTTTTGCTGGTCAACAAACGGTTGCAGAAGGCCATTGGAGCGACCGTGGGCGCGCAGGTAAAGATCTGGCTGGAGCCCGATCTTGAGGAGCGGACCACCGAGACTCCACGTGAACTGGCCGCGGCGCTGCGCGGCGATCGGCGGCTGCGCAAGTGGTTCGACTCGATGAGCTACTCCATGCGCAAGGAGATTGGCGCCTGGGTTGTAGAGCCGGCGAATCCCGCCACCCGTCAGGTGCGCGCGGAGCGCATGGCGGAGCGTCTCTTGCAGGCCATGGAGGGCGAAACGGAGCCCCCGCCGATTCTGCGTGCGGCCTTTGCCGCCAACCCAAGGGCTGAGGAGGGTTGGATGCTCCTGACACCGACGCAGCGGCGCAACCATCTGCTGGGCATCTTTTACTACCAGACCGCCGAGGCGCGGGAGCGGCGCGCGCAAAAGGCATTGGAAGACGCGCTGCGAGCGGCCAGGAAGCAATCGGTCAAGAAGTCCAACTGAGAGTGTTGCGGCAGTTGGCGGAAAACGCACTGAAATTCGCGCCCCACGGCACGCAGTGGTAACGGAGGAAGCCTCCGCTGCGCCAATTCTCTGCGGCCATTCCGGGGTTTATGTCGTCTAATGGGATAAGATGAGCGCTTTTGCCGCGATCCGCCCCTTCTTTGCGCCGGGTACCGCTGCCGTGGATGAACAACTCCGGCAGGAGACTCTGGCTGTCTCCGAGGGCCTCAAACGGCAAGACGCCGGACTTTTGGACGAGCTGATCGTCCGCTATCAACACCGGCTCCTGCGCTATCTTCTCTACCTCACCGGCAACCGCGAGCAGGCAGAAGACCTCTTTCAGGAGGTCTGGATGCGGGTTCTGGTGCGCGGCTCGCAGTTCAACGGGCAGGCGCGCTTCGACACCTGGCTCTTTACCATCGCGCGCAATCTGGTCATCGACCAGAAGCGCAAGAAGACCATGTCGAGCCTCGACGAACTCTTTGAGATGGGCAGCGACGACGACCGGCCGATGAGCTTCGAGGTGGCCGGCGACGAGCCCACACCCTTCGACTCCTGCTCCAGCGGTGAAGACCGCGAACATATCGCCGCCGCGCTGTTGCAGTTGGACACGCTCTATCGCGAGGTGCTGGTGTTGCGCTTCCACGAGGATCTTTCCTTGGAAGAAATCTCGAAGGTGACCCGCTCGCCGCTTTCCACCGTGAAATCCCGGCTCTATCGCGGACTGGCCGCTCTCAAGCCCAGGATCGAGCGCCGCATGCGCCGCCGCGCGGAGGCCGTGTGAAGAGCCCCTCCGGTGCGCCCTCACCCGCACCCGCTAGCCCTGTCGCTTCCGCCGACGAAGAACTGCTGGCCGCTCTGGCCGGCAAACGTGCGGACCGCGCCTGTTTGGTGGCCTTTCGCACCCGCTGCGTGGTCAGCACCTCGCTGGGCGTGATGAGTGAGCAGAAGGCTGGATGCAGGCACACCCGCTCCGTGGCGCTGGCGGCAGCGCTGGTGGTTGTGCTGCTGGTGGGCCCACTGGTCTGGTTGGCCGCGGATACCCTGCTGGCCGGCGAGCATATCACCGATCTGCCCGGACAGTTGGGTTTCTGGCTCTGCTTTTTGGGCGCGGCGCTGCTGGGTTCGGCGCTGCTGGCCGGGTGGATGCGGCGCAGGCCATAGCAACCTTTCTCGCAGCCGTTCGTAGCCAAGCCCTAAGAGTCGCAACTTCCCCCTTCCTTCTTTCGTCTACCGGAACAGAGTTGACCCATTCTGCCGATTTGGTCAACGAATGCTTGCGAAAGGCCCTCCCTGGGAGGGGTAGTTCATGCGCAATCCCCAGTCCATTGCCGCCAACGAAGAATCCCGGATGGTTCCGGCGTGGTCGATTCTGGCCGCCGCCGGCGCCTTTGTGCTGGTCGAATACTACGTATGGATGGTTCTTCCCGACGGCAAGCATCCGATTCCTCTCGGCTTGCGGATCTATTTCAATATCTCTTGGGGGGTGGTGGCCGCGCTTTACTTCCTGATGGTGGGCTACGTCAGCAAGGATGCGCCGCGTCGCGCCATGAGCGCCCGCTTTTGGATGCTGCTCTGCTTCGTCATGCCCGGCGGCATCGGCGCCGTGCTTTACTTCCTGTTGCGCGCGCCACGGGTCTCGCGCTGCCCGTCCTGCGCCACCCATGTGCAGAGCGACTTCCACTTCTGCCCACAGTGCGACTACCGGCTCACGGCCAGTTGCGGCAACTGCTTTCGTACCGTGCGCCCCACCGACCAGTTTTGCACCCGCTGCGGCCACGAGTTGGCCAGCGACCACCTGCCGGCGCGGCTCCACGCACTGGCCCAGTGAGCGAAAGCCCACGAGCCACTCTGAACGATTGACCGGGACGGGTTCGCTTCCTACAATCGAGCTTCGCGTTCTTTTCCACCCCTCATGACCCTCACCGCGCTCATCATCGACGACGAACAACTGGCCCGCGAAGAGCTCAAGTACCTGCTCGACGGGCTAGGCGGCGTCGAGGTGGTGGCCCAGGGAGTCAACGGCATTGAGGCCGTGGACCTGATCGAAGAGCATCATCCCGACATGGTCTTTCTCGACGTGCAGATGCCGGGCCTGGACGGGTTTGCCGCGATCGAACGCCTGCTGGAGCGCAACCGCGTCCGCGGCCTCTCCAGCGAAGTTCCCGAGCCGCTGCCGCAGATCGTCTTTGCCACCGCCTACGATCAGTACGCGGTGCGCGCCTTCGAAGTGAATGCCGCCGATTACCTGCTCAAGCCCTTCGACCGCACCCGCATTCAGCAAGCTGTCGAGCGGGTGCGCGGACGTCTCACTGCAGCCGCGAATTCCAATGGAAGCGCCGGCGCCGGCTCGCCCGTCGAGTCGCAGTTGGAGGCTCTGCTGCGCCTGCTCAACCGTCCTCAGGGCGCGGCGCGCTCGCCGCAACCGGCCAAACTCATCGTCCAGGCCCAGAACCGGCTTTTGCTTGTCGATCAGGCTGAAATCGTCTTTGCCGCCATCGACGAGGGGGTCATTCGCGTGGCCATGCAGAGCTTCGAGGGCCTCTCCAAGTGCCGCACGCTGGAAGAGCTGCTCGACTTGCTCGACCCGGCGCTCTTCTGGCGCGCCCATCGCGGCTTTGTGGTCAACATTAACCACATCCGCGAAGTGGTGCCGTGGTTCAAGTCCAGCTACCAGTTGCGCATGGACGACAAACGCCAGACCGAGATCCCGGTCAGCCGCACCCAAACCAAGCGGCTCAAGGAACTCTTCAATCTGTAGGTGAATC
This sequence comes from uncultured Occallatibacter sp., assembly GCA_964493705.1. Lineage (GTDB taxonomy): Bacteria > Acidobacteriota > Terriglobia > Terriglobales > Acidobacteriaceae > Telmatobacter. Next base: position 128,498 of record CAZBPD010000004.1, read on the forward strand.
GGTTCAGTCGTAGCGCTCGTAGACGATCTGCTTGCGGTGCCAGCCCAGGCCGGTCAGCCGTTCGCGTACACTGGCGACCATCTCGTTGAGTCCGCAGATATAGGCGTAGATGTCGAAGAGCGGTTCTGTATCCCCCGCCAGCACGGCCTGCTTCGGGCCACGCCGGGCGGAGCGATCCTCGACGATGCGGGCCACGTGCTCCTGCACATAGCCGCGCAATCCCGTCCACGACTCCCCGGCCCGGCTCAGCGTAGGCAGATAGTGGAAGTTGGGCGCGCGCTCGGCCAGCGCCTCGAACTCCTCGCGATAGTAAATGTCGCTCTCGTAGCGGGTGCCGTAGACCAGCCAGATCTCTTTGCCGTTGCTGAGGTCCCTGCCGGCATCGGGGCCGTGCTCGGGAAAGAGGCTTTGCAAAAAGGCGCGCATGGGCGCAACGCCGGTTCCGGTAGCGATCAGGATGGAGTCGGTCAGCGGCTCGCGCAGGGTGAAATATCCATGCGGGCCGTGCACGCGAATGGCGCCGCCCACAGGCAGCAACTCATCTTCGGGAAGATCGGCCAGATGGTTCGAGAAGAAGCCGGCCTCGACGCGATTCACGCACAGCTCGAAGCGGTTGCCGCTGGGGGCCGAAGCCAGCGAATAGGCGCGCGTCTGCGGCTTGCCGCTTTCATCCTCGGCTACTGCGGAGATGAACTGGCCGGGCAGGTAGGTGAAGTTCTCCACCTCGTCCATCACAAACTCGAAGTGATAGCACTGCGCCGCTTCAGAGATGCAGGTCTTCCACTCTAGCCGGGCCGTAACCAGTTCTCGCGCCATCCAAGCCTCCATCGACACACAACTTGCCGGTGTACTCAAGTGATCGCTAAAAGGAGAGGGCCGATTCAAAAACTGGGTGGAATCTCGGTTTCCTTCAATAAGGCAGGCAGATTCCGGCCGCCATGAAGAACGCGTTCGATGCGTACTGGGTCCTTGCGAATGCGGAAGAGAAAAACGTAGTTGCCAGCCGCGGCGACAGGCGCAGACGCATCGCTAATTGGTTGCCTCTGCCGGCAATTCGTATTTCTCTTCCAGCCTGTCGAAGACCTGCTCCGGATCGAGCCCCTCGGAGTCATCGGCGACGGACTCTAAGCACTGGCTGTGCAAATCCGCAATGCCCTGTGCGCACCTTCCGCTTGTTGCTCCATTCACGCAGTGCCTCGCTCATCACTTCGCTGTCGGATGCGTACTCGCCCGCGCCCTCGGCGCCGCGCACCTACGCTGCCATTTCAGCAGGAAGAGCGATGCTGAGCTTTTCAATTGCTGGCATGAAGGGACCTCGGTAGGAGTAAATACCACCACCGAATCGCGCCGCTTAATCAAATCCTCCACAGGGCCTTTAACCCTGCGTTCCTGAACGCTCCACACTCACTCTTGGCGCGTTATCATGAGCGGTATGAACATCGAGGCGATTCAGGCAGCTCTGCGCGAGGCCGGCCACGACGGCTGGCTCTTCTACGACCATCATCACCGCGATCCCATTGCCGGGCGCATTCTGGGCCTCGATCCCAAGGCGCACATCACCCGCCGCTGGTACTACTTTGTGCCCGCTGTGGGCGAACCGCGCAAGCTGGTGCATCGCATCGAACAGGGCCGTCTGGATACGTTGCCGGGCTTCAAATCTCTCTATTCGAGCTGGCAGGAACTGGCCGCCGGGCTGGAGACGATGCTCGCCGGCGCCACCCGGCTGGCCATGCAGTACTCGCCCAACAACGCCATCATGTACGTTTCCATGGTCGATGCAGGGACGGTGGAGTTCTTGCGTGGCCTGGGCAAGCAGATTGTCAGCTCCGCCGATCTGGTCTGCTCCTTCGAGGCAGTCCTGACCGCCGATCAGATGGCCAGCCACACCGTGGCGCAAAAGGCCATCGACGAGATTCTCACCGAGGGCTGGCGGGAGATCGGCCGGCGGCTCAGACCCGCTTCCGGGGGCGCGGGCCGCTATACCGAATTCGACCACGTGCTGTGGCTGGGCGAGGCCATGCGCCGCGCAGGACTCGTCTGGAGCGACGGCCCCAACGTCAGCGTCAACGCCAACTGCTCCGACTCCCACTACGAACCCACGGCGGAGCGCTGCGCTCCGATCGCCGAGAGCGATTTTCTGCTCATCGACATCTGGGCCCGCGTGGACCGGCCCGCCAGCATCCACTACGACATTACCTGGACCGGCGTGGTGGGCCGCGAGCCCAGCAGCCGCGAGCAACTGGTCTTCGAGACCGTGCGCAACGCCCGCGACGCCGCCATCTCCGCTGTCGAGCGGGCTTTTGCAGAGGACCGGCCCATTTGCGGCTTTGAGGCCGACGACGCGGCCCGCGCGGTGATTCGAGAGGCCGGATTCGGCGCGTTCTTCACCCATCGCACCGGCCACAACATCGCCCAGGAGTTGCACGGACCCGGTGCGCATCTGGACAATCTGGAAACCCACGACGAACGCCGCCTGCTGCCCCACACCTGCTTTTCGGTCGAGCCCGGTATCTATCTGCCCGAGTTCGGTGTGCGCAGCGAGATCGATATGCTCACCGCTCCCGGCAAGGCCTGGGTGACGGGTATGATGCAGCGCGAACTGGTCCGGATTTAGAAAACAGCGAAGCGAAGGATCTGCGATTTTGCGGTAACCCATTGGGTGACGCCTAAAACACAGATCCTTCGCTTTTATCAGGATGACAAGTACTTGAAAATATGTATGTTATATGTGAAAAAGAACAAGGATCACGGGAAAGTCTGCCGGAATTAAGTTCAACGCTCCTGTACGCGGTTGCCCATCCAGGCCCCGTGCGTAAAGAACAAACCAACCCGCACGGATGCTGATTAACCGATGCAGGGAAAGTTGAAAAGCAGGGAGTCCCTGCTCACCTTCGGCCAGGATTCGCCCGCGCCCGGGTCCGGCTCAACGCGCCGTTGCCGGCAGAGCGTCTTTGGCCCGGCCCGCGCCCATCAGCACCAGCGAGCGCTGGGCAAAGGGCGAATAGACCAGCAGGGTGGTGCAGGCCAGCGCCAGTCCGAAGTTGATGTGGTGCAGCAGCAGGAAGGGCGCCAGCGACCACAGCACATCGAACGGCAGCAGAAACGGCCAGATGCGGATGAGTTTCTCCCGCACTCCAGGCGCATGGAAAAGCACTGCGCAGAGCACAAAGACCCGAACTGGGATAAGGATTGCGGCGGTCACGATCAGTACCTCGAAGGTCAACGCCGCCCTGGGCAGCGGTGAAAAGAGCTCTTCAATCTCCGCCAGGTTGGCCAGCGCACCGACATAGAAGCCCAGATACATGATCTGCAACAGGAGGAAGAGCGTCTGCACCACCGCATAGGGCGTCTTGGGCAACTCCCGCGGCGAGGCCAGAAAGCGGCTGCCGAATCCGTTTTCAGCCGCCAGCGAAACAGCGCTCTCCTCTTCCCGCGTCGTTGCCTGCGGCAGGCCTTCTGCGCGGTCGATCCGCTCCACCGAAGCCACAAAGCGATAGCCGCGCCGGGCCAGGGTCTCGACGAAGCGGGAGTTGCCCGCCTTGTCTCCCAGAGCTTCGCGGATGCGATTGATGGCGGAGTTGACGCCATGTTCCGCGTCGACGAAGGTTCCCTCGGGCCAGAGTGCGCGGCTGATCTCCTCGCGGGTCAGCACCTCGCCTGGCCGCTCCAGCAGCATCAAGAGCACTTGAAAGGGTTGGGTGTTGAGCTTTCTGCGGATGCCTTGGCGGCGCAACTCGCCCGTGGCCGCATCGGCCTCAAAGCTGCCGAAGCGATAGCGCCGGGTTGGCTGCGGGTCGGTCATATCTTGGTCATTGTAGCCGATGGAGAGTTCTTTCGCGGCCCTTTGCACAATGTATAACTTTCGATAAATCCAATCTTTGCAATCGCCTGCACGGTGACAATCATGCACCGGCGCGTGAGACTTGATGCATTGCTTTGCTGGGCCGCTGGAGCGCAAAGTGTTCTTCATGATGCGACCCGAATTCACTCATTCATCGAGATTCACCGTATTCTGCGTGTTGCTGGCTTTCGCGCTGCCTCCCTGCTGCGGAGCGGAAGCGCCCACCCCCGCGGCCACTGCCGCTTTCAATACCTATGCCGCAACGGTAGAAGCCCGGTTAGCGCAGCAGCATCGGTCGCCGACTGGCTTTCTTGCTCCACCAGATCCGGTTGCACAGAGCGAGATGCGTCTGCGCCGGGGAGAACTGATCGTCGAGCAGCTCACGCCAACTCAAGGAGTGGATTTGCCCGGCGCCATGCTCCACCACTGGCGCGGCACGGCCTTCGCTCCGGGCGTCAAAGCCGCGGACTTTGAGCGCTTGATGAAGGACTTCAACACCTACCCGCGGCGCTACTCTCCGCAGGTGCTTCAGGCAAAGATTCTCTCGCAGCAAGGGGACCACATGCAGGCCACGATGCGCGTTCGCCAGCGCCATGTGCTCACCGTGGTGATGGATACGGCTTACGATATCGTCTTTGCCCGGCTTGACCCACGGCACGGTTTCAGCCTCTCGCGCAGCACCCGCATCGCCGAGATCGACGCGCCCGGAACGGCCAAGGAGCGTGTTTTGAAATCCAGCGAGGAGCACGGCTTTCTTTGGCGGCTCAACACCTATTGGAGCTACGAGGAGCGCGACGGCGGGCTTTATATGCAGATCGAGTCGATCTCGCTCACCCGCTCCATTCCCACCGGCCTGGCCTGGGCGATTCGTCCCTTTGTCGAGAGCGTTCCCCGCGAATCGCTGGAGTTCACCCTGCGCTCTACCTGTAACGCGTTGCGCAAGTAGACCGGCAATTCTGAACCATCGAAGCAACCTCTGATCAAGCCGGAGATTTGAAGGGTACGGGCTTTAGCCGTACTTAAAACCATAGGAATCGATGGGCTTTAGCCACTGAGGGAAGGTCGGATTTTACAAGGAGCGCTTAATATGAGGTTCCCTAAACACCGAATTGAAAGGACACAATCATGCATGTTAGCTCAGTAACCGCCAATCCTGCCCTACGCTTCGCCCCGGCGCGGCGCGTCAATCATGCATTTACAGCTTCTATGGAGAAGCGCGCCCTTGAGTGGATGGCGCAGCGCGCGCCGCGGTGGCTCAGCTCCGACCAGCTCACTGCGCTCGGCCTCGGCGCACAGGTGGGCGCGGGCGTCTGTTACGCCTGGGCGCGCTTCGACCGATACGCGCTGCTGCTGGTGATTCTCTGCCTGGCGCTCAACTGGCTGGGCGACAGTATGGATGGAACCCTGGCCAGGGTGCGCCGGCAGCAGCGCCCGCGCTACGGTTTCTATGTCGACCACATGGTGGACATCTTCGGTTCGGTGGCGCTGATGTGCGGCCTGGGCGCTTCGGGATTTCTGCACTGGCCGGTGGCCATCGCCATGCTGATCGCCTTTTTGCTGCTGGCCAGCGAGAGCTATCTGGCCACCTACACGCTGTCGTGCTTTGAGCTTTCCCACGGCTTCTTCGGTCCCACCGAGATCCGCATTCTGCTCATCATGGGCAATCTGGCGCTGCTGCACAATCCAATCGTCACATTCTTCGGCCATCGCATGCTGCTCTTCGATCTGGGCGGAGCGATCGCGGCGGTCGCTATGTCGGGGTTGGCCCTCTTCGTCACCCTGCGCCACACCGCCGAACTCTATCGCCAGGAGCCGCTGCCATGAACACCCTGATCCGCTGGAGCAAGTTCAACCTGGTGGGCATCATGGGGATGGCGGTACAGCTTGCGGCCCTGGCTCTGATCAACCGGTTTACGTCGGGCCGCTACCTTTTCGCCACGGCGGCGGCCATCGAGCTGACGCTCTTGCACAACTTTGCCTGGCACTTGCACTATACCTGGCGCGACCGCCGCGACAGCTCCGCGTTGCTGGTGCAACTGCTGCGCTTTCATCTCTCCAACGGACTGGTTTCCTTGCTGGGAAACCTATTGCTGATGCGCATTCTGGTCGAGGGGGCTCACCTGCCTCTGCTCGCCTCGAATTGTCTGGCGATTCTCTGCTGCTCGATGGTCAACTTCTGCCTGGGAGAGCATTGGGCCTTCGCCGCAAGGATCTAGCTTGGAAAGGCCAGAGCAGAAGTTTTCTTGTGGTGTTTTTCGATTGGTTATACGATGTATCTACATTGTGAAGGCCACAGGATCGGCCACAAGGAGCACGCGATCATGAGGGCACAGATGATGAAGTGGGGCAATAGTCTCGCCGTGCGCATCCCCAAGCCGATTGCCGAGGACGCCCATCTGCGCGCCGGCGATGCACTGGAGATCGTCGTCGCCGCCGGTGGTGCTTTGCAATTGCAGCGTGTGGACGCGCTACCCACGCTCGCACAACTGGTGGCGCAGATCACTCCCGCGAATCGCTATGAGGAGACTCCCACTGGGCCGGAGGTGGGCCGGGAGGCGCTGGAATGGTGAGTTCCTACGTCCCCGACGCCGGCGACATCGTCTTTCTCGATTTCGATCCGCAAGTGGGCCGCGAGCAAGCCAGGCGGCGGCCGGCGCTGGTGCTCACCGAGAAGGGATACAACCGCGCCAGCGGTCTGGCGGTGGTTTGTCCGCTGACCAGTAAACGAAAGCCCTATCCTTTCGCCCTCCCGGTCAGCGTCGGCAAGGTGGATGGGGCGATTCTGGTCGATCACCTGAAGAGCATGGATTGGACTGGACGCCATGCGGAGTTCCATTCCAAGGCCGACCCGGCGCTGGTTTTTCGCGTGCGGCAATATGTGGGCGTCCTGCTTTCGATTCCCGAGAACCGCGGAAAAGAGCAGCTTTAATTACTCATAAGAAGTCGGCTTTCGAGCGCCTTACGCGCCTTCCAACTGCAGCATCAAATCTTCCCACTCGGCGGTAAACGTGGCCAGTTCCCCGCGTAGGTTAGCGGCCAGATCCGTGAGCCGCTGCGTCTCCGCCGCCGAGATGTAGACGCCCAACTGCTCCTCGGTGTGGGCCAGCGAGGCCTCGACGCGCGGAACTTCCTCTTCCAGAAAGGCGCAGCGCTCTTCCATCTGCTTTTGCTTGATGGGATTCAGGCGTTTGGGCTTGGCGTCGTCGCCATTGGCCACGACTGGAGACAAATCCGCCGGCTTGGCCTTGGACGCCGCTTCCATCTGCTTTTCTCGTATCTGGAATTCCGCGGTTGAGTTGCCGGCTGCAAGACCCTTCCAGCGCAGGTAGTCCTCGTAGTTGCCTTCGTGGCTGGTGACCTGGCCGCCCTCGACCTCCAGCACCCGCGTGGCCAGCCGGTCGATGAAGTAGCGGTCGTGGCTAACGAAGACCACAGTCCCACTGAAAGCCGCAATTGCCTCCAAAAGAACATCCTTGGCGCGCATATCGAGGTGGTTGGTGGGCTCGTCGAGCAGCAGGAAGTTCGACGGCGAGACCAGAATCCGCGCCAGCGCAAAGCGGTTGCGCTCGCCGCCGCTGAGCACGCCCAGGGGCTTGAAGACGTCGTCGCCGCGGAAGAGGAAGCAGCCCAGCAGCGAGCGCAGCTCCGACTCGGGAACCTTGAGCGCGGCGCGGCTGATCTCGTCCAACATGCGCGCTTCGCCGTCCAGCACCTTGTACTGATCCTGAGCGAAGTATTCGCTGACCACGTTGTGCCCCATCCTCACTTGCCCGCTCGTCGGCGTTTCAAACCCGGTGAGCAGCTTGATGAGCGTGGATTTGCCGGCGCCGTTGACGCCCACCAGCGCCACCCGGTCGCCGCGCTCGATGCGAAAGGCCACGTTGTCCAGCACCTTCTTCTCGCCGTAGCTCTTGGAAAGCCCCTCGGCCTCGACCACCATGCGCCCCGAGGGCGGCGGCTGGGGAAAGCTGAAGTGCATTACCGGCTCCTCTTCGGGAATCTCGATGCGCTCGATCTTTTCCAGCTCTTTAATGCGGCTCTGCACCTGTTTGGCCTTAGTGGCCTGGGCGCGGAAGCGGTTGATGAAGGCCTCCAGGTGCTCGATCTGTTCGCGCTGATTGCGGTAAGCCGCCTGTAGCTGCGCCCGCCGCTCGTCTTTCTGGGCCAGATATTTGGTGTAATTGCCCTGGTAGGTGTTCAGCCGCTTGTTCCAGATCTCCACCGTGCGGTCGATGGTCACGTCGAGAAAGTAACGGTCGTGGCTGATCAGGATGTAGCCAAAAGGATAGTTTTTGAGGTAATCCTCCAGCCAGTTGCGGGTTTCCAGGTCGAGATGGTTGGTCGGCTCGTCGAGAAGAAGAAGATTCGGCTTGGCCAGCAGCAGTTTGGCCAGGGCGATGCGCATCTGCCAGCCGCCGCTGAATTCGTCTGTCTGGCGCGCCCAATCCTCTTTGCCGAAGCCCAGGCCGGTCAATACGCCGCCCACCTGCGCGTCCAGAGCGTAGCCGTCGAGCGCGTGAAAACGCTCCTGCAACATCGAGTAGCGTTCGGCGGCGGCCTCGTACTCGGCGCTGGCGTGGTCCAGCTCAGCCAATTGCCCGGCCAGCTCTTCGCACTCCCGCTCCATGCCGCGCAGTTCGTCGAAGACCGTCAGGCACTCCTCGAAGACGGTCCGGCCGGTCAGATTCAGCCCCTCTTGCGGCAGATAGCCGATGCTCATGCCACGGGTCTGCTGCACTGCGCCGTAGTCCAGAGCTTCCTGGCCGGCGAGCACCTTCATCAGAGTGGATTTGCCGGTGCCGTTGGCGCCCACCAAGGCGGTCTTTTCCTTGGCCCGGATCAGCCAATTTGCTTCCATGAAGAGCACACGCGGACCAAACCGCTTGCCGGCATTTTGCAGGGAGATCATCCCCTCTATTCTCTCAGAGGGAGGCGGATGAAGAAGATGTTGGCTACACTTGCTTGATCTGCACCGTCAGCGCATCGGCCAGATCGACTAGGACTCCATCCCCATCGAGACTTTTATAAGCGGCCACATCGGTTGCTTTGGAATAGGCATCTTTCAGAAAGACAAGCTTGTGGTTTTCTTCATCGTTGCTAATCGAGAAGCTGGCCACCCTCCCGGAGATGTAACCTTGGTTATTCCTTAGCAATAACTCCAGATAAACGGTCTTCGGCTCCCCGCGCTCATCGAGTTCGGGAAAAAGAGCACCGTAGATGATCGGCCTTTCGGTGATGAGGAAGCGCTCAATATTCTTGGACCAAAAGCTGCCGGCACGCCGAAAAATGGCGCCTGCACGGGCAGCAGCCCGCTCGCCGACCCGCCATGCGTCGAGCAATCCCCGGGCAACTCCCAAAAGCCAGCCCACGGCCAGCGCAAGCATCAAATAGGTTGCCAGAATTCCCGCGGGAAGAGACTCGACCTTCTGCAGAAGCGCGGAGGGCGACAGCGAACGCCAGCCATCCAGATAGAACAGAGGAGAATGCCAGAACAGAAGACCGGCGAATGCGAATAGGAGCGCACCAAGAACAGCCAAACAGAAATGTGCGGCGATGCTATAAATGAAAAACTCGGCTATCTCTTCAGTCGTACCCATCTTGCGCTGCGCGCGGGGGATGACCCGGGCGTTGCCCCGTCTGGCCAGGAAGCCGGGAAGCACTGCAAGTACGATGATGACGACCTTGCCGAGGTCAATTTCCATAGTGCCTTAAGACTGGTCTGTACGCGTTGAAGAAACCGGTTCCAATGGAGCCTGGACCGCCCCCGGGGTTTCCTTCCCATTCAGCTTCTTAACGAACGGATTCTCGCCCCTGGCCGGCCCCAGAAAGTTGTTGGCCGTACTGAAGATTTCATTGAATTTATTCGGCTTTCGCTCGATCGCTTCGGGCACGGTGCACCTCTCCATCTGCCCCTGATTTTACTCTCTTCCCGATTTCGTTCCAACGGGGGAGGCAGGAGTGTTCCCGGTTTGCACCTGCGGGGACTGTACTGGTACAAAAGGATTCTGTTTGGCGGGATTCGCCGGCCCTTTCGACCAATGTGCATCTTTTTGCACCCATGCACTGTCTTGAGCCATAACGGAATTCTGGTTTATGGCAATCTTTGCCAATAAATCGCCTGTGCTTTCTCCGGCCATGGATTTCTCCTGCTGGAAAGAATAACTCCGCATCGTCGATTATCGGGCGAAAGATCATAACGTCCTTAAAAACCTCTACGGCCGAATCTCGACCGGCGTACCGTCGGGGACCAGCTTCCAGATCTCTTCGATCTCCTCGTTGGTGACGGCCACGCAGCCCAGCGTCCAGTCCCACAGCACGTGGCGCGCGCCCACCCAGGCATACTCCTTGGGCAGGCCGTGGATCATCACCGCTCCGCCGGGCGGCACTCCGCGTGCGGCGGCCCGTTTCCGGTCTTCCGCATTGGGATAGGAGATGTGCAGAGCCAGATGGTAGTGACTGGCCGCGTTGCGCGAATCGATGAAATAGCGGCCCTCGGGAGTGCGCGCGTCGCCCTCGCGCTCTTTGGGAGCAAGCCCGCCGCTTCCCAAAGCGACCTTGTAGCTGCGGATCACCTTGCCGCCGCGAAGTAATTCGAGCACGTGATCCTTCTTCAAAATCAGGATGGAATCGGCCTTTTCTGCAGCGGCCGGCGCTTGCGCGCGCGGTCCAACGCAGAAAAAGCAACCCAACAGCAGCAACCCGGCCGCTGCACCGAACACCGCCAGCCCGCCGCGCAAGTGCGTATCTACCCGCCCGATTTTCATGCGCCCACTGTACACCATCCGCCGCGTGGTTCGAACGCGACGAAGCGAATGGGTTGGTCAAAGACCCATGGAACGCTCAGAATGGTATTTGGATTGCCAGCTTAGGCTCAGGAGCTTAGCGGGCGATGAGGAACATCAGCCAACTGAGCAGAATCGCCGAGCCGACGAAGAGCACGAAGCAATAGATGCCGTAACGCACCATGCGCCGCGGCGTCTCCCGCTGGGTGATGGCGAAGACCGTCGAGGCGAACAGCGCAAAGAGCACAACCGCGGCAAAATGAGAGGGATGCATCAGGACTTCCTCCCCGTGCGCAGATTATGGGCGTCCACGGCGGCGATCACATTGAGCAACCCGGCCACCACGATGAAGCGGGAACCCCAATCGGCGGTCGTTACCTGCACCTGATCTGCGCCCCATCCAGCCAGCCGGCTGACGGCAAAGAGCACCCCGTTGCACAGGTCGCCTGCCAGGCAGAGCGCATCGAGAATGTCGTGGGGAGCGCCGTAGAGCTTGCCCTGCATTGCCAAACCGAGCGCGAACATGGCTACGATCGAGACCGCAAGCAGGGTCCCGCGAACCCATTTGCGCAGCAAAAAATGCCCGGCGCCGGGCAGCAGCCAGCCGGCAATCAGCGGCAGGTAAACGAATCCCTGCTCCGCCGCTTGCCCTGCCGTAACGATCTTGTTCTCTGGAGTTGCCATGCCTTCTTGACTATACCGTATCGAGGCCGGAAAAGTTCCCTGCGACCGATCACCTTTGCTCCGGCGTCGTGGCGGGCGGCAGATTGGCGGGGGGTGGTTCGCGGTGGACGAAGATCACGCGTTTGACCTTGTTGCGGTCGATGGTTTCGAGCGCGCCGCCCACGCGAATCTCCACATCCATCCCCGAGATGGAGACCAGATCGCCGTTCAGTACACTGCCGTCGCGCAGTTCGATGGTGTCGAAAGCCGCCGTGCCCAGCTCGTAGGTTACGCTGCCGCCGGAGACATCGTCGCGGCCAATCTCCAGAGGAAAGCGCCCGTTGACGAAGCCCTCTTTGCTGAAGATGAGGGTGTGCCTGCCCACGCCCACGTCGATCATGCGCGGAGTCGTCCCCGCATCCACCCCATCCACCTGCAATTGCGCGCCCTGGGGAATGGAGTTCACCGTCATCGAAACAACTTTGGCCGCCGCCTTGATCTCCTGAATCGAGACCGACACCGGCGCTCCCGAGGCCACGATGGTGGTCTCGAATTTCACCGTCTCACCGGGGCCAACATTGTTCAACGCAATCACATCTTCGCCGACGCGCGCATTGCTCTTGTCGAAGAGATAGACCGTGAACCGCGCGCTTGGAATCAATTTTTGCGAGAGATTTTCTGCCGTCGTGTCCATCACATAGCCGTGCAGGTTACTCATGCCGGGCAGTTGCTTAAATTTGCCGAAGGTCAGGCGCACCACCGGGGTTCCGGTAGCAGGCCAGTCGATGACTTGCAGGGGAGCATCCTTGGCCAGTGCCGGAAGGGCCAGCAGAACGAGAAAGGCAAGAACGCGGCAGATCTGCTTGGAAATCATGGATGTATTCATAACGAGATCAGGATAACCGATGCTACTTGCCGGCGGGTTGCAGTTTCAACTCGAGGGCTTGCAGGCGGCGGCGGCCTTCGGCCTGCCAACTGGGGTCGTGCTCGAAGCGCAAAAAGCGGTTCCAGGTCTCGACGGCGTTCATCCTCTGGCCGCGGTCTTCCTCAACGATGGCCTCGTTGAAGAGCACCACGGTGTTGCCGGGGGTCAACTCGTCGGCGCGTCGCAATTTGTCGAGTGCGTTGCTGCGGTCGCTCTCGCTGCCGGTAATGAGGCCGCGCTGGAAGTAGGCGGCGGCATCGTCCGCCAGCAAACTGGACGTAGGCGGCGCAGAGGCCAGCAGTCCATCCAAAATCTCAATCGCTGGATCGAGTTTCTCTTGTAATAGGTCGGCGCGGGCCTCGAGTTGCAGCCAGTGCGCGTCGTGGGGAGAGCGTTTAAGGTGATCTTCGATGCGGGTGCAGGCCGCAGTCAGAACGGCGGTGTCTTGGTTGCCTTGGCCGCCGCGCAGATGGGTGGTCGGATCGACCTGGGAATAGCCCGCCCCGTCCATGCGCAGATCGTAGCAGCGACAGCGGCTATACACTTCGGCCAGCATCCGCTCCGGGGTGTTGCGTTGCTGCCACCAGAGACTCAAACCGACCGCGGCGATCAGCGCAGCCGTCAGCACCGCGCCGCCCCAAAGCGTAATTCCCGAGAACCAGCCGCGCGGTTCGCGCCGCGGAGTCTGGGCCAGTTCAACCGCCATCTGGTGGCGCCAGGCCGGAGTGGTAGTCAAAGCAGAACTCAACGCGGCATCTTCCTTCGGCGGCAACTCGACGGAGAAGAGCCGAATTCCCTCGCGCAAACGCGCCGCGCAGCCCGCACAGCCGGCCGCATGGGCTAGCAGGGATTCCCGCTCTTCGGCAGTGCTCTGGCCGCAGACAATGGAAATCCACTCGCCGGCCTCAGGGCACAGGCCGGGTGCGCCGAAAGACGCAATCTCCGCGGCCTCTGCGGGAAGGGTCTCCCGAGGGGGAACTGGGCCCGCTAGCAACTCTTCCCAGGCTCGAACCATTTCTTCTTCCGAACCGTACATGAAGCGCTCCAGCGGGTGTTCCGGGTTGAAATCGTAATTCATCGCTGCACTCTATCTACCGTATTCCGGATTCATTTTCCTTTCGCAAAGTTTCTGATTGCGCGAGAGATCCATTTCCTTGGCTGGTGCGCTGCTTCTCGATCTCCTCACGCACCCAATCGGTAACTCGCCGCAGGGCGCTTTCAACGCCCTTGGCGGTCAAACCCGAATCTGTAACCTGAGCAATTTCCCCAGCGGTGAATCCCTGCTGGTAATACAACCAGAAGAGGATACGGTCGCGTTCGCTGACCGATTCCGGCGCCTTGCGCATCCTCGAATCGAGTTGCGCCAATAAAACCGCCTGCTGCATCTCCTGGGGCTGGCGCAAGCTCTCTACCAAGTCGGTATGGGAATCCTCGGCGAGAGAGCCTGTTACCACTTTGCCACCCCTTTTGGCAGAGTACAAACGGCGGAAGTAGTCGTTGGCCACGGAAACTGTAACGGTACGCAGCAGAGCCAGGAAAGAGTCCTCCCCGCGCGGCTGAAAGGTGCGCAGAATGCGCCGCTCCTGCTCGCAGAGTTTAAGGAAGACCTCCTGCGCAATATCGTCTACCAGCGCGGGGGAGGCGGCTTTCAGCCACATGCGGGAGACGTGCAAAACCACCAGCCCGATCAGGGGCGTGCTGCGGCGCAACAACTCCTCCCACTCGGCCGCATCGGCAGAGTGGGCACACATCTGGGCGAGCTCGTTGGTCGTGGCGCGATTGGCTTCCATCCGCGGACTTCAGTGTATCGTATGGGGTGAACAAGAGTAATTCCTTTATAAAGTAAAGCTGGTTACGAAAAATGGTCTCCGGCCCCCGGTTCCGTGCAATGGCGGCACGTACAAGCAAGGATCTTCGTCCCTCCGGCCCGCTTAGGAACGCCCCACCTAGGGACCAAATCCACTCCGCAGCCGCTGCAAAAGATCCGCGGAAAGGTCATCTGCGGATCGAATAAGCGGCCGGCCTGCTACTTTTCTTCGCTGGGGCGAAGACGCTTGGCCAGCGACCACTTGAGCGCCTCGATGCCCTCGCCGGTCACGGCCGAGATGGCGTGAAACTCGAGCTTCCGCCGCTTGGCGTGTGCGGAGAGCTTCTTCAACTTCTCTGGGTTGGCGGCGTCGATCTTGGTGGCCACCACAATCATTGGTTTCTCGGCCAGGCCATTGCCGAATCCGGCCAGCTCCGCATTGATGACCTTGAAATCCTCGACCGCATCCGGCCGCGCCGAGGCATCCGAGACATCGACCAGATGGACCAGCAGGCGGGTGCGCTCGATGTGGCGCAGGAACTGCACGCCCAGGCCGGAGCCCAGGTGCGCGCCCTCGATCAGGCCAGGCATATCGGCCACCACAAAAGACTCAAGTTCTGGCTCCTCGCCCACCGAGACCACGCCCAGATTGGGTTCGATGGTGGTGAAGGGATAGTCGGCAATCTTGGGTCGCGCGGCCGAGATGCGTGAGATCAGCGTGGACTTGCCGGCATTGGGATAGCCCACCAGGCCGACATCCGCCAGCAGCTTCAGCTCCAGCCGGTAGAGGCGTTCTTCGCCGGCGCGGCCCAGTTCGTGCTCCCGCGGAGCCTGGTGGGTGGATGTGGCGAAGTGCTGATTGCCGCGCCCGCCGCGCCCGCCCTTGGCAATGACCACCTCTTCGTCGGGCGCAGAAAAGTCATGGATCAGCTCGCCCGTCTCCTGGTCGTAGACCGCGGTGCCCACGGGAACCTGCAGGACGATGGAGCTGCCGGCCTGGCCGGTGCAGTTGGAGCCCATGCCGTGCTCGCCGCGCTGCGCCTTGTGTTCCGGGTTGTAGCGGAAGTGAATCAGGGTGTTGTGGCGCTGCGACGAGATCATGACGACATCGCCGCCGTGACCGCCGTCGCCGCCCGAGGGGCCGCCGCGAGGGACGAACTTCTCCCGCCGGAAGGCCATGCAGCCGTTGCCGCCGTCGCCGGCCTTTACGCGAATCTTTGCTTCATCAATGAACATAGCGATACCAGGGGACAGGGGATAGGAAACAGGGATCAGCTTTCCCTGCACACTGGCGGGGGTAAATCTGAGTGACCGTCTTTCCAGTTTAACGAATTCTGAACTACAATCGCTGGCAACTTCGCAAAATCCTCCCGGCATGGTTCGAATCAGGACATTTTTTGAATAGAGCGAAGCGGCCCCAGCAGGACCCGACAGCAGAGCGGGCAGGGCACTGAGAGCATTTGCGCATCTCCTGGATCTGCCCCGGCGGGCATTCCGATGGCAGGGGCTACAAGAAATTGGAACAATCCGCTGGCTCTGGCCGCGCTGTTGCTCTGCGTGGCGGCGGCGTTTGCCCAGAGCCCACCCGGTGCTCTCACGGGCAGGCTGACCGATCTTCACTCCAAACCGGTGGAGGGAGCCACCGTTATCGTCCGCAATGAGGCCGGCGGAGCTGAATTGCGCACCACCACAGGTAAAAATGGGGTCTACCGCTTTGCCGTCCTGAGCCCCGGCCTCTACACCATTGAGGCAGCGAGTGCGCCATTGGGCCGGGGACGGCTGGAGGGGATCGCCATCGCCGCTGGAGGCGAGGCGCGGCTGCAAACCGCCATGGAGTTCACGACGGTTCCCGTGCCGGAAACTCCGGAAAAGGCCGTTCAGCCCGTCCCGGAGCGATTGCCGCCCATCTGGCCACCCAGTGGGCCGGCATTGTCGACGCAAGCGATTCAGATCGAGGCGTTTGTTCCTGTTGAGCCACTCGAAGAACTACGTATGGTCGGCCACACCCCTCCGGAGCCGCTCAAAGTGGTCAGTGGTCGGTGGTCAGTGGTCAGTGAAACCGTCTCTGCGCAGGTCGAGGTAACTCTTCCCGCGATTCCCTTCGAGACGCTGCCGCTGCCGGGGCGCGATGTGGGAAAAGAGCCGACTGAGCTCACTCGGACTGAATCCGTTCCCAGTCTCCAACCGAGCTCCCCTTCGGCACAGCAGGTGGCGTCGCCCAGAGCCGGTCCCGCCGCACAGGCGGTCACAACAACCCTCAGCGGAGAAGAATTGCAGGCTCTGCCCAGCAGCGGCCGCCGCTGGCAGGATTTTCTTCCCGAGACGCCGGCAGCGGTGAGCAATGCGGGCGGCGAGGGAGCAGCCTCCCTACGCGGCAGCGGACAGGAACCGGCTTCGCCAACCCTCGATGGGAGCAGCCGGGAACTGGTTTTTGGCCAGGGCGGGCCAGCCTTGAAGGACAGCGCGGCGGGCCAAACCGGGGCCGTTGGACGGGGATTGGCCATCGGCGAGGTCGCCATCCGCGCCGTGCAGACGGTGGCTGGGAACGTCGCGGCAGAAGATAGGCGAGGCGCTAGCGGCCGCGTCAACGTCGAGACGGAAAGCGGCTCGAACGGCTGGCACGGACAGGGATTTGTCTTCGACAAGCAAAGCGCCTGGGGAGCGCAGAATCCCTTTTCCCAGTGGGTCCAGGAGACAGCTCCGGCGGCCGGCGCCAATAGCGCTAACCCTATCCCTACCTTCACAGGCGAGCCCTATACCCCAACGGATCGCGAAATTACCTGGGGCGCCGGCGCGGGCAGCCGCATCCGCCGCGACAAGCTCTTTTGGTTCGCCGCGCTGGACGGCTACCGGCGCAACGATCCCGGCGTGGCCACCGTCAAGCACCCGGACCTCTTCTTCGCCCAGCCCAGCAACGATCAGATGCAGGTGCTGAGCGCGCGACTGGGGTCGAGTTCGGTCAATCCCGTCGCCGAGGGTTTGACGAGTTACTCCTGCCTCTTGGAGACCTTGGGCGGAGCGTTGGGTGGATCGAGTTCCGACTGCCTGACCAACCAGCCGTTCCCTCCGCTGCTCGGCCCGGCCCCGCGCAACGCCGCACAGGACACTGGCTTTGCCCGCATCGACTGGCAGGCGGCGGAACGGCATCGCCTCACCCTGGAAGCGATCGGGGCGCGCTGGAATTCTCCCGGCGGTGGGCTGACGCGGAGTTCGGAGGCCTATGGCAACCACAGCTTCGGCTCCAGCCAGGCCAGCGAAGAGTGGCTGTTGGGCCGTTGGGAGGCCTTTCTGACCCCCAACCTGCTGGCCGTGACCCAGGCTTCGGCAGGCCGCACCCTTTTGAAAGCGCCGCCGGAGACGCCTTCGGTCTACGAGAAGAGCTTTTTACATGTGAATCAATGGGGTCAGTTGCCGCAGATCGTGGTGGACAACCGCTACGGCTTCACCATCGGCAACCCGGCGCGCTTTGGGCCGGGGAGCTTTCCCGATGAACACCTCTTCCAAATGCAGGAACAGGTGGATTGGGTGCGCGGAACTCTGCTGGTGAAGAGCGGCTTCGAGGTTCAGCACACCGCCGATGCCACCAGCCTGCTGCGCAACCGGACCGGGACGTATACCTATGCGAATGTGGAGAATTTCGCCTCCGATGCGCTGGTCTTTGCCGCCTTTGGAATCTCCCCTGCGCCGAATCCGCTGATTCAGCCCTACTGCGACCAGACAGGGAAGGCCTGGCGCGACGCTTCGGGCGGTTTGCACGGCATGGGCAGCTTGCCTTGCTACTCCTATTACTCGCAGATGCTGGGCCCCACGGACTGGTCGGTGAGTACGAACGATTGGGCAAGTTACGCGACGGCGCAGTGGCAGCCGTTGAAGCAGTTGGTTGTTTCAGCGGGCCTGCGCTGGGAGCGGGAGCAGATGCCGCCGCCCATCGCCGCGCTCTGGCCGCCGCCGCTTGCGACCCTCCCCAATTCCAATCCTTCGTCCCCCAAAGCGCTACCCAGCCTGGGCAATCAATGGGGTCCGCGAGTGGGCCTGGCGTGGGGCTTGGCGGAGGGCCACTGGCCGGTGCTGCGCCTGGGCTACGGCATGTACTTTGGCCGTACGGAAAACTCCACGATCGAGGCCATACTGACCCAGACTGGCTCGCCCAACGGCGATTTGTACTACTTTTTGCGCCCCACGGACAATCTCAACGGCGGCGGCGCTCCGCCCTTCCCCGCAGTGCTGACCGGCGAGCCGGGAAGTGTGGTCAAGCCGGGCGCGGTCGAGTTGGCGGCGAACTTCCGTAATCCTGAGATTCACCAGGCCACAGCCGCCGTCGAAGAGCGCTTGCCGGGAGGGATCGAAGTAACCGCCAGTGCGCTGCTCAGTCTGGGGCGGAGGCTGCCCGTCTCCATCGACACCAACCTGGACCCGGCGGTAAATCCGAAGGCGATCACCTTTGCTGTCGTCGATGGCAGCGGCCTGGGACCCATCAAATCCTCTTCCTCCCCGATCAAGGTTCCCTTTTATGCCTCCTGGCCCTTCGCCGATTGTCCCAGCGGCTCCGCGCAGAACGCAGCCGGCCAGTGCGGACGGCTGAACTCCGGCTTTCAGCAGATCGACCAGTTGATGAGCCGGGCCAACTCGACCTGGGAGGCGGCCATGGTCAAGGTCGAGCGCTCCAGCCGCAAGGGATTGAGCCTGCACGCCCATTACACCTACTCCCACGCCATGGATTGGAATCCCAGCGAGGGCGGGCAGGCGACCGGAAGCAGTGTTTTGGACCCGGAGCATTTCAACCTCGAGTACGGGACCGGGGACCTGGATGTGCGCCACGCAGTTGCGGGGATGGTGATCTGGGAGGCTCCCTGGAAGCTGCACGGGTGGGCCGCGCGGCTGGGAAACGGCTGGATGCTTTCAACAATCGGGCAGTTTCGCAGCGGTCTGCCCTACACCATGCGCGTCTCCGGCTCATTGCCCAAAACCTTTGACACCGCCACGGGCGCGGCCATCGTGGGTCTGGGACCGGGGATCAACGGCCTGGGCGGCGACAACCGCATCTACTGGGAAACCGGCGACGGCCAGATCGAAAGCATCGGCCGCAATACCTACCGCTATCCCTCCACATGGAAGGCCGACCTGCGCCTGGGGCGGCGCTTCGATCTGGGCAAAATGCGGGAGCTGGAACTGCTGGCCGAGAGCTTCAACCTCTTCAACCACCAGAATGTAACCGAATTGGAAACCACCGGCTACTTCATCCAATCCGGAAGCCCTCCCAGCACGCTGGGCACGGCCGGCTCGCTTCCCACGCTGAACTTCATGACCGGACTGAAGGCCGGCGCCACCGCCTTCGGCCAGCCGCTCAACGTCAATGCCACCAACTTCTTCCATCCACGGCAGATCCAATTTGGGTTGCGGATGCGCTTTTAGAAGCCTTCTGAACCGGTCCTGCTTTCAATGGGCACAACGTCAATCCCTGTTCTGAAGGAATTGCAATCGGTTCAACTGCGCAAGAAGATGAATGAAAATACGATGAATTTTTTAACTCCGATTCCCGATTCATCTCCATTTCATATGCCCCGTCTATCAATGGCTCAGCCGGACAAGTGCGTTTTTGCCTTCTGGCAGCGCAAGATAATTCAGAAATCTGGAGTCCCTGCATGTCCGATTTGGCGACCGCGGTAGAAGCACTGCCCCCTGGGGCATCGTTGCTCGACCGCAAGATGAAGAAGTCCTCCGCGTTGATCAGCGGCGCGGTGGTTGCGGCAGCATTGATCGGCGGCCTGGGATTTATTGCCTACCATATCGCCGGCGACCTGGGCGGAATCCAGGTTGTCAGCATCTGGCCCTATCTGCTGCTGGGTCTGGCGCTGCTGATCGCGCTCGGCTTCGAGTTTGTGAACGGCTTCCACGACACGGCCAACGCCGTAGCCACGGTGATTTACACTCACTCGCTTGACCCCAACATTGCCGTAGTTTGGTCGGGGCTGTGCAATCTGCTCGGGGTGCTCACCTCCTCCGGTGCGGTAGCCTTCTCGATCATCACCTTGCTGCCGGTCGAGTTGATCTTGCAGGTCAGTTCCGGCGCGGGATTCGCCATGGTCTTCGCCCTGCTGCTGGCCGCGATTCTGTGGAACCTGAGCACCTGGTGGTTCGGCCTGCCGGCATCGAGTTCGCACACCATGATCGGCTCTATCATCGGCGTGGGCATCGCCAATCAATTGATGAATGTTCACGGAGGCACCTCGGGCGTCGATTGGGAACAGGCCACCAAGGTCTTCAAGGTGCTGCTGATTTCCCCGCTCATCGGCTTTGCCTGCGCCGCTCTGCTGCTGCTGCTCTCCAAGGTCTTTGTGCTCACCAAATGGGCCCGAAGCACGGCGATTTTTTACAATGCAAACCATAAAAAGCCCTTTTGGGCGATTCTCTCTATCGCCGTCTCCGGTGTCTGCGGAACCTTCCTGCTGAAGTGGGTTGGCCCGCTGCTCTTTGGGCTCTTCGGCGCTCCCGGTCAGGGGGCCTGGGGATCCATCCTCAAGTCTGTCGATTGGGTCATCTCACTGAATAGGGTTCTCGGGCTCACCTTGATCGTGCTTTTGGTGGGCTTTCTCGGCCTGTACATCATGGCCCTGCTGGCCAGGGTGGTCGTGGAGCACGGCCCCGCGCTCTTCACCGCTCCCAAAGACAACACCCCTCCGCCGTGGCCCATTCGTGCTTTGCTCATCTTTACCTGCTCGGGTGTGAGCTTCGCGCACGGCTCCAACGACGGCCAAAAGGGCATGGGCCTCATCATGCTGATCCTGATCGGCACGGTGCCCACGGCCTATGCGCTCAACCACGCCGTTACCAGTCACGATATTCAGGCCTTCATCGCCGCCTCTGAACAGGCGGGACACATCCTCGACCGGCATATCGACAAGACCGGCATCCTCGGCGAAGATCCTCGCGCCGAGGTCACCGACTACATCCGCACCCGCGAGATCAAGCCCGACACCATGCTGGCGCTGCGCGAATTGGTCTACGATCTCAAGGGCAACGTGCTCACCTACAAGGAGTACAAAGCGGTTCCGGCCAACAAGCAGGCTAACGTGCGCAACGATATGTATGTGGCCAGCGAGGCCATCCGCCTGATGCAAAAGAGCGACGCCCAACGCGTCGCCGACCACCAGACGCCGATCTTCAGCGCCAGCGAAAACAAGGACCTGGCGGTCTACAAGAAGACCGTCGACAACGCCACCAAGTTCATTCCCAGTTGGGTGAAGGTAGCCGTGGCCCTGGCTCTGGGGCTGGGAACGATGGTGGGCTGGAAGCGCATCGTAGTGACCGTGGGCGAAAAGATCGGCAAGGAGCATCTGACCTACGCCCAGGGCGCCTGCGCCGAACTGGTCGCCATGGCCACCATCAGCGCCGCCGACAACTTCGGCCTGCCGGTCAGTACAACGCACGTGCTCAGCTCCGGTGTGGCGGGCACCATGGCCGCCAACAACAGCGGTTTGCAGTTCTCCACCATCAAAAACATCGCCATGGCCTGGGTATTTACATTGCCCGCTGCGGCGCTGCTTTCGGGTTGCTTGTTCTGGATTTTCAGGCAGATCGCCGGATAAAACCGGTTTTCCTCCACGAGAAATGGGCGTCTGGCACAACCGGACGCCCTTTTCCTTTGCCCGCGCTCGAGCAATCGGTGAAGAGAGCACGCAGGAAATCTGGACTTCCGGTACGATACTTAAGGTACCTGTTCAAGAATGAGCCTGAAAGCCAAGCTGGAAGCTGTCATCTACGCCGCGGAGGAGCCGGTTACCCTGGCCCAACTCGCCGCCCTCTTCGCCGCCGACGCCCTCGAGTGGAAAGCGGAGCAAGAAGCTGCGTCTATTAAAGAGGTGGAATCCACTCCCTTTTTGGGGGAGGAATTTGGCTTCACTGAACCGGAAGTGGATTTTTCGGATCTGGACCAACCTGCCGACGGCGCTTCCGATCGAGAGAGCGATTCAGGCCCAGAGAGCAGCGCGGACCAGAACCTTTCTGCAACGGAGGCGGGTTCCGCGCCTGCCGCGGAAAGCGAGAGCGAAGGCGAGCTCAAGCGTCAGGCTCGTCAGCGCGACCGCGAAGTGCGCGTCATTCTGAGACGGCTGCTGGACGAGATTGTGGCCTCTTGCGTTGACGATAGCCGCGGTGTTGAGATCCGCGAGATCGCCGGCGGCTACCGTATGGCCACCAAGCCGGAGTGCCACGATGCCGTGCGCCTCTTCGTCAAAAGCCTCAAACCGGCGCTCAAGCTCTCTCTGGCGGCGCTGGAGACACTGGCGGTAATCGCCTACAAACAGCCAGTCACGGGGCCAGAAGTCAGTGAGATTCGCGGCGTCGAGTCGGCCGGCGTGCTGGGCTCCCTGCTGGCGCGCAAGCTGATCGCAACGGCAGGGCGCAAGCCGGTGATTGGCCGGCCCATCCTCTACAAGACCACCAAGGAGTTTCTGCTCCGTTTTGGTCTGAAAGACATTGCCGAGCTGCCCTCGATGGAAGAGTTCGAGAAGATGGCCGTTATCGAACTGGAGGAGCCGGGCAGCGATGAATCCGCCCCTGAAGCGGGCGCTGAACCGGGCCAACGGGAGATCGGATGGAGCGACGAGCTCGAGTCCGGCGATGAAACAGATGAACTCGGCGAAGATTTGCCGATAAACGAATCGGACGCTGGCCTCGCGCCAGTGCCGGCTGGCGCTTCCCTGGAGAATCGGAAACAGGAGAGCCCAGCAGAAGAGGACGGCGCAGAGACACCAGCCGCCCTGCACACCTACGAGTCCACCGTGAGGTCGGACCCTCAACCGGCGGAAGCGCCAGCCGCGATGGCTGCCGCGTTCCAACCCGCCAGCGATGATCCCGTAGCCGCCCCGGCGTCTACGGCAGACCAGGAACCAACGCCGAAGCCCGTCTCCCTTGTGGATCCCACCGGCGGCAACCCGGCGAACGACGCGGAGTAAACCCGCGAAGGCCTCGCCTGCTGCGCCTTCCCCTTAGAGCAGGCAGAAACTGAGAAGTACCCCCATGAGCAGAAAAAAGAAGCTGGATGCTACCGAGCCCCTGTTGGCTCCCGTGCCGGAAACCGAAATCGCCCCCGCCGTTGAGGCAGTGAGCGAAGTTGCGGCCGAAGCCGCCCTGGAAACCGCCCTCACCGGCGAGGAAACCAGTGGTGATGCGGCGGAAGAGACTCTCTCCGAAGAGCTTTCCGCAAGCGAAGACGAAGAGACCGAGGACCTCGACGAGGACTCCGGGACAGACGAAGAAGACGAAGACGAGGACTCCGGCCTCGACGATGAGGACGAGGATGACGATTCCGCCGAAGAGATCGGCGATGAAGAGTCCGACGATGAAGATTCCGGCGACGACGACGAGGACGATTCCACTGCTGACGACGACTCCGCCGACGAAGATGACGACGCTGAAGAAGAGTCTGCGCGGAAATCTGGACAAAGCAAGCCTCGTCCCCCGGCCAAACTCGAACGCTTGCAGAAGATCCTGGCCGCCG
Organism: uncultured Occallatibacter sp.; assembly: GCA_964493705.1. Lineage (GTDB taxonomy): Bacteria > Acidobacteriota > Terriglobia > Terriglobales > Acidobacteriaceae > Telmatobacter. Next base: position 152,015 of record CAZBPD010000004.1, read on the forward strand.
CCGGTGTCGCCAGCCGCCGCAGTGCCGAAGAGATGATCGAGCAGGGCCGTGTACAGGTGAATGGCAAGGTCGTCACCACCCTGGGCACCAAGGCCGACGCCGGCCGCGACCACATTCGCGTCGACGGCAAGCTGCTGCAAGGCGCCGAGCGCCACCGCTACTTTGTGCTCAACAAGCCCAAAGGCTTCGTCACCACGGTCAAGGACCCCGAGGGCCGGCCGACGGTGATGCAGTTCTTCGAGAAGATGAAGGAGCGCCTCTATCCGGTGGGTCGCCTCGACTATCTCAGCGAGGGTCTGCTGCTGGTTACCAACGACGGCGATCTGGCCCACAAGCTCACCAAAGCCTCCAGCGGCGTGGAGAAGACCTACCTGGTCAAAGTGGCCGGTCAGCCCACTGAAGACGAGCTCGACGTTCTGCGCGGCGGCGTCTCCATTCCCCACGGCAAGGACGGCGAAAAGCGCGTCAGAACCTCACCCGCGCGCATCCGCCAGGTCCGCCAGGGCGACAACCCCTGGTACGAAGTGATTCTGATCGAGGGCCGCAATCGCGAACTGCGCAAGATGTTCGAAGAGGTTGGCCATTTTGTCGAAAAGATTCGCCGCGTCGGCTACGGTCCTCTGGTTTTGGACCAGGAGCCCGGCCAACTGCGCGAGCTGGACGAGCAGGAGCTGAGCCAGTTGCGTCTGGCCGCCGACGGCAAGCTGCGCAAGGTGAAGGACGTGCGCAAGGAGATGGAGCGCCAGTTGCCTACCGTCAAATCGAGCCCCACACCGCAGCGCGCCGGCCAGCCTTACGGCGAGCGCACGGCGGGCCGCGGCGGCGACTTCCGCACCCAGCGCGCCTCCAGCCAGGAGTTTTCCACCCGCGAGCAGGGGAGCGACGATCGCTCGGCCCGCCCCTCCAGCTACCGTCCCAATGCACCGCGCAACGAGGAATTCCGCCCCAGCCGCGGTGAAGATCGCCGCCCCGGAACCTTCGGAACCTCAACCTACGGCAGCAAATTCGGCGCATCGCGCCCTGGCAGCAGCCGCCCCGCCGGTGGACCCGCCGGCCGTCCCTCGGCCCGTCCCGCCTGGCAGCGTCCCGAGCAATCGCAGGATCGGCCTACTGGCCGCGATGCAGGCTCCTTCGAGCGCCGCGGACCCGAACAGAGCGATCGCCCGCGCACCTATGGCGATCGGCCCACACGCCCCACTGGGGATCGTCCCGCTACTGCTCGTCCTTCTAGCGACCGCCCCTCGGCGTCGCGCCCCTTCACCGATCGTCCCAAGCCGTATGGCGACCGTCCCGCACGTCCTTTTGGCGATAAGCCCGCGGGCGGTGGTTTTGGGGAGAAGAAGCGCAGCTTCGACAAGCCGGAACGCCCGGGCTGGAAGAAGCCGGGCGGCGATGATCGCTCCAGCTTCAAGCGCCCCGCCCCGTCCACCCGCGCCGACGACGACTACTCCGATTTGGAGCCGCGCAAGCCGATGAAGATCTTCATCGAGCCGGTGCAGCCGAACGATCGTTCCAGCTTTGCTCGTCCCAGCGGGACTCGTCCCTACACCGGCCGCCCCAACGGGCCGCGTGCGGGTTCGGACCGTTCCGGCCCTGCCCGCTCAGGTTCGGACCGGCCTGGCCCAAGCCGTTCCAGCTCAGATCGTTCCAGTTCTGACCGGCCCAGCTCGCCGCGCCCGTTCACGCCCCGTCCCGGTTCGGATCGGCCCTATTCACCGCGTCCCAGCTCGGACCGTCCCTACTCTCCCCACCCCGCTTCCGGTCGCGGTGGAGAAGACCGGCCGCGTCCGCAGAGCCGCTCCGACAGCCGTCCGGAGAGCTTCGACCAGCCGGATCGCCCTGCTCGCCGTGAAGGCGAACGCCGCTTCACCACCAGCAGCGGTATGCCGCGCGCCGGTGGAGCACGGCCCAGCAGCAAGCACCCCAAGGGCAGCCGTCCCTCGGGGGGATCGGACTCCCGCGCCGGTGGCCAGCGCAGCTACGGCAGCAAGCCCGGCGGTTTCAGCCGCCCGGCCGGCGGTCAAACCCGCCCTGCCTTCCGCCGCGACGAAGGCGAAGGCGCACCTCGCACGCCCCGGCCCTACACTCCGCGGAGTGAAGGCGCCGCCGACTCCCGTCCCCGCAGCCCCAGGCCCTTTTCCGACTCCTCGGCGCCGCGCACCGAGAAGAGGACCGGCTGGAAGCCCAAACCCGGCGGCGGCAGCAAGCCGGCCGGCCGTTCCGGCGGATTCTCCAAACCCGGTTCCAAACCGGGCGGATTCAAGAGCGGACCGCGCCCCGGCGGCAAGCGCCCCGGCGGCGCACCGGGCGGCAAGAAACGCAGCTAACCCAACGGCCCCACTGCTCACCCAGTGGGGCCGTTTCACGTTTGCCGCCGCTTCGCCGGAAAGACGAGAATTCGCGCCTCGGTGAGAAACCAAAAGCCGCTCCCGATGCCATCGGCGTTTACCGATACCTATCCTGCTCTCGTTACGGAAACGGTTTTCGATCAGTGAGTTGCTTGTTACGACCCGGTTCACCAGAGGCCCTGCAGAACGACGTTGGGGAAATAGAAACCATCATGTTGTTCCCTTATGGGCTCTGCGAAAAGACGGGTACCATTAAGCGGGGCGCGCTAAACTGTATGTGTAACATGAGGAGGGTATTAGCACCATGGAAAGGGCCATATCGGCGGTTCGGAACACCTGCTTTGCGATCTTGTCAGCCGTTGAAACGGATGTCCGCGATACTGTCGCCCTCGCCTGCCTCGAGGGTAATAGCGCATCTTTTCTACCGGAAGACATTCGGCAAAGAGCCTTCACCAGGTTCCACCAGGACTCTGCATCGGATGCACTCCTGACTGAGACCCCCGATTACGACCTCCTTGCCTATGCGGATTTTGGTGACCTCGCCAAGATTCTCTACTCCACGAAAACTTTCATCGAGACGACAAGCGGAGTCTCTGTAGACATCGTAGCGCCGAAACTGGAGGCTCTCGCACGCGCCCGGAACAGGGTCTGTCATTCAAGACCATTAGAAGAGGAAGACCTTCCAAGCTTTCTCGACCTTGGTAAATTTCTTCTGCAGCATGCTTCGACATGGAATTGGGGAGAGTTGGAAGCGGTTCAGAAAAGAATGGATGAAGACCCTAGTTATGTCCTCCGCCTTCAGATACCGGAGTTTTGGCGTCTGGAGAGAGGAACCGTCCCGAATAACCTTCCGTTACCGGACTACGACGAAACGACCTTCCTCGGCAGGATAACCGAGCGCAAAGAGTTGAAAAGGCACTTGCTAGGGCGCCATCCAGTTGTCACGTTAGTGGGAGAAGGTGGCGTAGGCAAGACTGCTCTTGCCCTTCAGTGTGTCTACGATTTGCTTGATCTCGGAGAGGAATGTCCGTATGAGGCAATTGTTTGGGTTACGTTGAAAAACAAGGTGCTAACGGCTTCTGGAATTGCTAGCGTTCAGGGCGCAGTCGCCGACGTGCTAGGCATCCTCCAAGTGTCTGCGACTCAGCTAGGGGCGGCAGGACAAAAGCTTCAGGTTCACGACGCCGCGAACGAACTGATCGCATATCTACGTGAAATAAAAGCCCTATTAATTATCGACAATTTCGAAACCCTAACATCTAACCCTTTACGAGATTTTTTTACTGAGATCCCTGAAGGGTCCAAGATTCTCATAACGTCCCGGGTGGGACTCGGCGAGCTTGAGCTGCGCTATTCGCTGGATCCATTGGATATGAAGACCGCGAGCAACTTACTCCGCAAGTATGCACGAGCTTTTAACTTACATCTCCTAAGCGATGCCCCGAATGCCAAAATTGAGCGATATGTAAAATTTCTCTTTGGCAGTCCTCTCCTGATCAAGTGGTTTGTACAGAGTGTTGCATCAGGGGCAGACCCTGAACGGATCACAGGAAAGACAAATCAGAACTTTGCCTCTGCCATCAGATTCTGCTTCGAGAATCTCTTCGAGCGACTGACACCAACGGAAAGGGAGGTCTTGCACATTCTCTCGGCAGCCAGAAAGCAGTTAACCTTCACGGAGCTAATGTTTTTGATTCAAGATGTCAGCAAAAGGTCGCCGCTGGACGTTGAGTCGGCTCTAACTACTCTCCACAGTTCGAGCATGGTCAAACGGACGGCGCCAGACTCCCGCAGTTCGGACGTTTCCACACGACTAAACCTTACTGAAATTGCCACTGAATACTTAGGCAAGTTCGCGCCGCCGAGCACGTCCACCATGTCAAAGGTCCAAGCGGCTCTAAAAAAATTACGAGAAACTACCGAGCTTTCTTCGGTACAGAAGCTGATTTACAAGTATGACATCACGGCAGTGCGGGCCGAAACGAAAGACGAGCGGATTTGTGCCGTCTACCTCAATCAAGCACTGAGCTTCACGAAAGTGCACAGATATGACGACGCCGCCGAGAGCATTGCAAAGGTCCTGACTTTGCTCCCAAGTTACAGCGAAGCATATCGCATTTCTTCCTTTCAGGCTGCAGCAAAGGGCGACCTTTATAAGGCTGCGGAAGAATTAGATAAGGCGCTAGAATACTCTCCTAAATCTGCGCTAATCTACTATCAATACGCTCAATTGGCGCTATACAAGCTCGATGATCCAGGCCTGGCTCTAGAAATGACTGATCGAGCAATCGAGATAGATAGACAGGAGGAGGCACTGCATACGCTACGCGCACTGGCCCTAGTGAGGGTTGGCAGGTGCATTGAAGCGGCCGAAATCTATGAGACGCAATTGGTTAACTTGGACAGTAGGCAGAGGAAGTGGAGGATCACCACGCGCGACCAGTCATCGGAATGCTATCGGCGACTCGCGGAGCGCGACATCAAAATGAAGGAAAACGATCTTGCGAAGACTCACCTCGGTAGGGCGTTAGAAATTCTAGAAGGGGCGATAGCACATGGCGATTTCGATGAGCGGATGGGGCGGCTCTACGTCAATGTTGTTGAAGATGCGCTCTTCTTTGCTCGCACGAACTCAGATCATGAGTATGCCTCTGATGTTCTGAAGCGTTATAACGATGCCGGGAAGGCAGCCGCCATACCTAGCTTTCGGCGATTTTCTCTTGAATCTATGAGCCAGTCATTAGGCCAAGATCCTTGGATATGCAATGCGGTTGCTGAAGCGCTCGGCACCCCTTCATTGAATCGATCTACGGGTGTTCAGTCGCTGGCCGGAGCGGATTTTCAAACGAATCACCAAGGGAGGGTGAAGGCTCCATTCAGCCAAGCCAGCCAGCAATTCGGTTTCATAGCCTCACACGGACAGGATTGGTTCTTTCATCGTACCGATCTGATAACAGCCGCAGAGTGGCCGCGACTCGCTGCGGGATGTCTCGTGAACTTTGATGAAGGAAGAGACGCCACTGGAAGGGTAAAGGCGATAAGAGTCTCAATAGACAAATAGCCTTAAAGATGCGCCTGCAGTCATTTCATGGGTCGGATCAGCAACAATAATTGCGTCCGTGTTGAACCGACCCTGCTTATTTTGGCTCCTTCAGCAACGCAAGTCAGCACGCCCGCTCTCAGTTGCTGCCGAATCGCCAAAAGTACTCAGCAATGTCGATTACTCCCCGAAAGTCGCCTTCTCGACTGCGTTCCGCAGTTTTGCGGTTCAGAGTGAGTGCCTGCCCACTTGGCATTGGCCGTTGCAGCGGCCTTCCCGCACGCTTCAATCCAGTGCTTGCGGCGTCAGGGCGCAGACAATCCTTCGCTGGAATTGGCTTGGTTTCTCACTTTCGCGCATCTTTGCGTGGAAATTCGAAGGCATATGCTTCCGTTTTTCGTCGCATCCCTCCGCTGGCCAGCGAAAGGTGTTGCGCCCGCTTCCTCTAGGGCAAACGCATCATTTTCCCGCCGGCGTACCAGTTTGAGATGGCGAATCGATGCAAAGGGTAGTTTGGGGAGGGAGCAGGGGCCTTCAGGCCCCTGAATTGGGCGATGGATTGCCGGGCCTTCAGGCACGGGACGTTTTGCATCTGCGCGTAAAAGGCCCGAGGCTAAAGCCCGTCGCTCTTGCATCTGCTTCAGGGGCCTGAAGACCCCTGCTCCCTCCGTAAGAACAAACGAAAACAACCGTTACAACTGTTTCACTCGATCAACGGTCGAGAGATTCAGATGCGTTTGACCGGCTGTCTCCTTCATCTGGGTGGCGGGCGTCGCGGCGATGGAGGCGTCAAGCCGAAGTGTGATTCAATGGAAGGGATGGCAACTCCCCGCAGATCGACGTTGGTTGGACGCTGGAAGGCGGCCACGCGCAAAGTGCGCGAAATCCTGATGGTGGGCCGCGCGCTGGCCCATACCGGCCACCCGGTGATGGCGCAGATTGTGCCCAATCGCTTTTGCAATCTGTCGTGCGGCTACTGCAACGAGTACGACAAGGTTTCGCAACCGGTGCCGCTGGAAGAGATGAACCGGCGCATCGACCATCTGGGCAAGCTGGGCACCGCCGTCATCACCATCAGCGGCGGAGAGCCGCTGACCCATCCCCAATTGGACGATGTGATCCGCCGTATCCGCCGAAACGGGGCGCTGGCCGGCATGATTACCAACGGCTACCTGTTGAACCGCGAGCGCATCGAGCGGTTGAACAAGGCCGGGCTGGACCACATGCAGATCTCCATCGATAACCTGGAGCCCGACGAGGTCTCGATGAAGAGCCTCAAGGTGCTGGACAAAAAGCTGGAGATGCTGGCCGAGTTCGCCGAGTTTCACGTCAACATCAACAGCGTGGTGGGCGGCGGCATCAAGGAGCCCAACGACGCGCTGGTGGTGGGCCGCCGGGCGACCGCGCTGGGCTTTACTTCGACAATCGGGATTATCCACGACGGCAGCGGCCAGCTCAAGCCGCTCCAGCCTAACGAGTCCAAGGTGTACTTCGAGATGCGCGGCTGGAAGAAGAAGAACTATTCGCGCTTCAACAAGTTTCAAGAGGCGATTGCGCAGGCCCAGCCGAACGTGTGGCGCTGCCGCGCCGGCGCGCGCTACCTCTACGTCTGCGAAGACGGCCTGGTGCACTATTGCTCGCAGCAGCGCGGCTATCCCGGCACGCCCATCGCCGCATACACCGTTGCCGACGTCAAGCGCGAGTTTCTCACCGCCAAGAGCTGTTCGCCGCACTGCACCATCAGTTGCGTCCACCAGGTCAGCTATATCGACCACTGGCGCACGCCGCAGACCATGCTCACCCACCCCGGCATCGCGCCGGCGGCCAAGGATCTGGTCAACATTCAGTTGGGCGGCTAAGGTACGGCGGGGAGCTTTCTCTCGGTCCCCCACTGCCGTTATCGATTCTGGCAGCAGGAGCCTGGGAGCATGAGCACGGCAGCAGGAGCCTGGGGGCAGGAGATTGTAGCGCGGACCTCCGGGTTCACGCTTGTTTCCTCTCAGCACAGATTCCAATCCCGCGGCATCCTTCCCGACAGCCGTGCGGAGTCAGATCCGTTCTGGGTTAATCGTCCAAACGATTGTGTAAACCGCTCAAGTTGCCCCCGCGCCAACCGATAAGCTGTGTGGGAGTGGTTTGGATGGCGACGCAGGCAGCGGCTACAGGCCCCGGAGTGGGCACAGGCGGGGGTTTGGCCGGAGTGCGCTATGTGGCGCGCCAGCCGATCCTGGATTTGCGCGGCAGAGTGCACGGGTACGAGCTGCTCTTCCGCAGCGGCCCGGAGTCGGCCTTTAGCGGCGACGGCAATCTGGCCACCCGCACCATGCTCGACAACACCGTCCTCTTCGGCCTGGAGAAATTGACCGTCGGCCTGCCCGCCTTCGTCAATTGCACCCACGAGGCTCTCACCGGACAATTGGTGGATGTTCTGCCGCCCAGCATGACGGTGCTGGAGATTCTGGAGACGCTGGAGCCCTCCCCAGAGCTGGTGAAAGCCTGCCGCGATCTCAAGATCGCCGGCTACCGGCTGGCGCTCGACGACTTCGTATACAAGCCGAAGTTCGAGCCGCTGGTCGAGCTGGCCGACTACATCAAAGTCGATTTTTTTCTGACCGCCCCCGCCGAACGCGAACAACTGATGAAGCACTTGAGCCACAGGGCCATCGCCATGGTGGCGGAAAAGGTGGAGACCCAGCAGGAGTACGAGAAGGCGCGCGGTGAGGGATTTACCCTCTTCCAGGGCTATTTTTTCTGCCGTCCGGTGCTGCTCAAGAGCCAGAAGATCCCTGCCAACAGCCTGTTTTACATTGAAATCCTGCAGATGCTGCAGAAGAGTCCCATCGAGCTGCACAAGCTCAGCAACCTGGTCAAGCGCGACACCTCGCTGACTTATCGACTGCTGCGGCTGGTCAACTCGCCCATCTGCGCCATGCGCCAGGAGGTGGACTCCATCGAGACGGCGCTGATCGCAGTGGGCGAAGACGCCTTCCGCCGTATCGCCATGCTGGCCATCACCAGCGAGTTGAACGCCAGCCAGCCGGCCGAAGTTCTGCACATGTCGTTTGTGCGCGGGCGCTTTTGCGAGCTGGCCGCGGTGCTTTGCGCGCTGCATCCCACCGAACAATACCTGCTGGGCATGTTGAGCCTGCTGCCGGCGATGATGCGTCTCTCCATGGACGAGCTGGCTCCGGCGCTGCCCCTGCGTGGCGCCATCCGCGAGGCGCTGCTGGGAAAACCAATTCCCGAGCGCGATCTGCTGCACTGGCTGGAGTGCCACGAGCGCGGCGATTGGGCCCAGTGCGATGCCACAGCCACGTCTAGAGGGCTGAATCAGACGGATCTGGTGCGCTGTTATGAAGAGGCGCTGCTGTGGGCCGAGGCGGCCTTCCACTCCGCCCCCTGAAGACGCCGGCGCGCAATCGTCTTCGCGTTGCAGCGAACCAAGTGCACCGGCCCTCAAATTCCCATGCGCTCTTTCAGCGTGCGGACCCGATCCCGCGCCACCGGAAGCTGGGAGTGCTGCGTGTCGCGGAGAATTAGCACCATCTTGCCGGCAAACCAGGCGTCGAGTTCCTGAATCCAGTCCACATTGACCAGCACGGAGCGATGCACGCGCAGAAAGCGTGCGGGATCGAGCCGCTCCTCCAGTTCGAGAATGGTCGAATCGACCATATGCTGGCGGCCGTTGATGACCGCATAGGTCAGCTTCTCGTGGGCCAGGAAGTGGGTGACGGCGTCCAGTTCAAGGAAGGTAATGCGCTCGCCGACTCGGGAAGCGATGCGGCGCGGATAGGCGGGCCGCTCGCCACGCAGCGAGGCCGCCATCTCGATCAGTAGCGCCGGCAGGTGCGGATCGCTTTGCCAGGGCGCGCGGGCCGCTGGGCGCAGGCGGCCGAGCTTGGCCAGGGCGCGCTGCAATTGCTCCAGTTCAATCGGCTTGAGCAGGTAGTCGATGGAATTCACTTGAAAGGCGCGCAGGGCATACTCGTCGAAGGCGGTGGTGAAGACGACGAAGGGCTGCGCGGGCAGCCGCGCCAGCAGCTCGAAACCGTTCATCCCCGGCATCTGAATATCCAGAAAGAGTACATCGACGGGGTCCTTCTCCATGCGAGCAAGGGCCTCCAGCGCCGCCTGCGGGTCGGTGGCGCTGCCCACAACCGTCACGCTCTCGAAGCCGCCGAGCAGGCGGGTGAGGCGCTCGATGGCCAGCGGCTCGTCGTCCACCAGATAGGCGCGGATTGCGTTGGTCTCCATGCTCAACTCCCAGACTTCGTGGCGGGAAAGAGCAGGCGGACGTTAGTCATTCCCTCCGTCCGCGCCACCTCCAGCCGGCCGGCATCGCCGAAAAGCAGTTCCAGGCGGGCGATCAGATTGCCCAGGCCGTGCTCCGGGTTCATGGCCTCGAGGGAGAATCCGGGGCCGTCGTCCAGCACTTCCAGGCAGATGCTTGCTTCGCCGCCCGCGTCCGCATTGCCCTCCAGCATGGATCCCCTCACCTGAATGGTAGCGCCTTCGCTGCGTTGCGCCACCACGTGCTTCACCGCATTCTCGACCAGCGATTGCAGCGCCAGCGGCGGGACAAGCGCCTGATTCAGGCTCTCAGGAAGCGTAATCTCATAGCGCAGGCGCGCGCCGAAGCGGGTCTTCTCGATCTCCAGGTAATCGCGCACAATCTTCAATTCCTGGTGCAGCGGCACCGTTCCACTCTGATTGGCGGTGAGCGAAAAGCGCAGCAGCGAGGCCAATTTTCCCACCGTGTCTTCCGCCTTTTGCGGATCGGAAGGAATCAAAGCAGCGATGGAGTTGAGAGTGTTGAAGAGAAAATGGGGATGAATGCGCGACTCCAGCGAAGAGAGCTGGGCCTCGGCCAGCAGTTTGTAGGCCCGCTCCTGCTCCAGTTGGCGGGTGCGCAACTCGAGTGTGGCGGCTTGCAGCCGGTAGCGCATGGTCTCAAAGGCCGAAATGCTCAGGCCAAACATCAGCGTGACCACCACGCTGAAGGGCGCAGAGAAGCGGAATTCAGGCCAAAACGCACTGCGCGGAAGAAGCCCGAAGATCTGAAAGACCAGGCCGGCGGCGAAACTGCCGGCGATAGCCATACAAGCCAGAACAGTCGCTTGCATCAGAACAATCAGCCGAGGGAATTGCGCCGTAAAACGCACCGAGAGACGGGTCAGAACCACAAACGAAGGCAAAACAATCAGAACACAATAGGTAAACGCAAAGAAGAGGACACGGCCCGTCTCCGGAAGCCGAAATCTTCCCAGAGATAGAAAGATCAGGACCACCAGCAAGGTGCATCCCGATGCGACGATGATGGCGCGAAGCAGATAATTCGCAATACCAGTGGACGGGTAGAGCGGTTTGGAAGGTGCGGATAGGGTTGAATCGGATGGGTAACTCATAGCTGAAAGCGAACCCCCATGGAGATTGCAGTGAAGTAGGGCGTAGCTCCGTACTCGGAGGTTTGGCTCCCCGTGGGGAACTCTCCATGCACGTAGGACGAGAAATGATTGCCGAAACGGCGGTTGGCGTCGAAGGCGGTGGTTGAGCTGTGGTCGTCGAGATTGGTCACGATGTAGGCGTCCAGATCCCACTCCTTCCATCCCGGCCGCTCGCGCAGGCGGGATTTGCTCACGTCGAAGAATGCGTAATGCTGCCTGCCGGCCAGCGGCGAGACCGTCGCGTTGCCGAAGTATGCGGTATTGGGCGGCGTATAGAACTCGGCGATGAAGCTGACGCCCGATCCAGCGATGAATTTGCCGCCCAACAGCACCGCAGCCTGCTCGCGCCAGGCCGCTTCGCCGTGCACCTCCCAGGCTTGTCCAATGACGCGGGTAAACGTGAGAGCGCCCTCGGTGTCGCTCTTGCGATCGTGGCTGGCGATCAGCGAGGTGTCGAATCCATGCACCAGAACGTTATACCGGAAGGCCGTTGTGTCGTGCAGATTGCTCTGACCGGGCGCCAGCACGGCGGTGGACCAGGCCAGTTGCAGCGCCTGCTGCCCGTGCACAAAATCGGCCTTTACCATATCCCGGCCCGCGTTCAGATTGAGCCGGTCGGTGGGATTGGTGGGATTGCGCGGCGGATCGAGCACCCCGGCGGCGGTAAAGGCGTAACCCGTGCCCCAACGCACCATTCGCCGGCCCAGGGTGAAGTCGAAGTCCCCGGCGGAAAGGCCGGCATAGGCCTCCTTCACCGCCAAATGGGTGCGCGTGCCGGAATACGGCTCCAGCGCGGCGTTCAATGCGCTGGCAATGGCGGTGTTTCCCGGAGGCAGGTTGAAATCCGCGACAGAAAGGCCATGAAAGCTCTCGGCCAAGCCCACCGCGCTGGCGGCGAGGCTCCAGCGGGAGCGGTAGCGAAGGGTGAAGGAGGGCTCCAGGAGCAACTGATTCTGAAACAGGCTTACGGTGGGGCTGTTCAACTGACTTGCTTGCGCCGGCAGCGGCGGGTGGAGGTCGCTATAAATGGTTGCATCGTCGATCACCGATACCGCGTAGCGAAGGTCGGACCGGCTCTTCGCGGCCGACGCCTCGGGAGACGCACCCTCCTGCGCCGCCGCGCCGAGAGAAGCGGCGGCAAGAAGCATCGGAATGAGAATGCGAAGGTTCATGATGTGCGCCCCGGTTGCGTAGGTTCGTTTGAAGCGTCTTGGCCTGCCCTGCCGCTCCCGCTCAGAAGCGGTCGGTACGGCCCTGGTAGAAGAGCTTGTCGGGTAACTGCCGCGGCGCAATGTCGCTATACACCATCACGCTGTGCGAGTTGTGGCGAATCTCGTCGTAGAGCGTCATGCGGCGCAGCAGCGGCTTGCCGTCTACCGTGATGTATTCGTCGAAGCTGGCGGATTTGATGTGCTTGCCCGAGGTCAGATAAAACTCCGCCCGCACCGGCCGCGCATCTTCGGTGCGCAGCCAGTAAAGAATGCGTTGATAGGTCGAGCCCTTGCGTTTGGCGGTCAGTTCCAGCACATAGCAGCTTTCCGCACCGAGTTTCTCCGTGCGCAGATAGACCGGGGTGTAGTCGACGGCGAAGTTGGTGCGGGCCACGTCGCCGTTGGAGGCGTCGCCGCTGAGGCGCTCCAGCGGCGTGATACGCACCGGGCGGCTGGTATCGGGCAGATAGACCCACATATCGTCGCCCAGCATGAGCAGATGGCGTCCCTTGTCGCGGGGGCTGAGAAACTCCACATAGGTCTTCTCGGTTCCCTTCTGCGAGACCTCGTAGAGACTCTCTTCGTCCGGCTTGCCGTTCTCGTAGTTGGATATCTTGACCCGCAGCACATACGAGGGCCAGCCGTTGCGAAAGCTGTCGGAACGCTTGAGCAACTCCATCGCGTCGGGCGCTGCCGGCGGCGCCGCGTGGCAAACCAGCGCCGCCGTCACCAGAAACGGCAGCATAAAGATCGGCAGAAACGTGCGCAGTACATTGCTGAGGCCGGACTTCCAGGGCGCATTTTTAGGGGCATTTTCCGGAGGTATTCTGGTTGCGCAGATTGGTTCAGCCGCAGCCGATGCCCCACTGACCACTGACAACTGACAACTGACAACTTCTTTTCTGTTAGACATGAGCCAAAGCCTCCGCAATTTGCAGCCGCGATGCGCGCACCGCGGGCACGATTGACGCCAGCGCCAGCGAGATCATCACCAGCAGCGACGCCCCTACCATTTCAGCAGGAACATAGTGAATCTGGAAGGGAATCGCCACCGTATATCCCGGCGGCGGCGGCATATGCAGCCCCGAGGAGTTCAACAGCACTCCCAGCAGGTTGCCCACAGTTACGCCCAGCACCGCGCCCAGCGCGCCCAGAATGGTAGCCTCGCAGATAAACAGCAGCACGATCCACATGCGCGGCGTACCCATGGCCAGCATGGTGCCGATCTCGCGGGTGCGTTCGAAGAGCGCCATCAAAAGCGTGTTCACGCTCGACATCAGCACCATAAAGAAGACAATCACGCCCATGAAGAGGAAGATGCCGTTGAAGAGGTTGCGCACCTGCTTGTAATAGGTGGCCAGGTCGATCCACTTCTTCAACTCCATCTTCTGCGGCAGCCCTTTGAGGCGCGGATTCAGTTCGTCGTAGACGATATCGGTGTTGGCGGTTGCGTCCAAACCTACCACCAGATTGGTGATGCGGTCGCTTTGCAGCAAGCGCTGCGCGTTGGGCAGGGCGATGCGCAAATAGCGGGCGTCCAACTCGCCCACTCCGGTGCGCACGATGCCGGCGATCTGCACATCCACGCCGTTCAGCGCGCCATCGCTGGTAACGGCCAGCAGGGTCAGCCCGTCGCCCACCTTCACGTTCATCGACTTGGCCAGACCGGTGCCGATGAGCGCCTCCACATCCCCGCCGGGCTTCGTACTCAGGTCGCTGCCCTCCACCAGGCGCGGCGTGAATCCCAGCCCGCTCTCGGCCGCGGGATCGACGGCGTTGCCCATATACACGGCGGACTTCACCCCATTCGAAACCATGCCGTAGAACTCGATGCGCGGGGCCACTCCGCGCACGTGCGGAGCGCTCTTGACGCTGGCCGCCACCTGCCGCCAGTTGTCGATGCCGGTGTCCAGCACGCGCACCTCGTCGCGTTGAAAGTGCTCGGCGGTGAAGATCTGCAAGTGGCCCAGGCCGTCGCGGATGGTGCTCTCGCGCAGTCCGTCGATCATGAAGGCGAAGTAACCCCCGGCCAGCAACAGCCCGGCCACGCCTCCGCCCACCATGAGGAGCGTCATCAGCGTGCGGCGGCGGTTGCGAAAGACGTTGCGAAACGCCAGCAAGAGAAACTTAGCCATGATAGCCTCCTAGATCGTTTTTAGGATCGCGTTCAGGATCGCTTGCTTGCGCCGCGGCGGGAGCCGAGTTTCCGTCCCCGCTGTCGGAGACGACCTCACCGTCGCACAGCCGGACGATGCGCGGCGTGTGCTCCAGCAATCGGGCATCGTGGGTCGAGAAGAGGAAGGTCAGACCCAGCCGCCCATTGAGGTCGCGCATCAGATCGATCAATTGCGTGGCGTTGTGGGTGTCGAGATTGGCGGTGGGCTCGTCGGCCAGCACCAGCGCCGGGCGGTGCACAATGGCGCGGGCCACGGCCACCCGCTGCCGCTCGCCGCCGCTGAGCAGGTCGGGACGTTGCTGCGCGCGGCTAGAGAGCCCAACATTGTCCAGCGCCTCGGCCACGCGGCGCTTGCGCTCGCTGGCGCTGACCCCCTGAATCAGCAGCGGGTACTCGACATTTTCCGCGGCGGTGAAGACGGGAATCAGATTGAAGGTCTGAAAGACGAAGCCAATCTTCTCCCGCCGCAGCTTCGATTTGACCTTCGGTTTGAGCGTCGAGGTATCGACGCCGGTCACGAAGATGCGTCCGCCGGTGGGCTGATCAATGCATCCGATCAGGTTCAATAAGGTAGATTTACCGCTGCCGCTGGGCCCCGCAATGGCCAGAAACTCCCCCGCCCGCACCGTCAGGCTGGCGTTGCTGAGCGCGCTGACAAAGGCGCCGCCCGTGTGCCGTCCCGGACCGGTGTCCAGGGCAAATCGCCGGCTGACCGACTCGACGCAAACCAATGCACCGCTTGCATTCATAAGTCCCTCTCCCGAGCATTCTTTTGCTCTGAGAGAAAGGTAGCGCCGAGCGGTCTGGATTGCGCGCACTTCCAGACGAAGTGTAGGTTTTCGGGATGAGCTGTTCGATTTCAGGGATCAACGGTCGGTTCTCGGTTTTCAGTTCTCAGGTTTCAAATCTAGATTTTCCTTCCTTCGTGGTTCAAGAGAATTTGCCGGAAATGCGCGTAAAACAGTGAACCCCACCCTGGCCGCAAAGACAACAGCGCAGCGAGGGTGGGGCGCCCAGCTCTTCAGAAACGGAAACTGTTCCCTCGTTCCCTTGTTCCCTTGGTCCCTTGTCTAGCCTTTGGCGACCGCAAAGCGGCGATTGACCTCGGCCCAGCTCACCACGTTCCACCAGGCGGCCAGGTAGTCGGGGCGGCGGTTCTGGTACTTCAGGTAGTAGGCGTGCTCCCATACATCGTTGAAGAGAATGGGGAAGTGGCCCTGCGAGAGCGGCGAGTCCTGGTTCAAGGTGGTGACGATCTTCAGCTTGCCGTCGGCGTAAATCAGCCAGCCCCAGCCGGAACCGAACTGCTTGGCGGTGGTCTCGTTGAAGAGCTTCTTGAAGGCCTCGAAGTCGCCGAAGTCCTTGGCGATCTGCTCGGCGATGGCGCCGGTGGGAGCGCCGCCCACGCCCGCGGAGCCGGCCGGGCCCATCAAGTTCCAGAATCCATTGTGGTTGGCGACGCCGCCCGCCTGGTTGCGCACCGCCGTGCGAATCTCCTCGGGAACCTGGGCGATGTCGCGCACCAGATCGTCGATGGGCTTGGCCGCCAGATCGGGATGGCTGGCCAGCAAGCCGTTGATGTTGTTCACATAGGTCTGGTGGTGCTTGTCGTGGTGCAGGTGCATGGTTTCGGCGTCAATATAGGGTTCCAGTGCCGCGTAATCGTAGGGCAGGGGGGCGAGTTCGTAAGCCATTGGAAAACTCCTCGTGCGGGGTTCGTACTGCGGTTGAGCCGGACTGAAGCAGAGGGGAAGCCTCGCCCGCCGGAAGGTTGCGATGCAAATCTGTGGCACACACAGAACAAGTGCGTCCCTTCCATGGATGCCGAAAGAGGTTGCGAGGGTGCGGGAAACTTTCTCTGCATCATCAAACGGCCAGGCGGCAGGAACTCCTTTGCCCTGCACAGGATTGCACCAGATTCGCTGCATTGGTCAGTCCAATGCCTGAACGGCTAGAGGATGAAGCGAGGGTTTGGAGTGATTCCCGGAGTTGCTCAAACGTTTTTCTATCCCAACCTGGAATCCGGCCGGTGAGATCGTCCCGCGTCTGGGACAGTTGCGAGGCCAGTCTCCGCTACAATGGACGTGAAGGTTTGCCGCAGGAAGCGACGCCGCCATCGGCGACCCCGAGAAATCGATTTATCCGGAGCGGCCGCACCCCCTCGAAAGGAAATCGCAGAGACTTTATGACCACCAGCCCCGCGGAACACTCTCTCGACCAACTCTCCATTGACACCCTCCGGCTGCTCGCCGTGGATACTGTGGAAAAGGCCAAAAGCGGCCACCCCGGCGCTCCGTTGGGCTGCGCCCCGATTGCCTACCTGCTCTTCAATAAATTGATGAAGCACAATCCGAGCCACTCCAAGTGGTCCGACCGCGATCGCTTTGTTCTCTCCAACGGCCACGCCTCGGCGCTGCTCTACTCGACTCTGTTCTTGTCCGGTTATAAGGTGACACTTCAGGATTTGCAGAGCTTCCGCCAGTGGGGATCGCACACCCCCGGCCACCCCGAGCGGGGCGACACCGACGGCGTGGAAGTCACCACCGGCCCCCTGGGCCAGGGTGTGGCCATGGCCGTGGGGATGGCGATTGCCGAGAAGCACCTGGCCGCCGTTTACAACCGTCCGGGATTCGAGATTGTCGACCACACCACTTTTACCCTGCTGGGTGACGGCGATCTGATGGAGGGCGTCTCGCACGAGGCTGCGGCGCTGGCCGGAACCCTGGGCCTGGGCAAGCTGATCGCGCTCTATGACGATAACCTGATCTCCCTCGACGGCCCCACCAGCCTGAGCTATCACGAAGACGCGTTGCAGCGCTTCGAGGCCTATGGCTGGCATGTGCAGCGCGTGGCCGACGGCAACGACCTGGCGGCGATCGAAGCGGCCATCGCCGCGGCCAAGGCGGAGACCTCCAAGCCCTCGTTTATCGCGGTGCGCACCATTATTGGTTACGGCAGCCCCAAGGCGGGCTCGAACAAGTCGCACGGCGAGCCGTTGGGCGCGGCCGATGTAGCTGCCACAAAGAAATTTTTTGGCTTCCCCGAAGATCAGAGCTTTGTCGTTCCCGAAGCGGCCGAGGCCAACTGGCGCACCGCCGTCGCCCGCGGCGCGGAGTCGGAAGCTGCCTGGACCAAGCTCTTTGCCGCCTATGCAGCCGCCCATCCCGAGTTGGCCGCCGAGTACGAGCGCGTGCAGAAGGGCGAACTGAAGGCCGGCTGGGAGAAGGCGATTCCCACCTTCCCGGCGGGCAAGCCCGAAGCCACCCGCAACGCCGGCGGCGTGATTCTGAACGCCCTGGCCGCGGCTGTGCCGGAGCTGATCGGCGGAGCCGCCGACCTGACCTCCTCGACCAAGACCATCTTCAAGCCCGGCGCCGACTTCCGCGAGGACCCCGCGGGCCGCAACATCTTCTTCGGCGTGCGCGAGTTCGGCATGGGCGCGGCGGTCAATGGAATGGCTGCCCATGGCGGCGTGATCCCCTTTGGCTCGACCTTCTTTGTCTTCTCCGACTATTTGAAGCCGGCAGTTCGTCTGGCGTCGCTGATGCAGGTGCACTCGCTCTTCATCTTCACCCACGACTCCATCGCCCTGGGTGAAGACGGCCCCACTCACCAGCCGGTCGAGCAGTTGGTTGGCTTGCGCGCGATTCCGGGGCTCACCGACTTCCGCCCCGCCGACGCCAACGAAACCGCGGCGGCCTGGCGTCTGGCCATCGAGCGCAAGAAGCCCTGCTTCTTCGCTCTCACCCGCCAGAATGTTCCGGTGATCGACACGGAGAAGATCGACGTCTACGCTGGTGTGAGCAAGGGCGCGTACATTGTGCTGGACGCGCCTGAGCCACGTGTTCCGACCTTCCAGAGTTTCGTCAAGGACTCCGTAACACCGGATCCTCTGAAAATGCAAGTGATTCTCATCGGTGCAGGTTCCGAACTGTGGCCGGCCCTGGATGCCGCCAAATTGCTGGCCGCCGAGGGCATTCGCGCCCGCGTGGTTAGCTTCCCCAGCACCAGGCTCTTCGACGAGCAGACGGCCGCGTACAAAGCCAGTATTCTGCCTGCCGGAGTGCCCAAGCTGGCCATCGAAGCCGGCAGCCCCCTCGGCTGGTGGAAGTTTGTGGGCTCGGAGGGCGATGTGATCGGCCTGGACCGCTTCGGCGCTTCGGCTCCCGGTCCCAAGGTGATGGCGGAACTCGGCTTCAGCCCCGAGAACATTGCCGCAAAAGCCAAGAAGCTGGTGGAAGGAAAGTAGCGGGGCTGGCGGAGTTAACGGGGCTACAATCAGCCAACACCGCTAACTCCGCCAACACGCGCGAAGCGCGGCTAGTTCCGCTACTTCGCTCTCAACGAGGAGAGGATTTTTCATTGAAGCTCGTCATCGGTTCCGATCACGCCGGGTTCCCGCTCAAGGAAGAGGTGCTCGCCCATCTGGCCGGCAGCGGCCATGATTTGGTGGACCTGGGGGTCTACAACACTTCACCCTCCGACTATCCCGACGCCGCCGAGCGCGTGGGCCTGGCCTTGACGCGCAAAGAGGCCGAGCGCGGCATTCTCATCTGCGGCTCCGGTGTGGGCGTTTGCGTTGCCGCCAACAAAATGCCCGGCATTCGCGCCGGCATGTGTCACGACACCTACTCCGCCCACCAGGGCGTGGAGCACGACGACATGAATGTGGTCGTGCTGGGCGCGCGCATCATCGGTTCGGAGCTGGCCTTCGAGGTGGTGGATGCTTTTTTGGCGGCGCGTTTCTGTGCGACCGAGGAGCGTTTCGTCCGCCGTTTCAAGAAACTGTTGGCGATCGAAGCCCGCTATTGTTGCGGCGGTTCGGACCCTACGGCTTAGTGGATTAGAATCGTAGATATTCACAACGAGACGGATTGCCGTTGGGGAGGTCCAACGGTATATCCGATCTTGCAGCAGCGCCCATCCCCACAACCCTCGACACGATCAACGTTTGTACGAGAGGCTCGAATGCTTCCCTTTGATGTGATCCTCTTCGACGTGGGCGGCGTTTTGCTGACCAATGGCTGGGACCGCCGCGAGCGTGGAGAGGTGCTGGACCGCTTCGGCTTGGACCGTTCCGTCTTCGAGGCCCGCCATCGCGAGGCCTACCGCGCCTGGGAGCGTGGGGTGGTTCCCATGGAGACCTACCTGAACTCGACCGTCTTCAACGAGCCGCGCAGCTTCAGCCAAGACGACTTCTTTCAGGCCATCTGCGCCAGCTCGCAGTTGCTGCCCAACGGCGCTCTGGGAATCCTTCAGGAACTTGCCGCATCCCATCGGTATATGCTGGGCACACTCAACAACGAACCGCGCGAGACCCAGGCCTACCGCTTCCGCCAGTTTGGGCTGGAGCAGTACTTCCAGGTCACGCTGACCTCCTGCTATCTGAACCTGCGCAAACCGGATGTAGGCTTCTTCAAAAAGGCGCTGGATCTGCTCTGCTACCCGGCCGAGCGAATGCTCTTCATCGACGACCGTAAGGAGAACACCACCGCGGCAGCCAAGGCCGGGATAAAAGCCTTGCAGTTTGAGAACGCCGACAGACTGCGGCGCGATTTGGACGCGCTGGGAGTGCTGACCTAACCAAGCCGGCGGTGCGAACGAAATTGGAGGCAAGATGGCGACGGCGCAGATTCGAGTCAATCCCGAGGACCTTTCTCACCTGCCGCAAGGCGGTGAGCGTATTCCCGAGGCGGGGATTCTGGTCATCTTCGGTGCTTCCGGCGATCTGACCAAGCGCAAGCTGCTGCCCGCGCTCTTCCATCTGGAGCAGTTGGGTATGCTGCCCCCCGAGTTCTTTATCGTCGGCGTCGCCCGCCGTCCGCTGGGCGATGAGTTTGCCGCCGACATGCGCGCCGGGATTCTCGAATTCGGCAGCGCCGATGCCGCCGATCCCCGCCTGGACCGCTTCATCGCGCGCATCGGCTACTTTCCGCTCAAGTTCGACGAACCGGCCGACTACGCCAACCTGAAGATCGAGTTGGAGCGCATCGCAACCGAGCGCAAGATCGGCGGTAACCGCCTTTTTTATCTGGCCACGGCGCCGGATTTCTTTGCTCCCATTGTCGAGAATCTGGGCGCGCAGAAGATGGCCCAGCCCGAGCAGGGGCGCGTTGGAGTGGTCATCGAAAAGCCCTTCGGCCACGATCTGGCCTCGGCCCGCGACCTGAACCTCAAAGTCAACGCCGTCTTCCATGAAAACCAGGTCTTCCGCATCGATCACTACCTGGGCAAAGAGACGGTGCAGAATATTTTGGTCTTCCGCTTCGCCAACGGCATCTTCGAGCCCATCTGGAACCGGAACTTCATCGACCACGTGCAGATCACCGCCGCCGAGACGCTGGGCGTGGAGGGCCGCGGACCCTTCTACGAAAAGGCCGGCGCCCTGCGCGACGTGGTGCAGAACCACATGATGGAGCTGATGAGCTTTGTAGCCATGGAACCGCCCTCCAGCTTCGAGTCGGAGAGCGTGCGCCGCGAAAAGCTCAAGGTCTGGCAGGCCATCCCGTCCATTCCGCCCAAGAACGCCGTGCGCGGCCAATATGGGCCGGGAATGATCGACGGCCAGCGGGTGGTGGGTTACCGGGACGAGGAGCGCGTCAGCCCCGATTCCGGCACCGAGACCTACGCAGCGGTCCGCCTGTCTGTCGAGAACTGGCGCTGGGCTGGCGTCCCCTTCTACCTGCGCGCCGGCAAGCGGCTCAAAAAGCGCGCCACCGAGATCAGCATCCAGTTCAAGCAGCCGCCGCTGTTGATCTTCGACCGCATCTCCGCGCAGGCCGCCTGCCCTCTTATCGAGCCCAACCTGCTGACCATCCGCATTCAGCCCGACGAGGGAATCGCCCTGCGCTTCGGGGCCAAGGTGCCCACCACGCCGGGAATGGCGGTCTGCCCGGTCAATATGGACTTCGACTACGCGGCCGCCTTCGGCAAATCCAGCGCCAACGGTTACGAGCGCCTGCTGCTCGACGCCATGCTGGGCGAGCAAACGCTCTTCAGCCATCGCGACGGCGTGGAGACCAACTGGGCGCTGTACACGCCCATCCTCGATGCCTGGGCGAACAAGAAACCCGAGGTCTTCCCCAACTACTTTGCCGGCAGTTGGGGCCCGGAGTGCAGCGACCGCCTGCTAGAGCGCGGCGGCCACGTCTGGCGCAACAACCTGGGGCGAATGGCGTAGGCGCGTTGACCTGAATCCGAAAAATTGGGGTGCCCCACCCTCGCCGCGTTCTTGTTTCTGCGGCCAGGGTGGGAAGCCAGTCATGTCGCGGGGCCAGCGGTCCGGTCCGATTGCCGTTTTATGAGATTTACTTTTACTGTGCCCCTCCGTGAATGACATATTTGGCCAGATAATCGTGCAAAAGCTGACGGTGCTCCTTGCGGTAAGCATCGTAATCCTGCGCAATCCCCTGGTCGGGCGCGCTGAGCAGAATCCAGCAGTCGAGCATCCCCGCATTGTTCAGATCGAGTAAAGTACGCAGGCTCTCGTCGAGCTTTTCCGGCTTGACCTTCTGCTCCTTAAGACTCGTTAGAACCATATCCAGGGCATGATCCTCTTCCTGCAATGTATGTCTGTACACTTTTTCGTCGGGAAACTTCTTTTTGAACTCATCGCCCTGGTATTCAGCCCGAATCAAGGAGTACATCATCCATGCTGCGGATCCAGGATGTTTCTTGTTGTCAAGGAGATTCGGATCCAGAGTGATATTGATATTGTTTGGCTTTTTCGGGTCGGTTTTGGGAGCGGCTGGTCGCTCAATCTTGGGGGCGAGAATCACCGCCTTCTCCGTTTGCGCCCACTGCTGAATGCCCTGCCATGCCAGTTTGTTATAGGGTTCGGCGATGATGGCGTCGATGAACTTCTCCTTGGCGGCCTGGGGATCGTTGCTGTAACGCATGATCGCGTCGCCCCAATAGCGGTAGGCTGTCTCGCGATCTGGATCGACTGAGATGGCGCGGGCAAACCAGTGGGCCGCGGTCTTCAGATCCTTCTGGTGATAGGCCGTGTCACCCGCAAAAAGAGGCGCCTGATAGAGTTTGGGATCGGCGTCCGAGGCAGCAATGTATTTCTGCATGGCGGCATTGAAATCGCCCGTAGAAAAGGCCTTTTCAGCTTCCTGCAGCAGCCGTTCCGCGGTCCCCGCAGGTGGATCGTTGAGGGGAGCACTGGGATCGATATTGGCCATGATTTGCAGATAATAATGTGGATCGCCCAGTTCTACGGCTCGCTTGGCCTCGTCGCGCTCGCGCGTCCGTAAGGCCTTGATCTCTGCAGGATCGGTAAGTTGGAGAACCTTGACTCCCAGGCAGTCGGCCAGCCGCTCGGCGTAGAGCCATTCCTTGGGAAAATCTTTGGCCAACTGCTCGTAGAGCGGCAAAGCCTCCAACCGCTTGCCGGCTTTATAAAGCTCATCCGCCTTGTTGACGTCGCCGCCCTGCGCGGCTCCCACAATCGTTGCCAGAGACAGACAGATTGCCACCATCCACTTGCTCATCCCGTTCCCCTTCCTGTATCCCCTGTAATTCACTGCATCGAAAGACCGCTCCTTACATCCGCCCGCATTTTACGCGAGCCGCCTGCATCCTTAGACAACGGCTTTCGACAATTTGTTCCCGTCTGCGCAGAAACCCGGTGCGATCTCCCAGCGTCTGTAGAAAGGGGCACCCCTGATCGCAGCGCCCCTTCGTGCTAACCTGAGCTTTCAGCCCCCTTGGAGATTCCACTTGCAGCCCAGTTTTGTCACTGCCGTCTTTCAGTTCGTTCTTCTGCTCTTTTCGATTACGGTGCATGAGTGCGCCCACGCCTGGACCGCCTCGCGCCTGGGCGATCAGACGGCGCGGATGATGGGGCGGGTTTCACTCAATCCCGTCGACCACATCGACCCCATCGGCACGCTGCTGCTGCCGGCGCTGATCATCTTCGGACCGTTTTTCGGCTTTGGCATGTTTGGCGGCGTTCTCATCGGATGGGCCAAGCCGGTGCCGATCGTCAGCCGCAACTTCCGCAACTACAAGCGCGACGATATGCTGGTCAGCGTGGCCGGCCCGATTGCCAACCTGCTGCTGGGCGTGATTTTCTTCCTGGCGCTGGCGGCGATCCTCATCTATCAGAAGCAAATGCCCCTGCTGGAAGCCCCTTCGACCTCGCTGCGGACTTTTGCAACGCTCTGCAATCTGGGCTTGCAACTCAACCTCACGCTCTGCATCTTCAATCTGATTCCCATTCCGCCGCTGGACGGCAGCCACATCCTTCGCCAGTTCCTGCCCTATAACGCCGTGCAGGTCTACGACCGTATCAGCGGCATTGCCAGCTATCTGCTCATCATCCTGGCCGCCCGCATGGTGCTGGGCATTCTGCTGCATCCGGTCTACTTTGTGGCCTACGCGATTCTGGACCGCATTTAAGCGCTCCGAACAAGGCCGCTCGCTGCCCGCTACAATAGGGAATGCCGTCTCCGCGCCGTGGTGCGCCGTGGCGGCCATCCTCAGCGCAACGGCGGAAGCGAAGAACTTATGGCGGAACTCTCCTCGACTCGTCCTCGTGTCCTCAGCGGCATGCGTCCCACCGGCAAGCTCCACCTGGGCAACTACATGGGCGCCCTGGCCAACTGGGTCAACTTGCAGGACCAGTTCGAGTGCTACTTCTTCATCGCCGATTGGCACGCCCTGACCACCGACTACGCCGACACCAGCCGTGTCAAGCTGAATACACTGGATGTGGCGCTCGACTGGCTGGCCGCCGGTCTCGATCCGGAAAAATCGACGATCTTCATTCAGAGCCATGTGCCGCAACACGCCGAACTTCACTTGCTCTTCTCGATGATCACCCCGCTGGGCTGGCTGGAGCGCGTCCCCACCTACAAGGAGCAGCAGGAGAATCTTTCCGGCAAGGACCTGAGCACCTACGGCTTTCTCGGCTATCCGCTCTTGCAGGCCGCCGACATTCTCCTTTATCAGCCACAGTTTGTTCCTGTCGGGCAAGACCAGGTGGCGCACGTCGAACTTACCCGCGAAGTCGCTCGCCGCTTTAATTCGATGTACAAGAGCCACGTCTTTCCCGAACCCGACGCCCTGCTTACCCCCTCACCGAAACTGACCGGTACCGATGGCCGCAAGATGTCCAAAAGCTACGGTAATACGATTGGGCTCACAGAGGCCATTCCCGCCGTGGCTGCGAAGATCGGTTCCATGGCGACAAACGGTCAACGTGTCCGCCACACCGATCCCGGCGAACCTAATCTTTGCCCGGTTGGCGATTTGCACAAGGTCTTCAGCATACCGGAAGTGATTCTGGCAACCCAGAGCGGCTGCCGGGCTGCCTCCCTGCGTTGTGAAATGTGCAAGTACGAAGCCATTCAATCGGTTTGTGCCGTGACTGAACCCATTTATGAAAAGAGGATGAAGCTCGAACGCAACATTGAGCAGACTTGGGAGATGTTGCGCCAACAATCGGCCAAAGCCGCGGCCCGTGCCGAGCAAACCATGATTCCCGTGCGCAATATCCTGGATCTCTCCCACGATCTCGGTTCCGTGCGCCGCTACTTTGGCGCTTCAGCCGAGGATCTCCATAAAACCCGCGATCTAACCCAGCATTCCATCTGGTGGAATCTGCCACAGGATCAGCAGGCCAAAGCGCTGCGCGATTATTGGAAAAACAACCTCGTTCCGCGCGATATTTCGCTCACCCAGGAAAGCCAGCGCAGTTTCTCTTCCATTCAGAGAGAATTGGAAGAACCTTTTCTCAGCCCCAAGAAAAAGCGTGTTCTTGTAACGACGGCCAATCAGCAAGCAGACGGTTGGCACTTCCAGATCCCGCCGAAATCTTACGAGGTTTGGACGCTTCTCTGCTGGCATCAGAGCTTCTGGTTGGATGATTTCATCCTTCCTCAAAAAGTCTTTGCTTTGCTCTTTGCTCGCGTCAAGAAACAGACGAAAGACAAACCCATCCATTTGCGCGTATGGAAGCATGGCGAAATATGGAATCTGGAGTTTGCCGACTTGAATATGCGAGAAGCGGTTGGAAGTCGATTTGTGGCCCCGACAATGGCACCAATCGACATTACTGGACTGCAAGGCAACTACGAGCCACTGATCTAGAAGAAAGAACATTTTGACCAACCAGCCCCCCAATTCGGAAACCCTTGCTGAAACGGCAGCGGAAGCACCTCCCGAAGGCGCGTCCGTGGTGCGCGAAGCACCCGAAGGCGCACCCGCCGAGCACGAAGCTCCGGGCGCGCATAACGGCCCCCATTTGGTGCTGACCTCAAGGCCGGTTCCCGAGCCCCGCTCGGCCAGCAAGCTGACCCCCAAGGAACAAAAGAAGAAGGATGAGGACGAGCAGTCGCCCTTTTCCGTGCTGGTGGGTCAGGTCTACGACGGCCCGTTGGACCTGCTGCTGGATCTGATCCGCAAGCAGGACATCGACATCTACGACATTCCCATCGCCCGCATCACGGCCCAGTTTCTGGCCTATGTGAACCAGCTCAAGTCCACCGACGTGGATGTGGCCGGCGAGTTCATCTACACCGCTTCGCTGCTCATCCACATCAAGAGCAAGATGCTGCTGCCGCGCGCGGCCAGCGGTCCCGAAGATGCCGCCGAGGACCCCCGCCGCGAACTGGTCGAGCGCCTGCTGGAACACGAGCGCTTCAAGAACGCCGCTCAGATGCTGGCGCAGAAGCAGATGCTCGAAGCCGCTACCTGGTCCAATCCCGGCTTCAAGGAGTTCAAGGACGCCGAGGGCACCGAGCCGGAGATCGCCGCCGACACCGTCGATTTGGTGCGCGTCTTCCGCGACATTCTGGAGCGCGCCCGCAAACGCCCCTCCTTCGATCTCAAGGACGACACCGTCACCGTGGGTCAGATGATTCAGTTTCTGAGCCGCTGCCTGCGCATGGAAGACAAGCCTGTCGCCCTGCACAAGCTGCTGCGCAACACCCGCTCGGAACGCGCCCTGGTGGCCACCTTTCTGGCCCTGCTGGAGCTGGTCCGCATGCAAGCTGTACTGCTGCGCCAGGACCGCGCCTTCAGCGAGATTTTTATCAAGAAACACACCGCCTTCGACGCGGTGATGAACGAAGGCTCCGCCCAGGCCCGTGACGACTGGCGGTAAATTTAGTTCTAACATTTGTTCCTACATAAGCGATAATCTTCGCAGGAGGTGGTCCCATGGCCACGACTGCCAAGATCATCGCCATCGGCAACTCCGCCGGGATTATTTTGCCCAAGGAGACCTTGGCCCGCATGAATGTCGAAAAGGGCGATACGGTTTGCCTCACCGAGACTCCGTATGGCACCAATTTGACCCCTTACGACGAAGAGTTTGCGCGCAAACTTGATGCCTCTCAGCGAGTGATGCGGAAATATCGCGACGCTCTGCGAAAGCTGGCGGAATGATGCACGAGCCTTTGTGGATGGACTTGCGGGATGCTCTGGCCGCCCATGACCTTGAGCTCGCGGCTCACGGCGGCTCTGCCGGAGTTCGCGATCAGGGGCTTCTTGAGTCGGCGCTGGCCCGTCCCAAGAATCTTCTCGTATATGCCGAAAGGCCTTCTACTTTGCCTCAGCTTGCGGCAGCTTACGCTTTTGGAATCTCCGCCAACCACCCTTTTCTCGATGGAAACAAGCGTACGGCGCTGGTGGTCTCTTTTGCGTTTCTTGAAGTGAATGGCCTGGAAGTCATTGCATCCCAAGAAGATGCTTACTACACGATCCTCGCTCTCGCAGCCGGCGAACTCTCTGAAGAGCAGCTTGGCGAGTGGATTGCACGCAACATCTCTGCGTGCTAATTTTCCCCATATCCGGCAGAAAGCGGCCTTGAATCTCCACACTGTCTCGCCTTTTCCCACCGCTTTCCTCTGCGTCCCGCGCTCGATCCGGTGTAGAATCAGGTGTAGCCCGAAAGCAGATCATCGCTGTGGGATAAACAACCGTGCGGTTATATGGTTGTTGGGGTTTTATGGACGCCTGCATATCTGGCAAATTACAAAGCTTGCACAAGCTGTTCCCCTCTTATTTCCTATTCGATCCCGCATATCCAACCTTCAGATCGGTTTTTGAAGGGTCCAGACGTTTCCAGGCGGTTTCCGGCTGCCGGGGAGAGATCTGATGGCCGATCTGGCAACTTTGCTCGAACCGGCGCCCGTGACCGTTGAGACGCTGCCTGCCGCTCCATCGCTGTTGGACCGCACCACCGGCAGTACCCCCAACCGCACCGGGAAGATGCTCTTTGTGCTGGCCCTGACCGGCAGTCTCAGCTTTATCGTTTTTCATGTGGCCAACGACCTGCGCGCGGTGAGTCTGCCCAGCGCCTGGCCTTTCCTGCTGCTCGGTCTGGCCCTGCTCATCGCTTTGGGCTTCGAGTTCGTCAACGGCTTTCACGACACGGCCAACGCCGTCGCCACGGTCATCTACACCCATTCGCTGCGACCCAATACCGCCGTGGTCTGGTCGGGCATCTGCAACCTTGCCGGGGTGCTGACCTCCTCCGGCACGGTGGCCTACGCCATCATTACCCTGCTGCCGGTCGAGTTGATCCTCCAGGTCAGCTCCGGGGCAGGCTTTTCCATGGTCTTTGCGCTGCTGATTGCAGCGATTTTGTGGAATCTGAGCACCTGGTGGTTTGGCTTGCCGGCCTCCAGTTCGCACACCATGGTGGGCTCCATCATGGGCGTCGGCATCGCCAACCAACTGCTCAACGTCCACTCAGGAACCAGCGGCGTGGATTGGGAGCAGGCGGCCAAGGTGCTTAAGGCGCTGATCGTATCGCCGATCGTCGGTTTTACCTGCGCAGCTTTGCTGTTGTTGCTGCTTAAACTGCTTTTGAAGTTCCCCGGCTGGGTCAGTCCGATTCTGGGTGCAGGCATCGTCTTTGCCGGAATCGCCTTGTCTGGCAGCATCTATAGCGCGGTTTGGGAGCATTCCCACCCGCTGCTGCGCGTTTTTTACCCTGTTTTGGCTGGCGCAGTCGCTGCGGTTTTGCTTTTCCTGGTGGCGCGCATTCTGGCTCATAGCCCCATTTTTGAAGCGCCCAAGGATCTTCAGCCTCCGCCCTTCCCCATTCGTGCGCTGATGATTCTGACCTGCACCGGGGTGAGCTACTTCCACGGTTCCAACGACGGTCAAAAAGGGATGGGCCTGATCATGCTCATCCTCATCGGCACTGTGCCCACGGCCTACGCCCTCAACCACGCCGTCTCGGCCAGCGACTTTCAGGCTTTCATCTCTGCCAGCGAGCAGGCCGGGCACATTCTCGACCGCCACGTCGATCGGCAGGGGATTCTGGGCGAAGACGCCCGCGGCGAGGTTACCGATTTTATCCGCACCAAACAGCTTCGTCCCGACACCATCCTTGCTTTGCGCGAGCTGGTCGAAGACGTGAATCACGAGGTTGCGCTGTACAAGGCCTTCCAGTCCGTTCCTGCGCAAGATCAGGCCAATGTCCGCAACGACATGTACGTGGCCAGCGAAGCCATCCGCCTGCTACAGAAGAACGCCGAGATCAGCTTTACTCCGGCCGAGAGCGCCGCCCTCAAGACCTATAAGGGCACACTCGACAAGGCCACCAAGTTCATCCCGGACTGGGTCAAGGTCGCGGTGGCATTGGCGCTGGGCCTGGGCACCATGGTGGGCTGGCGGCGCATCGTGATCACCGTCGGCGAGAAGATCGGCAAGGACCACCTCACCTATGCGCAGGGCGCTAGCGCCGGCCTGGTCGCCATGGGCACCATCTTTGCCGCCAACATCTGGAGCCTGCCGGTTTCAACCACGCATATTCTCAGCTCCGGCGTGGCCGGCACCATGACCGCCAACGGCAGCGGCCTGCGCTTCTCGACTGTGCGCAATATCGCCGCCGGATGGGTCTTTACGCTGCCCGCCGCGGCGATCCTTTCCGGGTTGCTGTACTGGCTCTTCCGCGCCATCTCCTAACGTTTCGACGGGGCGCGATTCTTGAACCACTTTTGCTTGGCCCATCCGCCCCGTCCGCGGTTCTATCCGCGGGCAAGGCGGTTTTGCTTGGGGAACAGTCATCCACCGGTTAAGCCGACCCATGGGGGATGAAACCGGGTTTGGGATTCGGAGGGAGAAGGGGCCTTCAGGCCCCTGTGCCGAGCTTTCCCAGGCAAGGCCTTTAGGCCGGGGTTTTTGGCTTCTTTGGACTTGGCCCCATAGTTCCAATCAGTTTCTTTTCAGAATGCGCGGCTCGGCGCGATTCGCTTTTGCTGCATAGAATTTTATTTTGATGTGGACAACATTCCAATCGCCAAGGCATCCTGTTGGTAGAGTCAGGAGGCGCCCTTGAGCGACGCACTGCCCGCCCACAACGACGCGTTGCAGAAGACCCAGGTTGATCCGGAGACCGCCGACCGCTTTATCGCCGAGAAGCATATCGGCGAGCGCATCAAACGGCTGCGGCTGAAGAAGTCGATGGGACTGGTGGAACTGGGCCGGCATACCGGGCTTTCGGCCAGCTTTCTCTCTCAGTTGGAGACAGGCCGGGTGGTTCCCACGCTGCGCAATCTGGCGCGCATCGCCATGGTCTTCTCCAAGGATCTCTCCTTCTTTTTTGAGAGCGAGCCGCGCTCCCTCTTCCGCATCCATCGCCGCAAGGAGCGCATCCGCCTGCCGCAGACCGGGGCCGAGCCGCCGGCTTATTTCTTCGAGAGCCTGGGCTACCTGGTTCCCGACCGCGATATGGACCCCTATTTTGCCGAGTTTGTGCCCGTCGACAAGGGCGTCGAAATCAAGGCGCACCTGCATCCCGGCTACGAGTTCCTCTATGTGTTGGAGGGCGAATTGATTTTGCGCCACGGCGAGCAGGAATCTCTGCTGGAGCCGGGCGACGCGGTCTACTTCGATTCCGGAACGGCCCACTCCTATCGATGCGCAGGCAAGAAGTCTGCCGGGGTGCTGATCGTCGCCCTGCACGCGGCGCTGAAGATGACGGCCCCGGTTCCGGCCTCCGCCAAGACCGTGGCTGGTTAGCGAAACGGGATCTGCGCCCGAGTTTATTCTCGGCGGAGACCTGGGAAATGCCCGCTGCTACAATCGAATAGGCAAAAATCCCCTTTTCAAGCAGCTTTTTTGCGGTAGAAAGCAGATCCAGAAGCAATGACCCTTCGCCTTTTCAATACCCTTAGCGGGCAACTGGACGAACTGGTTCCCTCCGACTGGAAGGCGCTGCGCATGTACGCCTGCGGGCCGACGGTCTATGATTACGGGCACATCGGCAACTTCCGCACCTTTTTGCAGATCGACGTGCTGCGCCGCACCCTGGAGCTGCTGGGCACCCCGCTGCGCCACGTCATGAACATCACCGATGTGGACGACAAGATCATCCGCAATGCAGCGGATGAGCATATTCCTATCGGCCAGTACACCGCGCGCTTCGAGCAGGCCTTTTTTGAGGACCTGGACTCCCTGCAAGTGGAGAGACCGGAGGTCATGGCCCGCGCCACCGAGCATATCGAGCGCATGGTGGGTCTGATTCAGAAGCTGGCTGCAAACGGCGCTGCCTACCAGACCGAGGAAGGCTCGTGGTACTTCCGCCTGGCCGCCTTTCCGGAGTACGGCAAGCTGAGCAAGAAGGATCTCTCCGGGATGGAAGACGGCGCGCGCGTCGATGTCGATGAGTACGAAAAGGACTCGGCCCGCGACTTTGCCCTGTGGAAGGCCGCCAAGCCCGGCGAGACCTCGTGGGAAACCGCCATCGGCCGGGGACGGCCCGGTTGGCACATCGAGTGCTCGGCCATGGCCATGGAGTACCTGGGCGAGAGCTTCGACCTGCACGCCGGCGGCGAAGACCTGATGTTTCCGCACCACGAGAACGAGATCGCGCAATCCGAATCGGTGACGCACAAGCCCTTCGCCCGCCACTGGATGCATGTGCGCTTTCTGCTGGTCGATGGACGCAAGATGTCCAAAAGTGAGGGCAACTTCTACACCCTGCGCGATCTGCTGCTGAAGGGCTACAAGGCCTCGGCGATCCGCCTGGCGCTGATCTCTGTGCCTTATCGCCACCAGCTTAACTTCACCTTCGACGGGCTGATCGAGGCCACTGCCGCCGTCGAGCGTCTGCGGACTTTCAGAGAACGGTTGACCAATGCGAACCTTGCCGAAGGCTCGAACCCGGCCCTGCAAGCCGCCGCGGAGAAAGCGCACGGCGAATACCTCGCCGCGCTCTCGAACGATCTGAACACTGCCGAGGCCCGCGCGCCCATCTTCGACCTGGTGCGCGCCGCCAACACCGCCATCGATCAGAACCAACTGCTGACCCAAGACCGCGAGGCGATCCTGCGCGTTCTCAAGGCATTCGACGCCGTCTTCTGCGTTCTTGAAGACCGCGACGCCGCGCCCACCCGCCACGCTCTGGAGTGGGCCGAGCTGGCTGGGAAGATGGACCAGGTCGCTCCCGAACTGCTGGCCCGGCAGGGATTCGGCGACGAGGCCATCGACGCGCTGGTCGCCGAGCGCACCCTGGCCAAGAAGCAGCGCAACTTCGTCCGCGCCGACCAGATTCGCAACGAACTGGCGGAAAAGGGCGTGGTCATCGAAGACTCCAAAGACGGAGTGCGCTGGAAGCGCAAATAAGCATCTCCGGCAGCCGGTAACCAGAACAGAGGTCTGGACAGTCAGGTAGGGTGTATTTTGCTCCGTGAGAGAGCTGAAGGCTTTATGGTTGGTATCCATCAACGGGGCTTGTGTAGAAGCGCTTTATTAAGTCAGCAAATCGTCGCCCGCGCTGGAGGCGCAGCGGTCGTTAGCCCCGCGCTTCAGCGCTATCAATTACCCACATTTCCCGCCCCCATGATGACGCCCAGTTGGATGTC
>CAZBPD010000005.1:0-130103 GCA_964493705.1 uncultured Occallatibacter sp.
CGGCCTTGATCTCCTCGGCCAGCAGGTTGCGGCCCTTGGCCAGCACCTTGGGAGCGTCCATGGTGGCGAAGTCGAAGCCCAGGGCGATGGCGTAGTGGGTGGGGTTGGTAATCACCACCGCGGCCTTGGAGACATCGTTTTTTACCTTCTTCTTGCGCATCTGCCGCTGCAAGTTGCGGATGCGGCCGCGAATCTGGGGATTGCCCTCGGTCTCCTTCATCTCGTCGCGCTGGTCCTGCTTGCTCATCTTCAGGCGCGATTCGCGGCTCTGCCACTCCACCAGGTAGTCGATGATGGACCAGGCAAAGAGCAGCCAGGCGGTGGCTTTGAGCAGGCCAAAGACATCGGTGCCGAGCACCTCCAGACGGGTGGTCGAGAAGGGCGGAATGGTCAACTGCTTGGCGATGCGCTGCACAGCGAAAACCGCCAGCATGGCGGCGGGGATCAAAGACTTGCCCAGCCGGGCGGCGGCGCGCAGGGAAAAGAGATTCTTGATGTTCGAGATAGGATTGATACGGTCGGGTTTGACGGCGATTGAACCCATGTAAAAGGTGACGCCACCGGTTTGCATCACGCCGGCGGCCAGCGCCGCCACGGCCACCGATCCCATGACCACTGCGGGCGGGCCAAGCATGGTAAAGGTCAGGCTGCGCAGCGCCAGAAGAGTGGGCTGAATCTGCTCGGGTTCCCAGTGGGAGGGCGAGCCCAGGGCAAGGAAAGACGCGAAGCTGTTGTGCCAGATGAGCAGCAAGCGGCTGCCGAAGGCGGCCAGCACCATCACTCCCGCCAGCGTTCCGGCCGCGCTCGACAGCTCGCGGCTGTGCAGAATGTCGCCTTCTTTGCTGGCTTTGTCGCGGCGATGCTGAGTTGCCTGTTCTGTGCGGTCTCCGGGCATGGGTTAGCCTCCCACGCCTGGCGCAGGCACGGAGATCAGCCGTTCGGCCATATCCAAAAGACCGGAGAAGCGCGCCTCAATAAAGCGCGGCCACACCGCCAGCGATCCGATCAGAATGCCGTAGCCGGTGAGCGTCTTCATCGGCACGGTCAGGTTCATCACCGGCAACTGGGGACTGAGCTTGCCCATCAGGGCTATGGCGATCTCGACCAGCATGGTGGCCGCCAGTACCGGCGCAGCCAGTTCCAGGGCCGCCAAGAAAATGCCTCCCGCGGCATGAACGATGGCCAGCGCTGTCGCCGGCGGCAGAGCGTATCCACCCAGAGGCACCACATGAAAGCTGCGCACCAGCGAGGCCAGCACGATGCGGTCCAGACCCGCACAGATCACCACCAGCGTTCCCATCAACTGAAAGAGGTCGCCCAGCAATGGAGTCTGGATGGAGGAGGTTGGGTCGAGAAGATTGACCATGGAGAAGCTGAACTGCACACCGGTGATCTGGCCGGCAAAGAGCATCATCTCGCTCATCAGGGTCAGAGTCAGGCCATAAACCAGACCCACGGCCAGTTCACCCAGCAGCGAAGAGAAGCTGATGACCGCTTGCGCATGCGGCAATGTGGCCACCAGCGGCGCCAGCAGGTAGGCGATTGCTCCCACAAAGACCGCCTTGGTGCGCATGGGCAGCGCGGTCGAAGCGAAGAAGGGGGCAAAGGCCACCATCCCGCTCACCCGCACCAGCACCAACACCATCGCGCTGAGAAATGCGCTCCAATCGGTCATTTCAGCTCCCAGCTTTCAGCTTTCAGCTTCCAGCTTGTTCTTCGCCAGGCCGGGATAATTTGGTTTCATCCGGCAACGCCATTCAATTACTGCTCCCCAGCGGCTAGAAGCTAGCAGCTCAAAGCTGGGAGCTTGCTCCATAGCTAGCCGACGTAGTGCCGCAGATCCGTCAGCAGCAAAATGGTGTAGTGCCCCATGCGGCCCAGGAACCAGGGCATGCCGACGAGCAGAATCAAGGCCACAGCGGCCAGACGGGGCACACTGGTGAGCGACTGCTCCTGCAAGCTGGTCAGGGTCTGGACCAGGCTGAGCAGAAAGCTCAGGATCGCCGCCGCCAGCAATATCGGCGCGGAGAGAATCAGAGCCTCCTTCATCAGTTGGCGCAACAATTCGGAGACCATATCGGGGGTCATCGTTCCTCTCCCTTCAAAAACTCTTCAGCAGCGAACCGGCCAGCAGGTTCCAGCCGTCCACCATGACAAACAACAGAATCTTCAGCGGCGTCGAGACCACCACCGGCGGCAACTGGAACATGCCGATCGAGGTGGTAATCGAGGCCGTGACCATATCGATCAACAGAAAAGGCAGAAAAAGAACCGCGCCAATGGCGAATCCCGCCTTCAACTCGGAGAGCACATAGGACGGAACCACCACCCGCATGGGCAGATCGTCGGGTGTGTTGGGGCGGGAGATCTGCCCGGCGGCGGTAAACAGGGCCAGGTCCTTCTCGCGGGCGTAGTGCAGCATGAAGTGCTTGACCGGCTGGGAGCCCTTGTCGATGGCGTCCATCCCCGTGATCTGCCCGTTACGATAGGGCTCGACGGCCTGCTGATCCACCTGATTGAGCACCGGGGCCATGAGAAACCAGGTCATCATCAGTGCCAATCCCATCAGCGTGGGGTTGGAGGGAGCCGTCTGGGTGCCCAGCGCCTGCCGCAAAAAGTGGAAGACCACCAGCAGACGCACCATGGGGGTCATGGCCATCAAGATGGCGGGCAGCAACGTGATCAGGGTGAGGACAAAGAGAATCGTCCAGGGCGTCGAGTCGCCGGGATGGAGGCGGGCGTTCAGATCGGGCAAAAGAGGCGCGGCCGCGGCTGCCGTCTTGGCCCAGACGGCTACCATGAGACCCTCGGTGCTGCGGATGTGCGGCGCGGGGCGCGGGCCTGCTCATCGAGAGCATAAAAGGCCGGTGCGCCCTCCGGCGAGGTAGCCACCAGAAAACGCCGCCCCTCGGCCTCGACCAGGGCCAGCGACTGGCGTGGAGCGATGGTGATGCGCTCCAGCAGCGCCAGCCGCGCCTGCTGTCTGTGGCCGGCGCGCAGCCGGCCGAGCAGCCAGCCCGCCAGTCCACCGATTTGCGGCGTCTTGTTTCCCTGCTCTTCCCGATTCATGGCCCCGGCCTCTCTCTGGTTGCGTCTAAAAACATCTCTGGTTTCCCTTGCGCTCTAGGCCAGGCGGGTAATTCGTACCGCCAACTGTGAATCCACCACTTCAAATTCGCTCCAGGCCAACTGCACACTCCCGGCGGCGAGGGGCACGTCGTCGCCATGGCCCCACTCGGTCTCGATCAACTGTCCCGGTTCCAGGGCCAGCAAATTGCGCACCCGGAACTCGCGTACCGGCACGGCCACGTCCAGTTCCACCGGCAGCCGCGCCACTGGCGGCGCAAGATCCATCTGGCCGGCGATGGCGCCATCGTGACTGGTGGGCACCAGGGCGGTTTCGGCAGCGACCTCGACAGGATTCGCCGCATCTGCGAACGGTGGAGGGTGGACGGCGTTGACCGGCATGGTTGGAATGGTGGCCATACGGTGAGAGAAAGCAGAAAGATGACCAGAAGTGCGACAGTGGGATTGGAATGGGCTAAGAATTGCGCCGCCGTCTCAGTCCGCAGGACGCAGACGCTTCTACCCTCGCCTGCACAGCAATCGACCCGCCAGACGCCACGCTTTGAAACCTCTCAGCAACATCGCTGCTACACTAAAAGTTCAAACCAATCTCGGATTCCACCCTCCCGGAGCGGCGGAATCCCTATGAAATCGAGGTCGAAATGCCGGAATCGAAGCAATCATCTACTTTTGCGGGAACCAGTCTGCGCCTGAAGATCGGTTTGGCGGAGATGCTCAAGGGCGGCGTCATCATGGACGTGATGAACGTGGAGCAGGCCCGCATCGCCGAAGAGGCCGGCGCCACCTCGGTGATGGCCCTGGAGCGGGTGCCGGCGATGATTCGCGCCGAGGGCGGCGTGGCCCGCATGGCCAGCCCCAAGCTGATCAAGGGAATTATCGGAGCCGTCTCCATCCCGGTGATGGCCAAGGCGCGCATCGGTCACTTTGCCGAGGCGCAAATCTTGCAGGAGTTGGGCGTCGACTTCATCGACGAGAGCGAAGTGCTTACCCCCGCCGATGAGGCCCACCACATCGACAAGCACGCCTTCACCACGCCGTTTGTCTGCGGAGCACGCAATCTGGGCGAGGCCCTGCGCAGGATCGCCGAGGGCGCGGCCATGATCCGGACAAAAGGAGAGGCAGGGACCGGAGATGTGGTTCATGCCGTGCAGCATATGCGCCAGATCACCCGCGAGATGCGGGCGCTGACCGTGCTCAGCGAGCAGGAGCTCTACTGCGCGGCCAAGGATCATCAGGCGCCCTACGAACTGATCCGCATGGTGGCCCAGACCGGCAAACTGCCAGTGCCCAACTTTTCAGCAGGTGGAATTGCGACCCCGGCCGACGCCGCCCTGATGATGCAACTGGGCGCCGAAGCGGTCTTCGTGGGCTCGGGAATCTTCATGAAGGGTCAGGCCACTCCGCTGGACGTGGAAAACGACCCCAAGGAGCGCGCCGAGGCCGTCAGCCGCGCCAAGGCCATCGTCATTGCCACTACCCACTTCAACGACGCCAAGATCCTGGCCGAAGTCAGCGAACAGGTCACCGGCACGATGAAGGGCCTGGCCGCCGCCGCCATCGAACTGAAAGATCAACTGCAAACAAGAGGCTGGTAGGACTGGCCGTCCAGGCATTCCTTTCCGTATGGGGCGGTTCTTGCGGTAGGGCAGACCAGCTCAACCTGCACTCGGTTTTCGCGAGAAATATCTATATTCCGCCTGAATAAGTGCAGCTAGGATGAGTACGGCGGAGAGAAAGGGGCCTTCGGGCCCCTGACTCCAGCCAACGAGAATTCCGGCTTTAGAGCAATTCCCGAACGCCAAACCTGAAATCTGTCTGCCTGGGATGCTGTTTCGTTTCTTGTGAACAACCGGCTTACGCGTCTCAGAATCCCGTTTTAAAGCGGCAGGGACTGGCCTTCTCTTACGACGGCGCAGGGCAGCTCTGCGTGCACTTTCTTCAATTGGCACTCTTCGGCGATTCTTGCACGTTATTTTGAATCGGTGCATACTGGCACTATGAGAACCAACGTCAATCTCGCCGACGACGCTCGTGAGTTTGCCGAGGTCTACGCTCACGCCAATGGGCTCACCCTAGGCGACGCCATCACCGACCTGATCCGCAGAAGCAGCCAAGCGGCAGCCGGTGCGTCGAAAACCCCGAAGTTCGGCCGCTCCGCCTCTGGTTTTCCCACTCTTCCGCCCAGGAGCCGCATTCTGACCACAGAGATGGTGTTGGAAGCGCAGGAGGAGGAGTTTGTCTGAGCCTGCTTATCTGCCCGATGTCAATCTTCTGGTCGCACTCAGCGATCCCAGCCATGTCCATCATCGGACGGAAGACCGTTGGCGCCAGCGAATTGGAATCGCCCGTTTTCTATTCTGTCCAATCACCGAAGCCGGTTTTGTGCGCCTGATGGCCAACCCGATCATCGGCGGACTCTCAATGAACGACGCAATCCTGTTGTTGCAGGAGATCGCGGCTTTACCTAATTGCGCAAGCCTGCCCATCGAGCCTTCATGGCTGGAACTCATTCAGCCCCTCACTCCTCGCCTGCACGGCTATCGTCAGGTGACCGACGCCCTTCTGCTTGGCCTGGCGATTCGCAACGGAGCCGTACTGGTTACGCTCGACCGCAGAATCCGGGCTCTGGCCGGCGAGGAGTATGCGGCCAATCTGCTTACATTAGCCTGAATAGCCCACGCGGGCCTGCACCTGGAGAGGGCTCTCCAGCCCGGCTGATAAAATATCTTCGAGTCCAGACAAGAGAGTGCATCCAGTGTCTACAGCCACCGTTTCGCCGCAATTGAAGACCGCCCCGCTCACCTTTCAAGAGCTGCTCTTCCGCCTGCAGAGTTTCTGGGCGGAGCGCGGCTGTATTCTGCAGCAGCCCTACGACGTAGAAGTGGGCGCGGGCACCATGGCGCCGGAGACCTTTCTGCGCGTGCAAGGGAGCAAGCCCTACAAGGTGGGCTATGCGCAGCCCTCGCGGCGTCCCGCCGACGGGCGCTACGGCGAGAACCCCAACCGGCTCTTCCGCCACACCCAGTTCCAGTTGATTCTGAAGCCCCCGCCGGTCAACGTGCAGGAGCTCTATCTTCAATCCCTTGAAGCAATTGGGATCGATCTCAGCAAGCACGACGTGAAGTTTGAAGAGGACAACTGGGAAGGGCCCACGGTGGGCGCCTGGGGTGTCGGCTGGCAGGTGATGATGGACGGCATGGAGATCACCCAGTTCACCTACTTCCAGCAGTGCGGCGGCCTCGACCTGGACCCCATCTGCGCCGAGCTGACCTATGGATTAGAGCGTCTGGCGGCTTTTTTGCAGGATGTGGACTCGGTCTACGAGGTAGTCTGGGCGCGCGACCCCGAGACCGGCGCCGAGGTCACCTATGGCGATGTGCGCCTGCCCGAGGAGTTGCAGTATTCGGTCTACAACTTCGAGAGCGCCGAGGTGAGCAAGCTGTGGGACCACTTCAACCTCTACGAAGCCGAGGCGCAGACGCTGCTGGCGCAGGTCAATGCGGTGCTGGCCGACGAGAAGTCGACCGCAGCCGAGAAGCGCCGCTTTCCGCTGATGTCGACCTACGAACTGGCGCTGAAGTGCTCGAACCTCTTCAACATCCTCGACGCCCGCGGCGCCATCAGCGTCACCGAGCGGGTGGGGATGATCGGGCGCATCCGCAACCTGTCGGTGGGCGTGGCCAAGGCCTATGCGGCGCAGCAGGCGGTTTAAGAGCAGCTTTTAGCTGCTAGCTTCTAGCTGCTAGCTTCTAGCCTCTAGCTTTTCTTGGGTGCTGGAGGCGCGTTCTGAACGGATGGATGACAAAATCGGCGGCTGAAGAAGGAAGAGCTAGCAGCTAGAAGCTAGCGGCTGGCAGCTCACCGCAACAGCGTATTGCAGAAAGAACTAAAAAATGGCTGATTTTTTGTTGGAGATTGGGCTGGATGAAATTCCCGCCCGCATGATTGCCGGAGCCGAGGCCGAATTGGGCCGCCGCTTGACCGACCTGCTCACTCGCGAGCGCCTGTTGGGCGCAGCGGGCAAGGTGACCACCTACTCGACGCCGCGCCGTTTGGCGGTGCTGGCCGAGGACGTGCTCCCCAGCCAGAGCGACAGCGAAGAGAAGCTCACTGGCCCCTCGTGGAAGGTCGCCTTCAAAGATGGCGCACCCACCCCTGCGGCGGAGGCTTTCGCCAAGAAGGCCGGTGTCGCCGTCTCCGCGCTGGAGAAGATCGTCAATCCCAAGGGCGAGTATGTCGGCGCAACTGTGAAGCGCCAGGGACGCAAGACAGCGGAGCTGCTGGCCGCCGAGCTGCCCAAGGAGGTTTTGTCTCTCTATTGGGCCAAGAACATGTACTGGCGCGCGGGCAAGCCGGAGCGCTTCGTCCGCCCGGTGCGCTGGGTGGTGGCGCTACTCGATTCCGCCATTGTCCCTGTCGAGATCGCCGGCATCGCCGCCGGCAACGCCAGCCGCGGCCACCGCATTCTGCATGGCGCTGCGCCGGTGATTCTGAACTCTCCTAAGGACTACTCTGAGGCCCTGCGCGCGGCCTTCGTGATGGTCAATGTCGCAGAGCGCCGCCAGTCGATCCGCAAGGCTCTCGATAAGGCCACCCGCACCGTCGCCGGCGCGCGCTGGCGCGAGGACGAACCGCTCATCGAGACCGTCGTCCACCTGACCGAGTGGCCCACTGTCATCCTGGGCAACTTTGAGCCTGAGTATTTGGCGCTGCCCGAAGAGGTGCTGGTCACGGTGATGCGCGACCACCAGAAGTACTTCGCCGTGGAAGACGCTCACGGCAAACTCGCCCCGCACTTTTTGGCCGTGCTCAATACCCAGGTCGACGCCGAGGGCGAAGAGATCATCCGCCACGGCAACGCCCGCGTGCTGAGGGCCCGCTTCAAGGACGCACGCTTCTTCTGGGACTTCGACCAAAAAATCTTTCTAACTGATCGCGTCGAGAGCCTCAAATCCGTGACCTTTCAGAAGGAGCTGGGCAGCTACCACTGGAAGACCGAAGCCAATCTGGCCGTGGTTCGGCAACTGGCCGCGGCGGTCAAGGCCGCGGGCGTTGCCTGCGACGAGGCCGCCCTGCTCAAGGCCACGGAGTTGGCCAAGACCGATCTGACCACTGAGTTGGTGAAAGAATTCACCGAACTGCAAGGTGTGATTGGCGGCCTCTACGCGCAGGCGCAAGGGCTGGGCCAGCACGTCGGCAAGGCGATCTACGAGCAATACACCCCGGCCTCGATCGAAGACGCGATTCCCTCGACGGTCGAGGGCCAGTTGCTGGGTCTGGCCGACCGCATTCAGACCATCGTCGAGATGTTCAGGATCAAAATGCAGCCCACCGGCTCGAAGGATCCCTTCGCGCTGCGCCGCGCCGCCAACTCGATTGTCAAGATTCTGGCCGAGTCGGGACTGCCGCTCACGCTCAACGATGTAGTCAGAGCCGATGAGTTCGCCCACCCTAGCGGCAAAAACAAGGACGCCGCGAGGGTGGGGCACCCATCCGATGAAGTCAACCATGCGCAGGTCGCCGCCTTCCTGCGCGAGCGGCTGAGCTTCTACCTCAAGGATGTGCGCGGCTTTGCTTACGACGTGGTCAGCGCGGTGCTGGCCGCCGATGCCGACGACGTGCGCGACGCCATCGCCCGCGCCGAAGCATTGACCGCGGTGCGCGGCTCGGAAGATTTTGCGGCAATTTCCGCCGCCTTCAAACGCATCAAGAACATCCTGCGTCAGGCTGCGGAAAAGGGATTTGCCATTGAGGCAGCCCCTGGAGTCGTTCTGGCTGCGGAGGCGCAACAACTGGCCGCCGCCGCCGAAGCACTGGCTCCCAAGGTGGCCATGCTGCGCCAGAAGCGGACTTACGGAGCGGCACTGGCGCAGATCGCCACACTGCGCCCGGTGGTGGACGCATTCTTTGACAAGGTGATGGTCCTCGATCCCAACGAAGCCGTGCGCGGCGCGCATCTGGCGCTGATCCGGGGCATTTTGGACGGCTTCAGCGGCATCGCTGATTTCAGCGAAATCGTGACAGGATAAGATGGGTATCCCAGGTACCAAAGGCGGGACCTGGGGCCACCAAATGATCGATTAAAGCAGGTTCCGCATGAAAGACGAACCGGGAGTTTCGCAGCAGGAGATTATC
Organism: uncultured Occallatibacter sp.; assembly: GCA_964493705.1. Lineage (GTDB taxonomy): Bacteria > Acidobacteriota > Terriglobia > Terriglobales > Acidobacteriaceae > Telmatobacter. Next base: position 9,223 of record CAZBPD010000005.1, read on the forward strand.
GAAGACCTGAAGGCCAGACAGCGGAATACTCTCTGGCCCGATACGATGATCAACAGCAGCAGCGTCGATGGATTCCTCTGGAAGGGTTCCGAAAACCCACCTTTGGTTCAGCGTATGGGCGCCTGGATCTTCGGAATCACCTTCATGTTGCTTGGTATGGGAATGATAGAGATCGATCGTGAAATAGAGGATTATAGAAAGTCGATCTTAGCCGTCATCGTTGGGGTTGTGTTTTTCCTGGCCGGAATGAAGGTCTTCAGGAACGGATTCCGCCGCCGAAAAGCGAAGAATCCGAGCGATGGGGAAGACTCCAATTGAGGCTCTATCCTCTCCGGCGAGGGCCTTTGACCGCCAGCGGAAGCGTGAACGACAGGGGCTTTTCCCACGCAACATCGGAGCCGATGGCAAAGGGCAATCCATCGCTCTTGTCCTGCTCGTCTTCGATTCAAGCTAAAGCGAAGGCCACCGCCATCCGGTAATCTCCGGGCTGTCGATGCCGTGTTTGTAGGCATAGGCCCGGCAGGCAATTTGCAGATTGCGGAACTTCTCCTTGGCATGGCCGCCGATCTTCTGCAACTTTGGCACGCGATCGATGGTGTCGATGGCCAGGCTGAAGCGGTCGATCTCGTTGTTGATGGCCAGTTCCATGGGGGTGTTGATGTTGCCCTTTTCCTTGTAGCCGCGCACATGCAGATCGCGGTTGGTGCGGCTGTAGGCCAGGCGATGAATCAGCCATGGATAGCCGTGGAAGTTGAAGATGATCGGCTTGTCCGTCGTGAACAGCGAATCGAAGTCGCGGCCGGTCAAACCGTGCGGATGTTCGGTGCTCGGTTGCAGTTTGAAGAGATCGACGACGTTGATGAAACGAATCTTGAGGTCGGGGAACTCGGCGCGTAGCAGAGCCGTGGCAGCCAGCGCCTCCTGGGTGGGAATATCGCCCGCTGCGGCGAGAACGACGTCCGGTTCGACGCCCCGATCGTTGCTGGCCCAATCCCAAATGCCCACGCCTTTGGTGCAGTGTTCGACCGCGGCATCGATGTCCAGGTACTGCAAGTGCAACTGCTTGTCAGAGACGATCACGTTGACGTAGTTCTCGCTGCGCAGGCAGTGGTTGGCGACCGAGAGCAGGCAGTTCACATCGGGCGGAAGATAGATGCGCGTGACGGCGGCGCTTTTGTTGAGCACCACGTCGAGAAAGCCGGGGTCCTGATGAGTGAACCCATTGTGGTCCTGCCGCCAGACGGTCGAGGTAATCAGCAGATTCAGTGAGGCGATGGGGCGACGCCAGGAAAGATGGTTGCAGATCGACAGCCATTTGGCATGTTGATTGAACATGGAATCGATGACGTGGATGAAGGCTTCATAGGAAGAGAAGAAGCCATTGCGTCCGGTCAGCAGATAGCCTTCCAACATGCCCTCCATGGTGTGCTCGCTGAGCATCTCGATGACCCGACCATCGGTCGCCAGTTCGCAGCCATCCGCGTCTTCCGGGAAGTATTCTTCAATCCAGAATTTCTTTGCTGCCTCATAGATCGCTTGCAGCTTGTTCGATGTGTTTTCATCCGGACCGAAGACGCGGAAGTTGGTCATGTTCAGCTTCATCACATCGCGCAGGAAGTTCCCCAAAGGCGGAACATTCTCCACTTCGATCGCAGCCGGCCGGTCAAGCTTCAGTGCGTAATCGCGGAAGTCGGGCAGGCGCAGGGCCTTGTGCAGGATTCCGCCATTGGCGTGGGGGCTGGCGCTCATGCGGCTTGTGCCTACAGGCGCAAGCTCCTTGAGTTCGGCAACCAGTTTGCCCTGCGCGTCGAAGAGTTCTTCGGGTTTCAGGCCGAGCATCCATTGTTCCAGTGTCCGCAACTGCTCGGCATCCTTTTTGACGTTAGGCAAAGGAACTTGATGGGCGCGCCAGGAACCCTCCAACCGGTGACCACCCAGTTCGAGCGGCGCACCCCAGCCTTTGGGCGAGCGAAGCACGATCATTGGCCAGCGCGGCCGTTTCGCCACGCCTGTAGTGCGGCACTCCTGGCGATGTGAACGAATCTCGCGGATGCAATGCTCTACGGTGGCCGCCATCGCCTGGTGCATCGAGTCGGGGTCCGAGCCTTCGACAAAATACGGCGTCCAGCCATAGCCGCGCATCAGGCTTTCCAGCTCTTCGTGGGAGATGCGCGCCAGCAGCGTGGGATTGTTGATCTTGTAGCCGTTCAAGTGCAGGATGGGCAGCACCGCGCCATCGCGCATCGGGTTCAGGAACTTGTTAATGTGCCACGATGTGGCCAGCGGTCCCGTCTCCGACTCCCCATCGCCGACCACCGCGGCGACAATCAGCTCGGGGTTGTCGAAGGCTGCGCCGCAGGCATGGGAGAGAACATAGCCCAGTTCCCCGCCCTCGTGGATCGACCCCGGCGTCTCCGGCGTGCAGTGGCTGCCGATGCCGCCGGGAAACGAGAACTGCTTGAAGAACTCCCGCATCCCATCCGCATCTTCGCTCTTGTCAGGATAGACCTCGGAGTAGGTTCCTTCCAGATAGCCCGGCGCCAGGACCCCCGGCGCGCCATGTCCTGGTCCGGCCATGAAGATCATCTCCAGATCGAGGCTCTTGATCATGCGGTTCAGATGGGTATAGATAAAAGCAAGTCCGGGGCTCGATCCCCAGTGACCGAGCAGGCGATTCTTGATGTGCTCCGGCTGCAGAGGCTCCTTCAACAAAGGATTGTCGAGAAGATAGATCATGCCCAGCGCCAAATAATTGCACGCTCGCCACCAGGCGTGGGTCTTCCTCAGTTCCTCCGCGTTCAGGGGCGATCCCTGAATCGTGGCTCGCGCTATTCCGTACGCGCTCAGCGATTCGATCGAAGATTGCGCTGCTTCTGCATCGGGCATCATGGTTCTTACTCCTTGAATCCTTTGGTCCATTCGAAGATCCTGCATCGTCATCCGGGTTGGATGATCTTCGCCAGCGCGGCGAAAGGCGAGTGAAGCACAAGATCGACGCCATCGGAACCTCGCCGGGGATTATATTCTCGACGACCGGGCCGCGCCAAATCTTGGAAACTCCAGCTATTTCGCACGTTATCGCGCGGTTTCGATGCGTGCCTCTCTTTCCTTACCATCATGCACCGAACCAATTCCCGCCCTGTTACATCCGCATGAAATCCTGCTCGCCGGGCCTTTGGTCTTCCAGCCGCTGGTGGACTGTGCCCATTCCCCGGCAGGGTCGGCACTTTTCCAGAAACTATTCCCATCGATTCGACTGGTCGAGCCTATGACTGAGTCGCCGTGCGTGCTGGCTTGGACGAGAGGTCTGAACGCGCCCATCTGCTCGATTTCATGCAAGGCTGTATAACCCACACGCGACGCCCAGATATATGCGGCGCCGATTTCAAGCCCTTTGCGATTGGCGTTTAAGCGGCAGCGGCATCAATGCTGTTCAGGATGGCGAGCGCTTCGGCGGTGAGTTCCAGCGTCGCTGCCTTGAGGTTCTCGCGTAAATGCTGGACAGACGATGTGCCAGGAATCAGGAGCACGTTCGAAGCACGCCGCAGCAGCCAGGCAAGCGCTACCTGCTTGGGCGTGGCATCGAGCGACGCAGCAACTTCGTCGAGCTTCGACGACTGCAGCGGAGAAAATCCTCCTAGTGGAAAGTAAGGAACATAGGCAATGCCTTCGGCGGCAAGAGCATCGACGAAATCGTCATCGCTGCGTTGGGCCACGTTGTAGAAGTTTTGAATGCATACGATCTCGGTGATCGCCTGCGCCTCGGCCAACTGCCGGGGAGAGACAGTGCTCAGGCCAATATGGCGAATCAGCCCCTGCTGCTTGAGTTCGGCAAGCGCCGTCAACGGCTCTTCGAAGGGCTCGTCCGTTGGCCCGCTAAAGCCGCCCAGGCGCAGATTGACAACATCGATTGCATCGAGGGCGAGGTTGCGCAAATTGTCATGCACCGCGTCGACGATCTCCTGGCGTGAGCGAGCATGTGGCCATGAGCCATCGTTCTCGCGGCGTGCGCCCACTTTGGTCACTATCGTGAGATCTCCGGGATACGGATGGAGCGCCTGCTTGATGAGTTGGTTGGTTACGTGAGGGCCGTAGAAGTCGCTGGTATCGATGTGATTTACGCCGCAAGCAACGGCCTCGCGTAGAACCGCTATCGCGCCAGGAAGATCGCGCGGTGGTCCCCAGACCATCTTGTTGCCATCCCGCCCGGCAAGCTGCATCGCGCCGTAGCCCATGCGATTTACGGTTATTGAAGTGTTGGGAAGGGTAAATGTGCCGCAAAGATCCGATTGCTTCGCCATTTGTCTCCTCTGAAGTTGCCGGTCGATGTGGCCACAGACAGGATCCACCAAGTCGCGCCACCCACTATAGAGAATTTACCGCACTATCGTGAAGATTGAATGCAAAGCGTCTCCATTGCCGGAGTTGTGACGATTCCATGTAGGACTCTCGTGGTCGATGGCAGCCTACCGGTTTACTCTATACCCAACTCCATGCCAAATGCCCACGCCCTCGGCATTCTGAGCCCACCAGAGGTGAAATCGGATGTTGACGGTTTGCGGTATCCAGGAATTGGGCTACGGCGCGTCAAAAAGTCCGCTTGCCCTGTTGCGTCAAGTTGCATGAGCAAATCGATAACTGTGACGCAGCGAGTGAGCGCCACGCAACCATCCCTGACCGCTGCAGGAAGAATCAACGCATCATTGAGCGTTCTAAGCTGCTCGGCCTTACCGTATCGCTACAGCCGCACCAAGTCCCCCGTCTGGCGTGAGAATGCGATGCTCCGGACGTAATTTAATGAATGCGGCGACCTGGGCAATCATACTTGCTTTTTCTGGATGCGACGGGTCCAGCAAACCGGCGAGGGCTGCCAACTCCGCTTCCGTAACCGAAGAGAGCGGCGAAGCTGTTTGCTCCGCCGCTGCCTGATGCGCTCCGCCCAATAAAAAAGCGGTTGTTCGCAATTGGTTAGCGGTGTTCGCCGCCACCTTCATGTCCGCCGCCGCCGCCCGCATGGGAAGCTGCGGGGTGAGATTCGCCGCCGCTGGGATGGGATGCTGCGTGACCTGCGCTGGGGCGCGCTTCTGCGGCGTGGTTAGCCGCTGGATGCGATGCAGCAGGGTGAGAAGCGCCGCCTGGAGCCGAGGCATGAGCGCCTCCGGCAGGATGGGCTCCGCCGCCACGATAAGCCGTGCGCGCTCCTACTCCTCCGTGGTAACTTCCGCCGCCATCTCCGCTGAAGCGATGCCCACCCCAGCCGTGGTTATAGCCCCAGCCGGCCCATGGACCCATCCCCAGGAAGATGCCGTTATAGAAATACCCCGAGCCGTAGAAGCCCATCGGCGCGCAGGCATACGGCGCATAGTTGTAGTAACCATAGGAGCAAACCGGTTGAACACCCAAGTTGATTACAACCTGGGCATGGGCTGCGGGTGCGAGAGCAGTAGTTGCCAGCAATCCCGACACAAGCAATGCAGTTGTGCCGATAAACGTTTTGAATGTACGCATAGGATGACCCCCTTTAAGGTGTCTGCGGTTTCTGAAGTTTGCTGGGAAGCGCAGTCGCCATCGAAGAAACCCGGCTAGAGCAGCCACCCTACCGATTTTGAATCTGTTACGGATCTCCCTCGTTAGGTCGAGGGTTGCGGTCGATCTGCCCTTACGCTCTTGATACGAGCAGCAGGAATTGCTGTTGTCAGCGCAGTAAGGGGCGCTTGTTTCTATCCCTGCTCGATGACGGTTTCAGACTCGCCGCCCGGTCAGCAGGTTGATCACCAGGACGATCAGCGCCACCACCAGCAGCAGATGAATCAGGCCGCCGGCGATGTGCAAACTAAAGCCCAACAGCCACAGAACGAGAATGATGACGAAGATTGTCCAAAGCATTGAAGTATCTCCCATGCCGCGGGCGCCTGATGGTTGTTCTCAGGCGCATCGGCATTCAACGTTAACTGCTAATTGGCCGCAATGGCCTGGGCCTTTGCGCCCCTGACAGCATTGAGGAAATGCTCGGCCACATCCGGCACAGCGATCTCGCCCTGCAAGATGCGCCGGGTAGAGATCTCATGACCGTAGATCGTTTCGGTCGAATCGTCGTCGCGGCGAATTGCAGCGCCGGTCAGCGTAAGCCCTCCGAAAAGGCCTCTGGCGCGCGAGTAAGTAAGAACCTCGGTATTCAGTTTCCAATCGGTGTCGGCGGAAGCATGACGCCCCACCGGTCCGGCGGCAGCCGAAGCATCCCCGCCCAACTCAAAATTGCTGTTGATCAAATGCTGCATTCCGCGTTCGTCCTGAATGATCATGACCAGATCCACGCCTTCGACGCCAATCTGCAAACCCCAGCTCCCGCCGGTAATGGTAAAGAACGCAGGCGCGCTCCAACCGGTTGCGGTCCGGCAGGTGGCAACACCCCGGCCATTTTCCGCGCCGAAGACAAAGCCGCCCTTGAGCATATGGGGCACTATGGCAACGCACCGCGCGTGTTCAAGAACCTCCTCCGGAATGCCCTTGTCCGGCGCCGACATGATCTCGTGCAGCACCGCGCCGGCATGATCCAGACGGTCGACCGTTGCTTCGTGACCGGATCCAGCCCAGCCCACACCTGTCAAACTCAGTACCGCGACGAACGTCATCAGCTTCTTCATGCAAATCACCTTTTTCTACCCATGCGCAGCGTCACTTGCTGTATGCGCATTTGAGGCGCACAAGGTATCTCCAACACTAGCGGCAGAAGATCTCAGCGTCTGAGCTAGAATGCTCAGGGCGACGATTTATGGGTGGTGAGAGCTCCGCTGCCGGGCAATTTCAAACACTTTCCAAAACGAAGACGCTAGACGTCCCTTAACAATTCTGTTATGGCCTTGTTCTGAATTGAACAGCATTGCCGTTTGTCGCATGGAACACTGACTCCGCTTCCATAAGAAAATCTATCGACGGGGTGAAAGATGATCAATCCGAAAAACAGATTCCTGATCGCTGAACAGAACATTCTTTTGCGTGAACAGGCCGATCTACCCGATGGACTTCAATGGTCAACAAAAGAGTTTCGTGAGGGCTGGAGTTTCTTGCGGGCAGTCACGCTTCTGCAGTTGGAAAAGCAGATCGTATCGCATGATTGGAACTTCATCAGGATCGCCACTGGATCGCTGCGATGCGGAGTGGGCGATACGGCACAGGAATCAATCGCCAACGCCTTGAGACTGGCTCTTCGCCGCGTCGGCCCGCGCTTCAATGCGGCCGTGGTGAAGAACATCGAGCTGACTCAATACCCATGGTTCTTTATGGCGCGAGTCAGCGTCAATCCATACCGGATTCAACAAGAAGCGGTTCTCTCCTTGCCCGATGAAGAATTGCAGTCTTCGGTTGCTCCGCGGCAAAGGCGCCTCCCGCCCTATTCAGACGTGCTGTTTCCCCATTTTGCCAGCGCCATGCCCCAACTCAAAGAACTGTTGATCTTATCCAGACCGGCTCAGGCGATGCAGCAATGACCATTCTGCAAACCGCTCTTATCCTGTACCTCTTTCACAAAGCCCTGGACCGTGCTCAACTGAATCAGACATCATTTCGCCATCCTGAAGCGCCCATCCCGTCAACTGTACACTGATCCCTCACATGGTCTCGATAGCTCAGACACAGGCCACTAGAACCTCTACGCTGAGGCCATTGGGGCTTGAAGAGAACGGCTTCAACATTTGCGAGGAGAGTTCATGAAAAAGATTATGTTTCTTGCTTTAGCCACTGTTGCCGTTGCCTTCTTTACCGCAGGCACTCCCAAAGCAGAGGCTCAGTTCAGCATCAACATCGGTGTGGCGCCGGCATGTCCCTATGGATACTACGACTACACGCCGTATGGTTGCGCTCCCTATGGGTACTATGGTCCCGAGTGGTTCCATCGCGGCGCCTTCATCGGGGTTGGCCCGTGGTTCCATGGCCCGGCCAACTTCAACGGCCATGTGAATAACAGCTTCGATCCGCAGCACGGCTACAATGGCCACGTTCCCAACAACGGCGAACGGTCCGCATCCCGCGCCAGGGCTCCCAAGCACTTCCAGGGAAATGAAATGCGCGATGGCCGCGGTCATGGAGATGGGGACAGACACGAGGGCGGCGATAAGCGCTAACCATCACAGGATTGGATATGCGATCGGAATAGCAGGTTGTTTGCAGCGGCGCCGAAGCGCCGTTGCTGCATCGTAAGCGAATCCATAACAAATGAATCCACGGAGGTGGAGCTGTGAACCAGGATCAAATAAGAGGCACGATCGACGAAGCGGTGGGAAGCGCCAAGCGTAAGGTTGGCGAGTTGACAGACAATCCGAAGCTACAGGTGGAAGGCGTGATTCAGCAAGTGAAGGGCAAGGTCGAGAATGCGTGGGGTGGGGCAAAAGAGGCAGTTATCGATGCTCTTCAGGATACCGAGCTGCATATCGACACGCGTCCGCACCCCCAGATGAAGACTTCGCCGGTTGATGTCGCAGGCAAAAGAGACACATAAAATCGTTCTCAAACAACTGTCCACCTGTCGATGCATCCGTGCATTGTCGAAAGAGGTTTGAACATGCTTAGATCGGTCACGATGAATCACAAGAGAGGTATTCCGGCATTGATGCTGGTAATGGCTGCGGTTCTTTTTTCCGGATGCCAATCGAAGCTGGACAAGGCGCTGGATCTGGCCAAGGTGCAGGCGGCCACAACCGGGCAGGCGCAGCAAGTGGTCTCCGTTGACAAAAACGGAACTACTACAACGACCATCGTGCAACCCCCCGCGGCTGGACAAAAGAATCAGGTGATCGTCACAACAACAACACCACCTGTTGCAGGAGCGCCCATTCCGGCAGCTTTGGAACCGACGGTATCGCCGCTGCCTCCTCCGCCTCCGGTCAGCGTAAGCATCCCCGCAGGCACTACGCTGACCATCCGCATCGATCAGCGTATCAGTGTAAAGAGCAGCCATGCGGGAGACACATTCACCGGCGAGATCGTAGATCCGGTGCTTGCCGGCAACAACAGCATGTTACTGCCCAAAGGCACAGTGGTAGGTGGTGTGGTGGATGTGTCGCATCGGCGAGGGCACTTCAAGGGTAGATCGCTGCTAGAGTTGCGCTTGACCTCACTGACACTGCGGGGAACACAATACACGCTGAACACGCAGGATCTTGCGCGCAGTAAAAAGGGCAAAGGAAAACGTTCGACAGCCATGATTGCAGGTGGCTCGGGACTGGGCATGTTGGTGGGCGGCGTAGCCACCGGCGGCGTGGGACTAGTTGTAGGTGGGCTTGTTGGTGGTGGGGCAGGAACCGCGGTCGCAGGGTTGACCGGCAATCGCGACATCGACATACCGTCGGAATCGATTGTTCACTTCCAGCTTGCGGACGACCTGGTTGTACAGCTGGCAAAGTAGTGCAATAGTCCTTGGCCCCGCGCAACCAGCTGTTAAGAGGTTTACTTCCCTATCGTGAATCGCTCGGCCCCGGTGTATTTGCCGGGGCTTTTTATTTTGATGTGTCGATGATGAACCGGAGAGTCTGCCCAGTCAATCAGCATAGATCTCTTTCACATGGAGAGCAAGATCTTTGGCGTCTTCAGACTTGCGCAGACCGCGAACCTTCCAGATCCCCAAGCAGATACCACCCGTTAACAGAGCGCCGAATATCCACAGCAGTGGGGCCGACCATCTCTGTAGCGTTCCCGACCACAGGTGAACAAAATGTCTTCCATACACCACTCCCAGCCATGCGATGAGCGAGTAGCGCAGGCTGCGAGCGAATCCGTAGACGGCTAAAAACCGCCGCCGCGATACTCCCAGTGCCCCTGCGGCAAGGGCGAACGGCAACAGCGGAATCGGCGGTGGAAGCACCGCTGGAAGGAACACCGATAGAACCGGATGATGCTCAACCCATGCAACGATCCGGCCCAGGAGCCGCGCAGGCACATAACGCCGCAATGCTGCCTCTCCTCCTGTTCTTCCAATATGCCATGTCGAATATCCTCCGACAATGCTTCCAGCGATTGCGCTCAAACCAAGCAGCCAAGGATTGCCGCGATTCGCGACCAACCAAAGCAGAAGCAGGTCGGTACTGCCAGGCAAAGGCAATGGAATGACAGAGGAGTCGATCACTGCGACCGAAAAGAGACCCAACGCTCCCAGGTGCGTGAGCCAATGCGGCATCAAGGGGTGATGCGCAGAAAGCTGCGAATATGCAGCAGAATTCTGAATCGTCTCAACCATAAGATCTTCTCCCCCATCGCCATTGCCGCTCAATCAACTGGTGGCGACGCCGCGCAAGGTGATCCAGTAATACCGCCTCCAACAATAGGTACAGCGGACCGGATGCATTCCTAACATGCCCAACAGGCTATCGATGAGGCGCGACTCCGCAGGTTTGAATGCCCGCGAACTGCACCGCGGGCATTCTCGCCGCATCAATAGCAGATGCGGCAACCAACTGGGCCAATGTAGACTTGAATGACTCATATGCAAAGCTCTTTCATGAATGTCGATTCACGTTAAAACGCACGTCTCTCTGCCTGGCTTCCGTTTGAACCCAGCCAGGAAAGCATCGAGCGAATACTGCCTGTAGCCAATGCGATACTGGAATCGGCAGCTCCGTAATAAAGATTGATTGTATCTCCATCCGCGGCGATGGTCTGGCCGCATGGAAACACAACATCGTTAACGTCGCCGCAGCGCTCATAAGGTGCTTCGGGCCCAAATATCCAGGAGTTGCCGCGTTGCAGGCATACCTCCGGCTTTTCAAGATCGAAGAGCGCCAGTCCAAGGCGATAGATGCTTCCTGAGGCAGTCTGTCGCACACCGTGATAGATCACCAGCCAGCCCTTGGGTGTTTCGATCGGCGGCGAACATAGACCGATTTTGTTTGCATCCCACCAACCACCGCGCCGCGCTTCAAGAATGATCTTGTGGCTTCCCCAATGATGCAGATCGGGCGAATAAGATATCCACATATGAGCGCCCAACGCCGTCATGGGCCGATGGATCAGAGCCCATCGGCCGCCGATTCTTCGCGGCAGGAGCGCAGCATCCTTATCCTCCGGAGACATGATGACGCCGAATCGCTCAAAGCTTTTGAAGTCCTTGGTCAACGCCAGCGAAACTCCCGGGCCTCCGCGGGCAAACGAAGTATACGCCACTGCGTACTGCTCGAGTTCCGGGATGTAGGTGATGCGCGGATCTTCGATGCCCCATACTTCTTCTGGAAACTCCTGCGGCTTTGCAGGTAAAGTCGGCTGCGGGTCGATTCGCCAATGATCGATGCCATTGGCTGAGCGGGCCGCACAAAGATGCGACAAGCCGCTGCGGTCTTCCACGCGGCACAAAAGCAGAGTATCTCCATCTGCCAGCAGTACAGCTCCTGCGTTCATGACGCTATTGATCGGATAGGGCCAGTGTTCCCTGGTGAGAAGAGGATTGCCGTTGTAGCGCGTGAATAGCGGTTGATCGGTATACGCTCCCGGCTTTGTCTCCTTCGTAACCGAACCTTCGGTGAATGTGCCATTGGCGTTGACTGGGTTCAATGAGAGACACTCATTTCATGATGCAGTTGATCTGCGCTTGCCACTTTGGCCGCCTGCATATCGAGCAGCGCCATGAGAAACGAGAGTGTGGACTCGGCCCCTTGATTTTCGTTCACGCGTTCGGGATGAAGGCCATCGCGGCAGCCTCCGGTCGTCGCATCATACAGTGGTATTTGCAAATCGTTGCTTCCCAAAAACCAACTGAATACTCTACGTGCTTCGTCCAGCCATTGGCTCTCTTCGGTTAGCTTATAGACCTCAAGGCAGGCAGAGACGGTTGCGCAAGCCTCTACCGGCTGTTGATCGAAGCGAGCCTTTTCATTTCCCTCGATGTAGAATCCGTTGGAGCCGATGGGAACGAAGATCAACTCATCGCCACGATGTTGTTCAGCGACCAGCCACTTCAGAGAATCCATCCCTACTTCGATCATTCTCTGATTGTTGCTCCTCCATCCCGCCAGAATGAGAGCCTGAGGAAGCCGCGCATTGGCGTAAGCAAGACTCTTCTCGAACCATCTCCATGTCTCGGAGTGGCTGCGCTCATAGATGTCGAGAAGACGGTTCGCAAGCGCATTGCGTGCTCCCTGAATGTACCGATCCCCTGGGAACCAGTCCAAGTAGGCTTGCATTCCCAAAATGCAGTATGCCCAAGCGCGTGGGCTGGTGAACGCAAGGGTTGCGGGAACCGCCGATTCAAACAGCCTCCCCGCCGCGCCTCTCAGCCCGGCATTAGTGGAGTGTCCTAGAACCATGCCTAAAGACCACAATGCTCGACCATGACTGTCATCGGAGCCGACATTTTCCAGCCATTTACGATCGTACCCAAGAAAGTTTCTAAACCGCCCAGCATCGCTGTTGAAAGCGAGCCACAAGAACGACAGGTATCGAGAGGAAAGGCTTGCATAGTCCCGGCGCCCTGCGTATGTTGGGTTCTCATCTTGAATAATCGATACTATGAGCGCTCGGGCATTGTCGTCTGTCGTATATCCTTCACTGGTGTTGGGCACGGAGAAGATAGCGTGCTGCAAGATGCCTGTCTCGTCGGTCATCGTGCGCAGATGAGCACTGTTCAGCGCCGGCAAGTCTTTTAGCGCAGCTCTTGCCGTCCCATTTGCACCGTCCTGTTGGAATGCTCGTGGCTGCAAGGAACGCTCAAAGCGAGCGCGTTGAAAGCTGCACATATAAGCACGCGCTGTATTTGCCCAGGTGGTTCCACGGGAGTAAAGATAAGCGCGCTTTCTCATCGCATGGCGCTCCGCAACCTTCTCCAGCAATCCCAGAACCGCTTCAGCAATCGCCTTTGGATTTTGAAAAGGCACAATCACTCCTCGCCGATCCGCAAGCAGTTCAAGCGCGTGCCAGTAGGGTGTTGAAATAATCGCCTTTCCTGCACCAAGAGCAATTGCCAGTGTACCAGAGACTATCTGCGCTTCCTGCTGATAGGGCGTGATGTAAATATCCGCTGCCCCTATCTGCTCTATAAGCTCCTCGATGGCGACAAAGCGATTATTAAAGGTCAAGTGATCGGAGACTCCAAGTTCCTCTGCCAGCGCCAGAAGACCTTCCCGGTATTGCTCACCTTCACGGCGACGAATCTGCGGGTGCGTCACTCCAGAGACAGTATAGACCACATCCGGATACTTGGCCACAATCGCAGGCAACGCTCGAATGACGTTCTCAATGCCCTTATTCGGCGAGAGCAATCCAAAGGTCAGCAGAACCGATTTGCCTTCGGTACCGAACTTATCCTTGTAAAAACTGGAGTCCATAAAGGGAAGATCGGGAACTCCGTGCGGGATCACATCGATTTTTTCCATTGAAACCGCATACACTTCATGCAGGATCTGGGCCCCTAACACGCTCATTACAACTATGCGGTCGGAGAGTAGCGCAATCTCTTCAAGTACCCTTCTCTGCTGCGCGTCTGGCTCCCGCAGCACCGTATGCAGCGTGGTGACCAGGGGCATCTTCAATCTGCGAAGCAGGGTTAGAATGTGGCCGCCGGCAGCACCGCCATAGATTCCATATTCAAATTGCAGGCATACCAGGTCGTTGCCGTTGAAGTTGAGAAAGTCGGCGGCGCGCACGTACGAAGAAAGGTCCTCTTGCTCCAACTCGAGACGTACACGCTCTGGATACAGATAGTGTGAATCCGGATCGTTCACGGGTATGGCGAAGAGTCTTCCTTCACCGTATTCAGTCGCAAGAGCGGAGCAGAGGTCGGTGGTAAAGGTAGCAATGCCGCACTCGCGCGGCAGGTAATTACCAATCACTGCAATGCGTGTTGGCAAAGGCAGCTTGCACGCCTTTTTGGCAATCTGCAACGATGAATCTGCATCGGTCTTCCTTGCAGTATTCATGGGATACATCGTTTCTGCAAGCCACATTTTGCCCTGCTTTCCTCTTCAAATCCTGCCCAACACCATGAGAATGACAAGAATCAGAAGAATCAATCCCACTCCTCCGCTCGGGTAGTAGCCCCAACCATTGCTGTGCCGCCAACGCGGCAACGCGCCAAGAAGCATCAATAAAAGAACCACGATCAGAATTGTTCCAAGCATTTTTCTACCTCGCACTCCTGCATCGGAGCAGGGTTAACAAAACCATTGTTGCGGCCCCTTTCGAAGCCGCAACAGTTAAGCGATCGATCTACTGCAAGCTGCCCGTCTGTGCATTTGCGGGGCTGCCGATCGCGTCGCCAGAGACGACCAGCTCTACCCTGCGGTTTTCCTGGCGGCCGCTGGAGGTGTCGTTGGAGGATACGGGCGAGGTGTTGCCATAGCCCTTGGCGCTTACCGTGCCGGTCGCAACACCTTGTGCAACCAGATAGTCTCTGACTGCGGTGGCGCGATTCTCAGACAGAGTCTGATTCATCGCATCGCCGCCAACATTGTCGGTATAGCCGCCAACCGCGATATTGAGACCTGGATAGGCGATCAGAATTCCGGCAACCTTCGCCAGCCTTTCACGCGCTCCAGGCTTCAAGGAATACTGACCAGTGTCGAACAGAACATCCGACATGCTTACAATCAATCCGCGTGCACTGTCGCGGGTGACGAGAATCAGATTGAGTTGCTCAGACAATTGCGCGCGCATGGCGGCCTTGTCGCTATCTGCCTGGTGCTCGCTCTGCTGTGCATTTTGCGCAATCACACGAGCCTGAGCTGCGTCTGCTTGTGCAGCGGAGACTGCAGCAGCCGATGCAGTTTGGTTGGCCGCCAGATCGGCTTGCGATTTGGCCGCATCCAACTGGGCTGTGGTGATTGCCGCATTCGCGGAAACTTGGTTTGCAGCCAGGGCGGCCTTGGCCGTTGCTGCATCGGTTTGAGCTTGCGCCTTCAGGCCATTCGCTGCATCGGTTTGATTCTGTGCCGTCGACAGTGCGCCCTGTGCTGCCAAGCGCTCATTGGCCAGGCGCTCCTCATCGATCTTTTTGACCGCAATCTCACGCGCATCTTCGGCGGTTTGCACCGTCTCTCGCGATACCGCAATTAGAGGTTTTGTTTCCATATGTGTGCCGATGGCAAGCGCATCAGCTTGATTCATCAACTGAACAGCGTGTTGATAGCTGGCATCTGCATACTGCTCAGCGCCCTCGGACCGAGCGATGCGAAGGGCATTGCGCGCCTCGTAAAACTCCAAGGGCAGGCCAGCGCTCAGTACGACGGGATCGAAGTGGTAGCCGGTGGGAAGATAGCCGCCGCGCTCCATTAGTTCGTACTTCGCATTCACTGCTTCAGTTGTCCCTTTGGTGTCGCCGCGAACAGCATTTTCGAGGACCACAACGTTGCTGGGCTGGCGAACGGCATAGTACGGCTCGGCTGTGACGATCAGAGCAAATGCCTGCAGATCGGTGGTCGCGGTCAGCTTGCTTCTGTTGTTATCTCCGACCAGCACTTCTCCGAGATTCACCGAGCGCCCTTCAGGAGAGATCGCCCACAAGACGTAGGTCAAGTATTCGGCGCCAAACGCAGTCGGGTTCTGCAAGTTTCCAAACTCCGCCTCGACTTCCATGGTGCCGCGCTTGCTGCGCACCTTGGCAGTTCCATCGGCTGAGGGCAGCAGGGCCGTACCGGTGAAGTCAATTTTTGAGGCTCCCGTGCGATGCTGATAGTCGACCGCCTGGACGGAGCGGCTGATTACGATCACGCGGTATGTCGAGGCAGGTCCTGTCGATGCAACAACCATCGTAGCCTGCGGGCTGCCTTGCGCAAACGCGCTCAGGCTCAGGGTAATTCCGATTGCGAACAAATACATGCGCTTCAAGATTCCTCCTACAGGCAAGACTTTGCCATATTGCGTTGAATTTGTGTTTGTTGACGAGAGCATTTGCAAACGATTGGTGGGAGACTTACTCAATGCCCTACGCGAAACTGAAGCAGGTAGTCGAGAAGACCGAATACTCTCAGCAGCCACAGAACCACCACAACCACGACAACGCCATTCAGAATGCTCTTGATCTGGCTTTGCATGGGGATAAAGCGGTTCACCAACCACAAGAGCAGGCCGACAACACATAATGCGATTACTACAGTGACGAGTGGCATCTCACGATCTCCATTTCTCTTTCAGATCCCGGCACGCGCTTTAGCCTTCAGATGTTCAGGATCAACTGCATTGGCGGTCTGTCCCATGGAGAGCAGCCGCCAGTCCGCAAAGTCGCGACGCTCTTTGCCAATGGGCTAGTCGCCCACAGGCAAGCAAAGTTACACGTATCGATTAGGCCTACTACTTCAGAGCCATGAGGAGAGGAAGAATGATCACTTCTCCTCTTCATCATTCTTTCAAGAAGAAGATTGAATTGCTGATCCGGACTGCTCACGTTGGCTGCTCAGCGAGGGCTTACCGCTGCAGCGGCTCGAATCTGGCTGTCCGAGTCGTTATTTAACGAGGTTCCCGTAGGTGTCACTGTGATGGGCGGCATTTCGGTCCCGGTCGCGTAGATGAGGATTTGAATCGAACCCCATGCAGCGTCCGGGCTTGATCCGATTTGTTTTCCCAGTCCCAATGTTTTAAGTTGGCTGTCGTCGAATCCATAGTTTTCAACCAGGTACTCGCGCACGACCATGGCTCTGGCCTGGGTGAGTATCAGGTCTTTCTGTGCATCGCCTTCCATTCCCGGTGAGACCACAACCACTGCAAAGCCGAATTGATTTTGCGCCAGGAAGTCGCCGCCTGCATTGAGATCTTTCTGATTCTTCAGCTTCGCCGAATCGCGATTATCGAAAAGCTCCTTGGCTGAATAGGTAAACGCCTTGACAGGCGCATCTGGCGGTAGGCTGCCAATTCTGTTCGCGGCCAAACCGGCGGAGTCTTCATACCCGCGCTTTTTAAAATATCCACTCAAGAAGAAGTTGTGCTTCAATGCCTCCATGTTTTCCTGAAAGTCGGTAACGCCGACCTGCGCCTGAATCATGGTTTCATGCAGCGTTGCCGTTGTCTGCTCCAGATTGGCGTAGAGCTGCTTGTCGTTCACCAATGCACCGACAGTGCCCTGCCCGGCATCGATCTTTGCGCTCACCGAGTTTAAGTGCGCCGTCGCCAGAGAGGCATTTTGGATCGCCTGCTGACTACTATCGAGAATGCCGTTTGTCTTCTTGAGAAGATCCGCCAACTGAAGCGGCGGTTCGCTCTGAATGGTCTCGCCGTCCTTCAGATCGGGTTGTCCGCTCGATCCAAACGAAATTGCCACAAACTGATTGCCCAGAACCCCTTCGGTCTCAATTGACGCAACCGAGTCCTGCTTAATGATCTCCTGCGTCGAGTGGTCCATATCCATCACCACGGTGACCTTTTCGCCCGGTTTGCGCGGAAGGGCTATGCTGTGCACGGTTCCACTGTGAACGCCGCCCACCTGCACGTCTGCCCCCGCAGCCAGTCCGGCTACATTGTCGAATTGAGCCCGCAGTTGATAGGTAGAATAAAACAGATACTCCTTGCTGCCAATGATGAAAACCCCGGCGGCCAGAATGGCCAGTGTCACAAAGATGAATGCTCCTAACCGTGCCACTCTCGTCATACGTCCTCCTACGACTGCTTGAGAAACTGTTGTACAAACTCGATGTCGCTATGCTGAAGATCTTCATAATTTCCCTCAATGACCACTTTGCCCCGGTCCAACAATGCCAGACTGTTGGCAATGGTCCTGGCGCTGTGCAAATCATGGGTCACCACAATCGATGCCATCTGACGTTCCCGCTGCAGCTTAAGGATCAGTTCGTCGATTTCCCCCGAACTGATGGGATCGAGTCCGGCTGTCGGTTCGTCGAGAAGCAGAATCTCCGGCTCCAGTGCAAGTGCACGCGCTAGCCCAACGCGCTTCTGCATTCCGCCCGAGATATTGGAAGGCATCTTTTCGGAATCATTCTTCATTCCGACTTCAGCCAACAATTGATGAACTCTTTCTTTGCGTTCGAGCATCGACATCTCTGCACGATGATGATCGAGGGGAAACGATACGTTTTCCGCAACCGTAAGCGAGTCGTAAAGAGCCGCATGTTGAAAAAGAAATCCCATTCTTTTTCTGATGCTTCCCAACTTGTCGAGAGCAAGGCCAACAATGTTCTCTCCCTGGATGCATACAGTCCCTGAGTCAGGCGTTACCAGGCCAATGAGGATGCGCAGCAACACGCTCTTTCCTGTTCCACTGCGTCCAAGCACAGCCAGGGTTTCACCACGGCTTACGCCCAGGCTTATTCCATCGAGGACCGCTTTTCCGCCAAAGCTCTTGCACAGGTGTTCCACAGCGACCACCGAAGGAATGCATTTCTCTTCGGCTGACTTTTGGTTCAACGGTATGTCGTAGACACTCGCCATTGTTTCCTCTGCTTCAAGCCAATCGCTTGAACCGCGCCTGGGTTATGGGAAGACGACCAGGATAAACTTCACCAGGACAACATCGGCCAGGATCACAAAGAGCGAGCCGAGTACAACCGAGTTCGTAGCGGCGCGGCCAACGCCCTCCGCACCTCCCTGGGTACGCATTCCCTGAAAGCAGGCGATGAGACCGATGATGAGCCCGTATACCGCCGTCTTGAATGTAGGTGGAAGAAATGCGCTAAAGGTGCCACCGTTGAAACCGCTCTCGATGAACTGGTGAAACGAGAGAGGCTCGACCAAAGTCTGAGCGAACCAACCCGCCAATAGGCCACATGCATCGCCTGCAAGAGTGAGTAGAGGAAGCATCAGGATGCAAGCCATAATTCGTGTTGCCGCCAAGAGCCGATACGGATTGATCGCCGATGCCTCGATGGCATCGATCTGCTCGGTCACCTTCATCGAAGCCAACTCGGCGCCGATGCCCGCACCTACCCGCCCGCATACGATCAGGCCCGTCATGATCGGACCCATGACCTGGATCACGGAGTATACAAGGGTTGAAGGAAACATCGATTTCGCGCCGAATCTGGTCAGGCTATAGCGAGCTTCCATCGAGATGACAACTCCGATCGCAGCGCCCGCCAACGCAACCAAGGGAAAAGACTTTGACCCAACCTCATCGAGTTGCCGGATCAGCTCGCGCCCTTCATAAGGCGGCGTCACCGCTGCCTTGAGAACATTCCAACTAAAGATTCCAAGACTGCCAAACCACTCGAAGAATTCATTCGCCACTCTGCCAACGGAGCCGAAGATAAGAAAAGTGGGACCGCTCTTCCGCGCCGGCAGAGGCGGAGCGGAAACGGCATCGACTGTGTGGCCAATGTCGCTCACTTGTTCGGTCCTTCCACGGGAGAGCCGTGCGCATTGTTCAGATGCATATGTGCGAGCATGGAGTGAGGTCCGCTATAGAAGAACTCCAGTGCGAGGTTTCCACCTGCATAGAGCAATAGGCTGTAATTGCCGAGACGAAGGCCGTCTTTGGCGTTGAACCGGTTTGGATACCATCCATAGACCGC
This sequence comes from uncultured Occallatibacter sp., assembly GCA_964493705.1. Taxonomy (GTDB): domain Bacteria; phylum Acidobacteriota; class Terriglobia; order Terriglobales; family Acidobacteriaceae; genus Telmatobacter. The sequence continues at coordinate 28,653 of CAZBPD010000005.1, forward strand.
AGTCATGGAACCCGCATAGGGAGCCACAAGCGCAGGGATGGAAAAGACACGATGCCCGTCCTCTCCATGGCGGCCTGTCAATGTAGATACAAGGGCATAACGCACGCGTGGAAACAATCCGCTGCATTCACATCGGTAATACAATGTGTCTTCCTTGAATGCCTCCGCTAGCCCGTAGCGCGTTGTGGTCGCGACAGCAGCGATGCCGAAGTCGGAACCAAATCGCTTGCTATAGCCCTGAAAGCCCTGCTTCCACTCGGGAGGAGCATTGCTTGCCTGGTGAACGCCCGCAGTGATTGCAGCGCCAACCACGGGGTACGGTCCGAACGCGTCGAAAGCATAGTTGCGGATCATGGTCCTTTGCGTCGGACGCTCGTAGGCTAAGTCCAACCGAACAGTAGGCCCTGACGCCGCATACTCGGTGCTGACCGCATCCTGGCCGCGAGACTGCTCTTGCGACCTCATAACCACCGGCTCACTCACCAGACCAGCAGTGGCAAGCATCAAACAAATTGCAAACTGGATCTTTGTGCCGAGGGGACTCTTACTCGATCGGCCTACCAACCTGCTCGCTATTTCGTAACGGCAAACAAGGCTTCTTTGCAATTGCCGTCTCCACATATAGGCCATCATTATTCACCTCCGGTCAATTTTGCCGTCCACTACAGCAACCGCCGGTACAGATCTCATCCGGCACTCTAGTGCGTCCATTGAGATTCTGTCAGAATCGGTGCTTTTGTGAATGGTCACAATTGCACTTTGGAACCTTCTTGCATTCTGTATTTTGTCTCCATCGCTCACCGTCAGACACCATTTACCCTTTGCATGAATATCTTCTACCTATGTTCAATTGAGCACAGCGCCTGCTTTGGCAAGTCGCAAGAATAGTGCTCTGGTCACTCGAGTGGCTCAGCAAGGAGTCCATCATGCCCGATGTTTCTGCTTTACCCTCTGTCCCAAAGAGAATTCTGCTTCCCATCGACTTCAGCCTATCGTCCCAGGCGGCACTGGAGATGGCGGCAGACCTTGCTCAGCATTTTCATGCCGAGCTTTATCTGGTTCATGTTCTTCCCTTTTTTCCCACCTCCACGTTGCCGGACTTTGTTCCTGAGGAGAACTTTCTGCAGGAGGCACGTTCGAGAGCGGATAAGCGTCTGACGAAATGTCTTGAAACCCTTTCTGCGCGAGGAATCAATGCCACTTCCAGAGTAGAAATCGGAAATGATGTAGCAGGAAACATCATGGAGGTCGTTGAGCGCGAGCATATCGATCTGGTCGTGATTTCCACCCACGGCATCTCCGGATGGCATCCCATGATTTTTGGCTCGATTGCTGAGAAGGTGGTGAAGCTGGTGCAGTGTCCGCTGTTGCTCCTTCGTTCCGCAAAGCCAGACACCAGCTTGCAGATTTCCTCGGGACGTTCGATGGAATGGTGGTAGCAAAATCAGTGGTTGCGCGTGACCCACCATGCAGGGTATTTCAAGACCAGCCTCATGTTGGGGTCATCAAAAAAGGCGAACTGGAGAATAGCATCCAGTTCGCCTTTTGAACGGTTGGGAAATCAAGACGGCCACGAAGAAGATGCCGCGAGCGATTGGCGAAACGTCCTCTTTTCCGCCCTACTGCACTGGCGTATAGCCGGCTGAATCGAAGGCTGCATCGGCCGGAATCAGCGTCGCAGTGACCGTCTTCCGATCTTGTGAACCGGTGTAAACGACAATCCTTGATGCGTCGATTCCCTTCTCCCTGACGAGATAGGTCTTGGTGTTGGCAGCGCGCTCGGCGGCTATTCTGGCGCCGCTTTTTTCATCGTTTCCGGCATATCCCACGAGGCCAAGCCTCGCACCGGAGCTTTTCTCCATATTGAGCGCTATTCCATCGAGGCAGGCCTTCGCTTCATTGTCAACGCGAGTGGGTCGGCGGGGATCGCGATCAAAGCCGATGGAGCACAGTTCGCTGGTCATTGGCTTGGGTGCGGCCACTGGAGCAATATTCGTAACGGTGGTTGTGGACGAGGCGGTCTGCCCTTTGTCGTCGACCACAGTACAGGTTGCGGTGATTGCTCCAACGGGGGCGCCAGAGGTGGAGAGAATGGCCGTCTTGCCGGTTCCTATTACAGATCCTGAACTAGATCTATAGCTGTAAGTGAGAGGACGATTCTGTGGGCTCACGCCGGTTGCCGTGATTGTGGAAGGATCGCCGGAAATGACCGCAGATGGACTGGCCGAACAACTGACTGTCGGAGGTTCGAATGCCTTCACCACATACGGAGTGGCGCAATCGGCATTCTCGTCCGGTCTGCTGCCCTCTGAGATATGACCCTTCAATGTATACGTTCCCGGAGCGATGTTGTCGGTGGCAATCTTCGCTGTATCGGAGGCTCCGGTAACCGTTCCGGCCTCCGCAGACCATGTGTAGACGGCCGTTTTGTTTGGGTTCAGATTCACGGCTGTGCCAGAGACGGCAATCGTCTCTCCAGGAAAAGCAGCCGTGGGTCTCACCGAGCAGGAATACGTCAACGGTGCGGAAGGCAGCATTTGCGGGCCGCGATTTCCGCCGAATCGAAGGACCACTCCAGCGGACAGGCGGATGTCATTTTGCGTGGCGCCTTTTCCCGTGCTCGGATCATCGAAACTGGTCATCAAGTACTCAGCTTGAATCAGGCGGATGGCGAGATGCCGGCGAAGATTCAAATCGAGTCCGCCACCGGCAGTCAGAGCGAACTTGCTTTCGCTAGGGAGAAGGATGCATCCGACTCCAGTGCAGTCGGAAGAAAGGGTCACATTGCTGGCATGAATTCCTCCGAACAGAACCTGAGCGAAGGGAGTGAACCTATCGTATCCGCGAAATGAGAGGCGCGGACCAATGAGATATGTGTATGCAGTCCCGCTGGAGTTCGCGACAATCGCTGGAGCGGCTCCCGAAAGGCGAAGCTGCGTGTCGTTGAAGCCACCAAAGTCAGCCACCAGTCCCAAGTAGGAGTTGAAGTTGTAGGCCAGCGAGGTGCTGCCGCCATTCAAATCCACCATTCGGTTTCCCGCGGCAAGCGTGGGCACCGCGCGCAGATAGGAGTAGCCCAGAAAGAGATCGAACTTCGGAGCAGGTCTGTTGGTGCGCGCCGCATAGGGCATCGATTGAGAGGTTGAATCCCCAGCCATGATAGCTGCCAGGTCGGCAGGTTTGGCCCCTGCTTCGGCACAGAGTCTCAACGCCGGCAATAGAGAAACAGCAAATGCCGCAATGGCAATCGTCCTCGCACTCAATTTCATGGTCTTCTCCTCAGCAGCTTGCCGCAATTTTTATTCGATTTCACCGTCGCATGAACTCGGCGCAAACGGGCCTAACCAACAACCCATCCGTAGCAAATCCTGCCGAGGCCGCTCTACATGCGGCCTCGGCAAGGCACTATTGAGCAGGCACGTTGATGACGGTGTTAACAATGGTCACCGGTCCAGTCAACACCAACGCTCTGCCGTTCAAGGTTGTGATTGCGGCGACTCCTGCAGTTGAGATGGACACCCCATCCTGTGCAATGATGGTGCCTTGCATCGTTCCGCCACCCAGAATTCCGTTGATCGTCGCAGCGCTTCCCACCTGCCAGAAGACGTTCTTGGCCGCGGCGCCATTGACCAGCAGTACATTGCGATGCGCCGATGGCGTTCCTACGGTGAGCGTGGTCGCCATCTGGAATACCCAGGTGGCGGTTGGATCGCCCTTGGCGTCAAGAGTCAGATCGCCTTGTGTAATGGCATAGCTGCCCGGCGCGGCCTTGTAGGTGCCTGCGGCAAGGGTGCGATTGCCCAACTCTCCCGCTGAGCCGCCACCGCACCCTGGACAGACCGATACGTCCAGACCATTGGGTATAGCAACAAGCGTGTTGTAAGCCGTGAGAGCCTCCAATGCGGACTCGGCTGCCACGGCATAAGTAGCGGCGGTTCCTTCATTGGGGCAGCCAACCGTTGGTGGTGGCGCGGCGGTATCGATTACCCCATTCACCAATCCGATATTGAGCGGAGTCTCCGTATACGTGCATTCCGCTACGTTACCCGCCATGACGCTGGTATCGTGGAATCCGGTAATCAGGGTCGAGACGGCCGTAGTTCCGATATCTCCATTGACAACGGTATAAATTCCCTGATTGGTGATTCCAGCGGTACCGCCAAAGGCGCCAAACAGAGATATGGTGGGACCAAGAACGATGGGGGGAGGAAGAGCTACGGAGCCGGTTGTGAAGATCCACGGATTCGTCGCGCCGGTGCTTCCCAGCGGGTTCCTGGTGAGATCCGTCGCTCCATTGGTCACCGTAGCGGTGTAGCTGGTGCTGGCGGTTAACGGAGACGACGGGGTAAATGTGGCAATGAAGTTGACCGCATCGTAAGATACGGTTCCCGCGATCGCGCTTCCGCCCGGTCCTGCCAGTTCAAAGGTCGCCGTGGTGATGGTCAGTGGATTCATGGCTTCGGTAAAACTCGCGCTCACTGCCTGGTTCAGCGGCACGTTTGAAGCCGCGCTTGCGGGGACCGTTAAAACCAGTTCCGGCGCGATTGATGCCGTGTTCGTGCCTGTTGTGAAGGTCCACACATAATTGTTCGCCAGTGAGGTGCCCGCCAGATTCTGAACCTTGTTGGCTATGGTAGCTGTGTACAGTGTGCCGGGCGTCAGATTTGCCGTGGGCAGAAACGTCAGAGTGTTTCCGACCGCCGCATAGGCCACCAGGCCGGATACTACAGTGGTTCCCGGTCCGGTCAGATTGAAGGTAGTCGAGTTGATGGTCGCAGGGTTCATCGCCGTGCTGAAGGTGGCGCCGACGATCTGATTCAGCGGCACACCCGTGGCGTTGTTAAGCGGAATAGTGGAAGTGACGGTAGGCGGTACAACCAACGGAGCGGCCGCGGTGGTGAAGGTCCACACGTAATTCTGGGCCAGCCCTACGCCTGCCAGGTCCATCGCCGCAATAGCGATCGTAGCCGTATACGTTGTGCTCGGTGTCAGGTTGGCTGCCGGAGTGAACGTCGCCACCGACCCGGCGGCTACATACGAAACAACTCCGGTAACTGCGGCTGAACCCGGACCTGTCACAGTAAAGGTTGCCGCGTCGATGGTAGCGGGATTCATCGCCAGGCTGAAGCTGGCGCTGAGGGCCTGATTGACCGGCACTCCCGTGGCAAGATTGAGGGGAGCCGTAGAGATAACCGTGGGCGGAGTAGGCGCCGGGACGGTCAAAAAACTCCACACGTAATTGCCAGGCATCGGCGTGCCCGCCAGATCCTGTGCTCCAGTGGTGATGGTAGCGGTATAGAGGGTGTTGACGGCAAGGTTGATGGTTGGCGTGAAGGTCGCCACAGCGCCCGCGCAATTGACCGTGCCCGCTACAGGGGTCGCGCCTGGTCCCGTGACACTGAAGACGGTTGCAGGAGAGGCCAGTGTCGCGCACTTCATCGACTCATTGAAGGTGGCAGTGAGTATCTGGGTGACCGGTACACCTGTGGCTGCGTTCACCGGCACCGTGGCGATCACCGCGGGCGGCGGAGTAATCGTCGTAAATGTCCACACATAGTTCGCTGCCAATGGCTGACCCGCAAGATCCTGCGCCCCGGTAGTGATGGTAGCCGTATAGACGGTGTTGTAGGTCAGATTCGCAGTGGGCGTAAAGGTCGCCGTAAGGCCGTTGTATGTAATCGTACCCACCACCGCGGCGCCGCCCGGTCCGGTCACGGTAAAGGTTGTCGCATTAATCGTCGATCCAGTCATCGCCTCGCTGAAGGTCGCGCTCAGCACCTGCCCGATGGGCACATTGACGGCCCCATTCGCAGGCAATACGGCAGGCACCGTGGGCGGCGGTGTGATGGTGGTAAACGTCCATACATAATTAGCCAATAGCGGAGTTCCGCCAGGGCCTTGAGCCCCGGTCGTAATGGTAGCGGTATAGAGCGTCGAATAGGCGAGAGCCGCAGCGGGGGTAAAGGTCACCATCAAGCCGCTGTACGTCACTGTTCCAGCAATCGCCGCTCCGCCCGCTCCTGTCACCGTAAAAGTCGAGGCGGAAATCGTGGCAGGGTTCATCGCCATGCTGAAGGTCGCACTGATTGTCGAATTGATCGCGACACCGGTAGCGCCATTGGCGGGAACAGTTGAAACCACAGAGGGCACTACAACCGTTTCCTGACCGCATCCAGCGATAAAGACGGCCAACAGAGCCGCCAGCCAAAACTTGATCCCTAACCTGTATTTGCGCATTTGATCCCTCTCGCCCTGCTGTGGTGGCACAATGTTCAACGTTCATCCAATTGGCGCTTTCGGCTCAGAATGCCAACACCGCATGGTGCCCTGACGATAACGATTTGCTTTGAAGCAGGTCTGTGCAGAATCGCTCAGGTCTGATTTGTGGAACCAAGTATGACCAAAGAGAGGGATCATGATACATCTCTGAGATGCCCTGCTCATGGCGTCTCATGCACCCATTCCGGTCTCGTCTACGGAAGCGAATGCCGCGGCAAGCCGCGCGGGACCCAGGCCAGATCTCCACTCAAAACGTAAATGGCGAGCGCCGCAGCCATAAAGATGGCCCCTACCCAGAAGCGCCAGTCAAGATGCATTCGCCTCCAGTAAGGCCCTGGATCGGATTCGCCTCTGTCGCCACTGTTTCCTTCCATGTTGTGCTTGCTTCCAGTCATTTTTTCTCCATCTTCGCAGCGCGTTGTTCTGCAAGAATCGGCGTTAACCGCCACGTGTGGTTCTCTGCATGATTCAAGCGATCGGCTCGTTCCTCATTTTTGCTCGCATCTCAGCCATATTCTGTTCTTTATTAGCCACCCAATATCCGTTTTTTGACATTTTCCCAATCGGACGTGAAAGCAATAATTGAAGCTGCAACATCCGATGGTCATGAGTGAATTGTGCAATCCGATACATCCAGTTCCTGTCCGATGGGCAACAATCTCACTGTGGCCTGGCGGTCATAACGGTCCTGTGCAACGCATTGCAGAGTCGGTAATGCGCCACGGGCATTGCTGTGCCATGGAGATCTCGATTGCTGCTTTGGAATTCATTTTTGATCGCCTTCGGCGTGCTTTTTCCGCTGATCAATCCACTCGGGTCGGCGTTGGTCTTTCTGGGCTTGGCGGGTGATGCCTCGCCGGCAGTCTATCGTTCGCTGGCGCGGCGAATCGCCATCAACAACATCATCTTCCTGGCCGTCATCGAATTATTGGGCGCAACCATCCTCAAATTCTTCGGCGTGTCTCTGCCCATTGTCCAACTCACCGGTGGCCTGGTCATCGCGGCTCTGGGTTGGTCCGTATTGAACGAGAGAGATGCGCGCGCAACTTCCAGAAACAAGCAGGAGGAGACCGAGGTGCGCGACGAGACGCGCGCACTGTGCATCGAGCAGGAGACCTTTTACCCGCTTACCTTTCCCATCACCTCAGGGCCCGGCACGCTGGTCGCATTGCTGACCCTGACCGCCCACATCTCCGATAAAGATATATCGAGAGATATTCAGGCCCATGTCGGAGTGTTTCTTGCAGTCGTGATCCTCAGCGTACTCGTCTATTTCTGCTATGCCTATGCGGCGAAAATAACCAGGTTTGTCTCCCCGTCAACAGCACATGGAATATTGCGGGTAGTGGCGTTCATTCTGCTTTGCATCGGCGTTCAGATCGCGTGGAACGGGCTCGCTCAGTTGCTGGGGAAGTTGATCAGACCCTGACGCTCAACAGCGATTGCGATCTAGGAGCAAGAAGATATTGCGCGGCATCCTGGGTTGTTTGGTTCAGGCAAGCAAGCTATTTTTCAATAATCGATGAATCATCGCAATGCGCAGACCGAAAGCAGGCATCGCCGCAAAGTTGCCGATAGTTGAATCCTGCGCGCGGCGCCTCTTCGATTTCATTCATCTGTGCTCTCGAATCATGTCCAGGAGATTTCTATGCCTTGCGCGGTGGCACGGATGTTCGGCGGTTTGTGGCTGGTGAGGATGCGGATTGCAGAGAAGCCTCCACCGAGCACACAAATCGCTCCGCCACCGACCAGCAAACCCAGCTTGCTCGTCGGCTCCGGATCGACGAAGGCCAACACCACCATGGTCACTCCCATGCCGCTCATTCCCAGCGCAATGCACACGCCGGCAATCTCTCGCGCGGAAAGGCGGGAATATCTGGCCATCTGCAACAATGTCTGATCTCCCGGCCGAATGCCGAGGGCGGCATCGTCGACAATAACTCCGGGCAAACGAGAACGGTAAAGGAGCGCAAGCTTTCGCAACCAATCCGGGCTGGAGGTTCTGACCATTGTCTCCTGTGAGTTTTCCATGGATCAGAGTTTACACCTTGGGATCATGCGAGGAATAAGCCGATTTGCTCATTTCGGATGGTTGTGCACTTCGGCACGGAGCCGCAACAACTTCGAACACACACCCGCCTCAATGAAACGCCCTGATGTACGACGTTCAGTCCCAACTGTTCTCCCTCAAACAAGATCGCATCGCCGGGCCGGAGTTGCGCTTTATCCATGATTGCAGAGATTCCCGACAGAGCAAAACGGCTCAGACCTGTTTCTGCTAAGGTGAGATGTTGACCTTATGCGCAAATTGCGCCCCTCTGAGAGCTGGATCGCAGTCCATCTTTTCTCAACGAAGCGTTTGTCGATCTCATTTCCACCCGGTACGCATCTGAAAGAAGATGATTTCATGGTTGGATCGGAAAATACGCCCTTCAATACCGCACAATTTCTGGCAACTGGCGGTCCTGGTCGAAGTATCGTCAACCGCGCCGCAAAGAGCGATTTCTTTACCCAGGGAGGCTCTGCAGACGCCGTCTTCTATCTTCAGAGTGGCCGGGCCAAGCTTACCGTCGTCTCCAAGAAAGGGAAAGAGGCAACCGTTACGCTGCTTTCCAGCGGAGACTTTTTCGGTGAGGAGTCCATCACCGGAGCAGAGACGCTGCGCACCTCCAAGGCCTCGGCGGTAACCGTATGTGTGGCCCTGAAGATCGGCAGAGAAGAAATGTTCCGCGTGCTCCATGAGGAGCCAACATTCTCTGACTTCTTCATGAAGTTCATCTTGACGCGCGGCATCCGAACTCAGGCCGATCTGGTGGATCAGCTCTTTAATTCAAGTGAGCGGCGCCTGGCGCGGGTTCTGCTCCTGATGGCCGATTATGGCAAGGCCGGAGAACCGGAAGAATTGATCCCAGCGATAACCCAGGAGACTCTTGCGGAGATGATCGGCACAACCCGGTCTCGCGTGAGCTTCTTCATGAATCGTTTCAGAGATCTCGGTTACATCGACTACAACGGCCGCATTCGGGTGAATACTTCCCTGCTCAATATGCTTCTTCACGACGATCTGCCCGAGGAGAACGCCTCCCGGCCCAAACTCCCCGATCCGCCTGCACGCAAGGGGCGAACCGCAAAGCCAGCCAAGCTCTCTTGACCGAGATATTCTGCGCAAAGAACGGCGCTGCGACTCAATTGCACTTCCGACCATCCATCGACTCTCTTACTTCGTCAGACTCTGCGCATCGATGATCGGGGAGATCAGAGCCGCAAATCCGACCCAGGAGATCTGTGCTCCAATGCAGAGCAGAATAAAGGCAAATACACGCATCGTTCCACGTGCGAAGGGGTGATCCATAGTCGTTCTCCGATCCAGAGAATGAGAGTTGAGTTTCGCATTATGTAGACGGGTTTCACAGCCGGCGCGATCAAGCGAGTGATTGCCCTGAAGCATCAGGAGCGTTTTACCAAGCTCTCGCTTTGGGGTCAGAGCTCCGGTCAGTCGTGCAACACGACGTTGACCAGCGTGCTGTGAATATGCATGCCGCCGCAGTTGTAGTCGATGTAGCCAAGTTCGCGAAAGCGGTTGAGAAAAAAGCTGACCCGCGATCTGGTGGTGCCGATCATCTCCGCCAGTGCCTCCTGGCTGATCTTGGCGATATCCGGTGTGGGTTTCGAGTCCTGGCCGAAGTTGGCCATCAACATCAACAGACGGGCCAGGCGCTTCTCGCTGGAGTTGAACAGGTGGTCGACCAGATCGGCTTCCATGCGCGAGTTGCGGGCCAGCAGGTGGCCGCGGAAGTGCGCGGCGAACTCCGGTTCGCAACCGAGCAGATCGAGCATCACAGAATCCTCGATGCGAACGATGGTGCTCGATTGAAGTGCATTCGCGGAAGCGGTACGAACCTGTTCCCCGGTCAGAGAGGCCTCGCCGAAATAACTGCCCTCTTGAAGCTGGGCAATGATGGCTTCCTTGCCGTTCATCGATACCACTGTGAGGTTAACCTTGCCGCTTTGAATGTAGAAGACGGCATTGGAGGAATCGCCTTGCGAGAAGATGGGCTCGCCTGCCATATACTCGTGGCGCGACTTTCCAGCCATAAACTTGTCCAGCGGATTGCGAAGGTCGATTGCTGCTCCCGGTCTTGGCAATGTGCTCATTCCGTTCATTACCAGCTTCAGATTGGGACGCGCAACCGTGGGTAAAGGCAAAGAGCGGCCCAGGGGGATTCTGGACGTCGTAGTCGGCATTGGTGCGAAGCAAGTGGCCATGATCGATTCCTTCCATTCTCACAAAGTCGATGCAAAGCCGGAATTGCTGTCAACCTTTGCAATGTCGATATACCCAAGATACGGGGAGCTGGAGAGGATGAACATCGGCGAAAGCTGCGTTTCATGTAGGTTTTGTCACGGAGCATTTGTAGGAAATACCTCACAAATCGATTGCAGATAACTCGATAAAGATATGCCGCACAGGCCATCATCCAGGGCGGAGTTGGCGCACTCTTTGCGCACAACAAAGTCGATGGTCCTTGCATTTGGTTTGGCTTGGAAAGAACCGCGGATGCTCTGCTGCGCAGCGTCGAATACCGTCATCGAATAGGTAAAAAACCGTTCCTTCGCCTTGCGCAGAGCGACAAACTATTGGTAATAGAAAAGAAAAATAGAAAAGCCAATATCACAACCGGATGGAACTGGCTGATTGAGGATCATGCCGTCAACAGACTCAGCTTGAACTGGCGACGCCCGCGCTCCTAATTCCAGGCCGCATTCCGCCCCGTTTTCACAGCGCCGTCGAGTAACTTCCTGATCGCCGGAACCAGATCTTCCGGAGCGCTGTTTTTGCAGATGTAGGCAGCCGCGCCCGCCTGCAAGCAGCGCAGTGCGTACTGATTCTCAGGCTGCACGCTGACCATAATCACGGAAAGAAGCGGATAAATCTTCCTGACATCTCTCAGCACTTCAAACCCGTTGCGTCCTGGCATATTGATGTCCAGCAGCATGAAGTCGGGTTGCGACAGGAGGAGTTGGGCAAAGACCTCGTCGCCGTTGCAGGCTTCGGAGAATTGCGTCTCGGGAAAGGAGTCCATCAGCAGCTCTCTCAAGCCGCGCCGGACATTCGAGTGATCGTCTGTGATCAGGATCTTCATTGTAGCTTACCCTTGGCAGGCCATGCGATCCGACCTGAACCAACTATAGCCGAGATGCGAGTAAAGAGAAACCAGCATTCACCGCGTTTTATGTAGGGTTCATTCGCCTCGCGCTGTAGGGTTATTCCTACAGAGCCGGGGATCAATCGATCAGGCCGTGGGTCATGGCGTAGCGGGTCAGTTCGGAGTTGCTCTTCATCTGCATCTTTTCCATAATGCGGGCGCGATAGCTGCTGATGGTCTTGACGCTGACATGAAGGCGTTCGCCGATTTCAGTCAAGGGGACACCGGCGGAGATCATCTTCATGACCTCGTGTTCCCGGTCTGAAAGCGCCTCATGCAAGGGCTTGCCGGCGGATTCGTTGAGATTGGCGATCAACTTTTCCGCAAGGCTGGCGCTGACGTAATGGGCGCCGCTCAGAATCTTTTTGGTGGCAATCGCCAACTCTTCCGCGGCGCTCTCTTTGTTGATATAGGCGGCCGCGCCGGCCCGCAGACAGCGCACCGCATACTGCTCCTCGGGATGAATACTCAGAATGATTACCGGCAAGCGCGGGTAGGCTTGCTTGACATCCCGCAGCACATCCATGCCGCTGCGCCCAGGCATATTGATGTCCAATACGAGCAAGGCTGTCCTGGTTCTTGCCAGGCTGTTCAGCACTTCGTCCCCATTGCCGGCTTCAGAGAAATCCGTACCAGGAAGCGCATCCGACAGAATCTCTTTCAGGCCGCGGCGCACCACCGCATGGTCGTCGGCGATCAGGATGTGCATGTTTCAACCCTCTCCGCGCGGGGAATGTCCACGGGAACGCGTACGGTCACCGTCGTCCCGTTGCCGGGTGAACTGGAGATCAGCACGTCGCCGCCACAGAACTGCGCCCGTTCCTTCATGCCCAGCAGACCCAAAGATCCCAGGGTGTTCGGCGAGTCGGATTCACAGAAGCCAATACCGTCGTCCTCCACAATCAACAGGATACTCTCCTTCTCCTGGTAGAGGGCAATGCGCACTTTGTTTGCCTGTGCGTGGCGAGTCACGTTGGTCAAACATTCCTGGAAGATGCGGAAGGTCGCGGTAGCCCGATCCCCATCTAGATGCAGATCGACAGGCGGAACGGTGACCTCACATTGAATCTCGTTGCGCGCCGCAAAGTCGTTTGCCTGCCATTCAATGGCAGCAGCCAGCCCGAGGTCGTCCAAGACGCCGGGACGCAGGCCGCTGCAGATGGCGCGCACCGCCTTGACGCCATTTTCGATCATGACCATCGACTCCATGAGTCGAGCCAGCACCGCGTCTTCCGACTCCGGCATATGACGGGTGATCCATGCCATATCCATCTTGATTGCGGTCAGGATTTGTCCGATCTGATCGTGCAGATCGCGAGCCACCTGCTTGCGATCCTCTTCACGCACCCATTGCAGGCGCTCTGCCAACGCGCGTAGTTGTTCCCGCTGCAAGACGAGCGATTCTTCTCCCCGCTTGCGTTCCGTGATGTCGCTGTTGATTACCAAAACGCGGGGCGCCTGATCGCGCTTGGCCCACTGCAAGGCCCAGCGACCGGAGACAACAATCCGCTTGCCGTCCTGCGCATATTTGATGAGGTCGCCCTCCCAGTGTCCCACGCGCATCAGTTCTGCACGTATCTCATCGAGCGGCTGCGTGAACTCGGTGCGCAGCAAATCGTGGGAGATTTTGCCGGCGGCCTCTGCTTTGGAGTAGCCGAACATCGCCTCGGCTCCACGGCTCCAGAAGAGAACTGTTCCCTCCATGTCGATTACAAAGACGGAGTCCTGCGTCAGTTCGATCAGCGAAGCCTGCTCCGCGGTAGCGATCTGCTGCCGCCGTCTTTCCGATACATCGCGGAAGACCAGCACGACTCCAATGACTTTTCCTTCGCCTGCAAGGATCGGCGCGGCGCTGTGCTCGACGGAGATCTCACGGCCATCCGGGGTAATGAGGCCCACATGGTTGGCCACGGTAATCGCCTGCTTCTCCTTGAGAACGCGAGCCACTTCGTTGTCCGTGCTCAATCCGGATTTCTCATTGATAAGATTGAGCACCTTGCCGATCGGCTGGCCTAATGCCGCTTGCGATGGCCATCCGGTGAGCGCGGAGGCAATTGCATTGAGGAAAGTGACGCGGCCTTCGCTGTCGGTGGCGATCACTGCCTCGCCTATGCTGCCCAGCGTCGCTGTCCACCGCTCCTCGCTCTGCAACAGCTTTGTGCCGATCTTTTCGACGTTATAGCGAGTAAACAAGGCGAGAAAGAGGCCAATACCCACCCCCAGGCCAATGCAACTGACCACCATCAAGGTCCATCGCAGGTGCGCATCTTTCATGCGCTCCGTGCGCAGTATCTCTTCTACGCCTTGGAACTCGGCAATCTCTTCACGCAGCCGATCCATGCTGTGTTTTCTGGTCTGGTTCTCCAGCAATACGGGGTCCGTCTTTCCCGCGCGACGCAGCGCAATGATCCGGCTGTCGTACTCCTCGGCGTCCTTATAGCCAACATAGACGTTCTTGAGCCGCTGTTGCTGCTGAGGATTGTCGTCCACAAGCTGAAACAATGCCTGGTATTCGGGATCGAATCTCGTTGTGCCTTGCTCATAGGGCTGCAAGAAGCTCTCGTCGCTGGTTTCAAGGTATCCGCGCTTGGCGCTCTCCATATCGACCAGCAATTTGAGCAGATGACCGGATTGGTCGAGCACCCGATCGGAGTGGTCAACCCGCTGCATGGATCGGTTGAGGTCGAAGCTCTCCCAGAGGAGAAATCCGGCCAGAGCAGCCGTAATCACCATGGGAACCACGACCATCTGGCGAAGCAAAGACTTTAATTTCGAGTATTCCATCGTGGGCGTTCCCTCTCTCTCGATAACCAACAGACGTCATTGCCTGCGCTGTGTGTAAAAGAAAATGCCTCCCGGCGAACCCCGGCAGCCGAAAGGATTCAGGCGCAAATCGCTCAGCAATCGCCTTGAAACAGCGGCCCACGCCTGTCAGGCAGCACATCTGCGCTTTGAAAACATGGTCTCAGTAGATCTCGCTCGAACGGAACTGAAGAAGCGACCGCGAAGCCTACAGGAGTATTTTCCTCAGAATCACATATGTCTGGACAAATATCTGCTCACAATTGCTCACTCCGCGGAGATACTTGCCTTCCTTTGCCGGCGGAGGCCTGCTGGGCATCTTTGACCGGCCGCGAAGCCACGGACGCCGAATGACGGGCGCAGACTCGTTGAACACCGCGCCTCTCGCGTTCGCAAGAAGGATCAAGTGGCTTGAAGAGATTTCGAGGTCATTGTGCGCGAACACTGGTCAATCGGGAACGGATTCGACCTTCATCGTTGCTCTACCATCGGACCAACTGGAGAGTGAGATGAACCGTTTACCAGGCTTCGCACTACTGCCCTTCCTTGCGTTGACCATGATGCTGAGCATCGCCGGATGCCATAAAGATCAGGCAACACTTGCCGCCACAGATGGCCAGAACGGCACACAGGATCAGGCCACCGACCCTGCAGCGGCCAACCTGGCTCCGAGCGATGCCAATACATCCGTACCCGCAACCTACACCACGGCCAGCAACGGTTATAGCCAGCAGCCATCCGCACCCTCCGACGCGGGTAATTCTTACGACGTAGGCCCCGATCAGGACACCGGCGACCCCGGCTACGGCGCCCAGCCTGTCTCCTACGCATCTCAGCCTCCGCCGCCTCTGCCCGATTACGATCAGCCGCCGGCGCCCGGCGATGGATACCTGTGGACTCCCGGTTATTGGGGCTACACCACGGCCGGCTATTACTGGGTTCCCGGCGCGTGGGTGCAGGCTCCCTACCAAGGCGCGCTCTGGACGCCTGGATATTGGGGCTACTGGCATCACCGCTACGGCTTTTATCGCGGCTATTGGGGCCCGCACATTGGCTTCTATGGCGGCGTTGACTACGGCTTTGGATACATCGGATTCGGATACCAGGGCGGCTACTGGGGCGGCGGACACTTCAATTACAACCGCTCGGTCAACAATGTGAATGTTTCCGTAGTACATAACGTCTATAGCCGCGCCGTGGTTGGGAATAGCCGCGGAGGCGCTCATGTGAGCTTTAACGGTGGATCGGGCGGATTGCAGGTCCGAGCCAGACCGGCAGAACTGGCGGCCCGGCGCGAGACGCACTCCGAGCCCATGAGCGCTCAAGTGCAGAATGAGCATGTCGCCAGCGCCAACCGGGCGCAATATGAGCAAGGAAACCAGGGGCATCCAGCCAGTCTGATGGTCAGCCAGCCGCTTGCGGCCGACCGCAACGTGCGTGCTCCCGCGACTTTGCAGGGACATCATCCAGCCGAGCCGCAAGTACGCAATCCCGTGGAGATGCACTCCCCTTCCGCTCAACCAATGAACAGCAGTGAGCCCGCCCACAATCAGCCGGTTCAGCATGCGAACAATGAACAACAAGTGCACCACGACGCGGCTAGCCGGAACGAAGCAAGCCGCCCGGCGCCGATCCAGCAGACTCTGCGGCAAACTGCTCCCCAGCGGCAAGAGGTTCCCGTTCGTCCGATGGCAGCGCAGCGCCAGGCGTCTCCCCAGCGGCAAGTCTCACCGCAGCGCCAGGCGGTGGCCCCACAACGGCAGCCTGCTCCTCAACAACAACGCCAAACGACAACCCAGCCGCAACGATCTGCGCCTGCTGCAGAAGCGAGACCGGAGGAGCATCCCAAGAAGTAACAGCTTGCCGACACTCAGCGGAGAGTTCCGCGGACGCGCGTGGAGAAAACGCGCGTCCTTACCGCGGCAGAATCGAGGTTCAAACACCGACCCGGCGGAATCAATACTATTGCGCTTGCTCTGGATGTAGCGTCAGATGAAGTGGTTCGGGTAAATTAGGTTGGCCTGCTTAAGTTTTGCGAAAAGACTTCGTCGGATTTTTCAGGGGTTTAGAATTGGGGGTATTTTCTTTCATTTCACATAGGTCGAAGGTAAAGTCTTCCGCTTCAACGGCGAAGTAAAAAGTCCTTTGTCAGGGTTTTGGCGGCATTGCCTTGAGCAATGTCGGCAGAGGAGGCGAACAACCCCCATCTCAGGTATCTTCAAGCGCAATATCTGCGCCGAGTTTCGCTCAACATCACCCTTTCTGGCGATCTTTGGGGTGGAACGATTATTGGCCGAAATCTCCCTGTTCAGCCTTCTTTGGCCAGAACAGTGATCTTCCCGTCCCCGGCCGCGAAGGTGGGAAGAGTTGCCCACAGCAGTTCCGTCGTGAGTTGGGGGCGATAGGGGACAGAAAGCAGCAAACGATCGCCGCTGCGAATCTCATAGGCGCTTACCGGCCGCGCTCCGGCGATTGCCGTGTTCCAGCGAACGGCCACCTGATCGCCGCCGGCGACCTTCTCTATCTTGATCTCGCTAGGCTGAATCAGGCCGGATGCCTTCATCTGGAAGTAATTGGTTGTGGCGCCGTAGCGTTGCGCCATCTCGCGTTCGATGCGCTGGCGTTCGGCGGGCGAGGCAAGATCCTGGGTGGCGGCGGCCAGATTCGATACCAACTGATCGTTCTCCGGCTTTTCCCGGTCGATGGTTCCGATGCCGGTCACGGCGCACGACACTCCCGGCAGCGAGAGCGAGTAGCGCACCAGATCCTGATAACGTGCCGCGTCGGGCTTGCCCACGGTGCGAACGACATCGGCGGGAACCTTGGAAAAATGCGGGTCCTTTCCATAGAAGGTTCCGTCGCCAAAGAGCTTCATGGCGATCACCCCCATGCCCCGCGCCACGGCCAGTTGCAAAACATTGAACTGGTGCGGGGTATACAGCGTGTCGTTGGCATTCAAAGCGACCAGCAATGTGTCGAGGTTGTTGCCCGCGTCGCGCCGCAGCATCTCCATCAGCACCGGAGAGCTCAGATGCCCGGTCACTCCGATATGGCGCACGTATTGCCTGTGCTCGGGGTTCAGGCCGGTATAGTTGGTGCCGTCGCGATAGTCGAGCAAGGCCGGGAAGGCGCCGATGCGCTCGGGCATCTTGTTGCCGCGCTCCGCCATACCCAAATAGAGCTGATCGACCTCTTCCATGGTGGAGAGGGCATGCATCTGAATGGCGTCCAGATAGGCGCCTTCGGGGATGAAGCCCTTGCCGTCGCCGAAGATCTGGGTCAGCGAGCGCTTGATGTCGGTCACCGCTGTCGCACCCGGCGTTTGGGCGGAGGGACTGGATGGACCCAGCGCGAAGCGTTCGCGGGTCTTGGTGGCAAGGTAAAGGCTCGCGCGCAGCGGTGCGTTGTACTCTGGGGCACCAGGGGTCAGGTGAATGCGGCGGAAGGCCTCTCCATAGTTCATCTGGCTCGGCCCATAGAGATTGGCGGTGTCCAGATAGTTCACGCCCAACTGCACGGCGCGCACGACAATGTCAGGGGCGTCGATGCCCGTCGCCGTCCACTGCAGGGAGGCCTGACCGCCCAGTGCGAGCGGCGTCACCCATCTGCCGGTCCGGCCCAGCAGCCGTTTGGGAAGCCTCTCGGTCGGGGTCTCTGCAAAGGCGCGGTTGGTGGTGAGGAAACCCGCCGCCGGAAGGGTCCCCAGCAACTTCAGAACGTTCCGTCTCGAGATCATCTGGACTCCACCTTTCTGCGCCGATTATAAAGCAGGACGTGATTTTTGTGGGAGGCAAATCGATGAAGACCCATGGGGCTGCCGGCCCATCCGCCCTCCTGAGCTGGAACCGTCCGAACCAAGATAATCCACCAAAGATTGGCAGATTGGTATTTATGAAGTAATAACTCCTGGTGGTTACCTTCCACCTCTTCGCCAGTTCCCTTTCGATCTTTTGCAGAAATCCACAAAAATGGGCTTGACTTTTTCAATTTTATCGTAGGAAATGAGCGTAGCTTTTCGGCCCCCTTGCTGGTGAAAGCAACTCATCTCTGCCATCTCGTTTGGCGCCTTCGCCAAGCCAACAGCGAGCCACTGTGCTTTCGAATGCGATGGCCCAATATACAGCTTTGCGGTCCGGCGGGAGAGTCCAAGGCGGTCTGGAGTCCACCTCGGAGGATATTTGGAGGATATATGGAGCAATTAGGTAAACAATTAGGGATCGTTGTGATGCTTGGCCTGGCGCTCACCGGCCCTGCCTGCGGGCTCGCGCAAGCATCGCGAGCAACCATTCACTTCACCGGCAATGTGAATCCAGGAGCCACCTTCAGGGTCACCGCCACTCCCGCCGACGCCTCCTTATCAGTCTATTCGCCCGCAGATGCCGGCGTCTCCTGTGACGATGCCGGATTCCCCGATCTTGGCGATCCTCTCCAGATCGTCGGGCCCACTGGCGTTACGGCTCCTTCCATTTCATCAACAGGTAAGGAACAATCCATCACCCTGAGCGCCCCAGTCAAGGTCGGGGACAGGCTTTGCCTGCGCGTTACTGGCACACCCAATGGATTCGGCAGCACGACCGTTATTAGCCCCATTGAAATAAGAATTAGTTTTGCGTCCCAGCCCGTTGGAGGCTCTAAATCGATCAGTGTAATTGGCGACGACAAAGCCACCGTGGCTGTCTATCAATTCCCTGCTGCCTATGCGTCGCAACCTAAATCGGAGTATTGCTCCGCGGCGGATTATCCCAACGGTCAGGTTATCGCTCTCGGATCAAAAGATCCTACCACGCACAGCATCAAGCTAAACGGCTCCATGCCCTTCACCATCCCCCTGAACAAGCCGTTGGTGGCAGCCACGCAGCTCTGCCTCTATGCCGTTGAAACTGCGTCCAAAGCGCCAGCCGTACCCACTCCCTATTATTCACCCTTCGCAACGGTTGCCGCGGCGCCTCCCCCACCCGCTCAAATCCAACCTAAGATCGATCCAGCGCCGAACAGCAGCGATCTCAATATCACGCTGATTACCGGCACGGCTGCGGTTGGCGATACCATTACCCTTTTCACCGGCAAGACGGCAGAGAGTTGCTCCGCCAGCGATTCGCCGGTAGCGCTTTTGGAAAACAGCTCGCACCAGGTGATAGCGGGGGGAAAAACAACGGTGGTGTTACAGAAGCCTTCGCTGGTGGTGGGATATTCACTGTGCGCCGTGATCGCAAACGCGGCGGGAGACGATACCCTCACAACATCGCCTGTAGCGGTAGCCAAGCCGCCTGCTCCTGTTGCGGCTCTGCCATCCATCGTGCCCGTTCCCAAAGGCAACGAATGGAATGTCACGGTCAATACCGCGACCGCCGCTGTTGGCAACACCATCTCCATTCTCACCGCCGCGAAAACTGGATCATGCGCAAGCGGGAATGCGCTCGATCTTGTAAAGAACACTGTCAGCACCGTGCAGGCTGTGGGCGGAACAACGACGCTGCAGTTGCAAAGCCCACTGGCGAGTGGCCAGATCATCTGCGCTGAAACGAAAGACGCGGGCGGAACCGTTACCGGCACAACCCCCGAGGTGGTCGTCGGACCAGGGTGCAGGACCACTGGCATCTTTACCGATTGCACCTTCGAATATCTTTTGATTGGGGGCATCGAGCAGGCCGACTTGAGCGCACAGAGCAGCGTAACGGAAGGCTTTTACGATCTGTTTCTGCGCCGTCCGGTGGACAGCGATTGGGGAAGCATCTGGTTCCGTTCGCGCTATCTGGGTACACCCAGTTCCTCTTCTACGCAAAACATCGTGAGCGCTGCCTCCAATCCTACCGGAACCCTCACCGCAGCCAACCTGCCTCAATCCGTGACCGCCGTGGATTACACGCTGGGCTTTCAGTTTGATTTTGGGCAAATCGGAAAGAAACGCCTGACCTACAGCCCTATTGTGGGTTTTGGAGCCACCACACCGCTCAGCGCATCGACCACCGTAGCGGGCTATGCGGTTCCAGCCTACGGAACCAACGAGTGCAGCCAGTTGCAAAACCGCTTCGGTAACGCTCGGGGATACAACCCGCCGCTTCCATCTTCTGGCGTATATGACACGAGCGGAGACATGGGCTGTGTGGTGACACCCAACCCCAAAAGCACCGCGGCCAATCCACTGCCCGGCACACAGATCAACACCATTGCATTCAGCAATGAGGACCGCTCCAGCTTTCTGCTGAAGTGGGGTGCGGGCGTGCGCATCCTCGATCGTCCACTCGCCACAGGCTCCTCCGGTTGCGGCTCCAGCGCTGGTTGTTCCCGCCTGATGGCCGATTTCACCCTGGGCCAGGATCAGGCCATCACCGGCGGCTATCTGCGCCATCTGGTCTTCAAGGCCGACGCCATTGTTCCGGTTTTTTCAACAGGCTTTTACTTCTTCGCCTCATCGGCCAACCGCCTGGAGAAGAACACGTATCAATCTCCCTTGATTTTGTCTCCGGTCACCGTCGCCACCAGCACCGCCTCAACGGCCTGTACCGCCAATGCAACCACGGTGTGCTTCCCTTCGCCCAGTGTCTTTGTGTTGCCCTACAAGCAGCAGAATCGGGATTATTACCGCGTGGGCGTGGGAGTCGATGTGACCAAGATCTTTACCAAACTCTTCTCAACCGCAGCGCCAGCAGCGACGCCCGCAACAACACCCGCAACAACACCCGCGCAATGAAGACAGGTTTTTCGGCGAGAAGATTATGCAGGTAGCATCCTTCTCGCCGAGAACCATCGGTTGTTTGCGTGCTGCACTACTCCGTGGTGTAGCGAATCTCCAGCGTGCGCATAAGGTAGCAGGAATAGAACAGCACCGCCCCGATCAACACCAGTAATCCAATGACAGCAGCCCAGGCGGAGACCGGTTCCGTGGGAACGGTCAACAAGGCGAAGATGCCTTGCCCATTCACTTGCACGGGCATCAGGTGACGCAGATACGATGCCACGCTGATCCTTTGCAGCAGCGAGGGCAGTACAGGATTAATCGCCTCCCAGCCCAGCACCAGCAGCGCCGCTGGAGTCGGGTTCTTGAAGATCATACTCAACAGAAGAAACACTGCTCCATATCCCAGACAGCCCAGCACGACGATTCCCAGATACGCTTGCAATTGGCTCAGGCCCGGCCCATCGAATACATAATCGCGGCCCGCCGCGCCGAAGCCGCTATAGAGCAGCACGAACCCTGCGACCATTGCAGAGCCGAAGAGAAGCACCGCGCTGATGGACCCCGCTGCGAACTTCGCCAGCAGCAATACTTCGCGCCTCACCGGGGAGAGCAAATAATAATGCAGACTGCGCTCGATCATTTCACCGCGAATCAAGCGCGAAAAGATGCCCAGGCAACCAAAGAAAATCCCCAGGCGGAGATAGTAGAACTGCACGATACCGGCCAGGACGTTGGTGTCGTCGCTCAACATAAAGCTCGGATGGGTATCCGCAAGCAAATGGATAAAAAGAATCAATGTGGGAACAAACGCCAGGAAATAAATCCAACTCGCACGCCACGAAAAGAGGTTCCTGCGCAGTTCGATGCGCGTCATGCGCAGCATCTGTATCCACCAGAGGCCCCACGGCTGCTGCGCCAACTTTTGTCTCATGTGAACCAATCTTTCTCCTATCACGATGCGCTCCCCTCCGTACCGATCAGGTATTGATAAATCGCGTTGGCATCGTCGTCGGCGGGAGCAACGGCCTCGATCTTCACCAGCCCTTCGGCCGCGATTCCGTTCAGCATGGAATAAAACAGATCGATGTCTCGGGTGCGGAGAAAAACACCTCTACCATCGCCATGGAGTCTGGCTTCAACACAATGGTCGATGGCGAACATCCGTGCCGCCAGCACCTGCGGCTGGTCGCAACGCACCAGCACCTGCATCGGCTTGTCGTGCACTTCCTTCCTGACCTGATGAATATCTCCCTCCGCAACCAGGTACCCGCCAGTGATCAGCACCACGCGATCGGAGATGCGATCGACCTCATCGAGAATATGACTTGAGATCACCACATGCATCCCCTGGCGACCGAGTTCTTCAAAGAGCGCCATGGATTCGGCCCTGGCCATGGGATCCAATCCGTTCAACGGCTCGTCGAGCACCAGCACTCTGGGGTGATGAGCGATGGCCTGCGCCAGCCGGATCTTTTGCCTCATGCCCTTGCTGTATCCGGCGATTTTGCGTCGCGCTGCTTCGCCCAGCTTTACGCGCTCGATGGACTCAATGGCCAGATCGACAGCCATTGCCTCCTCGATGCCATGCAGCAACAGGCTGTCGAGTACAAA
Source organism: uncultured Occallatibacter sp. (assembly GCA_964493705.1). GTDB lineage: Bacteria > Acidobacteriota > Terriglobia > Terriglobales > Acidobacteriaceae > Telmatobacter. The sequence continues at coordinate 51,231 of CAZBPD010000005.1, forward strand.
CTCCCATCCGGTGATGCCGCGCGGAAAGGAATCGAACTGCGTGCAATAGCCGACGGCTGTAAAGAACTCCGCTGCATCGCCAGGGGTGAGGCCCAATACCGAGATGCGTCCACTCGATGGCTGCACAAGGCCAGTCATGAGGTTCATCAATGTGGTCTTCCCAGAGCCGTTGGGACCGACCAGCGTAGTGACGCCCGGAGGAATCGAAAGCGAGATGCGATTCACACCCAGTACCTCGCCATAGAACTTCGAGACGTCGTCGAAAACAATGCGATCGCTCATCCTCGAACCACCTCGCGAGCACGAATACGCACATGCAGCATGAGAATGCAGACACAACCAATCAACATCAGCATCGCAGCAATGGCGCCGGTAGGTAGGGAGATTTTTTCCATAATGATTTGCGGAGCGCCCAGCATTCGCTGCCAGAGGCTCGACATCATAACCGGGACATTGAGCAGAAAGCCCCACTTGGTACGTAACACACCGCTCACGATGGCGCCAATGCCGGCGGGAACAAAGACGGCCGCGACAATGATGCCAGTGGCCACCACTCTCCACCTCACCCATGCAGACAGAGCCAGTCCCAGAAGAGAGAGAAATGCAATCCAAATCAATGCGCCCGCCAGCAAGCCAATGGCGATGCGGAGATTGTCCGCTGCCCAATGCCCAGTGGAGGAGTAGCCCTGATAAGAGAAAAGAAGAAGACCGGGAACCCAGGTCACCAACGAGAGCGATGCGAACAGAGCAATGAACTTTCCCGACACATAACCAAAGCGGGAAATGGGATGGCTGAGCAGGATGGGCAGCGCGTTGTCGGCAAGATCGAAGGAGATCAGCCGTGGCGCAATCCACGCAGCCAGCAGCAGAGCAAGCCACGATTGAAGCTCCTGATAGTGGAGGAAGAATCGAGCATCGATGGTCAACAAGCGCGGTCCCTGGTTGCCGAGGAGCGCGCGCGCGAGGGGATTGTTGGCCAGATAGATCCCGATAAGCGAAACGATGCAAGGCAACAGGCAAAGCGTAAACAGCGCCGCTGTGATCTTCGATGACCAGGCCTCGGCGAACGCGTAGCGGACGATAACCAGAATGCGGGTCCATGAAGAGGTAAGGACTCCGCGGTAGGCCTGATAACTATGTTGATAGACTGCCATGTGCGGTCCTTTCCATATCATTTTCCATGGCGCGCAGAAAGATGTCTTCCAGCGAATCCCGCCGGCGATGCATGCGCCGGATCTGCACGCCCTGTTCGGAAGCGATTGTGTACAGGTCGCGAGTTTCAATCTGGTCGGGGATCACGAGTTTGATTCGACCGCCGGGGAAACATGCGCATTCGCAGCCCAGGCCGCGGATACTTACGGAGAATCGCTCGGTGGCTCCGACGGTTTCAAGCTCCATAAAGCTGCGGTTTGAGCGGCGCTCCTCTTCGATGTTGCACAGTGCCGCGACGCGCCCATCTTTGAGGATAAGAACTTCGTCGCAGGTTTCGTCGATGTCGCGCAACAAATGACTGGAGATAAGCAGATGAATGCTGCCTTGCTTGCGGATCTCGCGAATCAGTTGAATCATGCGCTGGCGGGCGATGGGGTCGAGACCATTGGTGGGCTCGTCGAGGATAAGCAATTTAGGACCGTGCGCCAGGGCCTGGGCCAACTTGATGAGTTGCTTCATGCCCAGCGAGTAGCTGTTGATTTTGCGGTAGCGAACTTCGCCCAGGCCCACATAAAAGAGCGCTTCGTGCGCGCGCTCCAGAGCTTCGGCGGCAGGCAATCCGGCCAGCTCGGCCATGTAGCGGACAAAGCGAACGCCGCTCATGTTGCCGATAAAGGAGTCGTTCTCCGGCATGTAACCGACGCTGGCACAGATCTCCGCCCTTGCCGTGCGGGTGTCGAGGCCGAAGACGCGAGCCCGGCCTTGCGAGGGAAGATGAAAGCCAAGCAGCGTATGAATGAGCGTCGACTTCCCTGCCCCATTGGGGCCGAGCAGGCCGATGGCCTGCCCTTTCAGCTCGCCCGAAAGCCCCTTCAATACGACCCGGCTTCCCAACCGGACCTGCAATCCATCCATGTCGATGATGCCCATATCATTCCTTTACGACAACGTGCGCTTGCTTGTTCCCGGATTTCATCAAGGCGTTGAACGTAAGCAGATCGAAACCGAAAAGGCGACTGTTGCTGGCCACTTCGATACGGCTATCCTTGCCCCAGGCGCAGATCGCCGTGGGCCTGGAATCGGCGGCAAGGCTCTGCACCGCTTGCGCGGCCTCTCCACTGAGATGCTCGAGTAAGGGAGCAAGAACAGGGCTCAGGTTCTGATAGGCAATGGCCGAGTAATTCTCATTTTCATCCTTGGGGAGCAATGCCTTGAATGCATCCGCATGAGCCAGTGAGTCTCCCGATGTGTGCGTTTGCAATGCGGCCATCAACAGCGCGCGGTTGGGCGCCAGAATCATGTAGCCGTCGGCAAAGGTATATTGAACAGGCGTGGCTCCGGTGGTTAAATCGTGAATGGAATAGAAACTCCGGCCATCCACCTGAGCCGATTCGATGGCAATGGAATGGGTCCCATTCTTCTGCGACTCATTGCGAACAAATGTCATTAACCGCTCCAGCGTCTGTTCAATGCGTTGCGCATCGTTGACCTCGATCACTACCTTCCACGAGGGCGTGGGCAGTACCGGCCCATCGAGCGAGACGAGAAACTCTCCCCCAAGGTTGGCGGCCAGATCGGCGCGCAGATCGATCTGCGTCTTTTGCTGGAACTCGCTCAGGCTTTGGTCCTCACTGCCCTTGGTCTCCTCTGTCATGGCCAGAATGTCATCGGCAATCGCCTTGGGGTCTTTGCTGAGTGCAACAGCTGCAAAGGCCGTGTTGGGCGTTACAAAGCTCAGAGAGCCCATCGGCGCAGGCGCAGCCAGCCACGATGCGACGCGCTGCCTGACGCCCGCGAACTGCAGGTTCAGATGGTTCTCCGGCTGGCCATTTTGTTCACGATGTTCCGCAATCAGGTAGCGCAGGCCGCCGATTCCACTGCTCTCGATTGCGGCGCTGCGATTGTGATTGGCCGCTTCCTGGTTCATCATGCTTTGCAGATCGGCAGCGAGGATCACTCCGGCGCCGCGTGCGTATGCGGCGTTGATCTGCGTTCCAAACTCTCCAGTGGCAAAGCCGGATGCGCCAGCATTCAGTTGCGCGTTCATCCGTTTCAATGTCTCCAGGCTGTTGGAGACGACAATCTCATGGGCGCGCAAAAGCGCGTATCCGCCTGTTTGTCTCTTTGGTGAGACAGTCGCATTCTTAAGCGATCCTTCATCGAGGAGGGTCATTCCAGCTTTAGCGTTCAAGGATGGAAACTGCGCTGCGACAAAGCTGCCAAGGCCATCCCGCTTCACATCGGCGACGACCGCGAAGCTGGCTTCATGACCCTGTTTGAAGCCGATCAGAACCACCTCATCGCCCAGATACTGGCTCATCTGGTGCAGGCGATCGACCAGCGCATCCACCTCCGCGGTGTTGTTCTGCGACTTGCTGTTCCACCACTCCTGCAACTCGGGGCTTTGCTTCAGTTGATCGTGGAAGATCTGGTTTGCCTGGCTCATGAACTCGCCAAGATTGGGAATGCTGACGTAGAGCAGTGTGTCGGTGGGAACCCGTTCGAGCAGATCGCTGCTGTAGCGCGGCTGAGGAAAAGGAATCTGCTCGATGCGGCGCTGCAACCCGGAGAACTGCGCAAGCAGTGGCAGATACTTATCTCGATCATGGCTCCACGCGATCTGTTGATCAACTGGCTCTGGGCCCAGATTGCCGCTTGTCTCAACCTGATTGCCGGCTTGCAGCACGGTGTCGATGCCTGCATGAACCACGTGAACCGACCCTTGCATGACCGCAACCCGCGAGCCCTTGATGCCGGCGTTGACAGAGAAGACGGTGCCCGTAACCGCGACCCGGCAGTCGGGCGTCTTCACATACAAGTAGCCCGCCGTGCGCTTGACCGCCTGCACAATTACCGCGCCATTGTCGAGCGCGATGGTGGTGCTGCGCCCTCTTGCCCGCACTGCCAAAACACTTCTCTCATTGACCTCGAGGGAAGATCCATCGCTGAGACGAAGCAATGCATGTGCTCCGCCGCTAGTGCGGAAGAGTTCTCCATCCTTCAGTACATCTCCCGGCGCAAGGCGACGATCTCCGGCTGCGGAGAGGATGTACGCCGATCCATCGATGGATCGCACCTCTGCACGCACTCCCGGCGGAATGCGCCAAAATGCCTGGTAGACAAAAAGCACACAGATCAGAAGCGCGAAGGCGGATGCAAGTCCCCACGCGAAGATGCGAGGGCGCCACAGGATCGGACGGATGGCGTTCGGTGGGGACCAATCCAATTCTTTTGTGTTGACGCCGGATTTGTAGGATAGGCGGCAAGCGCCGCAATCGTGCAGGTGCGCTTCAATCAACAACGAACGCGCCGCAGGCAATGTTCCCGCGCGATAGGCAGCGAGCAACTGCTGCACATCGGCACAGCTCTCGATGGACTCGGCGGTCAACGCGTTGACAGCATCGATGCCCAGTCTGGCGGCTACGCGGCGGGCGGAGTCGTCCATCTGCGCGGCATCGGGTTCATCGTTGCGCATTGCTTGCACAGCATCTCTGAGCAGTGTTTCTTCATCTCGTTTCATTGTGTCTCCCGTCCAAAATCCTTGAACCTTCGCTTGAGGGAGGATCTCGCATGATGCAGAGTCACCGCTACAACCGCCCTCGATGTCTTCATCGCCACGGCGATCTCGCGATTATCCCACTCTTCCACGTAGCGCAATACGAACATCTCGGCCGCGCGCGGAGACAGCTCAGCAATCGACCGGCGAAGAAACTCGCCCAGTTCATGGCTTGACGCCTCTGCTTCCGGCGAACTTCCCAATCCCTTTGCGGCAACGTTCGCCGCAGCTTGCAAGGGCTCGATCGAGGCGCTCTTCCTGCAGCGCAGCAGGTCCAACGCTCCGTTGATGGCGGCGCGATAGAGGTAACTGCGGGCATTGGCGATCTGCCCCGGCGCACCGGCCAAGCGCAAGAAGACAGTCTGGGCAACATCCTCCGCATCGGCCCTGTTGCCGGTGATGCGATAGGCTGCGGCGAGAACACGTCTGTGATGCTCTCGGAAGAGTGCGGAGAGCCGATCCGTGGGGGGCGCGATTTCAGTTGCAACGGTCAAAGATCCACCTTCTTGACTGTTCATAGAGATGACGCGGCAACGGCACAACGATTAATCCGGTCGGGGATGTCTACGCTGAAAAGGCTGCGGGGGTTCCGTCTCACAGAAAGAAATAGGAATATGGGGCATCTGCGGCAGCGAAATCGACGGAATATTTAAGGAACCTCTGATTAAGTGCTCCTTTTAAAAGCCAACCTTCCCTCAGGGGCTAAAGCCCATTGATTCCCCTGGCTTTATGTACGGGCTAAAGCCCGTACCCTTCAATTCTCCGACTTAATCAGAGGTTCCTTAAATAAAGACCAGCGAAAATATCACGAAGACCGATCGTCTCTGGCGATGACGCTGAGCCCGTTACAGCCGTACCCTACCTTATTGGCCACACCAAGAAACAAGGTACGTCCGTGGGAGCGAACGTACCTTGTTTGGAAGGGGAAGCCTACTGTTACGAGGTCTTCAGTAGCTGACGGTGAGCGAAAATTGGATCTTGCGGCCATTGGTGGCAACCGCGGCATTGGAACCGTTGGTGGTCAGAATCTGGCCAAACTGCGATGTTCCCAACGCCGAGGCGCAAGGAGTCATCGGGACAGTCGAGGAGCAACTGAAGGTGCCGTTGGGATTGCCCAGGTTGACAAAGTTGAAGACGTTGAAGGCGTCGGCGCGGAAGGCGACACTGGCTCCTTCACGCAGGCGGACAGGGAAGGTGCGGCCCAAAGTCATATTCGTCAGCACATACCCCGGCCCGAGGAAGGCATTGCGGCCCAGGTTGCTAAACGTGCCGGGTTCGGGATAGGCAAAAGCAGCGGTGTTGAAATACTCGGTCGTCAACTGGGCCTTAGGGCGGTTGCGTGGCAGCAGAGGGTTCATGCCGGGGAGCAGGGCCGGACGCTGGTTCGGTTCGTCGCTCAGCGAGGGATCGTCGTTCACTTTCAAGGTGAACGGGGTTCCGCCATGAATCTGGTAGGTGCCGTTGAACTGCCAGTTATTGAGCAGGCCGCGATCCCAGGCGTACCCTTGCGTGAACTTGGGCAAGAAGTAGACCCAACCAGCGGTAAGATTCTGCTTCACGTTGCCGTCTGCCATTCCCTTTTCGCTCTTCAAATTGAAGATGTTGGGCACCTCGTTGGTGTCATCCTGTCCGTTGGTGTCCAGGTCGATAGAGCGGGAGTAGGTGTAGGTGGCGATGAGGGTCAGTTTTTTGGTGGCGCGTTGATTGAACATCACCTGCAGACCGTGGTAACTGGAGGTGGCCACGGAGTCAAAGTCCACCAATCCCTGGCCGCCGTAGTTATAACCAGGATAGAGCGAACGGGCGGTATAGGAGGCGGCGGTGTTGGTGGCGCCGGTGCAATACGTGGATGGGCTGACCTGATAGTAGGCGCCGCTGCAATCGTAGATGGCGGGATTGATGTCGTGGGGCATGGTCAGATGGCGAGCGAGTTTACCCACATAGTCGATCTCGATGTTGGCCGAGGGCGTAAGAGTCTGCTGAATACCGAAGTTGACCGCCATGACGTAGGGGGTCTTGAAGTTCTTGTCGGGAAAGTACATTGAAAAGGGCCCTACGAACTGCGGATTCTTCTTATCGTAGGCAAGGGGCACCGCGGGCAGTCCAAGCAGCGGCTCGGAGGCTCCGCCATTCGGTGTCGAGTAATTGAAGCGGTCGTAAAAGGGCTCGCCGACACCGATGACGTTGGCATTGAGGGCATCGAAGAAGATGCCGAAGCCGGAGCGCAATACAGTCGGGTGATTGACGCTCTTAGTCAGGTTGTAGGAGAAGCCGACGCGCGGCGCAATGCCCGCGAAGTCGGTGTTAACCAGGCCGCGCGGGATGCCCTTGTCGCCCACAAAAGCCATGCCCGCTGGAGCATTGGGAAAGACTGCGGACTGATAACCGGGAACGAAGGTGGCGCTCTGCTTGTCGGGCTGATACCAAACAAAAGGCAGTTCGTAGCGCACACCCATGTTCAGGGTGAGACGAGAGGCAATGCGCCAGTCGTCCTGTGCGTAGGCAAAGACTTCGTGTTCAATGCCCGCCTGATTGATTGAATTGGATACGCGCAGCGTATTGACCAGACCCATCAGGCTGTCGGCAAAGGCGTCGCTGGAGAAGGTGGTGCTGAACTGAATGTAGCCGGGATACTCGGCCTCGTTCAGATATTGCAGGCGCAGCCAACTGGCTCCGAACTGCATATTATGTTTGCCGTGTGCCCAGGAAAAACTGTCGTCCGCCTCGATGTCTTCGTTGACGATGTTGGTGTAGCCCTGGTTGGTGTTACCGGCGGCGAAAACATTGAAATTGAACTCCGGCAAAACCGGGCTGCCAAAGGATTGCATCACGCCACCGAGTTGATTCAGGGTGGTGGGGTCCGTGGGAATGTTGATGTTGACGTAGCGCTTGTAACCGGCGCGCGCCACGTTAACCATGGTGGGAGTTATCTCCCAGGTGTCGCCGATGTTGCCGAAGTTGTTCAGGCCGCTGTTGGCCTGCAACTCGTAATTCGCGATTCCCTGGCCGATGCTGCTGACACCCTTGCCCTGGATATCCGCGTTGTCGGCGATATAGTAGCGCGCGTCGATGTTGTGCTTGCCGTGGGAGTAATCCACGCGGAAGAGACCGTCATATTCGCTGCGCGGGAATTCCGCGTAGTTGTAGGTTCCCGGTTGAAGGTTCGTATAGGTTGCCAGGGGGACGTATCGATTCATGACGTTCACGATGACCGGGTTGAAGCAGACACTGGGAAGTTCAGCGTTGGGCAGATACTCGCCGGTGGCCGCCAGAGCCTGGGTCAATTCCGCAATACAGGGAGATGTGCCGTTTCCGCCGGCCACCGCATAGGAGGTATTGAAGACACTATTCACGATGGGCAGATAGCCTTTGCCCACGTCGAAGAGCGGATTCTTCAGATACGAGTTGAGCTTGGCCGTGGTGGTATCGGCACTGAAGTTGGCGCAGATCTGCCCGGTAAACGGACCTCCGGGAGTGCAGGGATTCGGCGTCAGATTCGCGGTCAGTCCGCGCATGGCATTGGACTGCACGGTTGCCTTGCCAATGGCCGTGCTTGAGACGCGGATGTTCTGGAAGGTGGCCATGAACATCAACTTGTCTTTAATGATCGGTCCGCCGATGGTGCCGCCCATCTGATGCTGGTTCAGCCGCGGCATGACATGATTAAAGTAATCCATGGCGTTGAAACTAGAATTCTGGTAATAATCCCACAGCTTGCCGTGAAACTGATTGGTTCCAGAAGCGGTGATGACATTGAAGATGCTGCCCGCATTGCGGCCATACTGCGCCTTGTAGTTATTCAGCAGAACGCTGACTTCCTGCAGACCCTGGCGGGGCGGATAGTTGAGACCGGTATTGAAGAAGACGTTGTTCCACATCGAACCGTCGAGCAGCATCAGGTTCTGGGTATTGCGGGAACCGGAGACGGTATAGGTGGGGCCGGAACGCTCGCCGGTAAAGGTTGTGGGCGCATTCACGTTGACTACGCCGGGGAGCAGACCGGCCATGGCCACTGTGTTACCGCCGTCCACAGGCAAGTCCTCGACCATGGTGCTGGGGATCAATTCGCCGATGGTGGCAGAGGTGGTATCGATGGTGCTGCCGGCAGTATCTGTGACCGTGATTGCATCGGCGACCGAACTTGGGTTGAGAGCGGCGACCATGTAATAGCTTTTGTTGGCGTCGACATTTAGGTTTTTACCTTCGTAGGTGGCAAAGCCCTGGTAAGTGACCGTCAAGGTGTACGTGCCTACCGGCACCTGGTTGAAGGCAAAGGAGCCCTCGTCGTTGGTTCGCGTAGACCTTTCGAAGCCGCGCTCGGGCGCCGCCAAGGTCACCTGGGCGCCAGAAATCATCGCACCCTGCGAATCGGTCACGTTGCCGTCGACCGAGCCAGCATTTTGTCCCTGGCTCCAGGCGTGTTGTACACCGAAAAGGGCGAAGAACAGGCAAAAGGCGACGGTATAGCGCACGATGCGAGCCCTGAACGAGAGCGGGAAAAGCGATGAAACAGCGGCATTGCGCCGCTCGCCGGGAACAGGCGCATCGGTCAAAAACGAAAAATTCAGCATCGCCACCTCAGATGAAATTGCATGGGTACAGGTCAGACCACGTTTGCGCTGCAAGTATCCCCATCCAGGCTCATTCCTGTCAAGTGGAATTTGCGAAAGGATAGGGGCAATGGGGCCAGTCCGGGGCGGATTCCCCTGCCCCTCCCCAGCCCCGCGGGGTTGTGGAGCAAAGGCCCAAGCGATCTTTCTTGACAAGCACTGGTCAGACCATATAAGAGTACATCGGTCACCGAATCTGCGTTTGCAGGTCGATTTTTCGATGTTTTATCAGCCTTAAGCCCCGGCTGGACCACACCCAAACCGGGTGAGAAATGCTCGCAGCTATGGACGCAGGGTCGATTTGACTGCGGTTCATCTGGCGCGAGAACCACAAAAGATCTGTCTGGAGTTCCGAAATGAGGGTTGCTTTCCATCTGTCCGTTGACGTACCCAAGTTCTTTGTGACGGCCGCGGCCGCCGCCGCCGGCCTCTGCTTTGGCGCTTTGGCCCTGAGCTCATCGGCAGCCGCGCAGACCCCGCCCATCGTGATTCCCCAGACCATCAACACCATCGCCGGAACCGGCAGCAACGGCAACACCGGCAACGGCGGCCTGGCTACAGCAGCGGAGCTGTCGTCGGAGATTCGCGCTGTCACCGTCGATGGCTTGGGGAATATTTATTTTGTGGATGGCGGCAACAACGAAGTGCGGGAGATCAACGCGGCGACCGGCATCATTACCGTCATCGCCGGCGGCGGCAGCTATACCGCCTCCAGCGGCAATGTGATCAGCGGCTGCGGAACCAACCAGATCGACGAATACGGAGACGGTTGCCTGGCGGTGCAAACCAAGCTCAACGGCCCCCGCGGTTTAGCTGTGGACAAGGCCGGCAACCTTTACATCGCCGGCTACAACGACGACATGATCCACAAGATCAATGCTCAAACCGGCATGATGACGCTGATCGCGGGCGTACCGGCCGGGGTGCACTCCGGCGGCACGGCCAGCTACAGCGGCGACGGAACGGTTCCCAGCGCCACCAACTACGTGGGGCTCAACAAGCCGCGCGGCGTGCGCATCGACAACTTCGGCAACATCTGGATCGCCGACACCGGCAACAACGTGATCCGCATGGTCAGCGCCACGACCGGCAAGATCAGCACGGCAGTGGGTTACGACTTGAACGGGACAACCGCTTCCACCGCCGGCTATACGGGCGATAACAGCACGGCCAATACGTCGGGCGTCGAGTTGAACGGTCCCACCGACATCGTCTTCGACAGCCAAAACAACGCTTATATTGCAGACGCCAGCAACCACGTGATCCGCGAAGTGGCCTGGAACGCAGCGTCATCGACCGTGGGGACCATCACCACCTTGATCGGCAACAACGCCGCCAGCCTTGCGGTCGTCAGCGGCACGCTGGCGCCGAAGCCTTCGGGCTGGCCGGGACCCACAGCCGCGACCACGCCGGCGTTGGGAAACCCCACCAAACTGGCTATCGACAGCTATAACAATCTGTATTTCGACGATTCCAGCACCAGCGTCATTTATTTCTATGATGCATCTGCCCAGACCATTCTGCCCATTGCCGGCACCTACGGCTATGGGTTCAACTCGGTCTTCACCGGCTTTACCACCTGCGCGGCGGCTACCGATTCTCTGGGCGATGGCTGCCCGGCCCTGGAAGGTCTCTTCTATCAGGGTTCGAGCGCCCTGGGCATGACCATCGATGGCCAAAACAATCTGTACATCACCGACCCCAACGATGAGCGCTTGCGCGAGGTAACCAATAACCTGAGCTTCCCGTCCACGGCGATCGGACAAACGGTTACGCAGACCATCCAGTTGCACTTTGCCAAGGCCGACGCCCTGGCGGCAAGCAACGGTGTGGTCTTGAATCCCACGTCGGGAGATTTTTCCGTGTCCTCTGCGCCGGTCTGCGCCGCCGCCAGCGACACCACCTCGAACTGCACGCTGTCGATTGCCTTCAACCCCATCGCCCCAGGGCTGCGTACCGCGACCATGACGGTGACGGGAGTGTTGAGCAGTCGAGCCTTCCCCTTGACCGGTCTGGGCACGGGCGCGTTGACCTCCTTTGATCCGGGGACGATCGCCAGCACGGGCACCGGCCTGCTCACGGCACAGGGAACGGCTCTCGACGCCGCAGGCAATCTCTACATTGCCGACACGGGCAACAACCGCGTGGTAGAAATCACTGCCGCCGGGGTCCAGACCACCATTGCGGGCACCGGCACAGCCGGCTACAGCGGCGACGGCAGTGCTGCCACCGGCGCCAAACTGAAGGGCCCCACGGCTGTGGCCGTAAGCGCGGCGGGCCGAATCTACATCGCCGACACCGGCAACAACGTGGTGCGCGCCATCAATCCGCTCAACGGCACGATTTCGACCTATGCGGGCAGCGGCGGCAGCGGCTGTCCGAGTGCGCTCGAGGCCGACACCGTGGGCGATGGCTGCCCGGCAACCGAAGCCACATTGAAGGCGCCTGCCGGGTTGACCGTCTCGGCCAACGGCGACCTGTACATCGCCGACACCGGCAATAACCTGATTCGCCGCGTGGACTTTGGCTCTGGATTCATCAACATTCACGCCGGCACGCTGAGCAGCGTAGCTTGCGGCGTCTCGACCGACTCCTATGGCGACGGCTGCCCTTTGATCTCCGCAGCGACGGTCTTTAATGCGCCCACGGGCCTGGCCAGCGACACCAACGGCAATCTCTATGTAGCCGACAGCGGCGACAATGTGGTCCGCATGTTGAGTACGGGGACCGGCCTGGTCACCCTGCTCGCGGGCAATGGCCAATCGGTCTTCACCGGCGATGGCGGCCCGGCGACCGCGGCATCCCTGAATGCACCCAAGGGAATCGCAGTGGACGCGGCGGGCAACCTCTACATTGCCGATACCGGCAACTCGGCTGTTCGCCTTGTCAGCGCCGCAACAGGAGGGATTTCAACCCTGCTCGGCCTGGGTGGAACGGCAGGCGCAGGCATCGCCAGCGGCGTGGCCAGTGAACTCCTGCTCTCTTCGCCTTCTGCTTTGACGCTCGACGCCAAGGGCGATTTGGCCATCGCCGACTCCGGAAACAATCGGATCATCGGAGATAATCGGCAGGCTGCTCTGTTGGCCTTTGGCCGCGGCAACGTCGGCGAGGCCTCGCTGGAACAGACGGCTACCTTCGGCAACATGGGCAACGTCGCGCTGACCTTCACCAATCACTCCCCGTACTACTCTCTGACGGGCGATCCGACCCAGGACTTTACCTTCGATAACTCGGCCTCGACGGCCTGCGCAAGCAGCATTGCCATCGGCGCCAACTGTACGCTCGGCATCGCCTTCGATGCGACCGTTACCGGCCCTCTGGCGGAGACACTGACCATCCCCAGCAATGCCGTCAACCAAACCACCGGCAATATTCAGTTCACGGGAACGGGCGTGATTCTGGTCGATACCAATATCAACCTGGTGTTGACCTCGCCCGCCAGCGGGTCGCTGCAATACGGCCAGTCGGCCGTCTTTACCGCAACCGTGACGCCGGCCACTGGTGGCGGAACACCCACCGGCACACTGACCTTCTCGATCGACGGCGTTTCGCAGCCGGCCATCACCCTTGGTTCTAACGATCAGGCCACACTGACGCAAGCCCTGCCCGTGGGCAATCACACCATTGGCGCAGTCTATAGCGGAGACCTGATCTATGCGGCCTCGCACATCACACTTCCGGCGCCGGTTGCACAGGCCACCACCACCTCCAGGCTGACCGTTACGCCCAGCGCGCCCCTGCAGGGAGCGCAGATCGTCTTCACTGCGCAAGTCGCTTCCACAACCACGGGGATTCCGACCGGATCGGTCAGCTTCTTCGCCGGAAAGACGCTGGTGGGCAGCGGAACGCTGAACGCCACCGGCGTTGCGACCTTCACTGCATGCACCTCCACCACGACCGTCTGTTCGCTGGCCGTGGGCAGCTTTCAGATCACCGCGGTTTACTCCGGCGATCCGAACTATGCCACGTCGACTTCGGCAGCGTCCACCCTAACCGTCAACCCCATCCCGGCGGGGATGATCGTCAGCATGGTCGCCAGTTCGGTCTGTGTCGCCGGACAGCCCACGGTTCTGTGCATTCCCCAGGGTGGCGCCATCCAGACCACCTTGACCGTCACGCCCATGGGCAACCTCACGGGGATCGTGACCTTGAGCTGTGCAGGCTTGCCGGCGAGCGCCAACTGCACCTTCTATCCCACGACACTCAACCTGGGCGGAAATCCGAACACCGTGCCGAGCTGCACTCCAACGGCCAGCGCCAGCGTCTATGCCACGGCTGGGACGGTGTGCACCACACTGACGATTGCCACCAATGTGCCTCCCGCATCGCTGCAATCGCAAGCAAGGCCGCTGAGCACCGGGGGCAACCTGCTGGCTCTGGCGGCGCTCTTCCCTGCTCTCTTCTTTGCTGGATTCTTCACCCGCAGAAAAAGGAGTCTTCCCTGGCTGATGGTCTTCGCCGTGGTCCTGCTGGCGGGTCTCACCCTGGTCTCCGGATGCGCCAGCAACATCACCCAGCAGCCGGCTGGCGTCACGCCTGTGGGAAGCAGCACTGTCACCGTAACCTTCACCGGCGCCAACAACGTCACCCAAACCCAGACGCTGACGCTGACGGTTGTTGCGGCTACTCCCATCACTGCCCAACTCGACCTGCCCGCGGCGCTGCCCAACGCCGCGGCCATGCAAATCGGCTTCTAGGTCTCCGGCCGCATGAAGATGTGTTTCAGTTCGTACTTTCCCCGGTCTCAAAATCGAGACCGGGGGCACCCTCAGCAGTGCAAAACTATGCGGTCAAAGACCTAGTTTGGTGAGTCAGAGATTGATTCCATAAGAGCGCTGTCATCCTGTGCGAAGCGAAGGATCTGCTTTTGTTCTAACTCAGACAAAAAGCAGGTCCTTCGACTTTGTTGGTCACGAAGAACGTGCTCAACTCCGCTCCTAATGAACAACGTTGGGAGTATGGGAAAAGGATCGAAATTGAGGCAGCTAGTCAGCCCTGCTTCACAGGAGAAGCACGTCAGCAAGTTGGCGCAATGTTGGTGGGGCCGAATGGATGTTCATCGCCGCCGTAACGCGCTGAAGAACGTCGAGATGCTCCTCATGAACGGGCCTGCAAACCTCACGTTTCAGCGCGGCCCTGTGGGGCGCGTGGTAGTTTTTGGCATCCAACCCAGGGGTTCCGCTGCGCTTCACCCCTGGCTACTTTCATCGCCTCCCTGCGGGAGGCGGTTGCGGCGTTCATTGTAGCCGTAACTCGTCAACACGAGTCAGGTTGCTCAGGATGACAACTGTGCTTGTGAATGGACTTCAGACTCCGGATACGTGGGAGCGGTCTAAAACTCTTGCCCGCAGGGCTATTTGGTACGAAACTCGAGCGGGGTCAGGTCCGCCGTTCCGACCTTCCCGTTGACGGCGTCACGCACCACCACCCGCACGCGGTCTGCCTCGGCGGGAATTGGGAACCGCAGGTGGAACTCCGCGGTTTGCCGCGCAGACGTGGATGCGGGAATCTGCGCTTTCATCTCGGCGGTCTGGTGGGCGATCATTTTGCCGTGATCGAAACAGGCGATCAGCAGGGTGATCTCCGCTTCAGCGCCGCCATTGGCGGCGGCTTGCTGGCTCAGGTCTTTGGTCTCCACCTGAACGGCAAAGGTCTCGCTTTGCGGCAGGCGGCGAGCGCGGACGGTAAGTCCGGTATAGGCCAGATTGCTGTTGGCGGCGCTGCCCATGTCGAAGGCCAGCTTTTTGAGGTTCAACGCGCCAGGCGTTGCAGCGGCGGCAGCCGAAGCCGGCATGTAGTAGCCGTTGCGGGTGGTCGCGGTCAGGCCGGGGCGGTTCATCTTCACCTGGATACGCCGGTAGGGTTGCGCGGCATCGCTGCTGCTGGTGGGCGTGTAGCTGAGGGTATAGTAGTTGGCGCCATCGCGGATGGTGGTGCCGATCTCCGCATCCACATCGTTGCGCGAGGCGTAGACACGGCCTCCGGTGGCCGGGGCCAGCAGCTCGAAGTTCATATCGCCCGCAAAGGGGTCGGTGCCGTTCTCATTCTCCGCGGAGTCCAGATCGTCGGGGGTCTCGATCAGCACAGTGCCGGACGAGGCGATGGTGGGATCGATCGACGATAGCGTAATGCGCGCCTCGCGCAGCACGTCGGTGGCGTGGCGCATGGCCTGCAACAGAGAGGCGGCCTCGCGATCGGTGGATTCCTGGGTATTGACGGCGGGAAAGCCGCGCCCCACCCAGATCAGGTTCTTGCGCCCCGGATGGCCGCCGGTGGCCTGGGCAATCTGCTCCAGAGAGCCCAGCGAAAGCGCCAACCGCTCCGCTGTTCCGGGCCCTCCCTTGCCGCTGTGCATCAAACGCCAGGGGTACTCGGGAAAGTGATTGTGCAGCGCCGTCAGCAGCTTCTGCCGGTTCAAGGTGTAGTCCTGCAAGACCTGAAACCGGGTATTGCTGACCACCAGCAGCGTGGTGGCCTGGGTCAGCACCGCGGGCTGACGCTCGATATAGGATTTGAGTTCCTCTCGTGCGTAGCTCATATCGCTGAATGCGGTATTCAACTCGTCCAGCACCAGAACGGTCACCGGCGCCTGCGGGGCCTTGACCAGATCGGCAGTCGAATCGATCTGCACAGCCGCCGGCAGGCGATGCTCCTCGACTCCCTCGAAGCTGCGGACGGTCTGCGGACGGCCGTCTTCAAGGATGTTGAAATCGTCCTTGCCGAGACCGGGGACGATTTGGCCGGCCTTATCGGTAACCACCACATCGAGCACGACCAGACGCGCGGTCTGTGAAAAAGTGGTCATCCCCTTGAGGTCTTGCGGACTGGCTGGCGCGGCAGCCTGCCCGGCCGCGGTAAGCGCGGTTCCCAGACCCACAACCAGAAGAAGGAAAAGATCGTATGGAGTGCGCAACAAGCGGATAACCCTCCCTGTCGATCCGGCGCGGGAGATTGCCGGAACCAACTCTGCTTTCGATCCTATTCTCTCCCACCCGCCCAGCGGTCGGACCTCATGTGCCGTTTTTTCTGCATTACGGGCGCTCCCGCGCGACCGCCGCAAGCCGCGTTGCTCCCCGGTTCATCCCCTTTCAAAATCGGTCTAAAGTGCAGTGTCGACGCCCCGCCGAGAAATCCCTTGACAGTCCTGCGCGTGGATCTTTAGTATTCCGTGGTCAGACCACCAAGCGTTCGTCCGAGGGTTTAAGCCGCTTATGAATCACACATCGCGCTCCCGCCTGTTCTTTGCCTCCGTCCTTACACTCGCCTCGATCCTGCTCGCATCCACGGCTGTGGCCCAGACCGCGCCCCCCATGCTGGTGCAGGTGCCGTGGGTCAGCGTGGCAGTGGGCAATATCACCAGCGCCGGAGCCGCCGCCACGACCCTTCCGGCCGCCTGCACCACCGGTCTGCCCATCATGGGCACATCGACGACCGGCACGCCCACGGCAGCGGACAACTATGGCGATGGGTGCTTGCCGAGCCTGGCGATCACTACTACTCCATGGGGCAATGCGGTGGACGCATGGGGAAACATTTATTTCTCCGATGAAGGACACAAGTATGTGCGCGTTGTCTATGCCGGAGCGGTCACCGTGGGCGGAGTACTGAATCCCGCCGGGGCCATGATCAGCGCAGCCTACGGAAATCGCGGAGTGACACCAGTTGCCGGAAATGTTTACGGCGTGGCGGGCGGATATACAGCGGCGTTAGCGGGTTCCGCGGCGCCCTATTATTGCTACAACAACGGCGCCGGCCTGGTTGCCGGCACTGCCGACGGCGCCAACTGCCCGGCGACCTTTTCTTATATCAGCGGCCCGTACTCGCCCGCGGTTGACAGCGCCGGCAATCTCTTCATCGCCGACAAGAGCAACAAGGTTCTCTACGAAGTGGTGGCAAATGCCAGCAGCCTGGGCGCGCAGTTGGTGACCCTGGAGAATCCCACCATCACCACTCCTCTGGTGGGTTACATCTATAAGCTCGCATCCGGCAGCAGTTCCACCCCTTATTATTCCGACAAGGTATTGGCCAGCACCAGCGCGGCAATCAGCATTCCTTACGGCGTGGCCGTGGATGCCAGCGAGAATCTGTACATCACCGACTACACCAACAACGCCATCCGCATGATCAATGGTCCGAATACAACCAGTTCGATGGCCAACAGCGGCGGCGTGGGGCCGGGTTTCATTCACACCATCGCCGGCTACAATTGCGTTGCCAGCACCGGCTGCACGGCGTTGAGCGGTGCGCCAGGGTCGGGTGTTCCCGCGGTATCCAGCAGCAATGCCTCCTCCGCTCTTTTGGATCCGCTGGCGATCGTGGTGGATGCATACGGCAACGTCTATTTCGGAGACAACAGTGCCGCGGTCACCACCGTGCCTTCTTCGGTGCGGGTGATCTATGCCGGAGGCACGAATAATCCGGTAGGCAATCTGATCTGCCAGGAGAATCCCAGCATCAGCAATTGCTCCACTTCGCTGGTTGCCAACGATGTCTATACCCTGGCCGGAAGCGGGAATGCCGGCACTTCAACCGCTGCTACCGGAAACGGGGCACTGGCTACCACCACGTTTGTCAGTGGCACAGGTGGAGTCAGATTTGAGAAGATTCAGGGCTTGGCCCTCGACAGCCATGGCAATATCTATATTGCCGACTACAGCAGTTCGGGTTTGATTGCCGAGATCAACGCCAACACCGGCCTATTGACATTTATCTCCGGCGGTTCGCCGAGCACCCTGGCCATAGGCAACAACTGCGCCAGCGGCGCCACGGCGGGCAACGGTCCCATCATGACCGATGCTTATGGCGACGGCTGCCCGGCCACGGAAAGCAAGCAGGATCACCTGGAAGGCAATCCGGCCTTCGATGCCTCCGGCAATCTCTACTTCTCCGACAGCGGCTACGGCCTGATCCGCAAGCTGACCTTCAACAGCGCATTCACCGCGACTGCGGTCGGCACTCCCTCGACGCAGAATTTTGCTTTTGAGTTGCTGACCGCCGCATCCGCCGGAACGACCGGCTACACCGCCAGCAGCACCGGAACTCCGGTGGCTGTGCTGACCCAGGGAACGGCGAGTGCGGAGTTCACCAATGCCGGAGGCGCCGCCGATACCTGTACTGCGGCGATGACCGCGGCTACACCCACGCTGACCGGTTTCCCCAGCAATGCCACTGGCACCGCCAGTTCCAGCACCGCCATCACTACCTGTGTGGTTCCGGTTACATTCACGCCAACCAAGGCTGGTATTCGCAGCGGCGCTGTGCAGGTGACCGCGACCATCAATGGCAATAAGGTGGTCATGAATCCTGCTTACCTGAGCGGAACAGGCCTGGCGGCTGAGCTGGTGATCGATCCCTCTGCAGCAACCATGATTGGATCGGGAACCGCGCCGCAGGGCGTGGCTACCGATGCGGCGGGCAACACCTACATCGCCTGGGCCAATGGCACGGTCTCCAGCACACCGGCGGGTACGCTGGCCACGGCTATTACCGGCAACACTTCGAACCCGCACCAGATCGCCGTCGACGGATTCGGCAATGTCTTTGTGGCAGACACCGGCGGTGGACGCATCGCCGAGTTTGCCGTTGGCGCAAGCAGCGCGGTGACGGCAGTCGGCGGTCTCAATGCTCCCCAAGGCGTGGCCGTGGACGCAGCGGGCAATCTGTACATCGCCGATACCGGCAACAGCCGGGTTCTTTTTCAGCCCATCAATAGCGGCCTGCAAACAACTCTCGGCATCAGCTTCCAAACGCCGGTGGCGGTGGCCGTCGATGCCGCCGGCAATGTCTACGTAGCCGATAGCGGCCAGGGCAAGATCTACAAGATTCTCCCCGGATACAGCGGGCAAGTCACCGTGGCCAGCGGCATCAACCCGGTGGGCCTGGCGGTGGATGCGGCGGGCGGCATCGAATACCTCGACTCAGCGGCGAAGACGGCGGTCAATATTCCGGAGGGCGGCGCTCTTGCGTTCGTCGTGACCGGGCTGAACAGCCCCATTGGCATGGCTCTGGATCAGAATGGCGGCCTGTATGTTGCCGACAGCGCTAAAGCCGGCGTGAGCTATTACAACCGTCTGGCATCCACGCAGAACTTCGCCAGCCTGGCCACAACGCTGGGCGCCACGCTGACCAACGTCGGCAACCAGACCTTTACCAGTTCCAGCATTCCGCAGACGGACAGCACCGACTTCACCGTTATCGATGCGGCCAGCAACGGATGCAGCGGTCTCACATCGCTTTCTCTGTACCCAGGTGGGAATTGCGCTTTGACGGCCAATTTCACTCCCGTGGCCACTGGCAATCTCTCCAATACGATGACCTTCAACGGCAATTCGATCCTCAGCGCGCCCACGCTTACGCTCACCGGCTATAACGCCGCCCCAGTTTCCGCCACCACCACGACGCTGAGCAGCACAACGCCCGCCGCTCCGGTCTTTGGACAGAGCGTCCAAATCACGGCAACGGTCACACCCACCACCGGCACCAATACTCCGACCGGCACATTGATTTTTACCGTGGACGGCGTGGCGCAATCGGTGGTGACTCTGAACAACAGTGGCGCTTCCACACTCACAATGAGCGGGCTGGCAGCGGGTCAACACACGGTTGCGGCGGCGTACACGCCCACCGGAAACTTCACCGCCTCGGCCACCGCTACGGCGGCCACCTTTACGGTTGCTCCGCTGACCATGACTGTCACTCCTCCGGCGGCAGAGGTCTATGGGCAATCGGCGGCGTTCTCGACATTAGTCAGTGCTGCCACGGGCACAACACCCTCCGGCGCTCTTACCTACAGCATCGACAGCGGCACGGCGCAGGCGGCCACTCTGACCGGCGGCGCCTACACCTTGAGCGTCGCCGGGCTTACGGCCGGCAGTCATAGCGTCACGGCGACATTTACGCCCACTTCCTACACGAATTCTCAGTCCACCACCGCGCAGAGCTTCACGGTGGCGGCAATTGCTCTCACCGTGGCTCCGCCCTCGCAGACGGCAACTTACGGACAAAGCGCGGCGATCAGCGTTCCGTCGATCTCGGGAGCCAACGTAGCTGGCGTTCTGGCGGCCGATCAGGCCAATCTCACCGTCCATTTCGCCACCACGGCGACCAACACCTCGAGCGTAGGCAGTTATCCCATCACCCTGGCCTCGACCGCTCTCACCGGATCGGCGGCGGGCAATTACACGGTCAGGCTGAGCAACTCGCCCACGGTGACCATCCAAGCGGCGACCGTAACCCTGACCGTGGCCAACGCCACCAAGGCCTACGGTGCGGCTTTGCCCACCTTGACAGGCACATTTGGCGGCGCGCTGGCCGCTGACCTGGCCAACCTGAGCGCCAACTTCTCCACCACCGCGACCGCGACCTCCGCGGTCGGGAGCTATCCCATCACAGCCTCCGCGCTGAGCGGCACTGCAGCCAGTAACTACACACTGGGCACGGTCACCAACGGGCAGTTGTCGGTCACGGCGCTGGCGGTCACGGTAGCCCCGCCCTCGGTAACGGCGACGTATGGACAGGCGACCGCGATCGCCATCCCCTCGATCACCGGCGCAAGTATCGCGGGTGTGTTGACGCCGGATCAAGCCAATGTAACCGCCAACTTCACTACTGCGGCCACCACCACCTCGCCGGTAGGAAAATATCCCATCACCCTGGCCACGCCGGCGCTGACCGGTTCCGCGGCGGGCAACTACACGGTCACTTTGAGCAACTCACCGACAGTCACCCTGGGCACGGCGACCATTACGGTGGTGGTGAACAGCGCCACCCGGTCTTACGGCGCGGCCAACCCCACCTTTACCGGGACCCTGACCGGCGTCGTGGGAACGGACAATGTCGCCGCGGTGTACTCGACCACAGCGACGGTTACTTCCGCCGTGGGCTCGTATCCGATCACGGTCGCGTCCTTGTCTGGCAGCTCGGCTACGAACTACACGCTCGGCACAGTAACCGCCGGCGCTCTGGCGGTAACCCAGACATCCACCACCACCGCGCTGGTCGCTACTCCGGCCAGCATCGGCGAGGGCAGCACGGCGACCTTCACCGCTACCGTTACCTCCGCCACCAGCGGCACGCCGACCGGCTCGGTGGCCTTCTCCAACGGAACAACCTCTCTGGGCTCTGTCACCCTTACGGCCGGAGTCGCCTCTTATAGCACCACTTCCCTGCCGGTGGGCGTACAGAGCATTACCGCGGTCTACCAGGGCAGCAGCAACTTCCTGGGCTCGACCTCCGCGGCGGTGAACGAAACCGTGGTGGTGCCCATCGTGACCGCTACTCCCTCCACGTCGAACCTCTCGATCACCAGTGGCTCAACCGGCACGGTTACGCTGACCGTCGCCGCAGTGGGCGGATATACCGGCACGGCAACCTATAGCTGCGCACTGCTGCCGGCGGATATGAGTTGCAGCTTTGCGCCGGCCACGGCTACCTTCACTTCGAGCAATACGACCGCCAGCACCGTGCTGACCATCTCCACCAAGCCCACAGCGGCCACCACCGCTGCGCAGTTGACGCAGCCGCATCGCCCCGGCGGTTCTGGATCGATGCCGTTGCTGGCGGTCATAGGGCTCTGGATTCCCGGCATCTTCGCCGGCTTCCTTGGACTGGGCAAAGGCCGCAGGGGATGGCGCTCACTGACGATGATCGTGCTCTTCGTAATTGGATGCGCTGCCATGGCGGGTATAACCGGGTGTGGCGGTGGTTCCGGCGCTACGCAGACCCCGGCGGGCACCTACAACATCGAAGTCGAGATCACCGCCGGCACCATTCAGGTGGTGCCGCTGACCATCGTGGTGCAATAAGCTGGTCGATTTTTCGGTTGCGCGGGCCGCGTTTGCGGCCCGCTTTTTTGTTTGTCTTGCGGGATTGCGGCAACGGCGCGTTGGCCAGTCCTCGTCCGATTCCGCCCGTCTGGTTCACCGCCAGGTTTCCCACTCGGAGAGAATGTTTCATCATCTGCTGTGGTCTTTCCACGGCGAAGGAAGAGGAAATCAATGGTAGGACTCGATGGACTGTGGTTAGACCACGAAAATTCATAAAATTTTACCTGCATCTCTTTGATACCAAACGTTCAATATAGCCTGCTCTGGAGAATACGTATTCTTCTTGACACCTGTTGGGGTGGATGGGGATAATTTCCGAGTCTTCTGAGGTCTGACCACGTTTGTCTGCGCTCTCTCTTTGTGAGGCAAATTGTGGGGTATAAAGTTTCGTCAATGCCGCGTCCGGAGAAAACCATGTTGCGTTGTGACCGCCTTGCCATCGTGCTGCTGCCTGTACTGTGTCTCCTTTCCCTGCTGAGTGCCGGCGCACAAGCGCCCGTCGCTCTGCCCTTCACCATCACGACGCTGACCGGTACAGGGTCGACGCTGATCACAGCCGCAGGGGCGCAGTGCCCGAACATGGGGGCATCCTTCAAATCGACGACCAAGTACGGCGACGGCTGTCTGGCAGTCAACGCCTCACTGGGCGCATCGGAGCGCGGCGGCGTTGCGGTAGACGCTTTCGGCAATGTCTTTGTCAACGACGATATTGGCGGCGTTCTGCACATGATCAACCCGTCATCGGGGATCATGACGGCGATTGCAGGCGGAAATACCAACTGTGCGGCTGGCACAGCGGGCGCGGCGGGATTGATCGACCTCTCGGGCGATGGCTGCACGGCGGCGACCAGCACACTGAGCAAGACCGGCATGCGCGGCATGGGGCTAGATCCCTATGGAAACCCGCTGTTCTCCGGTTATTCCGACTCGCTGATTCATATTGTCTGCCGTAACCCATCGCCGTTGTGCGTTGCCGGCACGCCATCGCCGACGCTGAGCAATCCGGTTCAGATTCCCATCGGCGCCATGGGATTGGTAGCTGGATGCACGGCCGGAACCGGCGCTGCGGGCTCCGCGGGCGTAGGCCTGGACAACAAGCCGGGCTTTTCCATCGCCGTGCAGTCTCCCTATTATTACTATTCGTCCGGCGCCGGCAACATCTTCTTCAACAGCGCCACGTGCTCAACCAGTTTGGGAGAGGTGGACCAGCCGCGCGGCGTAACGGCGGACCTCTACGGCAACGTTTTCTATGGCGACACCACCAGCAACCGCTTCCGCGTGGTGCTGGGCCCGCAGACTTATAACGGCATCGCCAATCCCATGTGGGCTGTGATCGGCAAAAACACCGCCTGGACGGCGAAGGCCGGTTACGCCTACACCATTGCAGCGGGTGGCAACAGTCTTACGCCTACATCTTCTGGATCGAGTTGCGGATCTGGAAATGCCTACGGCACCACCACGGATGCCTGGGGCGATGGCTGCCTCTTCACCTATGCATCGTTGACGACAAGCACTTCTTACACGCAGGCCATTGCCGTCGATGCGGCAGGCAATGTGATCTACACGGACCCCGCGCACGGCGTCCATGTGCTCTATGTCGAGGATGGCACCAGTGCGGGATTTCCAACCTCCTCAACATCCCCTGCCGTAATCGCGCTCGCCAAGATGAATTCGGTTCTCAAGGCTGAGGGATACGGAACGCCGGTGACCGGCTACACCTATTTGCTAGCCGGCTTCAGCGGCACTTCCGGAGCGGGAACGCTGGGCACCGCGCCAACCCTGGCGGGCGGAGCGAGCGGAACCAGTATCACCTCGCAGACCGCGGATACCAAGATCGCGATCAGTCCGCAGGGAAATATCTACATTGGCGATGGAACTTACATTTTGTTCATCGACATGAACACCGGCTACATTCGGGAACTGCTGACGGCTGGAAGCAATCTCGCCAAAGGCACGGTTTGCAATGCGAATACGACACAGACCTCTCTGAGCGCCTATAGCGACGGCTGCCCGGCGGCCAATGCAAACTTCAGCAACGGCAGCAACGGCACCAGCGTCGCGGTTGACGCGCAGGGCAATCTCTACGTGCAGGACGCCACCTCGGTGGTGCGCAAAATTCTGGCCCAGGGACTGGCCGAGCAGTCGGTGGGAACCACGTTGACGCAAACCATCATGGTGCATCTGCCGGAATCGGCGGGCACTCCGGGCACGATCAGCGGCGCAACGGCTACAGTCTCCGCAACATCCGATATTACGGCCGGAACACCCTCTTGCACACAGAACGCGGACTTCTCGGTGGATTGCACGGTGCCGGTGACGGCCACGCCCTCGGCGGTTGGCCTGCGCTCGGCGACGTTGACGGTGACCCTGCCCACAGGGAGCTGGACCAACCCGTCGCAGACCATTGCGCTGGGCGGAGTCGTGACCGGCTCAGTGTTAGCCGCGGATGGCGTATCGACCACCACCAATAGCGTAACCACCCCCAACCCCTTCAACACCAGCAAAATCATGAAATGGACCGGCTTCACGCCCGTGGGCGTAGCCCTGGACGGAGCCGGCAACGTCTACTCGCTTGACGGCAGCACAGGAAAGATTTGGGAATCGGTGCAGGGCGGCGTGGCGGTGCAGATCGGGACGCTTTCGGGTGTCAGCAGCCAAGGTCAGATCGCGGTCGATCAATTGGGCGATGTTTTCATTGCCAACGGAGGATCGAGAATCAGCGAATTGCTGGTGACGGGCCCTCCCACGACCCCAGGCGGTCCATTGAGCTATACCTTGACGACAATTCCCGTCACGACTACGAGTGGAACGCCATCGCTGGTGGCCGTGGCCGTGGATCAGTCAGGCACACTCTTTGTGGCCGATGCCACGACGCAAACTGTCTATCGCCTCACCCTGGCCTCGAATGCGCTGATCAACGAGACCACAGTCGCCTCTGGCTTCTCCCAGATCAGCAAAATCGGTGTCGATAACCAAGGCAATGTGGCTATAGGCGACACCGGTGCAGGGACCGCTTACGAATATGCTCCTGGCGCTACAGGTTCTTATTCTCTGCAGGGAACGCTGTCAAGTATTCTGCCATCGGTTGCTCCGACCCAGATAGGGATAGATCCGGCAAACGATATCTACATGGTGGACAAGACGACCGGGTTGCTCTACATGTTACCGGCGAATGGAAACCCGTTCACCCTGTACAGCAGTTCGACGACCTTGACCATCAACGGCATGGCGGTGGACGGGCAAGGCAGTATTTATCTGGCCGATACTCTGAATGGCCAGATCGTCAAGCTGGTGCGCGACGTGGCGACATGCAATTTCGGCACGGAATTTTCATCGGCAACGACCACATGCAACGCCACTTTGACCAATGCGGGCAATATGGCCTCCACTGGTTCCACCTCCTCAGCCAATTTTACGTTGACTGGGTGCGGATTGAGCGGAAGCAGCAACGCCAGCATCGAACCGCTAACGCGGGGCATGACGTGCAGTTTGGTGGCGACACTGGCCGGCACCAACAGCGGGTACAGCTTTACGCTTTCTCCTGCACCTACACTGGGCTCTCTGACCATGTCGGGGATCTTGGCTGTGCCAACCTATGACACAACCGCCTCTTTGATGGAGACGGATTCGAGCACACCAATTTTCGGGAGCAGCACAGGAGCCAACTTCCAGGTAACGGTCACGCCCAACAACGGTACTGGCATTACTTATGGCGGGACCTCCGCACCTACCGGAACCCTGACAGTCTGGGTGGACGGCGCCTCGACCAGCACCACGGTCGCCACTTCGTCCGTGAACAACTCGGGTGTGATCAGTCTGGTCGGCACCTTCAGCCTGACCAGTCTGACGGCAGGCGCGCACAACGTTTATGTTGCCTATTCTGGCGGCAGTGCCGATAGCGGCGGGACGGTTTTTGTGGCTTCCACAACCAATACGCTGCCCGTCTCCATTGCGCAGGCCCCTACCGGGACGACCTGGACGCCGTCTACGGCCGCGCTTACGCAGCAGGTGTCGGCGGCACTGGGAACCAGCGGAGTTTTGCAACCCGGAATCTCACCGAACATTCCCGGCTATTATGCCTACGCCGCAACCTGCACCAGCACCTCCGGCAACGCCGCCTGTGCGGCTTACGCGGGCACTGTGGTCGACGCTTCCACCTATCTGCCCATCGGCACTTATAGCCTGACGGCTACCTTTTATCCCAACGACACCACCGATTATGCGAATTCAACGGCAACGGTTACCGGATACACAGTGACCAAGGCGACCACCACCGCTGCCGTGGGCGTATCCACCAATGTGGTAGCGGCCGATGGCAGCGGCAACTACACTACCCTGACCGCGGCCTTGCAGGCGCTGCCGGCTACGGGTGGCGCTATCTATATCCGGCCCGGCACCTATAGCGGGCAGAACGCTATCAGCTATCCCAACGTGCAACTGCGCGGCCTGGGCGGGAACGCAGCCAATGTGATCCTGACCGGAGCCAACGGCAACTTTACCTCGGTCTATCCGCCCTTCACACTGGGACCGGCGGGCAAGGGCGGCGATGAGGGATCGGCTGTTCTCGATGTCAGCAAGAACGGGTACATGGGGACCACGGCGACCGGCGCTTCGACACTGCCGACTGGTTTTTATGCCGAGAATCTCTCCATACAGAACACCTTCGATACCGACCCGAACACAACCTGGAATGTGACCGCCAGCGGCAATGGCGGTACTTGTAATAGTCCTGGCGCCACCGCCTATAGCTTGCAGTATCTGTACAACAACAATATGGAATGCGGATCGCAGGCCTTGGCGATGTATATCGCCGCGGATCAGTCGATTCTGAACAACGTCACCCTGACCAGCCAACAGGATACGCTGGAGGCGCAATCGCAGGGCAGCAGCGGCAGCATCTACTTCCCTGCCCGCCAATATATGTGGAAGGGCTGGATCACCGGCGATGTCGATTACGTCTTTGGCGACGGCGCCCTGGTCTTCGATCACACCAACTTCTTCACAACCCTGCACGTCAACTTGTCGAATAACACGACCTTGACGGGCAGCGAGAGCATCGAAGCGCAGAGCAAGCAGGCGCAGACTGGCTCTCCAAATGACTATCTGAGCGGCTTTGTCTGCAACGGATGCACGATGATGTCGCAGATTCCAGGGATGACCAACCTCTACTATGGCCGCCCCTGGAAGACCTATTCGACCTTCATACTATTGAATTCGTTTGTGGACCAGGTGAACAATTGCGGATGGTATGGCTGGACGGACAGCAATTGCACCACCCCCGCCAGCGATTTCGGCGATGCCAACCTGACCACTTCGACCTATGCGGAGTTTGGCACCCAGGCGATCAGCGACGCCAACATCGGCTTCTATCCCACTTCGCTCTTCGGCGGCCAGATGACGACCGGAACACCTGCCCAGTGCAGCGGAACCACCGCGTACCAATATATCTGCGGCGGCAATACCGGCAGCGGCGCAACCAACTTCAGCTTGCGCGAGACGACCTCTCTCGATCCGGGAACGATCGAAGCCAGCAATGCAAGCAGAACGCAATTGAGCGCCGGTCAGGCGGCGCAGTATTATCCGGTGAACTTTCTCAACTCCACTGTGCCTTCGGCAGAACTGACCGCCTACAGTAACATGCCCAGCACCTGGAATCCGGTGAACGCACTGACCGCGCAGGTGAACGCATTTGTTCCTGTGAGCAGCGTGGGCACACTCAATTACGGCAGCAGCGTCACCCTCTTAGGGCGTCCGCAAACGCCGGGCGCGGGTGTGATTCCCACCGGGACCTATGCGTTCTATGACAGCCTGACCGGCGCCACCTGCACCACGGCATCGGCAGGTTGCGCAACGCTGGCTTCGGGAACGCTGGACGCCAGCGGCGAGGCCTATCTAACCACCAGTACGCTCGCGGGCGGCGCTACCCACACCATCACCATGGTCTATGGCGGCGATGCGAACTTCGCGGCCAGCACTTCTTCCACCTACGCGATTACCGTGAACGCACCGCCTACGGTAGCCACCACGACCATCCTGACGGTAGGCAATGCGGCAATCACCTATGGCGGCCTCCTCGCCGGCACGGTTACCGTAACTCCGGCGTCTGGCACGGCTCCCAGCGGCGAAGCGGTATCGCTCTATTCCGGCGCCACCAAGCTGGGTTCCTGCACTTTGAGCAGCGGTTCGTGCAGTTATTCTCTAAGCAACGTCGCCGTAGCCAGCAGCGGAACGCTGACCGCCGTCTACAGCGGCGACAGCAGCTTTGCCGGCAGCACCTCCAACGGCGTCTCCTTCTCTGTGGCCAGAGCCAACCTGACCGTCACCGCCAACAGCTTGAGCATGATTGTGGGCGGCACGGTACCTGCCTTTACCTACACACCGAGCGGGTTTGTGAGTCCCGATACTTCTGCTGTACTGAGCGGAGCACCGGCGATGAGCATTGGCGCCGCGAACACCACAATCGAAGGCTCCTACCCCATCACCATCACCGTGGGCACACTGACGGCCGCGAACTATAGCTTTGCCTTCGTCAACGGCACACTCTCCGTGGTTGGAACTCCGGCTGTGGCTACGGGCGACAACCGCACCGTCACCGAGCCGTCTTTCCCGGCGGTCTGCCAGCAACTCAGCGCGGCGATTGCTTCCGTCAACAACGATATTCCAACAGTCGTGGACGCCACGGTGACCAACCCCGACGGGGCGCGCATCCAGGCCGCGCTTACAGCTTGCTCGGGCACTGGCAAGGCGGTGGAACTCTCCGCCAGCGGATTGAACAACGCCTTCCTCAGCGGTCCGCTTTCTATGCCGGCCAATGTGACACTGCTGGTCGATCCCGGCGTCACGCTCTTTTTCTCGCGCAATGCCGCGGACTACAACATCGGTTCGGCTGTCTGCGGAACGATTAACGCCAATACCGCTACCAACAGTTGCCTGCCGTTAATCGACATTCCCAAACATTCGACCAACGTCGCCATCATGGGCTATGGCAAGCTGGATGGGCGCGGTGGCGATCCGCTGCTCAATGGATCGGCCACCGGCGGTAATGCGCCGCCTGCGACCTATAGCTGGTGGAACCTCTCTGCGCAAGCCAACGGCGAGGGCAATCAGCAGAATCCCCGCTTCATCCAGCTTGAAAGCGGCGGCAGCAATCTGACTCTGTACAAGATCACCCTGCTCAATTCGCCCCTGTTCCACATCTCGACCACCGGTACGTTCTCGAACTTCACGGCCTGGGACATCAAGATCGTGACGCCCACCAGCGCACGCAATACCGACGGCATCGATCCCGGCAACGCCACCAACTTCACCATCAACAAGTCGTGGATCTCGGACGGCGACGACAACATCGCGGTGGGCGCCTCGGGCACCGGCACCTCCAATGCATCGTCGAATATCTCGGTCACCAACAACCACTTCTTCGCCGGACACGGCGAGTCGATTGGCAGCTACACCAGTGCCGGCGTCATCAATGTGCTCTTCGACAACAACATGCTGTGGGGCAACAGCAGCGTGGATGGCAACTCGACCGGCATCCGCATCAAGTCGGCCAACGATCGCGGCGGCATAGTGAGCCAAATTCAGTACTCCAACTCGTGCTTCCAAAACCACAACACTGAGATTCAGTTCACGCCGCTCTACAACAGCAACTCGGGCAGCGCGACGCCGAACTTCAACAACATCCTGTTGCAGAACCTTACCTTCCTCACCGCGGGTCAAGTGCAATTTACCGGCGCGAACAACAATGGCACCATCAATCCGCTGATGGTCACGCTGGATAACGTGGGCTTCAACACCCTCTCCACCTATAACTTTGTCACCTCGGGAAGCGAGGGTACGGAGACCAACGCGCAACTGTCCTTTGGCCCTGGTTTTGTATCGAACAACTTCGTCACAGCCTGGACCGGATCCTTCGCGGGCTCCAACGGCGATACGGTGACCAACAACATCGCGGCAACTGCCTTGACGCCGCCGACTTGCAACTTTACCAAGATTGCACCGGAACTGACCGGCCCCGCTGGCCTGGCGCAGACCATCTCGCAAGGGCAAGTGGCAACGGCAGTGGTCATTCTCACTCCGGCCATGAGCAGCGCCGGCGCTTCCTCGGGAACCGCAACCACTTATCCCACCGGCACGGTTACGCTGACGGACAGTTTCAACAGCAGCACCTACACCGGCACCCTCTCCGGGAGCAGCGACACGCTCTCGATTCCTCTTACCGGACTTGCAGTGGGAGCGCACACCTTTACGGCGTCCTACGCGGGAGACTCCAACTACTCGATTCCCGCCGCCGATCAGAACTTCGGATCGTATCTTGTCACGGTGAACGCCAGCACCGGGGCCAGCACCACGACGGTCCTGAGCGGCGTGCCGAGCACCACCAGTTACAGCACTCCCATCACGGCCACGGCAACGGTTACCGGCGTCAATCCCACCGGCTCGGTGCAGTTCCTGGTCAATGGTGCGGTCTTTGCGACAGTAGCTTTAACGCCGGGCACAACCACCAGCACGGCTTCCGTCAACCTCACTCTTGCCACCAGCGCAACGCCCTATAGCATCCAAGCCATCTATAGTGGCGACTCGGCCAATGCGGTCTCAACTTCGACGGCTGCTTCCATGACCGTCACGCAGGCCACGCCGGTCATTAGCTGGGCGACGCCTGCCGCCATCACCTACGGCACCGCACTGAGCGCCACGCAATTGAATGCAACGGCAACCTTTGGGGGATCTTCAGTCGCCGGGACGTTTAATTACACTCCGGCCTCCGGAACCGTGTTGCACGCGGGCAGTGGACAGACGCTCTCGGTAACTTTCACTCCCGCCGACAGCACCGATTTCGCAACCCCCGCAGCGGCGACCACCACCATCACCGTCAATCAGGCTTTGCCCGTCCTCTCCTGGGCCACGCCGGTAGCCATCACCTACGGCACAGCGCTGAGCGCTACCCAGTTGAACGCGACAGCCGCGTTCGGCGGATCGACGGTAGCAGGAACCTTCACTTACACGCCGGCCGCGGGCACCGTGTTACGTGCGGGCAGTGGTCAGACGCTCTCCGTCACCTTCGCGCCCACAGACGCCACCGACTACGCGACTCCGGCAGCGGCAACCACCACCATCACTGTCAATCAAGCCACTCCCGTTATCACCTGGGCGACGCCTGCCGCCATCACCTATGGAACCGCACTCAGCGCAACCCAGTTGAATGCGACGGCTGCATTTGGCGGATCGAATGTCGCCGGAACCTTCACTTATACGCCGGCTTCGGGCGTTATTTTGAAGGCGGGCAGCGGACAGACGCTCTCGGTCACCTTCGCGCCCACAGACACAACGGACTACGCGACACCAGCAGCAACGACCACCACCATTACCGTCAATCAAGCCACGCCCGTCATCACCTGGGCGACGCCCACAGCCATCACTTATGGCACCGCGTTGAGCGCAACCCAACTGAACGCGACGGCAGCATTCGGCGGATCGAATGTCGCCGGAACCTTCACTTATACGCCGGCAGCGGGCACGGTCTTAAAGGCGGGCAGCGGACAGACGCTCTCGGTCACCTTCGCGCCCACCGACACAACGGACTACGCGACACCAGCAGCAACGACCACCACCATTACCGTCAATCAAGCCACGCCCGTCATCACCTGGGCGACGCCCACAGCCATCACTTATGGCACCGCGTTGAGCGCAACCCAACTGAACGCGACGGCAGCATTCGGCGGATCGAATGTCGCCGGAACCTTCACTTATACGCCGGCAGCGGGCACGGTCTTAAAGGCGGGCAGCGGACAGACGCTCTCGGTCACCTTCGCGCCCACAGACGCAACGGACTACGCGACTCCCGCAGCAGCGACCACCACTATTACCGTCAACCAGGCGTTACCCGTCGTCAGTTGGGCGACGCCGGCAGCTATCACTTACGGAACCGCGCTCAGCGCGACGCAGTTGAATGCGACGGCAGCCTTCGGCGGGTCTGCGGTGGCTGGAACCTTCACTTACACCCCGGCCGCGGGCGCTGTCTTGAAGGCAGGTACAGGTCAGACGCTCTCGGTCACCTTCGCGCCCACCGACTCGACGGACTACGCAACGCCCGCGGCGGCAACCACCACCATTACCGTCAATCAGGCTTTGCCCGTCCTCACCTGGGCGACGCCGGCAGCCATCACCTACGGAACCGCGCTGAGCACCACCCAATTGGACGCGACGGCGGCGTTTGGCGGGTCGGCAGTAGCCGGAACGTTTACCTACACGCCAGCCTCGGGTACCGTTTTGAAGGCAGGCAGCGGGCAAACGCTCTCGGTAACCTTCGCGCCCACCGACGCAATCGACTACGCAACACCTGCGGCAGCGACCACCACCATCACCGTCAATCAGGCCACGCCGGTTCTCACCTGGCCCACACCCGCGGCCATCTATTACGGCACCGCACTGAGTTCAACCCAATTGAACGCCACGGCGGCATTTGGCGGATCGGCGGTGGCAGGAACGTTTACGTACACTCCTGCGGCTGGAGCAGTGCTCGCGGTGGGCGCGCAGACACTGTCGGTCAGCTTCGCGCCAACCGATACTTTAGACTATACATCGGCCACAGGCAGCGTAAAGCTGACCGTTAATCCGCCGCCGGTGACGCCGACCGTCACGGTGACATCGAATTCCAACCCGGCGCTCTTGGGCAGTGCAGCGACTCTCACTGCGACGCTCACGTTCACCAGCTCGAATACGCCGACTGGAACAGTTACCTTCCTCGATGGCACGACCACGCTGGGAACGGGATCCGTTGCCAAAAATATGGCTACCTACACCAGCTCCGCGCTGGCAACTGGAGCGCACTCGATCACCGCGGTCTACGGCGGCGACAGCAACTTCAACCCGGCCACCAGCGCTGCCCTCACAGAAACAGTCGTGGCGATCACCCTGGGGAGCCCGGCTCCTGGAACCGGCTCCACGGGAACCGGCAGCGGCGCGACGCAGACGGTCTCTCCTGGTGGGACGGCGGCATTCTCGCTTCCCATCCTGCCCAGCAGCGGTTCCAGTTTCCCGGTGGCTCTGACCATGACCGTAACCGGGCTGCCCACCGGCGCCGTTGCTACCGTGACGCCATCGGCGTGGGTAGCAGCCGCTTCAAACACCTCCGCCAGCAGTTCCTGGTTGCTGGCAGCCAACACTGCGCTGGGTGGAAACACGCTCTTGTCGATCCAGTTGCCCCCGGCCACAGTCGCGATGCAGCAGAATCGCGGCGCGGATCGCATTCTGGCGGCTCGAATGGCGCCCCTGGCACTGGCTTTGCTCCTGCTTCCCTTTGCCGGCAGACTGCGCCGCACGGGCAAGCGTCTTGGGCGTTTGCTGCCTCTGTTGTTGCTTCTGGCTGCGGGTATGGCGACCATCGGCGGAGTATCCGGTTGCGGCGGTTCCGGCAGCGGATTCTTCACCCAACCTCAGCAAACCTATTCAGTGACGGTGACCGTGAGTGCGGGCAGCCAGTCGCAATCCTCCACCCTCTCTCTCACCGTCCAATAACAAGGAGAACTTGAGATGCGTCGATCGATTCGCGGAAAGGTGCTCCTCGCGGGCGCTTGCATGATAGCCGGACTCACCGCCTGGGGCCAGGCGGCCAGTCCACAGCGTACCTCAGCGGTCTCCTTCGACCTGGCCGCCAGTTATACGGTAGAACACTCACAGCAAGCTCCCGACGTCTGCGGTTGCTTCTGGATGACGGGCGGCAGCATGGACTTTACCGCCACGCTCTGGAAGGGCTGGGGGTTGGCGCTGGCGGTGAATGGAGAACATGCCTCGGCGGCTACCGCGGGCTCGGACCTGAACAGTCTTCGCACCCTGATTGGCCCCCGTTTCCTCGCTCGCCCGGCCCACGTGGGAGCCCGCCGCATTCCGGTGCGCGTTTTTGGCGAGGCGCTCTTCGGCCGGGTCTATGGCTTCGAGAGCCTTTTTCCCACCCCCAACGGCGTCGTATCCAGCAGCAACGCCATGGCGTTGCAGGCCGGCGGCGGCATCAATGTGCAATTGAGCAAGCATTTTGGCGTACGCGCGCTACAGGTGGATTTTGTTCGCACGGACCTGCCCAACAACGCCTCCAATGTCCAGAGCGATGTGAGCGCCTCCTGGGGCGCAACCTATCACTTCGGCAAGTAGCCGTTTGCGCCGTCCCGCACGCGTCTGCGTCTGGGCATCGCGCTTCCCCAAAAAGGACTCCCGCAGATTGTGCGGGAGTCCTTCCTTTTTTGGCGAGGCAAAGAGCGGAGCGGCCCTTGTAGTCAGGCGGAAATCTACATTGCCGGGAAGTGTTCGCAGAGGCCGCATCGCCGGTATGGCTTCAGGCGGCGGGCGGGGCAGTTTCTACAACGGTCGTGGGTAAAAAATCCAATTTGCGCCAGAAATCTTCCCCCAGTGCGGTAGCCGCAGGTGCGGTCTGCGGCGTGGTGCGCAGCAGAATCTCGCGGCTGGCGCCGGCAGTCAAAGACGAAGCCTCGACAGCGACGGCGATGCACTGTGCGGGGCGATAGGTGCAGGCGGCGAGATCGACAATGGATTGTCGCAGCGTGGGCGTAGCCAGCACAGCGCGGGGCGGGGCCATGCGGTCCAACAGCCAGAAGATCTCCAGCTTGGACTCCAACTCATCCGGAACGCAATCGATGACCAGATCGGCCTGGCGCACGGCGTCTTCGATGGTGGAAACGAAGGCGATCTCGGGCTGCGGCTCGGCTTCGATCTGGCGGCCCAGTTGGCGGCGGATCTCTTCCTGGGCGTGCTCCAGGTTGTTGGGCATCACATCTTCGAGCAGCACACGGAAGCCGGCGCGGGCGGCGCGCAGGGCTAACCAGCGGCCCAGCGGGCCGGCTCCGATGATGGCGACGGTGAGAGACATGGGGGTTACTGAACTTCGGCCAGGGCCTTGGCTACGTCGGCGGCGTTGGGCTGGGCTTGACTGAGGTGGGCGGCGACGCGGACGCGCTCCTCGGGAGACAGGGTGGGAACGGCGGCCAGAATGCGGCGCAGGGTGACGGCTACGTCGTCGATGTAGTTCATCAGGCGGATGGCTTCTCCGGAGAGCGGCATGGGTTTCCTCGGTTCATGAAAGGTACCTCTCTATTCTAGAGGTTCCGCGCGCCAAGAGGGAGGGTGGGGGTGATGAGAGTCCCCACCCGGCTCGATTCGCGGGAAAAAACCGCAGATCCTTCGCTGCACTCAGGAGGACGGTTTGACGGAAGCGGAAATGTCCTTCAATCCCTGCGATGGGTCCGTTATCCCGGGTAGGCGCCGGTGATGTAGCCCTGCAATTCCCGAATGGCCTGCTCCTGGCCGGCGATCACCCATTTCACCATGTCGCCGATGGAGATGACGCCCACTACCTTTTCCCCATCCACCACGGGGAGATGGCGGAAGTGTTTCTGGGTCATCATCGCCATACAGTCGTCGACGGTGTTTTCTGGATGCACGTAGACCACCGGGCTGGTCATGATCTGCTCCACCTTGGTCTCGTGGGAGAGATGCCCCATCAGGACGCCCTTGCGGGCGTAGTCGCGCTCGGAGAGGATGCCGACCAGCTTCTCGTTGGACAGAACCAGCAGCGCGCCGACGCCGTGCTTGGCCATGATCTCCAGCGCTTCATAAACCATGTGTTCGGGCGCGATGGACAGGACGCTGTTCTGTTGCTTGCTCTTCAGTACCGACTCGATGGTATCGGAAAACCTCATTCGACCCTCCTGGGAGACCTTGCGAAAAAACTGACGAATGATGCCGGCCGGAAAAATGGGGAATCCAGTGCCGCTTCAATCGATTACAGGTCACGGAGTCAATATAGACGAAAGCAATCACGATAGAAAAGCGGGAAATTGCGCGGCAACGGAATGGGCTCCGCAGCGGCTGGCCGGTAGCTCAACTGGCCCTGGGCAGATCGCGATGCAAGGCCTTGACCTGGTAACCGGAGCTCTTGAGCCGCTGGCAGAGTTCCTCGGCCATCATCACACTGCGATGCTGGCCGCCTGTGCAGCCAAAGGCCACTGTCAGGTAGCTCTTCCCTTCCTGCTTGTAATGCGGCAGCAGGTAGAGCAGAAGGTCCAGAACCCGTTCGATGAACTCGATGGTCTGAGGAAAGCCGCGCACATAGTCGGCCACATCCTGATCGAGGCCGGTCTTCTTGCGGAACTGCGGCACAAAATGCGGATTGGGAAGAAAACGCACATCGAAGACCAGATCGGCGTCTAGCGGCACGCCATTCTTGAAGCCGAAGCTGAGGCAGGTGACCAGCAGCGGGTTGGCGAAATCCTCGTGGCTGAAACGCGATTGGATGTGGGCGCGCAGTTCGTGGACGTTGAACTTCGACGTGTCGACGAGCATGTCGGCGAGGTTGCGGATGGGGTCGAGCAACTGGCGCTCGTCGTCGATGGAGCGGGAGACCGTCTCCTGGCGGCGCAGGGGATGGGGACGGCGCGTCTCCGAGTAGCGGCGGACCAGTACGGCGTCCTGGGCATCGAGAAAGACCACGCGGGTGGGCAGCAGCAGTTTGACCGCCTTCAGCACCTCGGGTAACCGGTCGAGCGTTGCGCCCTCGCGCACATCTACCACGATTGCCGCGGCCTGCATCTCAGGGGATTTGACCACCAGGTTGGCAAAATCCAGCACCAGCTCGAGGGGCAGATTGTCCACGGCGTGGTAGCCCAGGTCTTCGAAGGCCTTCAGCGCCGAGGCCTTGCCGGAGCCTGAGATGCCGGTAACAATGACCAGTTCCTTGGCCGGGCGGCGGGGCTTACCGGCGTCCTTGACCTCGGTGTGTGGGTCGGGCGTGGAAGGTGTCATGCGCTCATGCTACAGGATGGAGGCAGTGTGCGAAAAAAGGGATCTCGCACTTTGCGACACGAAGGAGCAGCAGGAGTTACCCCGCCCATTGCATTCCGGCGTCACGGGCGGCCGTGCGGTCGAAGGTCAGGGTTTGGGAGCATCCAGCGGCCTTGGCTGCGGCGGAGATAAGACAATCGGGCAGATCTGCTTTACCTGACCGATACATATTCAGTGCCGCCCGGACTGTATCGGCTTGCTCGACAAGAATCCCTTCGCGCGAGAGCAAGTGGTCGAGAATCCGGATCACGCCTTCCTTATCGAAACGAAAGATACTCTTCATCACCCACAAAAGCTCTATCAGAGCATAGGTAGCGATCCATCCCGGCTCTTCGGGCGAAAGCGAAAGCATAATCTCATCGGCCTTACCGCTCAGAACCGGATCGTCCGCGGCGAAAAAGCGAACCAGAATGTTGGTATCAAGACCGATCACGCGACTTCCTCTTGCACTGCTTCTGACACACGATATTTTTCGCCAACTGCATCGAGAATAGCTTTATCCATCTCCTCGATCTTAGGCGCATAGCCGAGCTTGGGGAAGCACCCTCTCATTTCCATGATCGACCCCGTCTTGGGTTGCAGGGCGTACTTGCCGTCTTCCTGCTCGAATATCTCGATCCGGTCGCCGGTCTTGAGGCCGAGGGCTCGCCGGACCGAGACGGGGATGGTGATCTGACCTTTGGAAGTGAGCGTCGCAGTAGCCATGGGGAAATCCTCTAAAAAGAGGATACCTTACCTTTTAATTGATTCCTTACATTTATTTGAATTCCATACTTCCTGGTAAGGGATTCCTGGGAAAGCCGGCTGCATGCAATTCCTCGCGCCGGGATGCGAAGATAATTCCATGAGCGTGCTCACCTCCGAAGCCGTGGTTTTACGCACCTGGCCGGTGCAGGAGGCCGACCTGATCGTGAGCTTCTTTACCCGCGACTACGGCAAGGTGCGGGGGGTGGCGAAATCTGCGCTCAAGAGCCGCAAACGCTTTGGCGGCGCTCTGGAACCGATGACTGTGGCGCGCGCCTGGTTCGCCCAGAAGCCCCGTCAGGAACTGGCCCGGCTGGATCAGTTGGAGATTCTGCGCTCGCCGCTCTCCACGCCGGTGGATGCGGTGCGGCTGACAGCGCTCAGCCTCTACGCCGAGTTGCTGGACGAGGCGCTGCCCGAGCACGACCCGCAGGAGACCATCTTCCGCCTGCTGCTGGCGGTGCTGGAGCAGACCACCACCGAACAGGCGTGGATGCCGCTGACCTACTTCCAACTGTGGATGACCCGGCTGATGGGCCTGCTGCCCGATCTGGTCCACTGCACCGCCTGCGGCGAGGCGCTCCACGCCGGCGAAGCGTCCTTCAATGCGCACGACGACGGTCTCTTCTGCGCTCTGCACCGCAATGGATCGGCCAGCGAACTGTGCGCCGACTCCTGGACGATGGCGCTGCGCATGTTGAGAGCGCCGGTAGCCTCCTTCACTGCCGAGGAGTGGCCGCGCCGCCGCGGACAGGACCTGCGCCGCTTCACTTTGCAATCGATCGAACGCCACCTGGAGCGCAAACTGCGCTCGGCCGAGGCGATGGCGAGGCTGGGCGGGTGAGATCGTCCGGATTCAGGCCCGATCTTAATGGCGATAGGTTGGAGTAGAATTCGAGCATGCAGCGACCGCACCAAATGACGGCTATTCTTTCTCGCGAAGACAATGGCTTTGTCGCCTTGTGCCCCGAGTTGGATGTCGCAAGCCAGGGCTCCACGATTGAGGAAGCGCGCGCCAACCTCGTCGAAGCCTTGACGCTTTTTTTTGAAACTGCCTCTCCTTCTGAAGTTACACGCCGGCTGCACAGCGAGGTCTTCGTCACACAGGTAGAGGTGCCGGTTGGGTAAGCTGAGAGTCCTGTCAGGTGTGGAAGCCTGCAAGATACTCGAAGCGCATGGATTTATCGCCGTGCGCCAGCGCGGCAGTCACCGCATTCTGCAACTGCAAGCGGAAGGGGCAACCATCACCGTCCCTGTGCCGCTGCACGATCCACTTCTGCGCGGCACTCTACAGAGCATCATTCGCCAATCCGGACTCGATAAGACGCTGTTTGAATGCGAATTGGCGGCAACGATGACTGCAAAGGCACGCTCGCCTAGGCGGCTGACCGGTTTTTTCATCTAGCACTCTCATAGAGGGTAATCTCCGCTTTGCCGGCGGAGAGACCGGTCAGATCTTAAAAGTACTGTAGATTTGTTTTCCTAATGTTTGGGCCGATGTTGGCTGGTGGCTGGCGGAGCGATGGGAGTGATCGAGTCTACGAACCCCTGCGACCGCTATACTACCGCAATGATTCCTATTGGCTCTCATCCGGTATGGCATCCAGTCATGGAGACGCTGGCGTATGCCTCCGGGTTCGCTGTTTTTCGATGGCTGCGCGGACGACAAGGCGACGTGGTAGCCGAACCGCAACGCTGGACGATGCTGGCTGCCGCAACGGTAGGTGCACTGATAGGGAGCCGGTTGCTGGGGATCGCAGAACAGTGGCCTACTGTGATGGAGGCTTGGAGGAGTGGGCGATTTTTGCAATTGCTGCTCTCGCCGGGAGGAAAGACGATTGTCGGGGGCCTGTTGGGCGGCTGGATAAGCGTAGTGGCCGTGAAAAAGTTCAGCGGAATTCGGCGACGGGCGGGCGACCTGTTTGTGATGCCGTTGTGCGTGGGAATCGCAGTGGGGCGGGTAGGATGTCTGTTGGCCGGACTTGCGGACGACACCTACGGAAAACCGACTACGCTACCGTGGGCTGTGAACCTGGGCGATGGGGTTGGACGCCA
This sequence comes from uncultured Occallatibacter sp., assembly GCA_964493705.1. Classification (GTDB taxonomy): domain Bacteria; phylum Acidobacteriota; class Terriglobia; order Terriglobales; family Acidobacteriaceae; genus Telmatobacter. The sequence continues at coordinate 91,019 of CAZBPD010000005.1, forward strand.
TCCGGTGCAAGTGTATGAAATTTTGTTTTTGATTCTGCTGGCCATCATTTTAACTCGCCGGGCGGAACTGCCGGACGGTGCAAGGTTCAGAATCTTTATGGGAAGTTATCTGTTCTGGAGAATCGTAATCGACTTCTGGAAGCCACAGCCGCTGATCGGTGGAATGAATCTGATCCAGTGGAGCTGTCTGGCAGGGATTCTATTTCTGATTCTAGATCTAATTCGCGGAGGCATAAAAGGCAATGAGCGAGCGGCTGATTGATCGGATTCCATTCGCAAAGATTGTTACAGTGCTGGCGGTTGTCATAGGGGTTTCGCTGGGGCTGTGCGGGCTCACATTTGTTCTTTCGTTGGGCGGAGGCCGCGCTGGCGGCTTCTTGATGGGATTCGGAATACTGGAACTTGCGGCGATTGTGCTTTCAGTGGCGGCGCTGATTCTAACCCTTGTGGTGCTTGTGACACTTTTGATCTTTGGGAGCTTTTCAGCGAAAGCGTCACAACCGCAGAGATTATTTGAGGAAAGGGATGATACAAAGATCGACAAGCACGAATGATGTTCCTGGATCGTGCCGTGCAAGCAGAAAGGGAGCAAGTGCATGGTCAAGAAGAAACTTCTGACGCTGGCTGGTTTGGCGGGGATTCTGGCTTGCGGGGCCTGCTTTTTACCGCCGCTGCCTCGGGAACGATCCCCTCTTCCGACCGTATTGGCTTCAGTGCATAAAATAGCCATTAAAGTGGAAGACGGAACAGCAGGCAATCTCTTTGATCCGCAGATCATGAGCAACGCCACAGCGGCCAATTTCAATCGACTCTGGGAACAATATCCAGTCCGTGCAGAGGCCTTCAACCCCGGAGGACGCGGTGACGCCGTACTGAAAATCATCGTTCATCACAAAGTGACGTCATGTAATTCCGAAAGCAATGGTAAACAATTCTGCTCAATTGAATTGATCGCCACGTATACGCTGACCACCGTCAACGGAGGAGCATTCGAAATGAGTCCACAGAAAAGCGCGAAGTTCGGATTCCAGCTGCTGGGCGATTCGCTGCCAGAAAACCTGAATGCAAACCCATTCCGGCAAGAGGCTTCTTCTTCTCTGGCAATGACAGCCGGTCATCTGTTTTTGGTACATTCGTATTGATTTTCAGGAGTCGACATGACGGAGAAGCTCCGCCCTTATCTGTTTTATGACGCCGCGATCTCGATCTGCACCACCTGCTACAAGCGGGTGGACGCCAAGATTGTCTTTGAAGATGGCAAGGTCTGGATGCTGAAGCGGTGCCCGGAGCACGGGCACGAGCGCGTGCTGGTGGCCGACGATGTGGATTACTATCGCCGCTCGCGCGAAGTCTTTCTCAAGACGCCCGAGCAGCCCATGGTCTACAACACGCCGGTAAAGTATGGCTGTCCGTATGATTGCGGCATCTGTCCAGACCATGAGCAGCATAGCTGTCTGGCGCTGGTGGAGATCTGCGATGCCTGCAATCTGACCTGCCCCATCTGCTACGCGGGCAGCGGGCAGCACCGCAGCGAATTCCGCACCCTGGAACAGATTGCCGCCATGCTGGATTGCGTCGTGCGCAATGAGAAAAATCCCGACGTGGTGCAGATCTCCGGTGGAGAACCCACGCTGCATCCCGATTTTTTCCGCGTCCTGGAGATGTGCAAGGAGCGGCCCATCCGCCATCTGATGGTGAATACCAACGGGATCAAAATCGCGCAGGACGAGGAGTTTGCCCAACGCCTCGCCGGGTTCATGCCGGAGTTTGAGGTGTATCTGCAATTTGACTCGCTCCAGCGCGAAACGGTGATGAAGTTGCGCGGTGCGGATCTGCGCGGAATTCGCGAGAAGGCGCTGGAGCGGCTGAACCGGCTGGGCATTTCAACCACGCTGGTGGTGACCGTCGAGCGCGGAGTGAACGACAACGAGTTGGGCGCGATTGTGGACTTCGCACTCACCCAACCGGCTGTGCGGGGAGTGACCTTTCAACCGGTGCAGCAGGCGGGACGCATACTCGGCTTCGAGAGCGCGCTGCACCGTCTGACGCTGACCGAGGTGCGTCGCCGCATACTGGAGCAGACGGATGTCTTCAAGCCGGAGGATCTGATCCCGGTGCCCTGTCATCCGGATTCGCTGGCCATGGCTTACGCTATCAAGATGGGCGGAAAGACCATTCCGCTCACTGGGATGATACCGCCGGAAACGCTGATCAATGGGGCAAAGAATACCATAGCCTTTGAGAAGGAAATGGGCTTGCGTGAGCACCTTTTCAAGCTCTTTGCGACCAATCATTCGCCCATTGGGCAGGCTTCTACCTTGCGCGAGTTGCTCTGCAGCCTGCCCCGCGAGCTACTCTGCTGTCTGCCCAAAATGTCGCTGCCCAAGGATCTGGGATACAAGAATCTTTTTCGCGTCCTGATTGTCCAGTTCATCGATGCCGAGGCCTTCGATCTGCGCAGCGTAAAGAAGAGCTGCATTCATATAGCGCATCCGGACGGGAAGAGATTGATTCCCTTCGACACCTTCAATATGTTCTATCGTGGAGATCTGGAAAAGACCCGCCTGGCGGGCCTGCGCGGCGCGGAAGGCGGCCTAGGAGTGGAAGAAGAGGATAAGCTGCCATGCACGATTTGATCCAGCGCATCGCCAATCAGTCCATCAATCCCACTCTCTTCCTCTTCGGAATGAGCGCGATCTATTTCACTGGCTTGATCCTGTTGATGGCAGCCCTGTTCAAGTTTCTGGAGCACGTTGCCATCTCCCAAAAAATTGCCCGCAAGATCTCTCACCCATTTTCGACCCGGGAGATGATCGTCTGCATTGCTGTGCTCTTTCCATTCTGGCTTCATAGCATCGGGCAAATCAACATGAATGCCGCGCTTCAATCTGTTTATTTTGCAGTTGGCTTGGTTTTGATGCTTTGCGCCGTGACCTGGCATACCTGGGCAAAATTCAACATTCACGACCTGTGGTCCGATGGAATCGAGATCAAGCAGGATCACAAGCTGATCTCGACGGGAGCCTATGCGCTATCAAGGCACCCGATGTATGCGTCCCTGCTGCTGTGGTGCTGGAGCGCAAGCTGCATGATGTTCAACTGGATCACCCTGACGATCACCACGCTCGCGATTCTACCGCTCATGATTGCACGCGCGCGCGCGGAAGAAAGAGAACTGATTAAGGTATTGCCTGGCTACCTCTTCTATCAGGATAACGTGCGCATGTTGGCGCCAACCATCCGCGGCTTCTATGCTGATGCCGTCAAAATCGCGGCAATGTGCCTTCTTGCCTATTTCATTTGGCAGGGCCTGACTTTGCCCAGCGCGATTCTCCTTTTTTCCATTCATCTATATTTGGGTTACAGCCTGACGCCGGATAAAGTCGGTTTCTCTTATCGTTCCAAATCATGGATGATGATTGCAGTTTGGGGCCTAAGCCAGCTCTGGCATCCTATCTATTTTCTGCTTTACTTAATTCTGGCGATGTTTATTTATGGGTTGAGATTCAACTGCCCTTGCATGATTGTTTACAACAAGTACCACGGGTGTCCATGTGTTGGCTTGGCGGCCAGATGCGTCATGAAAAACCCCTCGGCGAAATGAAACAGACAAGAGATCGATGCCATAGTTCAATAGTGCCATTGAAGAAGATTGATGTAGGGTATCAGGAGGCCGGCAGCCTCACTCATGTTAATCCGTCGTCAGCCCGGCTCGCTGCAACGGTTCACCGGCAAGCAAATGATGCGCCGTGGACGATACAATTAGAACGTTGATCCTGCGAATGTAACGGCATTCATTTCGTGCCTGAGCAGGCATTTGTCAATATGCTGTTTTGGGAATTCCGAGATGCATTTCTGGTTCGTCCACTCCGGCGAGGTTTCCATTCGCGAGCAGATCGTTACCCAGATCACTCTCGGAATCCTCTGCGAGGATCTAATCGCAGGTGAGCGCCTGCCCAGCACCCGCCAGCTTGCCCGCAGGTTTCACCTGCACGCGAATACTGTCAGCGCAGCGTACCGACAGCTCGAGTTAGAAGGATGGTTAGAATCCCGCCGCGGAAGTGGGGTCTTCGTGCGGAATCAACCTGCCACCAGGATGCATTTTGCTAACCCCTCTTTGCAGGCTCTCCATCATATCTTCACCAGGTTCTTGAACTCGGCGGGTAAACTCCATATTCCGCCCTATGAAGTCAGAGACCTTCTGCGCCATTGGCTCGATACCCCAACAACCACCTGCTTCCTGCTGATCGAGTCGAGAGAGGCTCTTCGGGAAATCGTCCTTAACGAAATTCAACATGCTCTCGCCATTCCTGTCGCCACATGCGCCTTGGACGACCCCGCGCTTGACGACAAACTCATCGGCGCGATTCCCTTGGCGCTCCCGAGCGAGGCTGAGGCGATCCGTTCCCTGCTCCCGGCCGGAACTGAACTGCTTACCTTGCAGATTAGTTCCCCCGCTTCGGCTCTGGCCGAAAAACTTCCAGCCCCTCCTGACGCGCTCATTGGAGTTGCCTCCGCATGGCCCCAGTTTCTTGAAACGGCGCGAACAATGCTTATAGCCGCCGGCATCGCAGCGGACGCCCTTCTTATCCGCGATGCTGCGCAGGACGCTTGGCTAGACGGACTGAGCCAGACTGTGGGAGTCGTTTGCGACGTATGTACTGCGGCGCGCCTGCCCAGGGAGATTCGCTCCGTCACGTTTCCCGTTTTGTCGGAGACCGCGATCAAAGACCTCAAGCTGCGTGCCGGGGAGATGGCCTCATCCCATTCATGACAGCCTGTATTGATTGGGCGTCAGGATTATTGATCCATGCAGACCGAATCGATGCCAAGAAACAGTATGAACCGGGTTCCGGGAATTGACCCTCTTCCCAATTGGGACGACGCCAGGAAATCGTCAAAACTGAACAAAGCGGTGCTTGCCTGTCAGTTGTTGCCCAGGTGCAAGGTAAACGAGGCGATCCGGCTGTTCGTCTCCGATGAGGATGGAACCGGCGGCGCAGAAGAGCAGGAGAGCTGCGATGCCTGTGGCCGCTGCGCACGCAGGGCATGGCGCTGCGAGTGCGACAGTGCCCCAGATTGCCGCGCCGAGCCCCGCGTTCAACCCAAGCACCAAACGAAGCCTCAAGTTTCCATCACCGGGAAGAATAAGGGCCACGATTTGCCGCGGGAGGTAAATGCGAGGACCGCCGATGGCGCGGGAGCAGACGAGCTTGTCCTGGGTGAAGGTCTGAATACGGCAGGTTTGCCAGCGTTGGGGATGATCCTGAGTGACGACGATAAGCCTGCCCTTAGAAGAGCCCGCCGACTGCGCAACTAGACGGGGGGCGGTGGGAGAAATCGCTGGGGATGGGGGTGAAGTCGGGGCTTGAGCGAGGGCGAAGGTTGCCGAAGCGAGGACGAATGCAATGAGAGCAGGGATGCGACGGACGGTTCGATGCGCCATAAACAGCCTCCAGAAGTTGCACTGTGTTGATGAGACATGGAGGCAAGGGTCCTTTGGTGCGAAAATGGGACAGTTTCGGAAGTGTCCTAACAAGTCATGGAAGAGCGCGGCAGGCGGGGGCGCAGGAGCCGTTTGACCTCCTTGTGGAGGCGCCGCCACACAGAGAAGGATTCTGTCTGAATCGCTGTGCAGATGCTGGCCATCAAACCCCCTTCAGACCCGCAAAAGCAGTCGATAGAATCGACTGGAGCCTAATTTATCCATATTCAGTCCATTTTAAGTCTATGATGCATCTATCGCCCCTCTACCTTTTCACCGCAAAGGCGCCCCATGCGAAACTGGCTGCTGGTCTGGATGATTGCCTTACCTGTCTCCCTGTTTGGACAGGCCGTTCTGATTGTCCCGCCGGAACACTGCGTGTATAAGGCGGGCGACGATCCCCGCTGGGCCGCACCGGGACTGGATGAAACCGGCTGGCTTCCTTACGCCGAGTTCCAGATCGGCGGCGATTCCACGCATGTGTGGGTTCGCTGCCATGTAGACTTCCCCCTGGCCTCCGTCCGCGACCCCTCGATCATGGTCAGCGCTTTCGACGCATACCAATCGTATGTCGACGGCGTGGAGTCAGCACGTTTTCCGTATTTGGGGTATGGCCCCCACGCGACGCACGAGCAGATCACCCGTCCGCTACCCGCTTCCGTCAGCGGCTCGGTGCGGCTGGTTGCCGTACGCGTCTCGATTGCGAGAATTCAGGCGGGAAACTGGGTGGGAACGTACATCACCGAGATCCGTCTTGGCGAAAGGGAGCAACTCATCCGTTTGGCAGATTCGGAGAGCTTTCAAGAACTTCTCCGCTTCCTGCTGCCGTTTTCGTGTTATCTGCTGGTGTCGGCTGCGGGTCTGTTTCTTTGGGTCGCATACCTGCAGGATCGAACTCACATTGCCACCCTGTGGCTGGCTTTGACCTGCCTCGGAATGGGAATCATCCGGGTCAGTTCGATGTATGTCTTCTTTGTTTCGAAGACGGATTTCCCATTTTGGAGCCAATGTTACCAGACGGTTTGGACATTCAGCGTCGCGGGGGAGATGTTTTGCGACATCCTCTTTTTCTTTGCCGTCGCGGGCCGCCGCATGCCGAGAATCTTCTATCTGGTGCCGGCCACCCTGCTGGTTCTCGTCACAGGCACCATTGCCGCCCTGGTTCTGCCTCCCCAACTCGCGTTACCGCTCTCCATCTTTATCCAGATTCGATGCTTCAAGCCGATGTTCACCATCTTTGCTTTGGGGTGTTTGGCGCCCTTCGTTGCCTTCTGGCCGTGGCGCAAGCTCTCTGGACCAGTGTTGTTGACCGCTGTTCTGTGCGCTTCTTGGGGAGTGCTTGAAGCCGTCTACCTGGGCCAACAGGTGCTCTTTGGCCGCGCCGCCTGGCTCAGTCCGGTGCAGACGTACATGTCGTGCGCCATTGCCGGAGTTGTGCTTTGGCTGCTGGTTCTCGGCTTCCGCGACCATCGCACAGCCGCCATCGAAAGCGCCATCCTGCGCGGGGAGTTCTCCGCCGCTCGCCAGATCCAACGCATGTTGGTGCCTGAAAAGCTGGATGTCGCGCCCGGCATGACGATTGGCGCAGCTTTTCTGCCGGCCAGCGAAGTCGGTGGAGACTTCTACCACTGCCGCATTCTCAAGCAGGGCGTCCAGCGCGTACTGATTGGCGACGTGAGCGGCAAGGGCGTCGCCGCCGCGCTGACCTCCGCCCTGTTGCTGGGCGCCGCCGACCGCTGCGACCATCTTCCCCCCAACTCCGTGCTCAAGGAGTTGAACCTCGCCTTGCGCCACAGCGGAATTTGCGGCTTTACGACTTGTCTCTGCGCCGATCTCTCGCCGCAAGGCATCCTTCATCTAGCCAATGGAGGCCACTTGCCACCCTACCTGAACGGTGCAGAACTTCCGCTCGACAACAGTCTTCCCCTCGGCGTCGCAGATCGCATCGAATACACCGAGACAGCTTTGCAACTCGCGTCTGGCGATACGCTGACGCTCCTGTCCGATGGGATTGTCGAAGCCCGCAATGCGGCCGGAGAGCTCTTCGGCTTTGAACGAACACTACGGATAAGCGCACAGCCGGCACAAGAGATAGCCGAGGCGGCAAAGGCCTTCGGACAAACCGACGATATTACCGTGCTGACTCTGACCTTGACGCCCGCTCCCGCGTAATCAAACGTCTTCAAAGCCGACTCGTACCGGCTCCATCTCCAAACGGATACCGAAGCGCTCCTCGACAGCCGCAGCGATCTTCGCCGCCAGGGCCAGCACTTCGGCGGCCGTCGCGCCGCCCCGATTGGTCAGCGCCAGCGTGTGACGCGTGGAGACGGCCGCCGCGCCCAGCGCATAGCCCTTGCGGAAACCGGCCTGCTCAATCAGCCACGCCGCCGGAATCTTGACCTGGCCCTCGGTTGCGGTTGCAAAGTTTGGCGGCTGCTGCCCGCTGCTGGCGGCAATGCGCTGCACCTGATCGGCCGCAACCACCGGATTCTTGAAGAAGCTGCCCGCGCTGCGGCAATCGGCCTCGCCCTCGACCATCAACATGCCCTTGGACTGGCGCAAGCGCCGCACCACCTCGGCTACTTCTGCCAGGCGGGGCGCTTCCCTGCTCTCGACAGCAGCCAGCGCGCGCTGCAGCTCAGCATAGCGGATCACGGGCGCGCCGCCGTGCGCCAGGCGGTAATCGACGCGCGTGACGATAAAGCGGCCGCGGTCGGCGGAGTTGAAGCGGCTGTGGCGATAGGCAAAGCCGCACTCGGCGTTGATGAACTCGACAAATGCGCGAAGTTTCAGGTCGTAGGCCCGTACCCGGACGATCGTCGAGGCCACCTCTTGCCCGTAGGCGCCTACATTCTGCACTGGAGTGCCGCCCACCGTTCCGGGAATCCCGGCCAGGCACTCTAACCCCGCGCAACCCGCCTCTATACTCCGCTGCACGCAGTGCTCCCAGTCCTCACCGGCAGCGGCGTTCAAAAGCACCTGCCCCGCCGCATCGGGCGCGGAGACCGTAATACCGCGCAGCCCCACCTTCAGCACCAGCCCACTGAAGCCCGCATCGGCAATCAGCAGATTGCTGCCTCCGCCCAGCACAAAGAGCGGCACACCGCGCTCGCTGGCCCAACCGACAGCCTCTGCGATCTCGTCTTCCGACGCAGCTTCGACGAACCACCGCGCTGGCCCGCCGATGGCAAAGGTCGTAAACGGCGCAAGCGGCTTGTTTTCTTCAATGTGCATTATCTTCAAACCTTCAAAATGGGACCTGGGTATTGGGCAATCGTCGTGTCAGACGTCATTAGAGTGATCCCTTCCACCATTGCTTGCGCAATCAGAATGCGATCGAAGGGATCTTTGTGAATGTGCGGAAGACGGTCAACTTCGACTGCGTGTCTGCCCTGGATGGTCAACTCTTCGCAGCCGTTACGCAGAAGATATTGCCGGATCTCGCGCGGATCGTGTTGAAAGGCAGCTACCCGCAATCCCCGCTTGATCGCAATCTCCCAAATACTGCATACGCTGAACAGGAACTTGTTACCGGTATCGTCCAAGATCTCGCGGGCTGCCCGGCTCAAATGAGGGTCGTCAAACAGCGTCCAGAGGGCAACACGGGTATCAAAAAGATACTTCATTCGAGGCCTTCACCGAGAAATAACCGTTCAATCTCCTGGTCCAATTCCCGATCGATCTCCTCGTAATTCGCCGGAATTGTATAAAGGCCTTTCATGGCGCCCAGCAGCCGCTTGGGTGGAGCAGGCCTCGCATCGATGCGGGTCACTTGAACCATTTGCTTGCCCCGCTTCGCAATCACAAACGAATCGCCCTCCATCGCTTCGTCCACCAGCCGCGAGAGGTGGGTCTTGGCTTGGTGAATATTGATGGTTCTCATCGCGCCTCCCGACTAAACTAAGTTTACTTAGTTTAGTCCATCTTGCGCGCTTATTCAATTTGCACTGCACGCACCACGGCCTCCCGTTGGGGAGGCCGTCGCACTGCATTTGTCCTTGTTGAACCGGATCAATCGCCTAGCGGCGCATCCTTGAGCGCCTGCACCTTGCTGTGGCGGATGGAGTAGCCAAAGTAGATGACCAAACCTACCGCCAGCCAGCCGATCATCACTTCCCAGGTAATCAGCGGCAAGCGGCTCATCACAAACAGAGCGGTGACGATACCGAGAATCGGCACCAGAGGCACCAACGGGGTTTTGAAGGGCCGTTCCAACTCCGGATGCCGCACTCGCAGCACCCACACTCCGGCGCAGACGATGGTAAAGGCCAGCAGCGTACCGATATTCACCAGATCCGAAAGAAAATCGATGTCTTTGAATGCAGGCATCAGCGCTACGATCGACCCCACAACAATCGTCGAGATCCACGGAGTGCGGAACTTGGGGTGAATCGCCGAAGCCCATTTGGGCAGCAGGCCATCCTTGGACATGGAGAAGAAAACACGCGATTGGCCCAGCAGCATGACCAGCATGACCGTCGCCAGACCAAGGACCGCACCCAGTTTCACCAGCAGCGAGCCCCAATTAACGCCAGTGGCGTCGATGCCCATGGCCACCGGATCGGCTACGTTCAGCTTGGAGTAGTTCACCAAGCCCGTCAGCACCGTCGATACCAGAATGTAGAGGATGGTGCAGACCACCAGCGAACCCAAAATGCCAATCGGCATATCACGCTTGGGGTTTTTCGCCTCCTGCGCAGCCGTCGAAACCGCGTCGAAGCCGATGTAGGCAAAGAAGATCGATGATGCGCCGGTGGCGATGCCCATCCAGCCAAAGTTGCCGTGGCCGTCGTACTTGGGAATAAACGGATGCCAGTTTTGGAAGGCCAGCGCGGGATGCTGCACCAGGAAGTAGCCGCCCACCACCAAAAAGACGCCTACAATACTCAGTTTGATAATGACGATCGCCGAGTTGAAATTGGCCGACTCCTTGATGCCGATCACCAGAATCGCGGTAATCAGCAAGATCCCGATCACGGCCACTAGGTTGAAGAGTCCCGTCACATGGGGCAAACCGGCAAGATTCAAGCCGCTGGGAAGGGCGTTCAGTGGCTGCCATTTCTCTTGGTAAAAATACAGTTGCGTTCCCGGAACCGCGGTAAGCCGCGGCGGAATATAGATGTGGAGTTGCTGCAAGAAGCTGTTCAGATAACCCGACCAGCCGGCGGCCACGGTGGCTGCGCCGAAAGCATACTCCAGCACCAGATCCCAGCCGATGATCCAGGCCACAAACTCGCCCAGTGTGGCATATCCGTAGGTGTAGGCCGACCCGGCGATGGGAATGATGGAGGCAAACTCGGCATAACACAATCCGGCAAAGGCGCAGACGATGCCGGCCAGCACAAAGCTCAGCGAAACAGCCGGTCCGGCATGAAGCGCGGCGGCTTTACCGGTGAGCACAAAGATGCCGGCGCCGATGATGGCGCCAATGCCGAGCGTGATCAGATTCAACGCTCCCAGCGAACGTTTCAGCGTGTGTTCACCCTGTTCGGCTGCCTCTTGCGTGAGCATCGACATGGGCTTGATACGAAGCAGTCTGGACATGGACATCCTTTACAACAGCAGAATAGGAACTCACAGAGAATTGGACGGCCCCTGCGCTTTCACTGTGGAGCGGCGTCGCGACCAGAATAGATAGACGGGGATGCCGAGCAAAACCAGCACCAATCCTGGCCACGTGTACTGTGGCTTATATCTTAACAAGACGAAGCAGATCCACGTCGCCAGCAGGATGTAGAGCGCCGGCAGCACCGGGTATCCCAGCGCCCGGTAAGGCCGCGCCGCATCCGGCCGCTTCACCCGCAGCACAAACAAGCCGATGATGGTCAGGATGTAGAAAACCAGCACTGCAAAGATGATGTAGTCGAGCAACTGCCCGTAGGAGCCGGAGACGCACAACAGTACCGTCCAGAGGGCCTGGACCATCAGACCGGCGGCCGGCGTCTTGTAGCGCGGATGCAGTTTGCCGACGGATTTGAAGAAGAGACCGTCCTGGCTCATGGCGTAGTAGACGCGCGCCCCGGCCAGCGACATGCCGTTGGCGCAACCGAAGGTGGAAATCAAAATCGCCGCCGCCATCAGGTAAGCGCCGCCGGAGTGCAGAATCTGCTCCAACGCCGCTGTCGCCACCCGGTCCTCGGAGGCGTACTGGATGCCGCGCTGCAATACGGTCACCCCGTGCGGATCGCCGTGCAGCGGCAGCACCACCAAATAGGCCAGCGAAACCAGAAAATAGACGGTGAGCACGAATCCCGTGCCCAGAATCAGTGAAAGCGGGATGTTGCGCCGGGGATTCTTCACCTCGCCGGCGGTAAAAGTGATGTTGTTCCAGGCATCGGCCGAGAAAAGCGAGCCCACCTGCACCACGGCCAGAATCACCAGCAGATTCACCCACACCGTCGGTCCGCCTACGCCCACCTGAACCGGGTGCAGCACGCTCCATCCAGCGTTCGTCCAGAGTTGCGCCCAGCCGGCACCGAAGTTCGCCTCCCAGGCCGTAGCGTTGCGCCCCACCGTGAAGGCCAGCAAGATCAACCCCGCCAGCGAAAGCGCCTTGGCAGTGGTGAAGATGTTTTGAATCAATGCACCCAGTTTGACGCCGAAGATATTGACCACCGCCAGCAAAAGCACAATGACGATTCCGGTCAAATTGGCGGTGCTGACCCCGATCTCCATATTGCCCAGCACCATCGGCCCCACCGGGAGCGCCGGAACATGCGCGATGTGCCACAACCAGTGCGTAGTCGAAATGGAGGGGAAAAAAATGCCGAGAAACTTGCCGAAGGCCACCGCAACAGCGGCAATCGTCCCGGTCTGGATCACCAGAAAGAGCGTCCAGCCATACAAAAATCCCCAAAGTGGTCCCAACGATTCGCGCAGATAGACGTACTGGCCGCCCGCCTTGGGCATCATCGCCGCCAGTTCCCCGTAGCTGAGCGCGCCAATGATGGTCAGTACCGCCGTCAACACCCAGGCGCCCAGCAACAACGCCGGGGAATTGGTGCCGCGCGCAATATCCGCATCCACAATAAAAACGCCCGAGCCCACCATCGACCCGATCACCAGCGCGGTCGAACTGAAGAGGCCAAGGCTCTGCACCATCCGCGGCGTCCCTGCTGCCATCGGAGCGTCTTGAGAGCGATTTTCTAGAGAGTGCGTCACTGTTTGCATTTGTATCGGATCATCCCCTGTTTTGTCTCCTCAACAGACCCCGGCTCTACTTCCAGCCCTCCGCCGCAGTCGTTCCTAGTTGTCAGTTCTCCGTTGTCTGTTCTCAGTTGTCTGTTCTCAGTTCTCGGTTCTCGGTTCTCAGTTATCAGTCTTCAGTTGTCAGTTGTCAGACCCCCCACTGGCCTTGCCGACCCGCGAAAGATGAAACTGTAGCGCTGGCCTCCTGGCCGGCTGGAGTGTGGACCTCCTGGTCCACGCTTGTTTCTTCCGATTTCGTGGTTTTTCCAACGAAAGGCCGAATCTCGGCGGTTTCTCGCAATTTACTCAAGATCTGCTCAGCATCTCGATCCGGGGAAATCATCCCATTAACGTCTGTCTTACATTGTCTTACATCCGTAAGACGAAAAAAATCCGGCCGATAACCCGGCCGGAAAATGAAAATCTCTTCCCTCTTCGTCTCGATTCGAAGGAAATCTCTTCGAAATTGGCGGATATTCAAACGCAAAGATCTCCCCTACCGCCTTTCGAGAACGAAATACGGTGGAGAGAGGAGCAGAACTTTCGGTTCAGCCGATTTTCCTGGGGGCTCACATTGTGGTGGACCCGATCCCTATTAACCCAGCGCAGTGCGCCAGGTGCGGAAGGCCTCCGCGGGATCGGGCGTACGGAAGATCGCGCCGGCCACCGCAATCACATCCGCTCCGGCCTCCAGCGCCTCTGCCGCCGTCGCCAGCGTCAATCCACCGATGGCCACCAGCCTCGGGCCTGGGCCAGCGGCAAGGCGCATCCTGCGAATTCCCTCCATGCCGATAGGCGGTGTCGAAGTCTGTTTGGTACGGGTTGGAAAGACGATACCGACGGAGAGGTAGTCCACCGGCATCTCCAGGACGCCGGGCAAAAATGCGGTGCTTCCGCCCAGCGTGCCGATGATGCGTTCTGGACCGAGCAGTCGGCGAGCCTCAACCGGCGAGAGGTCGCCGGAGTCCACATGAACGCCGTCAAATCCAATCTGTTCAACCAGATCGGCGCGATCGTCGAGAATCAGTTTGACCTCTCCCGCGGGCAGTGCGGCGCGCAAAATTGCGGCGTCTGCGAGTAATTCTGTCTCGGCTCCGCTCTTATTGCGGTATTCCAGCAAGGTGACGCCAGCCTCAGCCAGCCCGTCCCCCAGCCGTCGCAGAAACTCCGCCCGGCCTTCGGTGGGAAGGAACGAAGTATCCAAAATGGGGTAGATCTTGGGAAATGTGAAGTTCATGCTGCAAGCATAGAACAAAGAGATCGGGTTTTCAGGTCTGGATTTTGGTTTACTCCAACCATCGTCACCCAATGGTTTACCGTAAAACCGCAGATCCTCCCCTTCGCTGCGCTCAGCGTCAGGATGACAACTTTTTATTTTGCTTAGCTTAGAGCATTTTCACCAAATCGATAGAGTTCCCAGGAGGGTCCCGGATCGCCGCTCCCTGTTGGTTGCGTTGATTTGGCCGAATCGCTTCGCTCTACAGCATTGCTGAAAATGCTCTAAACTCCATAAGTAAGTCTCCGAATTCGATAGAATCGCCGGATTCAGGATCATTCATCTGCAAAATGCTGCGCAGCCTCCACGCGGTTTTGGAATCGACCCTGCCGCGTCGAGGCTGCGCCCTGGAAATTGTCTTACACTCCTTTCGATTTCCCGAGGTCGAAGCGGTCCAGATTCATCACCTTGCTCCAGGCTGCAACAAAGTCTTGCACAAAGGTCAACTCTGCGTCGGCACTGGCATAGACCTCAGCGAGGGCCCGGAGTTGGGCGTTCGAACCGAAGATGAGGTCGACTACCGTGCCTGTCCAGAGGAGTTCGCCGGTCCCTCGATTCCGCCCCTCCAACACGCCTTCCGACGCAGCGGACTTCTGCCACTTCGTTTTCATGTCGAGCAGGTTTACGAAGAAATCGTTGGTCAGCGTTCCCGGCCTCTTGGTGAAGACTCCATATTGAGTCTTCCCGAAGTTGGCATCGAGGACTCGCAAGCCACCGATCAGAACCGTCATTTCTGGAGCAGTGAGGGTCAGCAGGTTTGCCTTGTCCACCAGCAGTTCAGCGGCCGATCCTTCCAGCTCTTTGCGGATGTAATTGCGGAAACCGTCTGCCTTCGGCTCCAGCACGGCGAAGGACTCGACATCGGTCTGCTCCTGCGATGCGTCCATGCGTCCCGGCGAGAAGGGCGTTTGCACGTCATAGCCAGCTTTTCTCGCCGCCTCCTCAACCGCAGCGCAACCGGCCAGGACGATCAAGTCGGCCAGCGAGATCTTCTTTCCACCGGACTGCGCACGGTTGAAATCCTTCTGGATCTCTTCCAGCACTGGAAGCACCTTTGCCAGTTCGGCTGGCTGGTTGACCTCCCAATCCTTTTGCGGGGCCAGGCGAATCCGCGCTCCATTGGCTCCGCCGCGCTTGTCGCTGCCGCGGAAGGTCGTCGCCGCAGCCCAGGCCGTGGTTACCAGTTGGGAGATGGAGAGTCCGGATGCGACGACCTTGGCCTTCAGTGCAGCAATATCCTGCGCATCGATCAAGGCGTGATCGACAGGAGGAATCGGGTCCTGCCAGAGCAGAGTCTCCTTGGGCACCAGTGGACCAAGGTAGCGCGAAAGAGGTCCCATGTCGCGATGCGTCAGTTTGAACCAGGCCTTGGAGAATGCCTCTGCAAGTTCCTGTGGGTTCTCCAGGAATCGCCGGGAGATCTTTTCATAGATGGGGTCCATTCTCAGCGAGAGGTCCGTTGTGAACATGATGGGTGCATGGCTCTTCGACGGGTCGTGAGCATCGGGCACGGTTCCGGCTCCGGCGCCGTCCCTGGGTATCCATTGCTGTGCGCCGGCGGGGCTTTTGGTGAGTTCCCATTCAAATTTGAACAGGTTTTCCAGATAGTTGTTGTCCCATTTCACCGGGTCGCGGGTCCAGGCGCCTTCCAATCCACTGCTGATGGTATCGACACCTTTGCCGCTCGCGAAGCTGTTCTTCCAGCCCAGGCCCTGCTCTTCGATGGCGGCAGCCTCGGGCTCGGGACCAACATACTTGCTGGGATCGGCAGCTCCATGCGCCTTGCCGAAGGTGTGCCCGCCGGCGATGAGGGCAACTGTCTCCTCGTCATTCATCGCCATGCGCGCGAAGGTCTCGCGGATATCCCGTGCCGCCGCGAGTGGGTCCGGGGTGCCATTCGGTCCCTCCGGATTCACGTAGATCAGGCCCATTTGCACCGCGCCGAGCGGGTTCTCCAACTGCCGGTCACCGCTGTAGCGTTCGTCGGCCAGCCACTTGCCTTCGGGACCCCAATAAATGTCTTCTTCCGGCTCCCAGATGTCGACGCGCCCGCCACCGAAGCCGAAGGTCTTGAGCCCCATGGACTCCAGCGCTACGTTTCCGGCGAGAATGATCAGGTCGGCCCAGGAGATCTTTCGTCCGTACTTCTGCTTGATCGGCCAGATCAACCGTCGCGCCTTATCGAGACTCACATTGTCGGGCCAACTATTGAGCGGAGCAAACCGCTGCGCTCCTGTGCCGCCGCCGCCGCGTCCATCGGCGATTCGATAGGTGCCGGCGCTGTGCCATGCCATACGAATAAAGAACGGCCCATAATGACCGTAGTCCGCGGGCCACCACTCTTGCGAATCCGTCATCAATGCGTGCAGGTCTTTGATCACGCCATCCAGATCGAGGCTCTTGAACTCCTCTGCGTAATTGAAGCCCTCGCCCATGGGATTGGAGAGGGGTGAATGTTGATGCAGGATTTTCAGATTCAGTTGATTGGGCCACCAGATTGCATTCCCTGAGGTTCCAGCAACGGTGGGCTTGCGCTTGCCGCCCGAAAACGGGCAACCGGCTTCGTCTAACATGGTTCCCTCCTCCGAGTATTGAGATTCATTTACCGAGACAGTGTAGACCGAGCGCCGCAATCGATCAACAGCAAACCCGACAGGCCAATCTGACGGGGTAAGAACAACGCCAGACCAAAACCTATTTGCCTGCGCCACCTGCACGGACGCAAGTCATGGAATCCATGCCTCGATGGCCAGTGCCTCGGGCATGGGCTCCACCTGAAAGCGCGCGGCCAAATCCTTCAGTTGCTGAGTGGTGATAGAGTGTTTCTTGCCGCCCATCGATAGGACTTTGACCAGCACCTCGGCGGCCTTCTCCGCGGTGTCGATCAGGCCGAAGGCCTCATCCAGCGTCGCGCCCGATCCGAAGATGCCATGAAACGGCCACAGCACCAGCGGATGCTTGCGCATGGCCCCGGCTGTCGCTTCGCCGATGGTTGGTGTCCCCGGAACCATCCAGGGCAGCACGCCTACGCCCTCGGGAAAGACCACCAGGCACTCCGTGCTCATCTCCCACAAGGCGCGGGTCAACACCGCGGCCGAGAGTTCCAGTACATAAGAAAGCGCGATGAGATTGGTCGCGTGGCAGTGCATGATGACGCGGCTTGCTCCACACGTCACCTGCTGCCGCGAGCGGTGTGACTTGAGATGAGAGGAAAGCTCCGAGGTGGGAACGCCGTTGCTCTTCAATCCCCAGCGAATATGCGCCGATTGGCCCTCCGCGCCGATCTCGATCAAGCCCAGATTCTCTTCCACATCCAACTGCACATTGCGAAAGAATTTTCCCGAGCCCGTGACCAAAAAGAATTGCCCGGCCAGTTCTGCAACGGTCTCGTCGATCGCCACCGTTCGGTCTTCGATGAGCAGATGCCGATAAGGGGCAACATCGTCGGCCGTTAAACGCAAGCTGACATTGCCGCCATTGCGTTCATCCCAGCCCTTGAGCCACATATCGGAAGTTGCCTTGACCATGGCTTGAATAAACCAAGACGTCTCGATTGAACTGGTCATTGCGCACCTCCGCGCTGGGGTAGAATCTGCTTCTCGTAACTGCGCACCTTCTGCAGCCAGCCGATGCCTTCGGCAACTCCCTGCGTGGCGCAGTAATACTCCCAAACCGCAGGCCACGGCATGGACTTGTGTTCTTCAAAGAGCGCCAGGCGGGCAGCGCCATCGCCGTTCTTCTCCGCATCGAGTTGCAGTGCGGCCGGCTCCAGCAGGGCCAGCAGCAAGGCCTTGCGCATGTTGCGCGCGCCAATGACCCACGCGGCGATGCGATTGATGCTGGCATCAAAGAAGTCGAGTCCGATGTTAACGCTTGCAAGCGCGTTGCAACGCACAATCTCTTGCGCGATGGCAATGGTCGCATCGTCCAAGAGCACGACATGATCGGAGTCCCAGCGCACCGGGCGCGAAACGTGCAGCAGGATCTCGTCCAGATAGCAGAGCGCAGTCGAGATCTTGTCGGCGACATTCTCGGTGGGATGAAAGTGGCCGGCGTCGAGACAGACCAGCGCCTTGCGCGTGGCCGCATAGGCCATGTAGAACTCGTTGGAGCCGGGCGTGTAGCTCTCCGCGCCGATGCCGAAGAGCTTGCCTTCCACAGCTACTTTGTGGTTCGTTCCCAGCGGCGCGGAGACGATCTCATCGAGGGACTCGATCAAGCGCAGGCGTGGGGAGAGGCGATCCGCGGGCTGGTCCTTGCAGCCATCGGGAATCCATATGTTCATCACCGCGGGCTTCCCCAATTCTTTGCCAAAGTACTCGCTAATCTTGCGGCTGGCCAGGCAGTGATCGATCCAAAAGCGGCGTATCTCCGCATTGGGATGAGTCAAGGTCAGATTCTGCGCGCTCTTGGGATGAGAGAAGCAGGTGGGGTTGAAGTCCAGTCCCAGATCGTTTGCAGCGGCCCACTGCACCCAGCGCGCAAAGTGCTTTGGCTCGATCGCGTCGCGCTCCACAGGCGTTTCGGATTCGAGGTAGATGGCGTGCAGATTCACACGCTTTTGGCCGGGAATCTCAGAGAGCGCAACTTCCAGATCGGCGCGCAGTTCATCGGCATTACGCGCGCGTCCGGGGTAGTTGCCGCTGGTCTGAATGCCTCCGGTCAATTCGCCTTCGGGGTTCTCGAATCCGCGCACATCGTCGCCCTGCCAGCATTGAATCGAGATGGGCACCCGATCCAGCGCACGCAGAACGCCCTCGGTCTCCACGCCCGTCTCCGCAAAACGTTCCCTGGCCAGATCGTAGGCCGCCTGTATCTTTTTACTCACCTGCATCATTGAGAAACCTCCTTTGCGGCGACTGCCGTGTATTGCTTGAACTGCTGCCAAACATGATCGGGTACTAACTCCCGCGGAGTGTACTCCTCAATCGCAAAGGAGTCTCTTATCAGATCGCGCGCTTCGCCAAGGTTGGCGATCTCACCCAAGGCCATCATCTGCACACAGAGATTGCCCAATGCCGAGGCCTCCACCGGTCCTGCCGAGACCGGCAACTGACAGACATCGGCGCAGTGTTGATTGAGGAAGCCATTTCTGGAGCCGCCGCCCACAATGCGAATGCGCGTAAGCTGCAGCCCGCAGAGCGATTCCAACTCTTCTTTGACCATGCGATAAGAGAGCGCCAGGCTATCGAAGGCGCAACGCGTAAACTCCGCCGCGCTCTCCGGCTGTGGCTGTGCGCTCTCGCGGCAAAACTCACCGATCGCCTCGCACATCGAAGGCGGATTGAGGAAGCGCGCATCGTTGGGATTCACCAGCGAGCGCCATGGCGCCGCCGCGGCTGCATAGCCGATTAGCTCATCGATAGGAAGATCGAACTCCTGACAGATTCTCTGCACAATCCACAAACCCATGATGTTTTTAAGCACGCGGAAGCGACGATCAAATCCGCCTTCGTTGGAGAAGTTCATGGCCTGGGCCTGCGCAGACGCATACGGGACCAGGCTCTCAATGCCCATCAACGACCAGGTTCCTGAGCTGAGAAATGCCTCTCCGTCACTGGCGAAGGGCGTACCCACCACGGCTGACGCTGTGTCATGGGTGGCGGGAGCAACCACCTTTGCAAAACCGCTGCCGCACTGCGTTTCGCCGAGAATGGTTCCCGCGGCTACGGGATGCTGCATGAGAATCTTGGGCAATCCCGCCGCAGCAAACAAGGCGCTCTCCCATTGACCCTGCAACGAGAGCATCTGCGTGGTGGTGGCGTTGGTGTATTCGTTGGACAAGACTCCGCTGAGCCGAAAGTGCAGATAGTCGGGGATCATGAGCAGATGGCTGGCGCTAGAGAGCCATTCCGGCTCCTGCTCCGCCACGGCGGCAAGCTGATAAAGGGTATTGAAGGGCAGGAACTGGATTCCAGTGCGATGATAGATCTCTTGGGGAGAAATGCGCCCCTGCAAGCGCTCGATCACGCTCCCGGTGCGCGGGTCGCGATAGCAGACGGCGCCGCCAACACGGCGCAGCTCGTCATCGAGCAACACATAGTCAACCGCCCAACTGTCGACGCCCACACTGGCCACCGGCGCAAGCGCGGATGCGGCTCCCAGTCCGCGGCGAATCTCTGTATAAATCTCATCGATGGGCCAGCAGAGGTATCCGCTGGCAGGATCTTTTGAAAATGCGTTGGCGAACCTGCTCACCTCGCGCAGGCGCAAGCGGCCCTCGACGATCTGGCCGGCCACCACGCGTCCGCTGCTGGCGCCCAAATCGACTGCCACAAAGCACCTGCGCTGTGGATTCAGTTCACCCATCCCGCATCTCTCCTAAAAGCCTGTGATGAAAGTCGAAATCACTGAAAGACATCCCGCAGGGGCTAAAGCCCGTCCCTTATTATCAGCAACATACGGCACGACTAAAGAGTCTGCGTAAAAAGGCCGAATGAAGGGCGAAAAGGCCGAAGAATACTCCTCCGCGGCTAAAGCCGTGGTTGATTCGATTGGCTTTATGCGGGGGTTGAAACCCCCGCCTCCCTCCGAAGCGAGTTTTTCTGCAGCCTCTAAAGTCGTGCCCTGACACAAAACCAGTCCCAATAGGCCATTTTCCGCAACCTCTGAAGCCGTGCCCTTTCAAAACCCGGCGTCCATCACAGGTTGCTTACGCCAGGCTCTGCAAGGCCGGTCCGTCACTTCCCGGCCAGATAGTTCCCATAGCCCACCACCACTGTCGATCCCACCAGGGTCAGCAGCGTGAGCAGGACCAGCGCCCTGGTTCTCAGACTTACGCCGCGCCACTCGCGCAGCGCGATTCCCCATAGCGTGCTGAAGAGGATCACGCTGGCGTTGAGCAGAGTCCAACTGGAAAACCTGTAGCGGCCCATCTGCGATTCGCCCATGGTGTAAAAGAAGAACTGCATATACCAAAGCCCGCCGGCCAACACGCAGAAGATATAGTTCCGCGCCAGCGAGGGCCGTATCCGCGCACCGCTCAACGAATTCCCCGCATCGGCGGCAACCAGAGGAACCTGCAGATACTCGCCGTAGCTGCGATTGCGCAGATTGAGGATCAAGCACCAGATGAAATTGGTGGTGAATCCGCCGGCCAGCAAAACCACCAGCACGGGCAGCCCTTGCCAGACCGGATTGCTTCCCCTCTCCACCGAAAGGGCCTTGATGGGATTGCCCGCATCCAGACCGAAGGCGAAACAGGCGCTCAAGACGCCCGCAAAAACGCCCACGGCCAGGCCAAGGCGGAGATTGAACTCGCTCACGCTGGCCCGCTTCTCTTCCGTCGAAAGCTCCTTCTCCTTGGAGATGCCGGCCGCGCCCGCCAGCAGAATACCCAGCACGCAGACGCCCACGCCCACCAGCGTCACAATGCCCGATCGCTGCGACAGGAGTTGGCCAAACTGGCCGTGAAAGAGCGGCGGGACCAACGTGCCGAAGACCGCACAATTGCCCATGGCCACTGCCATCCCCAGCGACATGCCCAGATAGCGCATGGTGAGCCCGAAGGTAAGGCCTCCAATACCCCACAGAACGCCAAAGAAGAAGGTCCAGAAGAGGGTTGCAGCGGGCACGGCGGCGATCAGGCCAAACAGGTGCGGGGTGAGCAATGCGGCGCCCAGCCAGGGCGCCACCACCCAACTCATCACGCCCGCCGCCAGCCAATAGGTCTCCCAAGACCATCCGCGCACCTTGCGAAAGGGCACGTAAAAGCTGGCCGAGGCCATGCCTCCCAGCCAGCTCAAAAGAACTCCCAAGATCGGATTCGCACTCAAGATCGGCCAACCCTTCGAGCATCACATTTCCAATTCGAACGAGTTTCTCATTGGAAACAATCTACGCCCGTAACGAGTGCGGTGTCAAAATGCATTCTGCTGCATTCAAGAGGCATTGAGCGAAACATCCGCAGAGCCTTCGTTGCGCTCCTTCGCTATTCAGCTTGGTGAAGAACAACCGCAGATCCTTCACTTCGCTCAGGATGACAATTCTTGCTCTGGATGACAATTCTTCAGGATAACGAGGGTTCATTCTCACAAAGTACTCTGGACAAAGGGTCCATGAACACTCAGGACGACAGTTTTCTGGTTGAATCGATACCAGTTTTTATCCCTATGAAAGCGACTCAATGGAAATCCATGAATTCTCAGCACTCTGTAAGGCAAGTACGACCGTCTAAAAGCATCGATCAAGAGCTAAACAGTCAGTGGAAACAGGTCGAATCATGAGCGAGAAGCCGGAGAAACAGCCAGTGACTCCGCGGTCACCACCCGATGCCGGACATAGTTATAGGGTGGGACGGTATACCCGCGCAGGATGGAGATACCCAGTTGAATCAGCCGCGGCCCATAGGTCTCCGCCTCGTGCGAGACCGACCCGACGATGGCGCTCTTGCCGGTTCTCATCTCCGCCAGCACCTCGGGGATGCAATCCTGGCCGGCGATGGCAAAGTCGGCCTCCCGGCCTGCTTGGCGGGCGGCATCCAGGACGCCCAGAGCGCTGGAATCGGTAGCGGCAGCGACCAGAATGGCTTCGCCGTTGCGGGTGTTGCGCAAAAAATCGGCAACGGCAAGCTGGCTGGGTTTGCGCATGCCGCGGCCCTCGATCTGCACAAAGCGCTCCGCCGGAATCTGGCTGAATCTCTCGCGAACCGCGTCGAAGGCGCCCAAGATGCGGCTCTGCACAAAGCTGCCGGCTTCGGCAAAGCCCACGCCGAGAACCCAATCGACGTTTCTCTTCCATGTACGCTGGGCGTATTGCGCCAAAAGCACGCCGGCTTCGTACCCGGCTTCAAAGTTGTCGACCCCGAAGTAGGTTGCATAGGGATGCGGCACATCGATGGCGACGAGTGGAATATCGGCTTTTTTGAAGATATGCGCGACGCGCGGAGCCACCGCCTCCTCGACTTGAAACTCCAACACCAGATCGACGTGCTGGGCCACGAACTCCTCAGCATTTTGCACGGCGATGACCGGGTCATAACAGTTGTCGAGCAGGATCAGCTCGACTCCCGCGGCGGCGGCGGCGGCGCTGACGCTCTGCGCCACGGCCACTGAAAAGGGCATCTCGCCGCTCAAGGCGGCAAAACCGAAACGCAGCCGGCGGGGCCGGGAAACCAGCCGGTAGAGACCATTTTGCGATTCGGCAACGTATCCCCGATGCACCAGCGTCTTGAGAATGCGATAGACACTGGTCTTGGAGATCTTGGTGCTCTGGAAGACTTCTTCCAGCGCCAGCGGAGCGTGATTCTGCTCCAAAAGCTCGATCACATCCAAAGCTTTGGAGAGAATGGGAATGAGATAAAGCCGTTTGATCTTAGCCTTAGCCAACCTGCCGCCTCGCGATCTTCCTGCTCTCCAGCCGTAGGCTTTCGACCAGGCGCATTTCCCTTCTCATCATAGTTGCTGGCCGCCGCTCAGCGCACCCTCGATGCCGCCGCAAGTGATTCAATCGCATACCGAAATCGCGTTCGAGAAGCGCGGTCCATGCACTCATTTGATCATCGTCCATTGGATCTCGGAAAGTCGAATGATTCTCTATTGGAAATATTTATCCTTCCAATCCGTGGTGGCTGAGCGATATGATTTTCGCGGCCCGGTACCCTATTCCCGCCAGGAGGTAGTTTTTTTCATGAGCCCCATGCAGGCCAACCTCAAACGCTATGAGATGTTCATCGATGGCGAATTTGTCTCGTCTTTGGAGACCCTTCCCGTCATCAACCCCACCACCGAAGAGGCCGTCTCCGAATTCCCCAACGGAACCGCCGAAGATGTGGATCGCGCCGTTCGCGCCGCCGAACGTGCGCAAAAGCCCTGGGCCGCCCTTCCCGCGGTTCGCCGCGGAGCGTATCTGCGCGAGATCGCCGCCTTGATTCGCGCCCACCGCGAGCGGTTGGCCAGGGTGATTACCGAGGAGCAGGGCAAGATTCTCTCCCTGGCGCAAGTCGAGGTGGATTTCTCTGCCGATTACCTGGACTATATGGCCGAGTTTGCCCGCCGCTACGAAGGTGAGATCGTCCAGAGCGACCGCCCCGGCGAGAACATCTTGCTCTACAAAGCGCCCATTGGCGTGATTGCCGGCATTTTGCCCTGGAACTTCCCCTTCTTCCTCATTGTGCGCAAGATGGCGCCCGCTCTGGTTACAGGAAATACGATCGTCCTCAAGCCGAGCAGCGAAACGCCCAACAACGCCTTCGAGTTTGCCCAGTTGGTGGCTCATACGTCTCTGCCCAAGGGCGTATTCAATCTTGTATCGGGCGCGGGCTCGGTGGTGGGAAAGGCGCTGGCTTCGCATCCCAAGGTGGGCATGGTGAGCCTCACCGGCAGCGTCGAAGGTGGAAGCGCGGTGATGCGCGCAGCCTCCGAGCATGTCACCAAGGTCTCGCTGGAGTTGGGCGGCAAGGCCCCGGCCATCGTCACGGCCGACGCCGATCTCGATCTCGCTGTACGCTCCATTCGCGCCTCGCGCATCATCAATACCGGCCAGGTCTGCAACTGCGCCGAGCGCGTCTACGTTCATGAATCGGTGGCCGCCGAGTTCACCAAGAAGATGGTTGCCGCCATGGAATGCACCGTGGCTGGAGATCCCATGGACGCGGCCACGGAGATGGGCCCGCTGGTCAGCAAGCGCCAGCAGGAGCTGGTCGGCGCTGCGGTGCAACAGGCGCTTCAGGACGGCGCCCAACTGCTGTGCGGCGGCAGCGCCGACCCGAGCAAGACCGGCTTTTACTTCCCCGCCACCGTGCTCGCCCAGTGCCCCCAACAGAGCGCCATCATGCAGAAGGAGACCTTCGGCCCGGTGCTGCCCATCGCCACTTTCAAGACTCTCGACCAAGCCATCGAACTGGCCAACGATTGCGAGTACGGCCTCACCTCTTCCATCTACACCACCAACCTGAGCGTGGCCATGCGCGCCGCCAACGAATTGAAGTTCGGCGAAACCTACGTCAATCGCGAGAACTTCGAAGCCATGCAGGGATTCCACGCCGGTTGGCGCAAATCCGGCATCGGCGGCGCCGACGGCAGACATGGCCTGGAAGAATACCTGCAAACCCACGTGGTCTACATGAATTACGACCCGCGCCAACAGTAGAAACCGCATCGCGGACAGGGCAATCGCTGCAGATTGCCCTGTCCAGCGAAATCGTTACGCGCCTCTCCCAGCGCGGAAGGTGTATCATGGTCGCCTGAAGTAAATCGCTTTTTAACTGCGATTTCAGCGCATTTCAGGAGAATCGCCGTGCCCTTCGAGATCAAACTGCCTGCTTTGTTGTCTGTTTGCCTTTGCTGCCTGCTCGGCGTCGCCGCTGCCAGCGCGCAAAGCGCCGTGGCTCCCGCTCTCACCGCCGATCAGGATCATCAAAAGATGATGGATCGGCTCGGCATCAAGTCCCTGCGACCGGGCCCCGACGGCAACGAGAAGGCGCCCAAGCACGCCAATTACGACGAGTCCCTGGCCAATCCCTTCCCCAATCTTCCCGACCCGCTCACCACCAATGACGGTCAGAAGGTCACCACGGCGGAGATGTGGTGGACGCGCCGCCGTCCCGAGTTGATCGAGGCCTACTCCAAATATGTCTATGGCCGCGTTCCCGAGCATCTGCCCAAAGTGACCTGGACGGTGACCGCGGTCGATCGCGAGATGATCGGCTTCACGCCGGTCATCGCCAAAGACCTCATCGGCGAGGTGGACAACTCCTCCTACCCGCAGATTCCCGTGCGCATTCACATGACGCTGGTGACGCCGGCCAATGTAAAGACCCCTGTACCGGTGCTGATGATGTTTGGCCGCGCCGGATTCCCCAGCCCCAACGAGCCGCGCGGCGAAGAGATGGAGCGCGTCAACAAGGCATTCAAGGCTCTGCTGGCGCAGCAGGACCCCTCGCTCAAGGATGTCTTCGCACAGCATCCGGCCTGGGATCTGGTCAAGGCTACGCCCTTTCAGTTTCCCCAGATGAACGAGGACGGCGATCTCCCCAATACCTGGCAGTTGGTTGCCGCCGGCTGGGGATTCGTTCTCTTCGATCCTGCCAGTGTGCAGGCAGACGACGGCGCCGGCCTGAGCCGCGGCATCATCGGCCTGGTCAACAAGGGCCAGCCGCGCCAGCCTGAGGATTGGGGCGCACTGCGCGCCTGGGCCTGGGGCGCGGGCCGCGGCCTCGACTACCTGGAAACCGACTCCGCCGTCGATGCAAAGCACGTCGGCATCGAAGGCGTCTCGCGCTACGGCAAGGCCGCGCTGGTCACCATGGCCTTCGATCAGCGCTTCGCCATGGTTCTGGTTGGCTCCTCGGGCAAAGGCGGAGCCACGCCCCTGCGCCGCAACTTCGGCGAAGCTGTAGAAAGCCTCACCGGCGGCGAGTACTACTGGATGGCCGGCAACTTTCTTCAGTACGGCGCTTCTGCCGCCACCTTCGGCAGCAAGACACCCGTCGACATCCCAGTCGACTCCAACGAACTCATCGCTCTCTGCGCGCCCCGGCTCACCTTCATCAGCTACGGCATCCCTGCCAAAGGCGATGCCAAATGGCTCGACCACCAGGGCAGCTTCATGGCCACCGTCGACGCCAGCCGCGTCTTTACACTGCTGGGCGCCAAGGGACTCGAAGAGGATTATCACACTGCCAAGATGCCTCCCGTCAACGAAGGCCTGCTCGACGGCCAACTCGCCTGGCGGCAGCACGACGGCGGCCATACCGATGCGCCCAATATGAAGTACTTCATCCAATGGGCCGCGAAGTTTATGGCACACGCTCCAGCGCAGTAAGCCTCAGACGGCTTGTTGATGGACCAAAACTGGGCCTCCCACCCTTGGCGCGTACTTGTTCTTGTGTCTAGAAGAAAACAGTCGTGGACCGGGAGATCCACGATGCAGCCGGCCGGGAGGCCAGCGCTACATTTTCAACTCCCTTGTTCGGCGAAAACCCGTGGGGAGCTATGTCGGGATACGTAAGACGCCGTCGCAGCGCGCAGAATCGCTGGGTCAGAACCTTCGTATAAGAAAGATCCAGGCGCAAAGTACCCGCCGTGCTCAGGGAGCAAGCGGACTCTCTCCCTCGATGCGAAAGGGCAGGTAGACACCGTTCCCTGCCCCTGGTTGGCTGCCGCCGATATAAAGCTGATAGTTACCGGGACGCACGCTGCGCCGGCCCTCGGCATCGACCAGACTTAGCTGGCGAGGAGCAATCGTAAGGCTGACAGTCTTGCTCTCCCCTTGTGCAAGGTGAATCTTAGTAAATCCTGCCAGACTGCACAGCGGCGCACCGGCTTCGACGGGGGGAATCAGATAAAGTTCCACCGTTTCGTCGCCCTCGCGCGGTCCCACGTTCCGCACCGTGACGCTGGCCAGCAGCGGCTCCCCGGCTCGGAGGGTGCTGGTGGAGAGGCTGCCCGCCGCGTACTGAAAGCGCGTGTAGCTCAGCCCGTAGCCAAAGGGATACTCCGGCCTTCCGGTGAAATAGCGGTAGGTGCGCCCCCGCATGGAGTAGTTCTCGAAGGGCGGAAGCTGGCTGGTCGAGGCATAGAATGTCACTGGCAGGCGGCCGGAGGGATTATTCTCACCCAAAAGGGTCTCTGCAATCGCCTCTCCTCCGGCTTCGCCGGGATACCATGCCTCGATGATCGCCGCGGCCTTTTTTTCCGCATCTTGCAAGGCCACCGCGCCGCCATTCATGAGCACCACAATGATCGGCTTGCCCGTGGCCGACAGAGCATTCACCAGTTCTTGCTGGACGGCAGGCAATTCGATGGCGCTGCGGTCGCCGCCCTCGAAACCGTGGCCGTGGATTTCCATCTCCTCGCCCTCCAGCTCTGGACTCAATCCCAGAAAGGCCACCACCAAGCCTGCCTGACGAGCTGCCGACACCGCCTGCGCGCGCAGCACATCGATGGGCGGCTCCCAGTTGAGGGTCAAACCGGCGCCGAAGTGCGGCGCATCGTGGCTGTACTCGATGCGGATGGGATGGGGCTGGGTATCGGAGAACTCCAGCGTAAACGGAGGCGTGGGCGCATGACGGCCGTGCGTGCGCGGGTGTTGAAACTCGTAGACCATCGCGCCATCAAGCCAGACATGGATGCTTTCCGCATCGTCGCAGGTGCTGCAATGGGCCATGGAGAAGCTGAAGCGCAGCGGGCCCGGCGCTGGAGGAGTCATCAAGCCGCTCCAGCGCACAGAGAATTGCTCCGCGGAAACGCCATCGGCTGGAGCAGCGCCGTTCCAGTCGAAGCCAATGCCGCGATCCACGCGCACTACGGACGGCTTACCACTGAAGCCCGGGCCGGAGAAATACTCGGCGCGAAGGCCGGGCATCGCTTTCCCGCCAGACGTTGTAGAGAAGAGCGTCTCCGGCGCCTGCACCGCGATGCCCTCGGCATACGGCGCGCCCTGCGCATAGACGATCTTGCCCGGCAGCCGTTCCCGCAGCGCGACCAGAGGGGTCACAGGATGCGAGGCAATGGCGTTGTAATTTCCTTCGAGTGCGGCCAGCGCGTCGGCATTGGGTCCTATCACTGCGATCGTCGATGAGCCTGCGTTCAGTGGCAGCAGATCGCCCTTGTTTTTGAGCAGGACCATGGAAGCGCGGGCAGCCTCCAGCGCCAGTGCGCGGTGCTGCGCGGAGTCGTTCTCCGCGAAAGGGATGGCATTGTAAGGAACCTGCTCGGGAGGGTCGAAGAAGCCCAGGCGATAGCGGATGGTGAAAAGACGGCGAACCGCGCTGTCGATCTCCGCCTCACCGATCAACCCCTGGCGCACAGCATCGAGCAGCGCTCCGTATTCCGCTCCGCAACTCAGGTCGGTGCCCGCCCTCAGGGATAAAGCCGCCGCATGAGCAAGATCCGGGGCAGCGTGATGGCCCACGGCGACATCGCCGATGGCCGCGCAATCGGAGACCGTGTAGCCCTGAAAATGCCACTGCTTTCTCAGCCTTTCATTGAGCAGCATCGAGTTGGCGCAGGCCGGCGCTCCGTTGACGGAGTTGTAGGCGCACATAACGGCGCCCACGTGAGCCTCGACAACCAGTTGGCGAAAAGCGGGCAGATACGTGTCTTCCAAATCGTGCGCAGAAACCGCGGCATCGAAGGTGTGGCGAAGCGCCTCCGGCCCGCTATGCACCGCGAAGTGCTTGGCTGTGGCCGCGGCTTTGAGTGTGTGAGGGTCCGAACCTTGCACTCCTTCAACAAAGGCTGCACCCATGCTGCCGGTCAGGAATGGATCTTCGCCATAGGTCTCCTGGCCGCGTCCCCAGCGGGGATCACGCGCGATGTTGATGTTGGGCGACCACAGCGTGAGGCCATAAAAGATCGTGCTGTTACCCTGGCGCTGCGCCTGGTTGTATTTGGCGCGCGCCTCGGTTGCAATGGCATCGCCGACGCGCTGCATGAGCCGCGAATCCCAGGTTGCAGCCAGACCAATGGCTTGGGGGAAATCCGTTGCGTAGCCGGCGCGCGCCACTCCGTGGAGGCCCTCGTTCCACCAGTTATAGGCGGGAATATGCAGGCGGGCGATAGCTGGCGCATCGTTTTGCATCTGCGCCACCTTCTCCGCCAGTGTCATGCGCGCGACCAGATCGGCGGCCCGCTGCTCAGCAGATGAAGCCGGATTGAGATCGTTCGCCGCCTTCTGCGCAAGCACCGGACAAAGGCAGACAAGCAGAAAGAGCGCGATGAATCCAGGTCTGTCCATTTCCAACTTCTGGGCACAAAACATCCTTGCTCTGGCGCCGCTGGAGAGCGTCGCTTCATCGATCGTCGATAGTTTCATTTCCGTCCGTTCTTCCTGGGCGAGCAGGAAGAAGCCAGGCGCCCGCTCCCATGGAGTGGACGCCTGGATTGTTATCGAGCCGCCGGCCCGGAGGATCGGTCCAGCGAACGGTGAAGTTAGGTTAGAAGATCAGCTTCAGTGAGAATTGCGCAATGCGCGGATCGTTTTGCGGGGCTGTGGCAGACCAGTTTTGCGGACTCGTGCTGGTGATTCTGCCGAAAGTTGAGGCGGTTGCAGTGGTGGCTGGATCGCCCAGATTGACGTGATTCATCAGGTTAAAGTACTCGGCGCGGAAGAGGAAGTAGGTACTCTCTCTTATCATGAACTTGCGCGCCATACTTGCATCCCAATCGACATAGTGCGGACCTACCAAACCGCCCTTCTGGAAGCTGCCGAATCCGCCCGCGGCGGGGTTCGAGAAGCTAGCCGGGTTCAAGTACGCTTTGCAGGGCGTAGAAACACCGGCGCACGCGGTTCCACCATAGGGAGCTCCCGTCTCAATGGCGCGATCGCGGCTCTGTCCCGAGCCCGAGGCATTACTATTGCTCGACATGATGGTCAGCGGGTCGCCGCTACGGAATTGGAAGAGACCGGAGGTTTCCCAACCGTTTACCAGGTATTGCACAGCTTTCGGCGCTTCCTTCAGAACCGTTGGAACGGTGTACACATACGAGAGAGCGCTGACAATGCCATGGTTGAAATCCGACGGCCCGTAGTCCAGACTCTTGAAATTCGGCGCGGTGATCGGATAGACATAGGAGTTATTGTTGCCTATCGAGGTGGAGGCCTGATTCCATGGTTGATCGTCAATCGACTTCGACCAGGTAAGATTCGCCAGCACCGTCAGGCCGTAGCGTACACGCTGTTCGGCGGAGAGTTGCATCGAATTGTAGTTCATGTTGCCGCCGGTGTTGGCCGCGGTGATGGTCCCTGGGTAGCAACTGTTGTTGGTCGCACAGCCCGCCAGTTGGTACTTGCGAGCTGTCGAGGTAACATAAGGGTTTAACTCAAGGTCCGTCCACTCATGACTGCCATGTCCGCCCACATAGGCGGCGCGCACCGTGAGACTGTTGGAGACCTGTTGCTCCACGGCCAGATTGAAGGCGTACGAAATCGGGTCCTGGAATCCGTCGAACGGGTCATAGGTCAGCCAGGATTGCGCCGCGGAGATCGCGGCGCTCGAGGTGGGCGGCTGCGGCGCCGGGAAAGGATTGGAAATACCATAACTTCCATACGGATCGGCAAAGGTGATATTGGTTCCGGCCGCAGAGTTGCTGAAACTCGCACTGGTGATGAACGGCGCCAGGTTCGAGTAGATATTGAACAGAGTGCTGTTGATGCGGCTGTCAAAGAACATGCCGCCGCCGCCACGCAGGCTGGTTTTGCCGTTGCCAAAGACATCGTAGGCAAATCCAAGCCGCGGCATGAAATGATTGTAGGCCGAGGCGACGCCATTGGAATTGAAACCAGGATCGCCGGCAAACTGCATCCCGGCGGGCGCATTCGGATACATCGTGGAATGCGTGCCCGAAGCCCACAGCGTAGGATTGAAGCCACCCATGCGCCCTTGAATCTCATGCCAGGGCATGAATGGCTCATAGCGCACGCCATAGTCGAGAGTTAACTTGTGGCTGATCTTCCAACTATCCTGAGCATAGGCGCCGATAAACTTTCCGCGCGGGTTGAAAAACTGCCCGGAAGCCTGTGTAAAACTCCCCAGATACCCAAACAGAAAGCTGGCGGCGGCGTCGCCGGTGTTATTGGCATTGAAGGTGAACTGCCCCGGCTGCTCGAAGAGGTTGTTGATGTCAATCTTGGAGACCTCGCCGTGGAAGCCTACATCGATGTTATGCTTCCCCAGCAGGAAATGCACATCGTCGGTCAGCGTGTAGTTTCCCCTGCGGAAGAAGGCCTGGGGGTTATCGCCGATGGTAAAGTATCCCGTCACCGCGACCTGGTTGATCTGCTTGAAGGCCGGTTGCCAGATCTTCACTCCTAGATCCGCTACATCGACGGTGTTGGAAATCGGACCGCGTCCATCCATATCCAGTTGATTGCTGAGGATGAAGTTGTTGACGATATGGTCGCCAAAAGTGTGGGTTTCAGAAATCAGCGAATTGTAATAATGGTTGGCGGCTCCATCGGCATAGGTGAGAAGATTTGTTGGACTGAGAATCCCTTGCAAGATATAGGAGTCGGAGAAGTAGCGCAGCGTCAGTTTGTCCTTCGGCGTCAGCTCCTGATCGACGCGGGCCGTGATCTCGGCCTGGGTATAGACATTTGGCTTCTGAAAGGAGACGTTTCCCACGGATGTTAACTGGGGCAGATACTTCAGCAGATTGACCGCCGGAGTGCTGAGGGCGGTGGGACTCACAGTGGTTGTGGAGACACTTCCAGTCGTGGTGCAGGAGAGAATCGTCGCCGGATTCAACGGGTTGGATACGCAGGCATTGGCAGCCTTAGCCGGATTAAAGGAGTCTGTAAAGACCAGATTGCTAGTGCCGGGCGCTCCGCCTGGGGCGGTTTCGCCTGCTTGAGACAGGGTGGGAAGAACCGGCGAGGTAGAGCCGGAAGCGCCGTGATTGACGGTGTCCTGGTATCCGAAGAAGAAGAACGTCTTTTCGCTCTTGTAGAGATGGGGGATCTTCAACGGCCCGCCCACCGTGCCGCCAAACTGATTGCGCTTGAGCGGGTCCCTTCCTGTCGCGCTAAAGTAATTTGCGGCATTGAAGTAGCGATTGCGGATAAATTCGAAGAGATCGCCATGATAGTTCCTGGTTCCGGTCTTGGTGATGATGTTCACCACGCCGCCGGCGTTCTGACCATACTCGGCGCTGTAATTGCTGGTCTCGATGCTGAACTCCTGAATCGCATCGGGCATGGGGAAAGGCATATTGACGTTGGTGTACTCGTCGACATTGTTGCCGCCGTCGAGCATGTAGTTGGTTTGTCCGACGCGTGTGCCGTTGGCTGAGATGGCAAAGGCCATGGGAAAGGTCTTGGTATTCCCCTGGTCCGCCTGGGCCGGGGGCGCCAGAGTGATGCCCGCCACCTCCGCCGTCAGCGCGGCAGCATTGCGACCGTTCAGGGGCAGATCGTTCATCTGTGCAGTGCCGATGACCTGCTCCAGGGTTCCGGTGGTCAGGTCCACCTGAACCACATCGGCGTTGACGGTAACCGTCTCGGCAGTGCTGCCCGCCTTTAAGACCACGTTGGCGGTCAGGGCGGCGTCAGCACGCAACTGCAATCCCTTCTCGGCAAACGCTTCAAATCCGGCGTGGCTGACGGTCAGGTTATAGGTGGATGGGGCCAGCGAGGGAAACGTAAACATGCCCATCGTGCTGGAGGTGGTCTTCACCGCCAGTCCGGTGCCAACCTGTACTGCGCTGACCAGCGCACCGGGAACTACTGCCCCGGAGGAGTCGGTAACTGTGCCGCTGATGCTGCCGTATCCTTGTGCAAACCCTGCTCTGGGGATGCAAATCAATACTGCCCAAAGGACCATCCAGGTCCCGGTCAGCTTGAAAAATGCTCTCATCGTAGCCTCCTGTGAATCATTCCCGCCTGCCATCTCGCTCCAGCGTTCCTGCCGGGTATTTGCAGGGAACGAGGGAGGAGTCTGGTTTCAATCCACAAACTTTGTATGGATCGCAAGACGGAGAGAGAAGACAGAGACCGCTCCTGACCGTCAGGAGCCTGTAAATTGTCTATAGGATTGAATGAGATACAGAAGGCGATTTGACCAACAAAGAGAGAATCTTCACTCCTCAGAAATCGCCAGCAGTTGCGGCGGTCCCGGGGTTCCGTCGGTAACCGTAGTGCCCAGGACGATCTGCAGGCTGTGCTCGCTGTCTCCCAGGTTGACCGTCCGCGCGACTCCCTGAAGCAATTTGGGGTCGGTCAAAAACTCCCCTGCTGCTTGTGTTCCATAGGTAAAGAGCCCGCCGATCACCACCATCGCCTGCCCTGTCTCGGCGTTGTGAACCCTCGAGATGAGGGCATAATCATGCAAAACGGGCGCTCCGGCCCCTGCCATTACGTTGGTCGGCTGATTCGTCAGCCACTTCCACTGCCGCGAAGCCGGGTTTTTGGCATCCCGAATATAGATAAGATGGTTTTCCGCATCCAGCGCCAGGGTGTAGCGCAACTGGCGGGTCAGGCGCAGGGTCCACTCATTATTAAAAGCGCCCACCAAGACGACGGGCCCTTCGCGAAGATCCGAAAAGGAGCTGGCCGTCTCGCGGCGAATCATGACCTTCTTGTCGTGCGACTGAAGAATCCCCACTACCTCGGCAATGGTCACCGTGTCGGCGAAGGGGACCGCGCGCGAGCTCTCCGAGTGGAGAATTGCCGGCGCAGAATCTTCGCCGTTGGAAAGCGGCGGCCCATTCGGCACGTCTCCAACAGCCAAAAGGACGGGGCCTGGTGAATCCAAGAGCGGCTTCCAGAACAGGTACTCGGGGGTCTGCCGCCGCTGTTGCAGGAAGACCGAAATCACGATTCCCAGCAGCGCGACGGCCAATGCACCTGCCCACCACCCAACACGTCGCTGAAAAATGGTGCGGGAGCGTTCTTCTTTCCGCTTCAAACCGGCAGAATCTTCTGCCGGCAAAGACTGTGCCGCAACTGACGCCAGCCCCAAAGGCGCATGACTCGATTCATTCGATGTCGCGGGAAAAAACCGGGGAGCATACGAGCCCGGCACCATCACGATGCGCAGCTCGGAACGGTGCTTCTCTTCCCCGTAATAGATCGCCAGCCGTTTGCGCAGTTCTGTCGCCGCCGTCCGTACGACGTGATCCAGATTCGTGTCGTACGAGCAGGTGCGGCCAAAGACCTCCGTGCCGATGGAGCGCTCCTTGAGATGCTCGCCCGCCCCCCGCAGCGTCTCCTCGACAACATAGGTCAGAAAGGCAATCGACCTCTTGCTGGCGCGAAAGACCTCATCGCCCGTAAGCAACTTGAGTTGCTTCCGTATCTCGGCTTCGTTCAACTCCACGGCTTGTGTATCTTCGATTGCAGTCATCTGCTTCCAGTGTGAACGATTCTACCGCAGTTCATTCAACCGAGGAGATGGAACCAAAGTACAGGCCGGATCGTGCGCAGCCGGCTTCGGCGTCATCATCGTCCGGCTTTGGATTCGCTCAGCGCCCGGTGCTGCGCCAACCGGCCGGAGTGATCGTGGCCGTGCCAGGCCGTCCCGGCGATACCCTGGGTTGCTTGCGGCTGGCTCGGATGTTGGACAAAATGGTCGAGTACACTCCGCATCTCGCGCAAGAGCCTGTTTGCCATGGCGCGGGTGAAGCCGTGGCGAACCAGAATCCTCTGAATCACCCTATCTTCGCGGTTGGGGGGCAGGGCGTAAGCCGGCACCAGCCATCCCCGCTCACGCAATCGATCGGCAAAATCGTAGAGTGTGAAGTTGCTGGATGCGGGCTCTTTAAGCTCCCAACAAAGGCCGGGGATTCCGCCCTGGCCGTCATACATGATCCTGAAGGGGCCGAGTTTGCCTACCTCCCCGGCGAGAAAACGGCCCAGGGCAGAGCATTCGCGCTGGATCTCTGTGTAACCTTCTTTGCCGAGACGCAAGAAGTTGTAGTACTGGCAGATAATCTCGCCGCCTGGCCGGGAGAAGTTCAGCGCAAAGGTGGGCATGTTCCCACCCAGATAGTTGACGTCGAAGATCAGCTCCTGAGGAAGGTCGTGTTTTTCACGCCACAAAACCCACCCCACGCCCAAGGGCGCCAGACCGAATTTGTGTCCCGAGGCATTGATGGATTTCACCCGCGGCAGACGAAAGTCCCAGAGAAGCTCAGGCTGCAGGAAGGGCGCAAGAAAGCCGCCGCTGGCGCCGTCGACATGGATCGGGATATCCAGGCCGGTCTTGGCCTGTAATTGGTCCAGAGCGGCGGCGATCGCCTCGACCGGCTCGTACTGAAGAGTGAAGGTCACCCCCAGAGTAACAACCACGCCGATGGTGTTCTCGTCGCAACGCTTCAAGACCTCTTCCGGCGTGAGCAGCAAACGGTCGCCCTCGATGGGCACTTCGCGGATCTCGACGTCGAAGTAGCGGCAGAATTTGTGCCAGCAGACCTGAACAGGGCCCATGACCAAATTGGGAGCCTGCGTTGACCTTCCTTGGGCGTTCAGGCGTTTGCGCCAGTTCCATTTGAGCGCCAGGCCGCCGAGCATGGCCGCTTCACTGGATCCGGTGGTGGAGCACCCGATGGTGCTGACGGCTTCAGGCGAGTTCCACAGATCGGCCAACATATGAACGCAGCGCTCTTCGATGGCCGCCGTCTGCGGGTATTCGTCTTTGTCGATCATGTTCTTGTCGGCGGACTCGTCCATGAGCTGCTTGACTTCCGGCTCGATCCAGGTGGTGCAAAAGGTGGCGAGATTCTGCTGCGAATTGCCATCGAGAAGGAGCATCTCATGGATGGACTTATAGGCCCGATGCGCTTCCATCGCTTCTTTGGGGAAGGCATAGAGCTCGGGATCGGTGTGGGCGACGCCGGCGTGCGCACCGCCGGCAGTTTTGCGGTCTTTGGTGCTGTGCAGGGCCATGAACTCTCCATGTTCTCTGAAATTAAAAGTCTATCCGAAGATGTTTAAGATCTGACCCCACTGGGCGCCCGTCCTCGGGTTATCGAATTGGTGGACGGAACGAGCAACAGACGGTCGTGGTTCGTTGCCTCCCATGTCTTGGAATCGAGACATGGGGCTCCCAATCATTTGTGGATGGTCAGACCTGGGCCACCCGCCCAATTGAGAGGAGCTTATGAGATTCCGACGCGCGCGTAAGAGCTACGCAATGAATTATGTGATTTGTCCAAAATGTGGCGACGCTGTAGCCGGACGGCTACCTTCAGGAGACGAGCCGCGACATCTGGAGTGCTCACATTGTCATTATGGATTTGAATTTACCGATGACCAAGTTGCCTTTGGACCTGTTGTCTTTGGAGATGCAACAAAGCGCTGGAGAGTTCCTCCCGTAGGGGAGTGAAACGGTTTCAGGCAGGTGGCCCATTCATCACAGTATCCAAGACTGTGCCCTGTTCATCGCGGTCTTATCGCGATGAACAGAGCTTCATTTGTTCCTTTGGCTTCGGCTTGTGGGAGGGGTTTGTCGGGGCAGGTAGTGGTCCTGCAAGTTCTCCTAAGCGGCTTTAACCGGTTTGGCCTTTTCGGTGTCAGTTTTGTGGTCAATTGGGTTTGAACTTCTGTGCCTTTCTGTGCCTCTACGTGCATGTTTTCCACAAAACGCAAGCTTCATACCAAAAAGAACAGGGGCCCATGATTGGCCCCTATGCGTTGATTCAACTGATCTTATGGCGGAGAGGGAGGGATTCGAACCCCCGGTACCCTTACGAGTACGTCTGATTTCGAGTCAGGTGCATTCAACCGGGCTCTGCCACCTCTCCGCGAGGGTGCTGCACAGGTCTTCTCTCATTCGCCGGTATCAGTTCCCTACCTTCGAGTTCAAAAGAGACTGGCGTCTTCGGTTCTTTGCCCCATTGTGGGAGGCTCCACGGATCTCCCGCGGGGTCAAGAACCGGCAACGCAAGTACAGTTTACCGGCAAAGAGGCGCGGGTTGCAATGGCCTGGGTGTTTTGTCCAGCAGTGTGGATTCATCTGGAGGACAGCGCCATTCTGGGCAGGATGCGCCGCGCGCGCCAAGTTCCCGAAAAGCACCCGGCGCGCAGCGCGCCTCCACCCTTATGATGGGTGTACCTTATTTGTTGTCCCGATAGGGAGCGGTCTTGATCCGCCTGGGCCTGTGCACCCCGCGGAAAGGGGTCGCGAACAAGTTTCAGGCGGCGAAGAGTACGAACCGGAGAGCTGGGCTTTTTATGATGGAATTTCACATTTCGCGCAGTGCGCGTGAACGATACCAGTTCGCGGAGACGCTCTTTTCCACCAATGGAAATGTGGTTTTTATCCATATCGCCGCCTGCCGCGAGTTCGCCCACCGCATGAATCTGGTGCGCGAGGTGGAAAAGCACCCGGAGTTGGCGGTCCACGCCGGCCAGCTTTTCGCCATGGGCCTGATCGACGAGGCCAGCCACATCGTGATGGCCCGTTATCGCGAGCAGTTCGACCCGGAGGTCATGACCGCCGCGCTGGACTGGTTCGGCGAAGAGGTTGGCGCAAAAGAGCTCGACCGCATGTTGCTCACCTTCGTCGAGCACTTTCCTGGAAGCACCATTCTGCAAGGGCTGGAGACGCCGGCTGAGTGGCTCTTCCGCTCCACGGACGGGATTCCCCACCAGGCCGTCGCCTTCGAAGAGATGCTGCTGCTGTGGACGGCTAACCGCAATGAGGCCTTTTCGCCCTTTGCCGAGTTATTCGAGGAAAAACCACTGGCGGAGAAGACGGTCTATCGCCAGGTTGCGCAACAACTTCCCGCGTATTTCGCCAGCCGGCCGCTGATTCCCGTCGCCGACTCACAGCCGATGAGCCTGCTGGAGTTGCTGCGCGCTCCGGCTCTGGGAGCGCCGCGCTCGCTGGCCGAGCAGTTGCAACTCATTCTCAAGCTGTGGAAGCCGCTGCTGGGCGAGGGGCTGGAGCGCTTTCTGGAGATGGCCGGCGAGATTCTGCGCGAAGAGGAGCTGGCCATCTGGAAGCAATTCCATCCCCCCAGCGCGCAAGCCGCCGAGGCCGAGCGCCGGGCGCGCGAGGCGGGCCGCCATGGTCCTTCTGTTGTCGCTACCGCCGAGGTGCCGGTCTACGGCGATCCGGCGCACGAATACGAGAAGTTCAGCCCCGACATGGCCTGGATGCCGACGGCGGTGCTGATCGCCAAGAGCACTTATGTATGGCTGGCTCAGCTCAGCCGCCAGTACGGGCGCAGCATCACCCGGCTGGACGAGATTCCCGACGAAGAGCTGCGGCTGCTGGCCGATCGCGGGCTCAACTCGCTCTGGCTGATCGGCGTATGGGAGCGCAGCCGCGCCTCCAAGACCATCAAGCAGCTTTGCGGCAACAACGAAGCTGTGGCTTCGGCCTATTCGCTCTTCGATTACGCCATCGCGGAAAATCTGGGCGGCGAGGCAGCTTACATCCACCTGCGCGACCGGGCCTACCAGTACGGCATTCGCCTGGCCAGCGACATGGTTCCCAATCACATGGGCATCGATTCGCCCTGGGTCGTCGAGCACCCGGATTGGTTCATCTCGCGCAACGAATCGCCCTACCCCGCCTACAGCTTTGAGGGCCCGGATCTCTCCCACGACGGCCGGGTGGAGATCAAGATCGAGGACCACTACTACGAGCAGTCCGATGCCGCGGTGGTCTTCCGCCGCCGCGACCGCTGGTCGGGCGAGACCCGCTACATCTACCACGGCAACGACGGCACCAGCTTTCCCTGGAACGACAC
>CAZBPD010000006.1:0-92892 GCA_964493705.1 uncultured Occallatibacter sp.
TCTTGTATTGGAATCAAAGCCACCCTTCAGGCTCATCTTGTATTGGAAGAGAGTTCAGATTGACCCCAGCCCTCGATTCCAGTAGACTAGGTAATTGCGAGGGATGCGGATGGAGTTGCATTCTGACCCCGCATCACTTTGCCCGGATCGCTTTCGAGAGATCGGGGCCTGAGATCAAGGAAGAATCATGGCCAATCACGTATCGTCGCTCAAGCGCGCCCGCCAGACCGTCACGCGCACCGCCGTCAATCGCGCCAACCGCAGCCGCGTGCGCACCAGCCTGCGGGCCATGCGCGAGGCCCTCACCCAGGGGGACGTGCCCGCCGCCCAGGCGCAGTATCGCCAGACCACCTCGGCTCTCGACAAGAGCGTGCAAAAGGGCATTCTGCACGACAACACCGTCTCCCGCTACAAGAGCCGCCTCAACGCGCGCTTGAAGGCCCTGGTTCTAGCCAAGGCGTAGCTGTCCGCGGCTTTGGGCCGCAGCAAAAAGATTTTGACGAACGAGACAGCCGGGGCAACCTGGCTGTTTTTGTTGTTTGCAGTCAAGTTGAGCATTTGCATGACGAGATCGCTCCTTCTCGGCCGATCCTGGCAACGGGATCACTTTGAAATCCTGCGGTGTCTATACAGTCGGGGAGGGACGAACGTGATCCTTGAAAAACTCTCGAAAAAAGAATCTCGAACAGGTGACGCGGCGCTCATCGCTTCACTGGCCAAACTGTGGCCGCATCGGGAGCATGAATCGAACGCGGTCAAAAATACCTTCTGTTGCGTGGGCTGGCACCGCTGGAGGCAGTTGGATTTGAGTGAATTATACCCAGGGAAAGAAGTCCGTTACTGCTTCTGGTGTTCGAAGATCAAGGTGGGAAAGGTCATTTATAGCCCTTAGCGCGATCGAAAGCAATGCGTGTGAGTTTGTCCCTCAGCGCACAGGATCGAGTGTTCCCATAGGCACACTGGACCGGCAGGATGCAATGCGGCGCAGGCTCATCCATCCGCCTTTGGCGATGCCGTACCTGGTGACTGCTTCGACGGCATAGCTGGAGCATGTCGGGGTATATCGGCAACGAATATAGCGGCTGGTAAAGGGGTGCAAATAGCGGTGGTAAGCATCCACGGAGACGGCGAAGAGGCGAACACTCGCTTGCTTCTGGGGCGAACGCAATGCGTCCGCCCCAGAGAGCAGGGCCAGCAGCAGAATCGCCGCTAGCCATGGTTGTGTTCCTTTCAGGCGCCAATTCCGCAGTGCGGACATTTCACACTCGCTTGCAAACGCTTGTTCCCGCAATTGGGGCAGGGAATAACGTTCCCCTGGGGCCGGGAGAAGATATAGATCACCAAACCGATCAAGCTAGTGAAGAACACCAACAGCATCCACAATACGGCGCTGTCCATTCCTCGCGCTTTGGCATCGCGGGCTACCCAAACCAGCAAGGCAATATTCAGAACTACCAAAATTACCGGAATTAAGAGAAGGCTGCCGCATCCGCCACATGCAACACAGCCTGCTGCTGGGTTGCTTTGTTGAGCCAAACAACTCGCGGAGCCGGCCAATGCCAAGGCTATGGTCAGCCCCAAGGAAAAGAGTCCCTTCCACATGGTTTCTTTCCACCTTACTTGAAACAGAGTTTTATGGAGCGCCCTCACGTTAGCTGAAGCATCGCGTGTAAGTCAAACGAGAATATGGAAATCTGTTCGATTGCGAGGAGCGGAGCGGGCAGTTCACAGCAACTCGAAGACTCCCGCCGCGCCCATGCCGCCGCCGATGCACAGGGAGACGATGCCGTAGCGCACTTGCCTGCGGCGCATCTCGTAGAGCAGTGTGGCCGTCAGTTTGGCCCCGGTGCAGCCCAGCGGATGGCCCAGGGCGATGGCCCCGCCGTTGACGTTGACGATCTGCGGATCGAGTCCCAGGGTGCGGATCACCGTCAGCGCCTGGCAGGCGAAGGCCTCGTTCAATTCGATCAGCCCGATCTCGGCCAGAGTCAGCCCCGCCCGCGCCAGCGCCTTGGGAATGGCGGTGACCGGGCCGATGCCCATCTCCTCGGGCAGGCAGCCGGTGGCGGCGTAAGAGACCATGCGGCCCAGGGGGCGAATGCCCAGTTCCGCAGCCCGTTTGGCCTCCATCAGCACCAGCGCCGCCGCGCCGTCCGAGGTCTGCGAGGAGTTGCCCGCGGTCACGGTTCCACTCGATAGAAAGGCCGGTTTGAGTCGTGCCAGAATCTCGGGCGAGGTCGAGGCGCGGGGGCCTTCGTCGGCGGTAAACAGCGTCTCGGTGAGGCGCGGCTTGCTGGGATGGCCCTCGGACTTCTCGCCGGGAAGGGCGATGGTCACCGCCACCGGGATCAGTTCTTCGGCAAAGCGGCCTGCGGCCTGCGCGGCCAGAGCCTTGCGGTGGCTCTCCAGCGCGAAGGCGTCCTGATCTTCGCGGCTGATTCTGTAGTGGTGGGCGACGCGCTCGGCGGTCAGGCCCATGGTCAGCAGCGAGGACGGGTAATGCTCGGCCAGCCAGGGATTGGGGCTGGGCTTCAATCCGCCCAGGGGAATCATGCTCATGGATTCGGCGCCGCCGGCGATCAGCACCCGGTCGCCACCGGCGCGGATGCGCAGATCGGCCTGGGCGATGGCCTCCAGACCCGATCCGCAGAGACGATTGACGGTCACTCCCGGCACGGTGACGGGCAGGCCGGCGCGCAGCGCGGCAAAGCGGCCGATGTTCCAGGCCTGCTCGGCTTCCTGATGGGAGCAGCCCAGGATCACTTCGTCGATTTCGCCTCGATCCAAGGCGGGTAGCCGGTCCAACGCTCCGTTCAAGGCAATGGCGGCGAGATCGTCGGGGCGGGTGGTGGAAAGTGCGCCCATGGGAGCACGCCCGACGGGAGTTCGCACGGCGCTGACAAGTACGGCTTCGGGCATGGGGAGAAGCTCCTGCGATGCAGCTTCCATCATTGGCAGCGGAGGGTGCGATGGTCAAACGGGACCAGATAGTACAGGGGCGGATAAATGTAGATGACTCCCTACCTAGCTCCCACTGGCTTCCGCCGACCCACGAGAAATGAAACTGGAGCGCTGGTCTCCTGGTTTACGTTTGTTTCTTGGTAGCCACAACAACAACGGCGCGGCGAGGGTGGGACGCCCATTCCATCCATTCATACCCTCTTCGGGCGGAATCCGAAGGCGTCCTAATCCGGCATCTCCAGCAGCGTCCAGGCGTTTTTGGAGTAGAAGCGGTAAACGGTGCGGCGGTCGATGAGCGAATCGGCCAGGGCGTCGTGGTCCACCAGCGGGGGGTGGTGTTCGAGGCCGGCCTGCGCCTGGCGAATCTGCGCCGGCGAGGCGGGATCGATGCCCCAGTTGAACCCCAGCGCGACCGTGCCCCCATGGGCCTGCAAGTGGTCTGTCTCCTGAGCGGTCGCCAGCACCACCACCTGCGTCGGCGCGCTGGAAAAAAAGACCAGCAGCGAGACCGTTCCCCGCACCGAGCAGAGCGCCGCCCAATCCGTCGAACCGGGCCGTTCCAGACTGGCGTGAATGACGTTCTCCGGCCCGTGCGCCTGCCAGGTCTGGGGAATCATGCAGCCGCGCCGAGTCATTTCCTCGGCAATTGCGGCGGGCAAATTGGGAAAGGAGGCCACCGGCAGGCGGCGGATGCGGTAAGGAACGGTTTTTCCGGCGACCACGATTTGGCCGGTTTCGTCGAGTGGAGTCGCATTCGGCTGCGCGGAACCGTCTTGGCCCCCAGCCATCAAGTTGGCCAGCGACACTACAGCAACGAGCAGGATGTACCTTGTTAATTTCATCGTCAGTTCCGCAGCGGCTTTCCGGTCTTCAGTGTAAAGGCAATGCGTTCCTGGGTCTTGGGTTCGCCGGCCAGGGAGAGAAAAGCCTCCCGTTCCAGATCGAGCAGGTAGTTTTCGCTGACCAAGGTCCCCGGCGTCACTGGGCCTCCGCAGAGGATGGTAGCGGCCCAGCAGGCGATTTTCTGGTCGTGCTGCGAGGCGTAGCCACCCTCGACGCGCAGGGCGATGCCGGACTCCAGCATGGCCAGCGCCGATGTGCCGGGAGCGGGAACGTGCACACGCGGCTGCGGCGGCACATAGCCCAGCGCGGCCAGCAAGGCGGTCTGCGCTTTGGCGTCGAGCAGCAGGCGCTCGCGGTTGAGGGTGATGTGGTCGGCCGCCGAGAGAAGCCCCAGCGCGCGGGCGTCTGCTGCCGAAGTGGAAACCTTGGCCAGGGCGATGGTTTCCAGAGTGCGGCGCAGCGCCGTGGCCAGTTCCGGCGACTGGGCCAGGCGGGCCGCATGACCGGGCTCGCGGGGATCGGGCGGCAGCAGCGCCGCGGCCAGATCCTGGGCGCGCAGCAGCATCTCCTTGCAGCCTCCGCCGGCGGGGATCAGCCCCACCCCGGCTTCCACCAGCCCGATATAGGTCTCGGCGTGGGCCTGGCGGCGCGCCGCGTGCAGGCAGATCTCCGCGCCGCCGCCCAGGGTCAGGCCGAAGGGCGCGACGACCACCGGACGCGGGCAGAATTTGATGGCTGCCGTCATGCGCTGAAAGGCAGCAATCATCGCCTCCAACTCCGCCCATTCGCTGCGCTGAGCCATCCCCAGCATCAGTTGCAGGTTGGCGCCGACGCTGGAGTTTACGCGGTCGCCGGAAATTACAAAGCCGGTAAAGTCGCGCACCTGTGTTGAATCCGCATCTAAGACCGACGCGACCAGTTCCAGCACGTCGCTGCCGATGGCATTTTTGGGCGTATGCAGTTCGATGCAGGCGATGCCGTCGCCCAAATCGACCAGCGAAGCCGCATCGTTCGTGAGGATCACACCATGAGAACGGCGAAAATCGGCCACCCGCGCCTCTCCGGGGACCGACGTCAGCGGCTCCTTGCGGCCGCTTTCGGGATGAAAGCAGAGCGCGCCCTCTTCGGAGTACCAGGAAGTATGCCCCGCGGCCAGCAGCGCCACCACCCGCGGGCTGGGCTGCTGATGGAGCGCCTTCATGCGCAACACCGTCCGGTCCACCCCGGCGGCATCCCACATCTCGAAGGGCCCCATCTCCCAATTGAAGCCGGCGCGCAGGGCGCGATCAATCGAGGCGGCGTCCGCAGCGGCCTTGCCGATGCTATTGGCGGCGTAGTTCCACAGCGAGGTCAGTAGCGGCCAGAGGAAAGCGGCGGTCTTGTCCCCAGCCAGTTCGTCGGCCAGCAGCAGGCGCAGGCGAGCCGGCAAGGAGGCTGCGCCCTTGACCATCTCCAGCGCGGGCAGCAGCGGCTTGACTGCGGGGCGGTACTCCATCGTGGCGAAATCGAGCACCAAGCGCTGCTCCTGCCCATCGGCGCTGCGGGTCTTCTTGTAAAAGCCCTGGCCGGATTTGTCGCCCAGCCAGCCGCGGCCCACCATCTCTTCGAGAAGGAGAAAGAACCTGCCTGGCGCCACGCCTTGGGGGAAGTTGGCGGCCACGTGGGCCAGAATGTCGAGGCCCACCAGGTCGGCCAGGCGGAAGGTCCCGGTGCGCGGCCAGCCCAGGGCCGGGCCGGTGAGCGCGTCGACTTCTTCGATGCTCAGGCCTTGCTCCAGCATGAGCGTGGCGGCGGTGAAGAGTACGGCCACGCCGATGCGGTTGGCGATGAAGTTGG
The DNA here is from genome assembly GCA_964493705.1 of uncultured Occallatibacter sp. Classification (GTDB taxonomy): domain Bacteria; phylum Acidobacteriota; class Terriglobia; order Terriglobales; family Acidobacteriaceae; genus Telmatobacter. Next base: position 5,641 of record CAZBPD010000006.1, read on the forward strand.
GGGTGTCGTTGGCCAGCACCACCTGCTTGCCCAGGATGCGCCCGGCAAAGGCGCTGAAGGCCGCAACCAGGGCGGGATCGCTCTCCGCAGTGGGAATCACCTCCAGCAAGCGCATAGAGCGGGGTGGATTGAAGAAGTGCGTCCCGAAAAAGCGCCGCCGCAGCCCTTCGATGGCATTAGGCAGTCCGGCGGCAATGCGCCGCACCGGCAGCCCCGAGGTGTTGGTGGTAAGAATCGCGCCGGGCGTCAGATGCGGTGCCACCCGCCCCAGCAGCGCCGTCTTGATCTCCAGATTTTCAGCGACGGCCTCGATGACCCAGTCGCAGAGAGCGAGTTTGTGCAGATCGTCGTCGAAGTTGCCGATTTCGACCAGCGCGATCAGTGACGGCTCAAAGAAGGCGGCGGGCTTGGCTTTGGCCAGCGTTTCGAGCGCCGCATTCACTAAGCGGTTGCGGCCGCCTTGGCCCGCCGAGGAGCGGTCCAGCAGCAGCGTGGGGATGCCGGCATTGGCCAGGTGAGCGGCGATGCGCGAGCCCATGGTTCCCGCGCCCAGCACGGCGGCGCGGCGCACCAACAGGGGTACGGCAGCCGGCGGCTGGGCGGGTGCGGCGGTCGCTGCCGGGGCAGGTGTGCTCACAAGAGCTCCCTCGCGCGGGTTCGAGGCGCTCATGAACCCCGCGTCAAGACGCTCCCGAGAATACGCAAGCCCGGCAGGCCGGGTCAAGAGATCGCCCGCGGTGCGATCCGTGCTGAGGCATGCGGGGAATCCAGTTTCAGGTTTGGACCGCGGGCAAAAAACGGGAAGCCTTTGCTGCGCATTTTGGTGCGCCACTGCGAATGCGCTGGACCTTTTCCTAAAGCTGCCGATAATCGCCAAGGATAACCGCGCTGGACCTTGCCGCTCTGCCGGCCCTGAAGGGAATCTTTTTATGTCCGTGCTACGCGACCTGCGTATCTCTCACAAGTTCCGTTTTGCCTTTGGCGCGGTCTGCCTGCTCTGTGCGCTTCTGGGGACGGCCGCGCTGGTGGGCTTTCTGAGAATCAATTCGGCCGTCGGCGATATTGTGAGCAATGCCATGCCCTCGACCAAAGCGCTGGACGACATCCGTTACTCAATCTCGACGATTCGCCGTACCGACGCATTGCTGCTGCTCTGCGACAACCAGGCCTGTACCAAGCGGCTGACGCCAAAGCGGCTGAATTACATTGCGGCCTACCATGCAGCGGTCGACAAATATGCGCCGCTGGTCTCCTACCCCGGGGAGCGGGAGTACTTTGAGACGATCACTCGCAACGCCCAGGCCTACATCGAAATGAGCGATCGCAGCCGGGCGTTGGGCGATGCCGGCAACAATGCCGAGGCGGCGCAGATGGTGACCATGGGCGATGCGGTCAAGTTCTATAACGCCACGGTCGACGCGGTCGAGGCGGATGTCGCGCTGAACGCCCGCATGAGCGCGGCGGAAGGCTCCCAGGCCCTGCTGCTGGGGCGTCGGCTGGTGGCCGTCAACTGCGTGCTGATGGCCATTACCATCCTGCTCTGTGCGGTGGTGGGCACGGTGCTGACGCGGCTGATTGCTCCTCCCCTGATCGCTGCCACCGAGGCGCTGGAGCGGCTGGCGGACAAAGACCTGACCGTGGAACTGGAGGTGCAAGGCCAGGATGAGGTGGGGCGGCTCTCCGCGGCCGTCAACACCAGCGTAGCCTCGATGCGGGAGGTAATGCGCACCGTCGCGCGCAGCGCCGAAGCGCTTTCCGGCGCTTCCCAGGAGATGAGCCACTCCGCCAAGTCGACCCAGGACAACAGCCAGGAGCAATCCAGCAAGACCAACCAGATTGCCGCCGCGGCACAGGAGATGACGGCCACCATCGGCGAGATCAGCCACAACGCCGAGACCGCCGCGATGGCCAGCCGCTCCTCAGCGGAGATGGCCACGCAGGGCGGCGTGGTGATGGAATCCGCCTCTGGAACCATGGAACGCATCGCCGCCGCCACCGGAACCGTGGCCGAAAAGATGGAGTCGCTCTCCCACCGTTCGCAGGAGATCGGCAAAGTCGTCAGCGTGATCCAGGAGATCAGCGAACAGACCAACCTGCTGGCGCTCAATGCGGCCATCGAAGCAGCCCGCGCCGGCGAGCACGGCCGTGGCTTTGCCGTGGTGGCCGGCGAGGTCCGCCGCCTGGCCGAGCGCACCAAGGGCGCAACCGAAGAGATTGCCGGAACCATCCGCAGCATTCAGGCCGAAACCAAAGAGACCCTGGAGTTGATGGCGCACAGCCGCGGTGCGGTCGAAACCGGCATCGGCGAGACATCCAATGCCCGCACCAGTCTGGAGATGGTCATTCAGGCCTCACAGGAAGTTGAACAGCAGATCGCGATGATCGCCACCGCCGCCACCGAACAGACCGCGGCCTCGCGGGAGATCGCCGCCTCCGCCCACCAGATCTCCGACCTGGCCACCAACGGCTCACAGGCGGCCGAAGAGGCCGCCGAAGCCAGCCGCAATCTGGCCCAACTGGCCAATGAACTGGACGGTTTGATCCACAGCTTTCACCTGGGAGGAGAGGCCGAAAAGACCTCCAGATCCAGGAAAACTTGGTCTGCCGGAGGCGCCACTTCGGCACGCAGAAGCTGATGGCTTCCCCGCCCCAAGGCCGGATGCTGATCGCATTCGGCCTTTTTTCGTTTCTTCGCCCGACTTCGATCTCTAATCTCATTCCCGCTTCGTCTTACCTCCATGCAAACTGTTTGACCCTTCACGGCAAGGGGAACTAGCTTGGATAAGTGCGCGATGCGAGTCTGCGTCCCGCGCGCGAGGAGCTTCCATGAGAACCGGACTTCGATTTGCAGTTCTATCCCTGGGGTTGGCCGCGCTGATTGGCTGCGGGGCGCGGGCATGCTCGGCTCAGGATCTGAAGAGTTTCGAGCAGAAGATCACCACCAAAGTGCTGCCCAACGGACTTACCCTGATCGTCTGCGAGCGGCCGGATGCGCCGGTCTTCAGTTATTCCACCTTCATCGACGCCGGCGACGTCAACGACCCTTCGGGGCAGAGCGGCTTGGCGCACATGTTCGAGCATCTGGCCTTCAAGGGCACCAGCCAGATCGGCGCCAAGGATTACGAAGCGGAAAAAGCGGCGCTGGCCAAGGTCGAGGCCGCCAACGACGCTTATGAAGCCGAGTATCTCAAGGCCGTGGGCCGCGATCCGCAAAAGCTGAAGGAGTTGCAGAAGGCCTTCGACGATGCCGTGCTGGAGGCGCACAAGTTCGTGGTGCCCAACCAGTTCACCGACGTGGCCGAGCGCAACGGAGCTACCGGGCTGAACGCCTTCACCGCCCTCGACGAGACCGTCTACTTCTGGTCGATGCCGGAGAACCGGTTGGAGCTGTGGGCCTGGCTGGAGAGCGGAAGGCTGGCCGACGTGGTTCCGCGCGAGTTCTATACCGAGCGCAAGGTGGTGATCGAGGAGCGGCGCATGAGAACCGACTCCAACCCCACCGGCCGCCTGGTCGAACAGTTCCTGGCCACCGCCTACGTGGCGCACAACTACGGCCGCAGCGGCATCGGCTGGCCCAGCGAGGTCGGCCAGATCACGGCTACCGAGGCCATGGACTTCCACAAGAAGTACTACGTTGGATCGAACGTGGTGGTTGCGGTGGTGGGCGATGTGAAGGCCGCCGAAGCCATGCCCATGCTGGAGAAGTACTTCAGCCGCATCCCCGCCGGCCCCAAGCCGCAGGAGATGACCACCATCGAGCCCAAACAGTTTGCCGAGAAGACGGTGGTGGTGCGCGACCCCAGCCAGCCCCTGTACATCGAGGGCTATCACCGGCCCGACTTCCGCGACCCCGACGCCTCGGTCTACGACGCCATCAGCGACATCTTGTCCAACGGGCGCGTCTCGCGCCTCTATCGCAGCCTGGTTCGCGATCAGCAGATTGCCGCCGTGGCCGAGGGCGAAAGTCCCTTCCCTGGCGACAAGTATCCGGGGCTGTTCATCTTCTTTGCCGCGCCCCTGCCCGGCCATACGCCGCAGGAGATGAGCGAGGCCATCCATAAAGAGATCGATCGCCTCAAAACCAGCGATGTCAGCGACGACGAGCTGGCCATGTTCAAGACCCGCACCCGCGCCAGCCTGCTGCACGGCCTGGCCGACAATCAGGGGCTGGCCAACGAACTGGCCCAGTACCAGACCCGCTACGGCGACTGGCGGGAGCTCTTCCGCGAACTGGACCGTGTGGATAAGGTGACCAAAGCCGACATTCGCCGCGTCGCCAATCAGGTCTTTGTCTCGAGCAACCGCACCAGCGCCTGGATCGAGACGGAAAAGCCCGCACCGCAAAACGCCAACAAATCTGACAAGAAAGATGGAGGCGCGCAATGAAGAGTCTCTTTCGGTTTGAAAAAGAGTTTTGTGCATTGAAGGGTACGGGCTTCAGCCCGTACGTTTGCCCCGCTAGAATGACACGGGCTCTAGCCCCTGAGGAAATCTCCCATCAACCGGTTGTTGAAGATCGGTCGTTACGATCGAAGAAAACAGGTCAGGATTTGAATAGTTTTTCAGAAATACTTCCCTCAGGGGCTAAAGCCCAAGGGTTGTTTGCTGGATTGTTGTACGGGCTGAAGCCCGTACCTTTCACTGGAATCAGCTTCTTTAAATCCATTTTTGCGGCTGCGATCCTGGCTGCGATCCTGGCCCCTGTCGCGCTGATCGCTCAGCAGGCCAAGCCCTGGGAGCAGATTCCCATTCCCAAGCTGCACGAGTTCAAGCCGCAGCAGCCCAAGCGCATCGAACTGAAGAACGGCATCGTGATCTTCCTGCAAGAGGACCACGAGCTGCCCTTCGTCTCCGGCTCGATTCTGATTCCCGGCGGCTCGCGCGATGAAGCTCCGGCCAAGATCGGTCTGGTTGAACTCTACGGGCAGGCCTGGCGTACCAGCGGCACCGCCAAGATGGATGGCGACGCCCTCGACGACCTGCTCGAAGCCAAGGCGGCCTCCATCGAAACCAGTGGCGGAGTGGACTCGACCTCACTCTCCTGGGAGTCGCTCAAAGGCGATGGGGATCAGGTCTTCGCCCTGGCCATGGACCTCTTTCTGCATCCCAAATTCACCGCCGAGAAGCTGCAACTGGCGCAGCAGCAAGTGGCTACCGGCATCGTCCGGCGCAACGACGATGAGGGCGAGATCGCCCAGCGCGAAGCCGCCAAGCTGGTCTATGGCGCCCAGAGCCCCTATGCCCGGCACGCTGAACTGGCCACCATCGGCGCGGTTAGCGTAGACGACCTGAAGGCCTGGCACGAAAAGACCATTGCCGGCAAGCTGATTGTGGGCGTCAGCGGCGACTTCGATGCGGCGGCCATGGAGGCCAAGCTGCGCGCGGCCTTCGAGAGCCTGCCGCCGGTCAAGCCTGCCGCCCCGCGCCAGGAAGTCTTCCCTGGACCCAAGCCCGGCGTCTCCTTCGTCGACAAGGAAGACGTGAACCAGTCCAATATCGAGATCGTCGGATTGGGTACGGATCGCCACAATCCCGACGTTCCCACGCTGGCGGTGATGAACGAGATTCTGGGCGGCGGCTTTGCCAGCCGGCTCTTCCAGAAGGTGCGCACCGAGCTTGGATTGGCCTATGCCGTGGGCGGCGGCCTCAACTTTGCCTACGATCACCCGGCCACCTTCCACGTGATGGTGTTGACCAAGAGCGTTTCAACAGTGGACGCGACCAAGGCGGCCATGGATGAGATCGCCGGCCTCACCGCGCGGCCCTTTACCCAGGAAGAGCTGGAGCGCGCCAAGGACAACATCCTCAACTCCTTCCTCTTCCGCTACGACACACGGGAGAAGGTGCTGGCCGCGCGCGAGCGCCTGGAGTTCTATGGCTATCCGGCCGATTACCTGGAAACCTACAAGGCAGGGCTGGAAAAGGTCAGCGTCGCCGACCTGAACGCTGTCGCCAGGAAGTACATCCATCCGGAAAAGCTGGCCGTGCTGGTGGTAGGCAACGGGCCGGAGATCAAGCCGGGGCTCGATGAACTGAAACTGGGCCCGGTGCAAACCCTGGACATTACCATCCCCCAGCCGGCTGCGCCCAAAGCCGCGCGGTAACCCACGCCGCACACAACAAAGGCCTGTGCTCAGCACAGGCCTTTGTCGTTGGTGCACTGCGATGGCTTAGTGAGAGTCCTGAGCCGAGGGGTAATAGCCGCGCTTGGCGATGACTTCCAAACCCGGCCGGTCGACGCGCACATCGATCTTGCGGTATTTGCCGTCGATCATCGGCTGGCTGCTGTTGTAGCCCAGCGTGTACTGGGTGCGCGCCTCTTCGGCGATCTTCGCATAGCTCTTCTCGATGCCGTTGACGCTGGCCTCGGAGTCGAGCGTGCCGCCCGTCTCGAGCACATACTTGGCCAGCTCGTTGTCGTACATGGTGAAGGGAATGTGGAAGCGGCTGACGTAGCCCTCGCCCCAGCGCGCCGAGTCGCCCACGGCGGTGCCGTAGACGGCGATCTTGTTGGTTTCCAGGTAGCGCAGCACGTCGCGATAGGTGGCCTTGCTGCCAGACTCCTTGCCATCGCTGATGACATAGATGAGGCGGCGGCGGCCCTTGGGGCGTGTGGAAAGCTCCTTGGCCGCGGCCAGAATGGCGTCGTTGAGGGTGTGAATCTCTTTGGGGATGTTCACAAACTGGCCGTTGCCGGCCGAGCGTCCCGATTGCAGATTGGGATCAACGCAGTTGCCATTCTCGCGGATATTGCAGCTGGAAAAGGGGCCGGAGTTGATGGGCACCAGCGGATCGGTGCCGGTGGCCTTGGTCAGAGCCAGAACGGCGGGCAGGCGGCTGCTCTCTGCGCCGGTAAAGCCGGTGCGCTCCTGGGCGCCGTTGTTGTAGCTGAAGATGGCCACTTCGTCGTAGGGGGTGAGACCTCCCTGGATCGATCCCAGCGAGTCGTTCACTTTGGCCATGACCGGCGAAGGCAGGCTCTGGTCGATCACAAAAGCAATCGAGAGCGGCGCGGGATCGACGGTGAAGAGCTTGAGCGTCTCCCGCGAGTCGTTCTCAAAGACCTTGAAGTCGCGCCAGTTGAGGCCGGCGACCAGTTTGCCCTTGGTGTCCTTGACGGTAACCGGGACTTCGACGAAGTTCACCCGCACCGTAATGCTGGTCTTCAGCGCATCCATGCCCTCGCCGGCGGCCGGCAACAGGGGCGCTGTGTTCTGGTACTCGTCCTTGCCCTGAGCCGAGGGGGCCTGGCTGCTGGGAGCGGCTTGATCGCCCGAAGGCCCCTGCTGCTGGCTGGGCGCCGAGGTCGAGGAACTGGAAGCCGGCTGGTCTCCAGCGCCCAATCCAGGCGTGATGGGGCCGCCCACCCCGCTCAGCGGCGGAGGCGCCTGGGGCGCGGGGGCGTCCGGTACGGCAGTTTGCTGCTGCTGGGCCAGGGCCACGATACTCCCGCACAGGCTCACATTCAAAATCGCCGTTAACGCTACTACCGTCCTCAGACCAAGCTTCACTGGTATTTCTTCCTCCTGAGCCGGTCGTCAGTTCTTAGTTCTCAGTTGTCAGTTTTCGAACCCAAGTAAAATGGGCGCAACCGCCCCTGAACTGAGAACTGAAAACTGAGAACTGACCACTGCACTTCCAACAGGCCCGCACTCGTCAGAGTATCAGACGCGCCGCGGGCTTGCAGGTTGCAGTTGATCGTCAAGATCTTCGCGTATGCTGTCGTTGCTGTTCCATTTTCGTCTAATCGAGCACAGATGCGTATCCGATTCGCTTTTGGCGTCCTTCTTCTCGCTCTGCCGGCGTGCTCCGCATCGGCCTGGGCGCAGCTCGCCCCTTCACCCGACGAGGCGCCTGTCAGCCACGCCCCGGCGCAGGCTGCCGACGACGTGGCGGTGCCCACCTTCAAGGTGGAGGTCAACCTGGTCAATGTTTACTTCACGGTGCGCGCCAAGGACGGCATTCTCGCCCCCCACCTCACCAAGGAAGATTGCACTGTTCTCGAAGACAAGCAGCCGCAGACCCTGAAGAGCTTTGTGGCCGAAAACGATCAGCCGCTGACCCTGGGCATTCTGCTCGACACCTCTCTGAGCCAGCAGCGGGTGCTGGCGCTGGAGCAGGATGCGGGCAGCCAGTTCCTGCAGCGCGTCATTCGCCGCCAGGATCAGGCCTTTGTTTTGGGCGTGGATGTGAATGTGGATTTGCTCCAGGACCTGACCAGCAGCGTCCGCCTGCTGACTCATGCGCTGAACAAAGCCGAAATCAACGCCGGGGTGGGATTTGGCCCTGGCCCGGTTCCCACCGCCGGCGGGCCGCGGGGCACCATCCTCTACGACGCCGTCTACCTGGCCTCGAACGAAAAGCTGACTCGGGAGACGGGACGCAAGGCGCTGATCCTGCTCACCGACGGGCAGGACGAGGGCAGCCGCATCAAGATCAATGAAGCCATCGCCGCGGCACAGAAGGCCAACGCCGTGATCTACGTGATCCTCATCGCCGATGTGCAGAGTTATCTGGACCAGGGCCTGGGCTACTACGGTTACTCGCCTATGAAGAAAATGACCGAAGAGACCGGCGGCCGGGTCATCAATGTGGGCAACAACGGCAAAAAGCTCGAAGCGGCCTTCGAGCAGATCGAAGACGAGCTGCGCACCCAATATGTGGCTACCTATACCCCGACCAACTCCAAACAGGATGGAACCTTCCGCCATCTCTCCGTCGAGTGTCGTGGCGACGGCCTCAAAGTGGTGGCGCGCAAGGGATACTTCGCACCCTCTCCGCAGGACTGACCCGCATCCCCCATCAAATCCTCATCTTTGGGCGTTTCCGGGCGGGTATCGTCTCACATGGCGATACTCTCCCCGATAGGAGGGGTGTTTTTGTAGGGGCCAGTATTTTTGGGGGATGGGTCAGGAAGAGAAAAAGGGCGCACTATGCCTGAGGCCAAGAGGCCCAAATGTGGATAATCTGTGGAAAACTCACGGAGACACACGACCAGTGTCCAATTTTAGGACGAAAAGTACCCAAGAATAACCGCTTGGTAATCTGGCGCACACATTGAGCTAGTTCTAATATCGGCACATGAGGAAAGAACTTTAGGCCTTTTGCAAAAAAATCTTATCTTTTTTGCACTTTTTTTCGGCCCGAGATTTCCCTCCCGAGGAGTTCGCCATGATCACCAACTGTACCGGCATCGAGACCTTTGAGATCAGCCCCCGTTTTCGCCAATCCGTGCAAGAGCGCATCCTCCGCCTGGAGCGGGATGCCGACCATGACGAGGCGGAACTGGAGTTTCTCCGCGACGGCGACCACATCCGCCGGCACACGCGTCTGGTGGCGATGCAACGGGCCGAGGCGCTGCGCATGAGGATCTTTCTCGACCGCGCCAAGCCTGCCCTGCCCCGGCCGCTCATCGCGATCTAAACGGATGTGAACTTGCCGGTAAGCGCGGGCTATAGAGAATCCAAAATTGCTCTAAGCACTCTCGCAGCCGCCGGCGGGCATTGCCCCGCGATACAACCTCCACGGAAGGCAATGTAAAAATACACGGGCCGGCGCCTCCGCCACAGGGTGCGGCCCTTTTTTTTGCTCGCTGAAAGACGCCGGAGACGCGCCGGTTGCGCTCGCCGCCTGTCCCGTAAAAACGTAAACTGGAGACGGCAAAAGGAGGAAGCGTTGGCGGAACTCGATTATTTTGTCGTGGATGTCTTTACCACCAGGGCGCTGGAGGGAAATCCTCTGGCGGTGGTCTTCAATACCGCCGCATTGACGACAGAGCGGATGCAGGCCATCGCCCGGGAGTTCAATCTCTCTGAAACCACCTTTGTCGAGCGCCGCCCCATCGCGCTGGAGAGGGCCGAGGGGGTGCGGGTGCGCATCTTCACCGCACGGGAAGAGCTGGCCTTTGCCGGCCATCCTACTCTGGGCACGGCCAGCGTCTTGCGGCGCGAGGCGCCCGAAACCCTCGATGGCGATACCCTCCGCCTGGCGCTCAACGCCGGTACGGTGCCCGTACGTTTCGAGCAGCAGGGCGAACTGGTCCTCGCAGAGATGCGCCAACGCGACCCGGAGTTTGGCCTCGAACTGGACCCGGCCGAGGTGGCGCGGCTCATCGGTCTCTCGGTAGACGATCTGGCTCTGCCGCCGCGGGTGGTCTCGACAGGAACAGCCTTTGCCATCGTGGTGCTCCGTTCGGCCCAGGCGCTGGCGCGGCTGCGGGTGATCGAGCCGGAGGCCTCCGAGTGGCTGCACGAGCGCCAGGCGCGCTGGTTCTATGTGCTGGGCCCGGAAGGGGCTTGCGACGACTCCCAGAGGCCCCTGTGGCGCGCGCGGATGCAGTTTTATGGCGGCGAGGACCCGGCCACCGGCTCGGCGGCCGGGTGCGCCATCGCCGAACTGGTCGAGCGGGGACGGGTAGCGCCAGAGGAGCGGATTATCGTGCGCCAGGGGATCGAGATCGGCCGTCCCAGCATGATCTTTCTCTCCGCCGGGGTGCTTGACAGCAAAATCTGCGATGTCCGCGTTTCTGGCAGCACTGTTTCTGTTGCAAACGGCAGGCTTTTCCTGCCGTGATGCACACGCTTTCAACAGATATTAATCGTCGCAAATGACGGCAGTGATGGAATCTAGCCTCTTTTCCTCTGTTTCATGCGGATTTTCAGCCGCCGTTTCGCCTCTTCTTCCCTCTTTTCATCGTCTCCCGCAGCCCGTAGTCTTAGCTTCCATTGAAGGAACTTAACCGGCTCCCACGCCGGTCTTTGCCCCAGGCGTTGATGTCTATCCGATAACCAGCGAAGGGTCGTTTCCTGCGCAGTAAAAGCCGATGCGGCTTGGCAGAAGTGCGGCGTCCCAGTTTGTGGGCGCATTGCATTCACCAGGCCAACGCGGCATCGTGTCCGGCGGGAAGCGATACACACACTGGCGATCCACGGCCCGGTCAATCGAGCAAGCCCGAAAACCCCGCTGCAGGGGTACAGGTGAAGTGTGCTCGTAGCAGGACCGGTAAACATTGCAACTATTTTGTATCAGGAGAGATTCACCCATCATGCGGCCTAAGAAAATCATTCTTTGCGTAGACGACAACGAACAGGAACTATCCGTCCTCAAATTCATGCTGGCGACCAATGGGTATCGGGTGGTTTCGGCGACCAATGGGCAGGAGGCGATCGGCATCTTTGCCGAGACCGCGGTGGATCTGGTGCTGGCCGACTACGCCATGCCGCAGATGAACGGCAGTCAGATGATCGAGCGGTTGAAGCAGATTGCCAGCCACGTGCCCATGATTCTGCTGGGCGATCCGTTGCGCATGGGGGGTGAGATCCACGCCGCCGACGCGCTGCTGGCCAAGAAGAACTGCACTCCTCAGGAGCTGCTGGAGCGCATCAAGGTGATGAGCGCCCGCAAGCGCGGCCCGCGCAAGGGCTCCATTCGCACTACACCCGTGGCTGCGCAACTGGCCATCGCCTCCTAAGCCCCTCCACTCAAGGCCGCACTCTCTCTTTCCGGCGTCTTTCATGGCGCTGCCCATACAGGACAGATGCCCCCGGAGCTTGGGTTTTTGCGACGGTGCAACGGGAAAACCGCCCTGGCTTTCCCGCTTTTATGCTGTGTTTCTTCAGCGGAGACAGATCGCCTCTTGACGATCCCATACAGGAATCGGCATACTCCCCATCGGTGCCCATGCTGGAGTTTTTCTTTTTTGCACGCCAGTGGGAGTTGGTCTTTATGGATCTTGTACTGGTTCGTCTTCTTTTTCTGGTTTTACTGGTAGGAATCTGCGTTGTTCTTCACCCTTTCGGCTTGAATCCCTGGGTGGGAGCAATTGTGGGCGTGTTGGCTGCCATAGCGGTCATCGTTTTTGAACTGAGAGTGCGGGCGTTGAGCCTGAAGCGGCTGATCGGCGCCGTGACGGGCAGCGTGCTGGGGATCTTTGGCGCGGCCCTCTTTTGCCTGGTGCTGCGCGGAGCGCTCACGCCGGGAGTCAACTCCGCCGTTCTGCAGATCTTTGTGCTGCTGCTGATGACCTATGTGGGCCTGCTGGTGGGCGCCAGCAAGGGCGATCTGCTCAATCCCGTAGCTCTGGGCAGCGTCTTCAGCAGCGACCGCCCCAGCCGCCGCAGTTGCAAGGTGCTCGATACCAGCGTCATCATCGATGGCCGCATCGCCGACATCGCCGAGGCCGGTTTTATCGATGGCGTGATGGTGGTGCCGGAGTTCGTTTTGCGCGAGTTGCAGACCGTGGCCGACTCCACCGACGGCTCCAAGAGACAAAGAGGCCGCCGCGGCCTGGATATGCTGCAGCGCATGCAGTCGAACCTCAATGTGCAGGTGCAGATCGTCGCCGACGACTTCCCCGCCATCCGCGAGGTGGACCTGAAGCTGCTGGAGCTGGCCAAGAAGTGGGAGGCCAAGGTCGTCACCAACGACTTCAACCTCAACAAGGTGGCCCACCTGCACCACGTCCAGGTGCTGAACATCAACGATCTGGCCAATGCTCTCAAGCCGGTGGTGCTGCCCGGCGAGCACATGCACGTGCTCATCCTCAAAGAGGGCAAGGAGTACAACCAGGGCGTAGGCTACCTGGACGACGGCACCATGGTGGTGGTCGATCACGCCCGCAAGCTGATCGGCAAGTCGGTAGACATCTCCGTGACCAGCGTGCTGCAAACCGCCAGCGGCAAGATGATCTTCGGCAAGGTGGACGAAAACGGCAGGATCGTTGATCCGGGACGGCCAGAGATGCTGCCGCGCTAGAGCAACGCGAGTATCTTCTACCCAGATCCCAAAAACGGGATATGGTGCTCCGGTTCCTGCTCTTAGAACCAGGACGTTTCAGCGGTAGGCTTCGGAACGATGCAGAACGGAGTGCACGAGGATGGTTCCGGGGGGCTCTTCGTTGAAGCGGACCCGGTAGTCGCCGACGCGGAGGCGTAGGTCGCCGGAATCTCCTTGCAGCTTTTTGATGTCGCCCTCGCCAGTGCGGGCGAAGCGATCCAACGCGGCAAGGATGCGTAGTGCGGTCTCGCGGTCGATGCGGCGCACGTCCGTCCTGGCTTGCGGGACGATAATGATCTTCTTCACACGGTGCTCAAGCTCTGGCGGAGTTCTTCAGCGGTAACGCCAAACTCAGAGAGCAGGTCTTCAAAAGGGATGCCCTGGCCGGGATGCTCTTCTATCCACACATTGGAAGCGGCAACGGTTTGACGCTCTGTCTCGCTCTCCGGCTCATCATCGATGGGCGCATTGGCGATGGCGCGGGAGACGGGATCCAGCATGGTCTCCATCAGGTAGACAACGGCGAAAATCTGGCCGGGCGCCATGCGCTCGATCAGTTCGTGAGCATGCTGTTTGGACTGCGCGTAGGCCATCGAATCCCCTCTCCTCAATCTGAGCGGCCGCAAGGATGTTGTCAATAGCGAATTCATGGGTTGCAAAGTTGGTATCCTGCTCGCTGTTTTCAATCGCCGCGGCGAGATTACTCGAAGCATATCCAGACTTCCAGCAGATCGAGGACGAATCCGGCGACGGGGCCAGAGCCGTGGACCTCGCTCCCGGTCTCGATGCGGACCTCCGCGTCCGGCTCATAGACAAAGACACGCCGGGCTTTGGGGTCGACCAGCCAGCCGAGTTGGACGCCGTTGGCCATCCAGGACTCCATCTTCTCTTTGCAGGCCGCCAGGAGGTCGCTGGGCGAACGCAGTTCGACGACAAAGGCCGGGGCGAGACGCAGAAAGCGTTCCAGTTGCGCGTGGGTCAGTCCCTGGAGTTGTTCTGCGGTGACGTAAGCTGCATCGGGACTCAGCATCGAACCGTCGGGCAAAAAGAAGCCGGCATCCGAACCTAAGACCCGGCCACGCCGATGCTGCAACCACCAATTACTCAATTGGCGAAGAATCTCAACATTGCCACTGCTGGTCAGTGCTCCCGCCGGTGGGTTCATGAGGATGGTTCCCTCCTTGCTGCGCTCGAAGCACGTGAAATTCGAACGCTCGCTCAGCCGCTCGAACTCGTCGTCGCTCAGCGGCGGGTCGACGAGGAGGGTGCGCGGAATGAGGGTCGGAATTTCCAGCAGGGAGACCATTCGGCTTCGTCCTTTGCGCTTATTGTGCCACAGTTCAGCGCTTCACGCCGCCCCAGGCCAGGATGCCGCCGGCCAGATTGCGGACCTTGGCGAATCCGTTCTGCTGCAGAAACTCGGCGACGCGCTGGCTGCGCACCCCGGCGTGGCAATGCACCACGATCTCGCGCTCCCGGTCCAGCTCGCCCAGCCGCTGCGGCAGATCGTTCATGGGGATTAGCGTGCCGCCCAGGTTGGCCGACTGGTACTCGTGGGGTTCGCGGACATCGAGGATGAAAAGATCCTCGCCGGCGTCCAGCCGCTGCTTCAGTTCCTGCGCTGTGATTTGCGGTATTCCGTTGATCATGCTTTCTCCTGGGTGCGTGGTTCAGGTGCGCCACAGCTTTGCGCGCGGGCCAGCCGCGTCCCTTCCCCATTGGATGAAGGATCTTGGGGGAAGGACTCCAGGGAAACTTTTTGGCGGAGAGGAAAGCGGAATCATCGAGATTGAATCCCTGCTGGGAGCGGCCTCTGTGTTGCCGAAGCCGCTCTACAGCATGGGCTGGGTGCATTTTCGCTACTTTTTATCGGCCGGCTTGTCGGCGGGTTTGGCGGCCGGCTTGGCCATGGCGGCCATGGCGGTCTTGGGCTTCCAGAAGCCGGGATCGGACTTGACCCAGGCCTCGGGCGGATAGCTCTGCGCGGGGTTGACCGAGTACAGCTCGGAGCGGTCGATATCGATAGCGGCGGTACGCAGTTCGCGCATCTTCTTCCTGTCGTCCTCGCTCAGCGCCGCTTCGAATTTGGGATTCTCCGCATAACTCTGATCGATGGCCGCCATGGAGTCGTCGCCGGTGAAGAAGACATAGGAGCCGGCATCCTCACCGTACTCGATATGGTAGGCGCCCCAGTGGAAGCTGACCCCCGCCTTGTCCGCTGCCGCGATCCACATCTTCACCAGGTCTTCGAATTCCTTCCCGTGGCCGGGATGAACATGGACGATGTCGGCTTCCAGATAGCGGATCTGCCCGTTGGGCGTTTTGGAATGGTAGCTCAGTTCGGGCACGTAGCTGAAGATCAACTGCTTGGACTCTTCCAGCAACTCGCCGTCGGCTACATTGAGACGCTCGAATTCGGCCGCGGTGGCCGGATCGTCGAAGATCTTGTTGGCCTTTTGCATCTCGTCGAAGGAGTCAAAGTGAGCCAGATAGATGGCCCGAGCCTTGCCAGACATGGAGTTGAAGGCGATGTAGTGGATGGGGAACTTGGCCTTGGCCATGGCTTGCACGAAGGCGCTCTCCGTTTTGTCGTGGGCCAGGCCGCCCTTACCGGGTTTGGTGTACTCCACGGTGACCTGCAAATATTTGGGCGCTGCCGCGGGCATCGCCGGTGAGGGTTCTTGCGCCGCGACGCTCATGCAACAAGCAGCCGCGAGTGACAGTCCCAACAAAACGGGGCTGATCCGATTCATATGTCGAACCTCCTGGGTGGTCCTGGAGCGGCTGCGCTGAAGGGAAGTTGGGGAAGCGAGTGAAGCGCACTGGGTCCAGGTTGAAGCGATTATGTTCTCCGCGAACTCGTTTGTAAATAGGTATTTTGCACCTATAAGTAGTGCATAGCAGTCCACTGTGAACGGATTCAGGAAATCGGCCTTGCAGCGGCCACGCATGGAACGCCCATCGGCCATTCGAAGCCGCCTTCGGTTTTTATGGAACTCCCCCTGCGATTGCGGCAGGCGGCTGGGTGTGCGAGATTGGAGTTGGCGAGGATTCTGCCGATACCCCCATCAAACCCCTCGCGGACAGGAATGCATGTATGGCCCGAAAGCCCCGCAACCCGAACTTCGATCAACTGCTCGAGGTGCTGCGCACCCACGAATTCACGGTAACCCCGGTTGCCGGGGCCGCGGAGAGTGTGCTGGTCAGCAAACACGGCGCGGCTGCGGTGCTGACCGCCGGCACTGCGACCTCCGCCGTCTTTGTCGAACGGCCGGGCGCCTTGCTGGGCGGCGAAGTCGCCAGCCTGCTCGACCGCGGCTATCAGAAGTTCTTCAAGACCAGTCGCTTCGAGATTCCCGTTACCGCCGCCGTCTTGCAGTCCATTCACCTGTTCCAAGAGGAGCTGAGCCTGCTCGATGGGTCGATCAGCCTTTACAATGAGGGGCTGGGGACGACCAGCGATCTGTATCAATATGACCGCGTCCAGGGCCGGGAAGCGGCTCAACCCGCGCCCATGCGCCCCTGGGAGCAGTCCGCGGGACATTGAACTCTGCTGCGGTCAAAGGTGGGACCATGGAAGTGGAAACGACAGCAAACGGACATCTGGCGCCACACTCCAATCGGCGTCTGCTGGCGCGCTTCCCGGTCGACGAAGACGCCTGGATGCTGCTCGTCAATCACGGCTCCAGGGTTCCCTGCAAGGTTTTGGATATCAGCCAGGGAGGGTGCCGGTTGTCGACTCGCGAGCGCTTCCAGGCCGGCATCATGGTGCGGGTCGAGGTCAACTTCAAGGTGCGTGGGCTGGCCTTCCGTTTCAGCGGCGTCACACAATGGACCGATAGCCGCAACCAGGTCGGCATCCGCTTTGTCGACGTCATTCCCCGCCGCCGTGAAGAATTGATCGAGGCGCTGCATGAAATTGAGCTGGAACTGGCAGCCGTAGCCGCCAAAAAGGCCGCCATGGCTGCCAGCTCCAACCAAGATGTTGCCCCGGCAGATCGTGCCTCCGTAGAAGCCGCCGGCCGTGGAAAAGAGCAAAAGTCGGAAGTTGGGAGCCGGCCGGCCAAAGGCCCGGCGCGGGCGAGCTTTCTGGGGTCGATCTTCGCCAGGCCTTTTGACCCGGTGCGGCCGGCGTCTACACCAGCCCCGCTCCCCGGATCGGCCTCTCCCAAAGCCACGGAACCGTCTTCCATCGATGCCGAAACCTCCGAGATCTCCCGCGCATCCATCTTCGGGTCGGACCCGGAGCAGTGGCCGTATCGATCGCGGCCGAAGCAGCCGAACCTGGCCGAGACAAAGCCGCCGGAATCAGCGCCGCAAGAATCGAAACTGCCAGAAACGAAACCGTTGCAAGCGGGGCCGCTGGGTGGAACATCTGCGGCAAGCCCTTCCGCGCCTCCGGCACCAGCCGGAACCCTTCCGAAAGGGCGCGATCGCCGCGCCGAGTCTCGCCAGGGAGTCGATACCACGGCCGTTCTCTATCTGGTCAAGATCGCCTCCCGCTTGACGGGGCGAATTCTGGATCTGAGCCCGAGCGGTTGCCGCATTCGCACCGACGAGCGCTTTCCGGTCGGCATCTACACCCGCATCGAAACGGAATTCCGCCTGGAGGGCCTGCCCTTCCGCCTGGGCGGCGTGGTGCAGGCCATCCACGACCGGCATCACATCGGCATCCGCTTTCTCGATATGAGCGACCGCAAACGGGAACAAGTCGAACAGTTGATTGAAGAGATCAAGCAGATGTACGGGGAGACGTACGAAGAAAAGCGCTGGACAGAGAAGATCGACTACAATCTTCCTCCGGATTGAGAGAAGCTCCCTGACCGCGAAGGGGACAAAGACTACCTGCGCCGCGCCCGCTCCCGCTGCAACTCCCGGTAGAGATCGCTCTTGGAGCGGCCCAACTCCCGCGCCAGGCGCTTGAGCGCTTCCTTTTCGTCGATGCCTTCGGTTTGCAGCCGCGCCACACGCTCGGCGATCTTCTCCATAGGTACGATTCCCGCGGGCTGGTCCGCCGCACGCAGGGCTTCGATCAGCAGGCAGATCTCGCCCCGGATGCGGTCGCGAGCGGCCAGATTCTGCCGCACCTCGGCCACGGTTCCGCGCAAGAACTCCTCATGCAGCTTGGTCAGTTCGCGGGCCACGACAACCCGCAGCGTGGGACCCCAGACGCTTTCCATGTCTTCGAGCGTCTCTAGAATGCGGTGCGGCGCCTCATAAAAGATCAGCGTGCGGGCGGTCTCCGACTTGCCTGTCTCCGCGGCCAGGGTCTCCAGCCGGGTGCGCCGCGCTCCGGCTTTCTCCGGCAAAAATCCCAGAAAGTGGAATTCGTCCGCCGGCAGTCCGGAGGCGATCAGCGCACTCAGGGCGGCGTTGGCGCCGGGAATGGGAAAAACAGCAACCCCGGCGGCGATGGCCTCGGCTGCCAGCCAACTGCCGGGATCGCTGATGCCGGGCAGTCCGGCGTCTGAGACCAGGGCGATGCGCGCCCCCTTGCGCAGAGCTTCGATCAGCTCCAGGGCGCGCTGGCGCTCGTTGTGCTGGTGGCAACTGACGGTGGGGGTGGAGATCTGAAAGTGGTTGAGCAGCTTCTGTGTCTGGCGGGTGTCTTCGCAGGCGATGCGGTCGGCGTGGCGCAGCACATCGAGAGCGCGCAGGGTGATGTCGCCCAGATTGCCGATGGGAGTGGCGACCAGATAAAGACCGGGAGCGAGGCTGGAAATCTGCTCTCCGCCCAGCGGGGACTCATCCTGCTCCATGCTGTCGAGCTCCGCCATGGCGGGTCAGTCTCCGGCTTCCTGGCGTTCCATGCGGCGCTGCTCGGCCAATAAAGACATGGAGGTCATCAGGTTCTGTACGCTGACGATGCCCACCACGCGGCCGCTGTCGGCGATAGGAATCAGCGACAGGCCGCGCCCGGCGGTGATGCGGCGGATGGTGGTGCCCAGTGTGTCTTCGGGCCGCGCCACTTGGAAAGCGCGCGACATCACCGCCTGCACATAGCCGTTGCCCTCGCTGCGCAGCGCGTCCACAATGCGCTGGCGGCTGACGATCCCCACCAGTTGCGGACCGCGCACCACGGGGAAATCCTCTTGCAGCGAATGCACGCAGCGCACCAGCGCGTCGGCCAGCGTGTCCGAGGGCGAGAGAGTGGCGAAGTCGGTCAGCATCACCTCGCTCATGCGCACGGTATCGACCACCGACTGAAAGAAGACGCCCTGATCCTCGATCTGCGCACCGATCATGATGAAGAAGCCGGCGATGATCAGCCAGGGGCTATGCAGAATCATGCCGCCCACCATGGTGGCCAGAGCCAGGCCCTGTCCCAGGCTGGTGGCGGCGCGGTTGCCGGGAGCGAATCCATGGCGGCGGGCAAAGCCACCGCGGAGCAGGCGTCCGCCGTCGAGCGGGTAGGCCGGCAGCAGATGGATCAGGCCCAATCCGGCCTGCATCCAGACCATGCTGCGCAGCAATGCACTGGAGCCGATCCAGGGCTGGGCCAGGAGGTTGACGTCACCGCCTGCACCCATAAAGGTAATGGCCAGCACCAGGGCCGTGGCCAGGTTGGCCAGCGGACCGGCCAGCGCCAGGGCAAATTGCCCTCCACCCTGGTTTGCGCTCTCCTGGCTCTCGGGATTGGCGTAGGCAAAGAGTCCGCCGATGGGCAGCAGCAGCAGGGCGCGCAGGCGCAAGCCCATCCAGGCCGCCACCAGCAGCCGCGCCGTCTCTCGCACCACCACCGCCGCCACCAGCACCATGAAGATGCCCAGGCCGCGGCCCACGCCGTCGGCAGCGCCGATCCCCAGGCAAACCACGGCTAAAAGCGGAAAAAAGGCGTGGACGCGCAACTCCACACCCAACCAACGGCCTAGCGGAATGGACCAGCCTCGCATACGTCGATTGTAGTGGCTCCGGCCGGGGATCGCATTCCGCGCAGGTCCAGATTGCGGAACCGGCTGCGCAATGGGTTCATTTTTCCATTCAAGCGCCCATCCAGAACAGCGCAACGGCAACGCAACGACGCCGATTGCTCTATGCTGGGGAGCGTGCGCATTATCGCCGGCATCTACCGATCCCGAAGACTGGAAGCCCCCGCAGGGCTGGCCACGCGGCCCAGCAGCGACCGCCTGCGCGAGACGCTCTTCAACGTGCTCGCCCCACGCATTGAAGACGCGGTCTTTCTGGATCTCTATGCCGGATCGGGCGCGGTCGCGCTGGAGGCCCTCAGCCGCGGCGCAGCCCGCGTGGAGCTGATCGAAAAGGCGCCTGCGGCGCTCAAGATTCTGCGCGGCAACTTTGCCAAGCTGGGCATTCATCATGGCTTTCGCATTCACGAGGGCGCCGTCGCCCCAGTGCTGCGGCGCATGGGCCAGCGCGCCGCAGAGAAGGCGGATGCGCTGCCTGCGCGCTTCGATCTGGTCTTTCTCGATCCGCCCTACGATGCGCAAGCGGAGTACGCCGCCACGCTGGGGCTGTTGGGCAGCGCGCTGGCCGCCTTGCTCGCGCCCCATGCCCTGGTGATCGCCGAGCATCGCCGCAAAGATCGTCTTGACCAGCACTATGGAGCGCTCGACCGCACCCGCCTGCTCGAACAGGGCGACGCAGCGCTGAGCTTCTTCGCCCAAACCACGCTCAGCGATCCCGCGAGCCCATCCTCTGTGGAATGAGCGCGAAAGGCCGTCGCCTGGAGCCTACCGATTATCCTCAATCCGGCCACTTCTCCCATGTTCAGAGTTTTTCTTTGTCATATAACACCCATAGTTCCAAGTACTTGTCATCCTGAGCGAAGCGAAGGATCTGTGTTTCCGGCGTCACCCAATGGGTTACCGTAAAACCGCAGATCCTTCCCCTTCGCTGCGCTCAGCGTCAGGATGACAACTGATTTATTTTGCATAGCTTAAACTCCAAAATCGAGGCTCCGAATTCGATAGAATCGCCGGATTTAGGATTATCCAATCGCCAACTGCGACAGATACTTCCAGTTCCGCCGCAGGCTCTCTTCGATGGGGATATCGGTCGCGTCCTGATCGACGTAATACTCGGTGATGCCCATGCGATGGGCCTCGCCGAGCAGCGCTTTCCAATCCAGGGTGCCGGCGCCGGCCTCGGTGCACAGAGCCGCCGCCGCGGCATCCGGAGCAAAGCTGATGCTGGTGGAGGGTTTGCGATCCTTGATGTGGATCAGCGCCAGACGCTCGCGCAGGGTGTGCATCAGCGCCAGCGGATTCTCGCCCCCCTGTACCGCCCAGAAGATGTCGAGTTCGATCTTGATGGCCGGGTCCAGTTCGCGCAGCAGGATCTCGAAGCCGCGCCCGCCCTCGTACTTCTTGAACTCGTAGTTGTGGGGATGGAAGGCGAAGGTGAGGCCGGCTTTTTTGACCTTGGCCGCAGCCAGATTGAAGTGCGCGGCGGCCTGGTGAAAGCCTTCGAGCGAGTCCTGAATGGGCTTGGGAATCCAGGGGCAGACCATGTAGGTCAGGCCCAGCTCGGCGGCGTAGTCCACATGTTCTTCGAGGGTGGGGTATTCGAAGTGGCCGCTGGTGGTCTTGAGGCCGCAATCGGCGATCAGCGCCCTGAGTTCGCGGGCGGGGCGGTTGTAGACCAGCGGATAGGTCTCGATGCTGGGGTAGCCGATCTGGTGGATCATGCGCAGCGTGGCGGCCAGATCCTGGGGCCCGACGCGGTCGCGTACCATGAAGAGCTGCACGCCGAACTCCAGCCCTGAGCGGGTGGGAGCGGCTTGCACTTCGAGCGGGGCGACCAGGGCGGCGCCGGCAGCGGCGGCAGAGAGAGCGGCAAAACGGCGGCGAGTCAACATTCTTCCTCCACAACGACCTCCACACTATAGCCGAGACAGCGCCGAAGTGGAAAGGAGTGAAACGTTTGAGCTGGCTTCAATCGCAATTCATTGAGTAGGCCGAAGACGCCGCGCCAGGAACTGCCAACAGCGCCGACAGCCGAAAAAGAGCAATGCAAAGAACCAGAGATACCAGGCCAGTCCGGTAAAAACCGCCGGAGCAGCCGATCCATCTCCGATTCCTGGAATCATGTACAGGAGACCTGACAGAACAGTGCAACCCGCGATTACGATACACGGCTCATACCGCCAATACTTCTGTCGAAAAATTGAAAAACTGCCCAACAAAAACCACTCAATAGGGATCAAGAGAATAAGACCTAATGCAGTCTTCTTTTCTGTTTGCCTTGTTCTGGTCGGCCAATCGTTATGAAGACGACCTGCCACCGACCAGGAGGGTGGACATTCCAGACCCCAACCGGAGAAAGCGATCGCAGGAAAATTCGCCATCATAACAATGGTCTGACTCGGAGGATAGTGTATCCATCCTTCACAACGCGAAAAAGTAACGGTCTGCCCGCCTTGATCTTCTGCAAGGTCACGCATGACAACTTGGGGAGGTTCAGGATTTGTATGCAGATAAGGCCAAACTTTGCGCTCATAAGAGACGATCAGCGGCACGGCCACGGCCAGGTGGATTGCAGCCAGCAGGATTCCGCGCTTCCAATGCATGGCTGACAGGTTACACGCGGCCTCTTTGAAGGTCAAAGTCGCACGCAGAATCTATCTCGAATTAAAAACGCCTTCGATAAAAAAAGCGGGCGGCAATGAAGGCCGCCCGCGGGGAAGAGTTACCGCCGATCAGAACAGGAAGCGGCCGCCAATCTGAATGATGCGTTGAGGATTGGCGCTGTTGCCGGTGATCTTGCCGAAGTTGGTGCCCGAGGAGATGGAAGAAACCGGTGCGGGCATGTTGACCAGGTTGAAGACGTTGGAGGCTTCACCGCGGAACTGGAAGCGGGCCTGCCCCCATACACGGAACTCGCGGAAGAGCGAGGCGTCCACATTGCGGTAGCCGGGAACATCGAGTTGGGCGGGGCGTTCGTTGCCGAGCATGCCGGCAGGGCCGAGTCCGGGGCAGTTGGCGTCCACGCCTGGGCGGCAGTAGACAGTGGTATCGAACCAGCCGGCGCCGGTCATCTGCTGGGCGCGCGACTTGGTGCCGAGTACGTGCGGCGTCATGCCGGGAATGATGCTGGGGCGATTGTTGCCGAGGCCGGAGAAGTAGTTATCCACGCCGGTGGTGACGGTGAAGGGCTGGCCGCTATTGGCGCTCCAGATGCCGGCAACGGACCAGCCATTGAGCGCATTGCGGACAACGAAGTTGTACTTGCTGAAGTAGTCGGACTTCCAGACGAAGGACATCGTCATCATGTGACGGCGGTCCTGGTCGGAACGCTGGCGGTACTCGAGCTGCGGGTAGTTGGCATCGACAAAGGTGCCGTTCAGGCCGCTGGTGGAGTCGAGTGTGTTGCTTTGCAGCGTCTTGGACCAACTGTAGTAGCCCTTGGCGCTGAAGTTGTGGATGAGGCGCTGCTCGACGCTTACCTGCAAACCGTTGTAGTTGGAGTTCTGATTGGAGCGGATGATCCAAACATTCGAATAGATGGGCGCGTTGGCCTGGCCGGCGTTGAGCGGGCGGCGGTTGTTGATGGTGCCGCTGGTGTTGGCATACGCGCAGGGCTGGGTGAGGTCGGTGCAACTGGCGCCGCTGACGCCGGCCGCGGTGACGTTGAACTGAGGCCCGTTGATGTCGTTATAGAGCGGCGTCTTGCGATTCAACGAAGCGACGTAGGTGGCGCTGACGGCAAGACTGCGGGTGACCTGCTGCTGGACGCCAAAGTTGAGCTGAATAGAGTAGGGCCAGCGGTAGTTGGGATCGAAGGCCACCACCTGATTCAGAGGCAGGAAGGTCGCCGACTTGGTCTTGTAGTTGAACATCAGGCTGGGATAGGGATTCAAGCCAGTGGGGAACTCGGTGGGATCGCCGGTATAGGGATGGGTGAGCGAGACCACTTTGTTGTATCCGCTGTTGCGCACGGCATAGGGGGCGTAGTTGGAGGGAAACTCCCACTCGTTGCCGCTGATGCCGCCGAAGAAGAGGCCGGCGGCGCCATGCACCACGGTGCGGCCGTTACCGTACGGATCCCAGGCAAAGCCGGTGCGCGGCGAGAAGTGGTTGTTGGCGGTGAAGACGCCGCCCTGCGGCACTCCGGGATCGCCGGGGAAAAGCATGCCCAGTGGCGCCAGCGTGGAGGTTTTGCCGATGATGCTGACATTGGAGAAGGCATGAGACTGCACACCGGGTGTGAAGTTGGTCTGCATGCGCTGCGGATCGGTGGGAGCCTGCTGCCAATCGTAACGAACGCCAATGTTGACGGTCAGATTGTGGCGCAGCTTCCAGTCGTCCTGAGCGAAGATGCCGTAGCTGAAGTAATTGGCGTTGGCGTAGAGGCCGGTGTCTTGCCCCATGCCGGAAGGAATGCCGGCGACGAAGTCGGAGAGCGCGTTGGTGGTGCGAGCGGCCGACTTGCCGTTGGTGGTGGAAAAACTGAAGGTGCCGTAGTTGTTGAGCGAAGTGAGCTGGAAGTCCTTCTCCAGGCCGGCTTCCGCACCCAGGTAGAGGGAGTGGTTGCCGCGTGTGGTGCTGAGAACGTCGCGGATGCCGTAGACGTTTGCGCCGGCCTTGGGGCCGGTGATGGCTTGAGCCAAAGTAAGGCCTTCCACGCCGCCCACGCTGACGTTAGAGCGCGAAGGCGTGCCGACAACGCCCAGATCCGAACCGAAGTCCGCCAGGGTAGACGCCGGAGTGGCATCCCGCCCGCCGTTCTGGCGGGTGTAGTTCATCCAGAACTGGTTGACGGTGCGGCTGCTGATGGTCCACACGTCGCTGAGGTTGGCGTTCTGCTGCTTGTTCTTGTAGATCGAGTTGGACCAGACCTGGGTGAAACCGCCCAGGCTGGGGTTGATCTGGTAGTTGAGCATGAAGTAGCTCAGGGTCAGACGGTGCTGCTGGGTGATTTGGTGATCCGTCTTCATCAGGTACTCTTCGTTCTGCTCAATCTCGGGAGAACGGGTGCGATAGGTGTACTGGGTGTCGCCCACCTGCACAGGCTGCTGCACGGGCAGGTTCTTGGTGAGCCAGTTGAGGATGTTGACGGCGGTGGAATCGACCGCGGGCAGCTTGTTGCCGGAATAAGGCTGCATGGTGGTGGGATTGCAGACCAGAAAGTGCACGGCGGTATTGGCGGCGGCCGTTGGCGTCTGCGTGCAGGTGGTCTGAGCGGTGCCGTCGACGGCTGCGTTGGGGAGGTTCTCCGCGAAGTTGCCCTGAATCTGGGCGGCGCTGGGCATGCTGCCGGAGTATCCATACGCGGAACGGAAACGATAGCCACCGAAGCTGCCGAAGAAGAAGTCCTTGTCCTTGCGGATCGGTCCGCCGAGGGTTGCGCCAAAACGGTTGAGGTTGTAGGGCGTCTTGGTCGCATTGAGGCCGGCATTGTGGGTGACGGCGTTAAAGTTGCGGTCGCGGTAAAACTCGAAGGCCGAACCGTGGAACTGGTTGGTGCCGCTCTTGGTCAGCACGCTGACTACCGCCGAAGAGTAGCGGCCCAGTTGGGCGCTGTAATCGTTGGTGACCACGTTGAACTGGCTGACCGCATCGGGATTGGGCATCTGGTTGCCCGAGTTGCGCAGGCCGGTCATATTGAGGCCGCCATCCAGATAGTAAGAAACCTGGCCGACAAAGCCATCCGTCGAACCGTTGGCCAGCACCTTGATCTCCTGGTACCCAAGGTTGTTGATGGTGCTCACGCTCTGCACGCCGGGGATCAACTGCAAGAGGCGATCGACGTTGCGGCCAATCAGGGGCAAGTTGTCGATCTGCTCGTTGGAGACGGTAGCGCCCAGCGTCGAGTCGCTCAGGTCGACCAGAGGGGCATCGGCGGTGACGCTGACGGTCTCGCTTTCGCCGCCAATATCCAGCGTTACATTGAGCGTGGCATTCTGCATGACAGCCAGCACAATGCCTTTACGCTGGTAGTTCTTGAAGCCGGGAGAAGAGACAACGATCTTGTAAGGGCCGACGGGGAGAAACTCCTCGCGGTAACTTCCATCCGCCTTGGTGACGGAGGCGCGCACGAAGTTGGTGTCGGTTTGGGTGAGGGTGATCTTGGCGTTGGCCACCACGGCGCCGCTGGGGTCCGTGATGGTTCCCGAGATGCTTGCCGTACTAAGCTGCGCCTGCGCACCTATCGCCGTGAAAACGGCCATTAACAACGCCAGCAGCGCCCAGCGCTTGCGGGGTATGAGATTCATACGTTGGCTCTCCTTGGTGGATCCTGGTTCTGTTTTGGGGGACCATCTTTCAACTGATTCATGCTGCGTCATGGCCTTGCTCCTGGGTTTGGGACAGCGCATTCGTGTGCCGTCCGTGGCGTCGGTTTGCCGGCAGGAAGAGTGCATCGATGCGCCGAGCAAGCCGACTTGTCTGCCAGAGACCGCTCTGGCCGCTCTGGTCGGTTCACCATGCTTCGCGGACGCCGCCCACTGCGCCGCCAAAAAATCAAAACAAATCGATTGTTTGAAGAACGTTCATCAAACTGGCCTATCCTCTGTATTTGGCAGGATCGCTGGCAAGTGACTAACCGTTTGCTTCGTAGCTGGGAAAGATCTTGTTTGGAATCATGCGAATAACGTTATCGTTATACTTGTGTCAAACGTCTTGCGCCCCCTTACTACGGGCGCGTATCATCCCTCTTGCCTCATGAACAGCACCCACGGAACCCGCGAAGGCTGGCGACCGCAGTCGAAACAGGACTGCGATCTGGTGCTGCGCGAGCTGCATGAGATCCTGGCCAGCCCTCATTTTTGCAACAGCAAGCGCTACCCGGCGCTGCTCGAATACATCGTGACCCACACCCTGGACGGCAAGTCGGAGATGCTCAAGGAACGTACGCTGGGCGTGGAGGTCTTCGACCGGCCGCCCACCTACGACACCAATGCCGACACAGTGGTGCGCTACACGGCGGGCGAGGTGCGCAAACGCCTGTCCCTGTACTACTCCGAACAGGCCAGGAATCCCGCCATCCGCATCTCGCTGCCGGCAGGCTCGTATATTCCCGAGTTTTTCCAGGGAACGGCCGGCCCGGAAGAGATGGGAGCCGACGGCGACGCCGGAGCGCATGGAGCGGAGGCCGCGGGCGCGAGATTGCACTCCGGCGAACACCACGGAGAGCAGGACGCGTTCCCCCACGCAGCGGGCGGAGAAGGCTTGGAAGCCAGGGAAGATCGCCGCTCTCGCGCAGCGGCAAGAACCCTGCACTGGCTGGCCATCGCGGCTTTACTTATCGCACTCTTTGCCGCAGGGTACTGGTGGAGGGATCGCGCCAGCCACCCCCAGACCGCGGTCGACGATTTCTGGGAGCCTCTGCTGCACGACCGGCACCCCGTGGTGCTCTGCACCGGCAGCGTGGTCTTTCAGCAAAACAGTTACTCCGGGGTGCACACCGCGGGCAAAGACATCGAATACCCCTTCGTCTCGCTGCAAAACGCCTCGGCCATCGCCCAGGTGGCAGGAAGCATCGAGCGCGGCGGCGTCGATACCAAGCTGGTGGCGGCGGCTTTCACTCCGCTGACGGAGTTGCGCGAGCACTCGGTGGCGCTGATCGGCGGCTACAACAATCCCTGGTCGCTGCGGCTGACAGAGCCCTTGCGCTTCCACTTTTCGCCGAATACGCCCGATTACCTTATCCCCATCCAGAATCCGGCGATTGTGGATCGCACCCAGGCGGAGACGCATTGGCAGCGGGATGTGGCGCTGCCCTACTCCAGCGCCGACGACTACGCGCTGGTGGCGCGCTTTCGCAATCCCTCCACAGACGGCTGGGTGGTGGTAGTGGCCGGATTGGGCCGCAACGGCACCGAGGCGGCAGCACTCTTCGCCACCAGCCCGCGCTATCTCGAACAGTTGCGGGAGCGCATCGGCAAGAACTTCGCCAGCCAGAATGTCGAGGCGGTGCTGAAGGTCAATGTCATCGACGGCAAGACCGGCGCCCCCTCCATCATGGCGGTCCACGTCTGGTAGCGGGACTCCCGCCCCTCACACCCAGAGCAGCGGCTGACGAATTGGATAGTTGCGGACGATCTCCTTCTCTGCGGGATCGGGATTCAGCGTCTTCCAGAGATCGATGTACTCGCTTCGGCCCGCTGCCACTCCGGCAAAGAGCAGGCCCGGCGAGCGCACCGGCAGGGCCTCGAAGTGCTCGACGTCTTTGGCCCACTTCCAGGCGCTCTTGTCGCGCAGGTAGGGGTAGAGGAACTCCGCCGCCCTGAGCAACCCGCGGCCATCGGCCAGTTGAAAGCGCGGCGCCTGGGGCGCAAAGTCTTCAAGCGACTGGCAAAGCCCGGCCATGACGTCGAAGTTGAAGATGGAGTAGCTGTAGGGCTTGGTGCGCTTCAATTCGAGCGGGAAAGAGCCGTCGGCCGCCTCCTGGTTGGGCAGCAGAATCTCCCGGTAGCGGCGATAGACCTCGGCGCGGGCGGCGTTGTCGCCGGCCAGGCGGGCGAACTCCGCCGCCTGCAGCGCCCAGCACATGGCGTGATTGTTGAGGGTGTCGCGCTCCTGCTGGCCGCGGTCGCTGCTGCTGAGCCAGTCGAGATAACGGGCGAACCAGCTCTTTACTTCGGACCGGTCGGCGGGGCTGAGCGCGGCGGAGTCAAGAAAACTGGCCGCCCGCGACACTTCAACCAGATGCAGGGTGTCGATGATGCCGTAGTTGCGCCCAGTAGACCGGCCGATAATCGCCTGCGCATAGAGCAGATTGGGGTTCATGCGTGTTTCGGGGGCGACGAACCAGGCGCGCAGATGGTCGCCGGCGCGGCGGGCGTAGCGTACCTCGCCGGTCAGCAGCCAGGCCGCGGTCAGCGCCGGAACCCGCTGAGAGAGCGCCACCATCGCCCGGCGATGGTCGTCGAAGTTCTCCGGATTGCTTTGCCCATCGCGGTTGATGTAGGGACCGGTTGGGTTCTTGGGATCGGGCCAGAAGTAGTCCGCCTGGGAAAAGAAATCGTGGCTGCCGCCGGCGCTGCGTGGGGCAGGAAATGCAGTGATGGTCACAGGCGGGTCGGGGAGAAATCTGTCGGCTGCGGCCAAAATCCGGACGCGGTCCACACCCGCGACCATGTGGAAAGTCTGGGAACGGTGCGGAGACGGCTTTGCGCTCCAGGCCGCCTGGGCGGCAGCGCCAAAGCCAAGCGCGGCGGCGGATTGCAGAAAGCGCCTGCGGTTCAGCATGGTTTGTGGGTACATGACAGCCCTCTCCATCTTCGCCCCTGGGGTGAATCGCGCAAATCATTGCAAAAACACGCGATCCATCCGTTGCGAAAAGAAGAGCATACGCAGCCCGCCCCCGACGGCGGCAAGTGACTAACCGTTTGGCCCGCGTGCATCCAAGGCGAAAAGACCCGTTTTTCGCCGCGGCAAGACGTAAAACAGCAAAAATCAGCCGCAGCCGATGGGCGGCGATCAGGCCAGCAGCCGGGCTGCTTCCAGGGCGAAGTAGGTGACGATGAAGTCGGCGCCGGCGCGACGCATGGAGACCAGCGCCTCCAGAGTCGCCCGGTCGCGATCCAGCCAGCCGCGCTGGAAGGCCGCCTGCAGCATCGAGTACTCGCCCGAGACCTGGTAAGCGCCCATGGGCACATCCACCCGCTGGCGGGCGGCGTGGACCACGTCCAAATAGGGCATGGCCGGCTTCATGAGGATCATGTCCGCGCCCTCGGCCAGGTCCAGATCGATCTCGCGCAGAGCCTCGCGCAGGTTTGCGCCGTCCATCTGATAGCTCTTGCGGTCGCCAAACTGCGGCGCCGAATCGGCTGCCTCGCGGAAGGGTCCGTAAAAGGCGGAGGCGAACTTGCTGGCGTAGCTGAGGATGGGCGTGTCGGCGCAACCGGCTTGATCGAGAGCGCGGCGAATGGCGGCGACGCGGCCGTCCATCATATCGCTGGGCGCCACCACGTCGGCGCCGGCCAGAGCCTGGCTGACGGCGGTCTTGGCCAGCAACTCGAGGGTGGGATCGTTTTGCACCGTCCATCCCTCGCTGGTTTCAGCGATCAGGCCGCAGTGGCCGTGGCTGGTGTACTCGCAGAGGCAGACATCGCCGATCAGCACCAGCTTTTTGGCGGCGGGCGACTGCTTGAGCGCGCGCAGAGCTTGCTGCACGATGCCGTCCTCGGCCCAGGCGCCGGAGCCTTGCTCGTCCTTGCCGGCGGGCAGGCCGAAGAGCAGCAATCCGCCTACGCCCAGGCTGGCCGCCAACTCGGCCTCTTTCACCGCCTCGTCCACCGAAAGGTTAAAGACCCCCGGCATGGAGCCGATCTCGCGGCGCACACCCTCGCCGGGACAGATGAAGAGCGGATAGATCAGGTCGCCGGGCGCAACGCTGGTCTCGCGCACCAGCGCCCGCAGGGATTCGCTGCGCCGCAGACGGCGCATCCGGTTTTCAGGGAAGCTCATAGGGAAATTGTAGCGCCTGGAAGGCAGCGGAGAGCGAACCGTTACCAGGGCAATTGCATGAGACTCATGAGCTTGGAGCAAGAATAGGTTTTGAAAGGGTACGACTGGAGCGATTCCAGAATGGCTATGCCTTGCGAACTTTCTGCCAGGCCGTCACTCGCTGAGGTTCGCGCCGGCTTAACTCCATGGTTCTTCCGTACACCAACTCTGGAATCGCTTTAGTTACAAAGCCTTTTCCCGAGTGTTCTTGAAACCTGGATTCCCGTTTTATGCGGGATTTCAAATGCGATAGCCCTGCTGTTCGCGCCCAAACCCCACTCATCGCTAGCGAGATCGGATAAAATCCACCTGCGCTTGAATTTGAAAAAATGGAGTCTGCCCATCGCCCCCCTCTTGCTCAATTCGGTGCTGGAAACCGCGGACGAATCTCTGCTGAGCGTCGCCACGCACGCCGCCGGTCCCGCCGGCCGTCTGCCCCTCTCGGCGGAGATGCTGCTCACCGAGCCCTCTGGTAACCTCTTTGGTTTGAGTCAGAATGCCGGCATGGGCTGGGCGCCGGATCGCCTCCTCGATCCCGAGTTTTTAATCCTCAGCACCCATGGCGGCCTGCGCGCCGAAAGCGGTGAGGCCATTGCCCTCGGCTTTCATACCGGGCACTGGGAGGTCGGCCTGCTGGTGGCCGAGGCAGCGCGGGAGCTAAAGGCGCTGCGCGCCATTCCCTTCGCCGGCGCCTGCACCGACCCTTGCGACGGGCGCACGCAGGGCACGACGGGCATGTTGGACTCGCTCCCCTTTCGCAACGATGCGGCCATCGTCCTGCGCCGGCTGATGCGTTCGCTGCCCACCGGCAAGGGAGTCATCGGCATTGCCACCTGCGACAAGGGCCTGCCGGCCATGATGATGGCGCTGGCTTCGTCGGGCAAGCTCCCCTCGATTCTGGTTCCCGGCGGCGTGACGCTGCTGCCGCAGGCAGGCGAGGATGCCGGCAAGGTGCAGACCATCGGCGCGCGCTTCGCCCAGCATCAAATCACTCTGGAATATGCCGCCGAGGTGGGCTGCCGGGCCTGCGCTTCGCCGGGCGGCGGCTGCCAGTTTCTGGGCACAGCGGCAACCGCCCAGGTGATCGCCGAGGCGCTGGGACTGGCCCTGCCCCACACCGCGCTGGCGCCCTCCGGCCATCCCGTCTGGCTGGACGCGGCACGGCGCTCGGGCCGCGCCATGGTTCGCCTGCATCAATTGGGCATCGGCGCCGACCAGATCCTGACTCAGGCCGCGGTCCACAACGCCATGGTGCTTCATGCCGCCTTCGGGGGATCGACCAACCTGCTGCTGCATCTTCCCGCCATCGCCCACGCGGCCAAACTGCCCCGCCCCACGGCGGCGGACTGGGCCGAGGTCAATCGCCAAACGCCGCGATTGGTGGATGCGCTTCCCAACGGGCCGGGCAACTTCGCCACCGTACAGGTCTTTCTGGCCGGCGGCGTGCCCGAGACCATGCTGCACCTGCGCGCCGCCGGGCTGCTCGACACCAGCGTCCGAACGGTCACCGGAGAGACGCTGGACGCCTCGCTCGATTGGTGGCAGCAGAGCCCGAGACGCCAGGCGCTGCGCCGGTCGCTTCAAGACCAGGACGGCATCGATCCCGGCGATGTGATTCTGTCGCCCGATCGCGCCCGGTCGCGCGGGCTGACTTCGACCATCTGCTTCCCCATGGGCAATCTCGCGCCCGAGGGTTCGGTCATCAAGAGCACGGCCATCGACCCTTCGCTGGTGGACGAGAACAATCTCTACCGGCATCTGGGCCCGGCACGCGTCTTCATCACCGAGGCTGCGGCGATCGATGCCATCAAGAGCGGACAGATCGCCCAGGGCGACGTCATCGTGCTCATCTGCGGCGGGCCCGCGGGCGCGGGCATGCAAGAGATCTACCAGATCACCGCGGCGCTCAAGCAGCTCCCCCACTGCAAGCACGTGGCGGTGCTGACCGATGCGCGCTTCAGCGGCGTCTCCACCGGCGCCTGCATCGGCCATATCACTCCCGAGGCGCTGGCCGGCGGAGCCATCGGCAAGGTGCTGGAGGGCGATCAGATCGAAATTGTGATCGATCGCAACGCCCTCACGGGCTCTCTGCATCTGGTGGGAGATGCGCAAAATATATTCGGCGCGGAGCAGGGCGCGCTGCTGCTGGCCGCACGTTCGCCGCGTGCGGATCTGCGGCCCCATCCCCAACTGCCCGAGGACACGCGCCTCTGGGCGGCGCTGGTGCAGGCCAGCGGCGGTGTCTGGGGAGGCTGCGTCTACGACGTGGACAAAATCATCTCTCGCCTGGAGGAGCACCCATGAAGCTATACCGCACCGGCAATGGTTCGTATGTGGAAGAGGCGGGCAATTTCTACCGCGTAGCCCTGGAGAACTGGGACGCGCTGGTTACCCACGAAGATTTGCATGGCTACCTTCTTTCCATCGTCCAAGCGGGCCAGCCAGCGACCGATTTCGCCCAGGCGCGGATTCTGGCCCCCATCGGCAGCCAGGAGGTGTGGGCCGCGGGTGTCACCTATTACCGCAGCCGCACCGCGCGCATCGAGGAGTCGATGAGCGCCGGCGGAGGCAACTTCTACGATCGCGTCTATTCCGCCGAACGCCCCGAGCTCTTCTTCAAGGCCTCGCCGGGCCGCGTCGTTGGGCATGGAGAAAACGTGCGCATCCGCGCCGATGCCAAGTGGTCGGTTCCCGAGCCGGAACTCACCCTGCTCATCAACCATCGCGGCCAGATCGTTGGCTACACCGCTGGCAACGACATGAGCTCGCGGGATATTGAAGCGGAAAACCCGCTCTATCTTCCTCAGGCCAAGGTCTATGACGGCAGTTGCGCCCTGGGCCCCTGCGTTTTGATCAGTTCTGAACCGCTGCCCGCCTCGACGCCCATTCGCGTGGAGATTGTGCGCCAATCCGTCCCCGAGTTTTCCGGTTCCACCACCCTGGCCGAGTTGAAGCGCGATCCCCTCACGCTGGTCGAGTATCTCTTCCGCGACAACAGCTTCCCCAGCGGCGCATTTCTCATGACCGGCACCGGCATCGTTCCCCCGGACTCGTTCACGCTGGCCAGCGGAGACCGGATTCGCATCGCCATCGACCCCATAGGAACGCTGGAAAACACCGTGATTCAGGCTCCCAGCCGCTGATCGGACCGGCATCGGGAATGCCGGCATACCAGACCAAAGAATTCTCGACAAGGACAAACTCCTGCCGATTTGACTCCCCGGCTGGGCTTGGATGTATGGTTCATGCTGGGCCGTGCAGCGATCGTCTGCCCGGCTTGGGCAGGTTGCCGCTGGCGGCGCAACGCGGTTTGCGCCCCGGTTTGCCGCCCTCGAGGAGATCTGCAAGCAATGAGTGAGTTGGAATCGAAGTCGCTGCCGGAGAACGCCTACCGGATGCTCGAACCGGGCGAGAGCTACACGCCCACCGTCCCCGCCGAAATGAAACAACCGGAGATGACCGTGCGCTCCATCGTCTGGGGACTGGTCTTCTGCGTGATCTTTTCCGTGGCCTCGGCCTATTCGGCGCTGAAGGTGGGCCAGGGGATGGAGGCGGCGATTCCCATCTCCATTCTGGCTATCGGACTGGCGCGGCTCTACAAGCGGCGGTCGAGCCTGCTGGAAAACGTCATTATTACCGGCATCGGCGGCGCTTCGGGCGCGGTTGTTGCGGGCGCGGTCTTCACCCTGCCCGCGCTCTACATCCTGCACCTCGATCCGCACCCGGTGCAGACCATCTTCATCTGCCTGGCCGGGGGCTGCCTGGGCGTTCTCTTCCTCATCCCGCTGCGGCGCTACTTTGTGCGCGATACCCACGGCCTACTGCCCTTCCCCGAAGCCACCGCCATCACCGAGGTGCTGGTCACTGGAGAAAAGGGCGGCTCGCAGGCCAAGCTGCTGATTCAGGCTACGGTTTTGGCCGCTGTTTACGACTTTCTGACCACCACCTTCCACACCTGGAAGGAGTACCTGGACTTCCAGTTCCTGCCGCCGATGCGCGCGCTGGCCGAGCGCGGTCGCATGGTCTTCAACTTCGACGCGGTGGGCTTCATCCTCGGCCTGGGCTACGTGATGGGACTGCGCACCGCGCTGGTCTTCTGCGCCGGCGGCATTCTCACCAACTTCGTGCTGGTTCCGGCGATCTGGTTTGTGGGCAGCCACATCGACATTGCCGTCTACCCGGCGACGATTCCCATCTCGCACATGACGGCGCTGGAGATCTATAGGAACTACGTCCGCTTCATCGGCGTGGGGGCCATCGCCACGGCGGGGATCGTGGGGATTCTCAAGTCGGCCAAAATCGTCGCGGGATCTTTCGGCATTGCGCTCAAGGCCTTCCGCCACGGCGAAACGCCAAACGAGGCGCGCACCGACCGCGATGTGCCGCTGATCTCCATGCTGCTGGGCGTGGTGCTGGCCTCGCTGGCCACGGCGGTTTTCTTCGGGCGCTTGCAGGTGAGTTGGACGGTGCTGCTGGTGGGCCTGGCGCTGACCCTGCTCTTCAGCTTTTTCTTTACTTCTGTAGCGGCCAACGCCATCGCCACCACGGCCAACAATCCCGCCTCGGGCATGACCATGCTGACGGTGATTGTGACTTCGGTTGTCCTGCTGAACTTCGGCCTCAGCGGAACGACCGGCATGTTCTTCGTCATGGCTATTGCCGGCATGGTCTGCACCGCGCTGTGCGTCTCCGGGCAGTTCATTACCGATTTGAAGATCGGCTACTGGCTGGGTTCGACGCCCTCGGCGCAACAGAAGGTCAAGCTGCTGGGCGTGGCGGCGGCAGCCATCACCGCCGGATTGACCATCATTCTGTTGGCCCAGACCTTTCAATTTGGCGAAGCGGCGGTGGGTGACACCCGCCAGGTGCTGGCCGCGCCGCAAGCCAGCATCATCAAGGCGCTGGTGGTGGGCTTCTTGAGCCGCCAGCCGGTGGCGTATATTCTTTTCGGCATCGGCGCCTGCATGACGCTGGTGCTGGAGATGCTGGGCAAATCCTCGATGGTTTTTGCGCTGGGCATGTATCTGCCGCTGGGGCTGACCTCGCCGATTCTGGCCGGCGGCTTTCTCTCCCATCTGATCAACCGCAAGGCGGAGAAGACGCCGGGTGAGCAGGGCAGCAAGATCCGCGAACGGGGCGTGATTCTCGCCTCGGGACTCATGGCGGGCGGGGCGCTGGGCGGAGTCTTCGGCGCAGCGCTGCGCTTGTTCGGGTGGTTCCATGAAGACCTGGTCCGCACACCGTTCTACGCCATTGATCCCATCTCGCAGTCGGTCTCGGCGCTGCTCTTTGTGGGACTCTGTCTCTATGTGTGGTTGGGGGCGATGAAGAAGGAAAAGGAAAAGATGGGTTAGAAACCGGCGCGTCAGGGCACGACTTCAGTCGTGCCGAAGGACGATCATCCTGACTTTCCGGCTTTAGCCGCGGAGAAAGGTAGTTTGTCGAAATGGGATTAGTTCAGGGGCTGAAGCCCAGATTTTTATAGCGCATCCGTGGCACGACTGAAGTCGTGCCCTGACGCGAAGAGAGCATTGACCAGAATTGTCGGGTGGGAAAAGGAGGCGTGATGGATCAGGTTTCAAAGCATGTAGCAGACGCGGTTTTGGCGATCGATACGTTGTGGGGCGGAGACGTGATGTGCGCCTCGGGGACGGGGCGCTTTATCGCCGACTCGTGGTTCAGCGATGAGCCGCTACCCGCGGCCTACACCCATGCGGCGGCGGCCAAGCTGCGCGCGGCGGGCGGCGTCACCGGCAAGGATGTGGCCGCGGATGCCGACGAGTACTTGCGCGCCGTCAATCTGCCCGCGGCAGTGGCCGGATTGCGCAAGGAGGCGACGGCCATCGGCGGTCTGCGTCAGGAGGTTCTCGAAGGGCTGGCGATTTGCGTTGAGGCCATGTTCGATCTGGCTCTCGAAGTCTTGGGTAAGGGCGATCCGGTGCCGTATGCGCGCTCTGTCGAGGCTTCCACCGGCAAGGCGCCCGAGCCCAGCCAGCCGCAGGCCAAGCGCGAACGGGTCAGCGAACTGCTGGGCCGCGCCGGGTATTTGCCGCAGGGCGCAAGCCTGTTGGATGCTGTCGACGGTTGGCGGCGCGATCGCTTTATCCCCATGGCTTCGGTGCGGGCGCTGGGCGCAGCGGTGATCGCCCACTACGACAATCTGAGCGCCAAAAACCTGCTGCCGCATCTGCCCGCCGAACTTGCCGCCGTGCCGCGCGCCAACATCGACTTTCTGCCCATCAAGGACGCCTGGTTCTCTGGTTCGATGAATTACATCGGCCGCGCCCGCAACGCCGACGGCAGCCCGCAGTACGAGGCCAGCTACGAGATCAACGCCTCGCTGAGGATCTCCTATCCGGAGTTCGAGCAACTGGTCAGCCACGAGGTGGTTCCGGGCCACGTGACCACTTTTGCCTACTTGCAGAACCTCTATCATCGCGGCCTGATCGGCTTCGAGGCCTCGGTGCTGACCATGAATACACGGGCGGCCACGCTCTTCGAGGGCATCGCCAACAACGCCATTCTCATTGCCCATGGGGTCACCGAAGTCGAGCAGTTGCCGGATGAAGATTTGCAGATCGGCGTGCTGCTGGCCCTGTTGCAGGACGACGCCAAGAATCAGTCCTCCTATTTGACCTGGGGCGAGGGCAAGCCCAAGAACGAAGTGGCAACCGCGCTGCGCCGCGACTTCCTGGTCACCGAGGAGCGCGCCGACAAGCTCAGCGGCGCCTGGGGACGGCATCCGCTGCTGGGCCGCATGTATCTGCCCGCATACCGCTGCGGCACGGACAAAGTGGCCGAACTGCGACGGCGCTACCCGACCGGTGCGGTGCTCGAAGCGCTCTACGGCTGCCGCGGGTTGGTGGACATTCAGACCGTCGACCGCGTTCTGGAGCAGTAGGCGATTTGTGCCGGGGCGCAAGCTCCGGCACAAAATGGCCTTGTTGACTGGAAGGCAACTTGCGGTTTGCCGGCAAACCGGGGAGAATCCGATTCCTGGACCCTGCGGCCTGTTTCGGGAGTAATCCATAGCTGGGAGGAGTTCGTACAATCTCAGCTCTCAGAATCGAAACCTAGCACCTGACACATGGCCACTGAAGAACCAGACCGGAACTGATTAGCACAGTGAAGACCGGCACGGGATGGGTTATGGTATCGTTGCTTCAAGTCACCAAGCAGGAGGCACTATATGCCAGCACCTGAGGGCTTCAGCGAACAACGTTTAGACATGCTGATTCTCGAAACACATAAAGCCACAACCGCATTCTTCGACAGATTGTTACTTGTGAATGCTGGCACGCTTTCATTAATCATCACTGTAGGTAGCACAGCGCTGCTCACATCTCAACATCCGCTGACACTCGATACTGGATTGCGGCAGCAAATTCTAGTTGGGTGTTATCTGTTCGCTTCGTCTTTTTTCTTTTGCTTGCTTCACAACTATTTGAAGCTCCCAGGCATGGCTACAGCCTTGAGGTATTCGCTCCTCTGGGAACAAGCAATGGGCACTTGGCAGAAGGTGATTGCCTTCATTTGTGCCGCACTGGGCATCATCGCGGGGGTGTTAACGGTAGCCGGGTACTTTATACTCGTGAGAGTATTGGGTCTACTTCCCTTATCGGTTCATTAGAAGGCGGGCCCACATCGCCACTGCCGTCCGATCATAAATCGGCCTTCGATCCGCCCCTCCAGGGCGGGGGGATCTCGGGACGAATGGCTTCCCAGGGTTTCACCCTGGGCTATTCTCTACCGCTCCCTACGGGAGCTACCCAATGGTGTCGATTTTCTGCCAATCCCTACGGGAGCTGCCCAATGGCGCCGATGGACTTTGTCTGGCCATCTTGAAGAAGCAGGGTGTTGCATATGATCTGCGCTTTGTTTGGGGATTGGCTCGTGCGGAGGCGTGGCAGGTTCCTCCCGGAGGGAGGAGCAGAGAATAGCCCAGGGTGAAACCCTGGGAGAGCGTTCGCCCAAGGAGTCCCCGCCCCGTCGGGGCGGAACGTAGGGGGTTCTGGCGCCTGTGGCGAGAACCTGCTGTAGGATGTTGAGTATGCCGCACACCTATTGTTCCTCGCTCTACCACTGCGTCTTCTCCACCAAGGAGCGGCGCAAGATGATCGCGCCGGATCTTCAGGGACGCCTTTGGGCCTACATGGGAGGCATCGCGCGCGGACTTGAAATCAAGGCCCTCGAAGTCGGAGGCATGGACGACCATGTGCACCTCCTGCTCTCTCTGCCGTCCACGATGGCGGTCGCCACGGCCATGCGCGAGATCAAGAGTTCCTCGTCTCATTGGATGCACGAGGATTGCGCAATGCCGGACTTCGCCTGGCAGGAGGGCTACGGCGCGTTCTCCATCGGAAGCGCGCAGATCGAAACGACCGCAGCCTACATCGCCAATCAGATTGAACATCATCGCAAGCGGGATTTCCAAGCGGAGTTCCTGGCCATCTTGAAGAAGCAGGGGATTGCATATGATCCGCGCTTTGTCTGGGGATAGGCCCGTGCTGGGGATAGTCTCGTGCGCAGGCGGGGCAAATCCCTCCCGGAGGGAGGAGGCGAGAATAGCCCAGGGTGAAACCCTGGGAGAGCGTTTGCCCAAGGAGTCCCCGCCCCGTCGGGGCGGGAAGAAGCATAAATGCGAGGCAGGCAGCCAACCGGCCATGATTCGATCCGCCCCTCCAGGGCGGAGTCCTTTCGTTGCGAATCCTACCCAGGGTTTCACCCTGGGCTATTCTCTACCGCTCCCTACGGGAGCGACTCGCTAACGCTCAGGGCAGGCTTGAAGCCGTCCCCTTTCAAGGCCGCTGCTCCCAGAGGCAGGCGAGATTCATGCGCCGGTCTGGATTTCGGTGCGATTGCGCATCCAGAATCGCTCAATAGAATGCACGAATCGTGCGATGATGGCGCGATCTTCGATGAGGCTTGCACGATTCTTGCGGATCGCTGTGGCCCATTGCGCTCGGTGATGCGCGTCACGGCGGCCCATTTCTTCCCGGCCTACGATTTCTCGGGTTTCGAGAAAAATGCGTCGATTCCAAAAGGCTGGCTTTGTGTGGACGAATCGCAAGCACGGGTTGTGGACGGGGAGCGGCGTGCGGGAAATGCGCCGACCGGGAGGCGGTCGGCGATGACCCAAGGCAACGAGTATCGGGCCAACGAGTATCGGGCCAAACTGATGAGCGCCGACGAGGCGCTACGGGCGGTTCACTCCGGCGACCGGGTGTGGATTCAGTCCGGCTGCGCAACTCCTTCCGTGCTTTTGGACGCACTGGTGGCGCGGGCACCTGAGTTGCACGAGGTCGAGATCGTGCATATGAAGACGCTGGGCGAAGCGGCCTACACCCGGCCGGAGTTTGCCGGCGTCTTTCGCCATCGCGGCATGTTTCTGGGCGAGAATGTGCGCGCCGCGGTGGGCGCGGGGCGGGCCGATTACACTCCCATCTTTCTCAGCGAGATCGAAGACCTGTTTCTGAGCGGGGCGCTCACGCTCGATGTGATCCTCCTGCAGGTCTCCCCGCCCGATGCGCACGGCTTTGTCAGTCTGGGAACGACGGTGGATTGCACCATCACCCTGGCGCGCTGCGCCAAAATCCTCATCGCCGAGGTCAACCGGCAGATGCCGCGAACGCATGGCGAGACCAGCCTTCACATCAGCCGCATCGATGCCCTGGTGGAGACCGACCGGCCGCTGCTGGAGCTTCCCAAGGAGCCGGTGACGGAGTTGCATCGCCGCGCGGCGCGCAATGTGGCCAAGCTGATTCCCGATGG
This sequence comes from uncultured Occallatibacter sp., assembly GCA_964493705.1. GTDB lineage: Bacteria > Acidobacteriota > Terriglobia > Terriglobales > Acidobacteriaceae > Telmatobacter. The sequence continues at coordinate 45,597 of CAZBPD010000006.1, forward strand.
CGCAACCTTGCAGACCGGCATCGGCGGCATCAGCGAGGCGGTGCTGCATTGCCTGGAGGGCAAGCGCGACCTGGGCATTCACACCGAGATGGTCCCCGACGGGGTGGTCGATCTGATGGAGTCCGGGGTCATCAACGGTCAGCGCAAGTCGCTGCACCACGGCAAGGCGGTGCTGTCGTTTGTGCTGGGCTCGCAGCGGCTCTTCGACTTCATCGCCGACAACTCCAGCTTCGAGTTCCGGCCCATCTCCTATACCAACGACCCCTTTGTGGTGGCGCAGAACGATCGCATGGTGGCCATCAACTCGGCGCTGCAGATCGATCTCACCGGGCAGGTCTGCGCGGATTCGCTGGGAGTGCGGCCCTTCAGCGGCTTCGGCGGGCAGATCGACTTCATTCGCGGCGCGGCGCGCTCCAAGGGCGGGGTGCCGATCATCGCTCTGCCGGCGACGGCCATGCATGAAACCGTCTCGCGCATCGTGCCGGTGCTGGAGCCGGGAGCGGGCGTAGTGACGTCTCGGGCCGACGTGCATTACGTTGTTACTGAGCACGGTATTGCGTATTTGCACGGCAAGACGCTGCGCGAGCGGGCCGAGGCGCTGATCGCCATCGCCGATCCGCGCTACCAGCAGGGGTTGGAAGATTTCGCCCTGCGCTCGCATTATCTGGAGCCGGCGCACAAGACAGCGATGCTGGTTTAAGCACGACTGGAGAGATCGGGCTTTTTTCCGGCACGTCAGGTGCTTTGTAACAGGGCATGGCTTTAGCCGTGCCGCAAATGGAGCAAAAAGAGTTTGGGCTTTAGCCCCTGCTCAATTTGTTTTCAGTTTTCGGTTGTTTGTGATACCGCAGCGGCTAAAGCCGAGATTCTGATTGGGCTGTAATCGGCACGACTGAAGTCGTGCCCTGTTACAGTGCTTTTGCTACAGCGCTTTTCGGCGGGGTGGATGGTGCAACGGAGGAAGCTGGAGAGGAGTACGCGGGATGGATACGGAAAAGCGCGACCGGGGCAATCTCGAGGTCGATCTCAATGAATGCAAGGGCTGCGGGCTGTGCATCGAGGCCTGTCCGCAGCACTTGCTGCGCTTGAGCGAGCGGCTCAACCACTACGGCTATCGCACGGCGGAGTACCTGGGCAAGGGCTGCACCGCCTGCGGCATCTGCGCCATGGCCTGCCCGGAGCCGGGGGCGATTACCGTCTATCAAGCGGTGAAGCAGCCGGCGGCCGGCGCGAACGTCGTGGCAGAAGGAGCGGCCCCATGCGCAAGCAACTGATGAAGGGCAACGAAGCCATTGTGAAGAGCGCCATTCTGGCCGGCTGCCGCGCCTTCTACGGCTACCCCATCACCCCGGCCAGCGAGATCGCCGAGGCCGCGGCGGCGGATATGCCGCGCGCCGGCGGCGTCTTCTTGCAGGCCGAGAGCGAGGTCGCGGCGATCAATATGCTTTACGGCGCGGCAGCGGCGGGAGTGCGGGCCATGACGGCCTCGAGCGGCCCCGGCATCAGCCTGATGCAAGAGGGCGTCAGCTACATGGCCGGCGCGGAGTTGCCCTGCGTCATCGCCGACATCACTCGCGGCGGGCCTGGTCTGGGGACCATCAGCGCCGAGCAGAGCGATTACTTTCAGGTGGTCAAGGGCGGCGGCCACGGCAGCTATCGGGTCATCGTGCTGGCCCCCGACTCAGCCCAGGAGATGGCCGACCTGACCGCGCTGGCCTTTGAATTGGCCGACCGCTATCGCACTCCCGTCTATCTGCTGGCCGATGGCTTTGTCGGCCAGATGATGGAGCCGGTCGAGTTTACTCAGACCGCCATCCTGCCGCCGCCACCCGATTGGGCCGTTACCGGGGTCCGGGAGACGCGCGGCAACCTCATCAGCTCTCTGCATCTGGAGGCCGATGAGATGGAGGCCCATCTGCATCACCTCGAAGCCAAGTACCGCCGGGCCGAGCGCGAAGAGACCCGCGCCGAAGAGTACCGCACCGAAGACGCGGAGATGGTGCTGGTGGGCTACGGCATCATCGGCCGCATTCTCAAGGCGGTGGCGGCAGAGGCGCGCGGCGAGGGACTCAAAGTGGGCGTATTGCGGCCCATCACGCTCTTTCCGTTTCCCAGAAAACACCTGCAAAGGCTGGCCAAAACCGCCCGTTTGTTCATCGATGTGGAGATGAGCATGGGGCAGATGATCGAAGATGTGCGGCTGGCGCTGAACGGGGCGCGGCCGGTGGAGTTTTATGGGCGCGTGGGCGGCAATGTGCCCTCGCACGCCGAGGTGTTGGAGTTGGTGCGCCGCAGGTTTGCGCAGTCGCTCGAAGCGCAGCCGGAAGAGGAGCAGATGGCCCATGTCTAGCGAATTGCATTGCATCGACGAAAATGAATACACGGTGGCGCACGGCCGGGCCAAGTCCTTTTACGATCGTTTCGACCGCAAGAAGGAATTGCAGCATCAGACGCATTTCTGCCCCGGCTGCGGCCACGGCATCGCTCACAAGATGCTGGCCAGGGCCATCGATGAACTCGGTATTCAGGACCGCACCATCATGGTCGGCCCGGTGGGATGCGGGGTCTTCACCTACAACTATTTCGATGTGGGCAACGTGCAGGCGGCGCATGGGCGCGCTCCGGCGGTGGCCACGGCGATCAAGCGCAGCCATCCACAGAGCATCGTCATCAGCTACCAGGGCGACGGCGATCTGGCGGCCATCGGCGCGGCGGAGATTCTGCACGCCGCCAATCGCGGCGAGAACATCACCGTGATCTTCATCAACAACGCCATCTACAGCATGACCGGCGGCCAGGCTGCGCCCACCACGCTGCTGGGCATGAAGAGCAACACCACCCCCGGCGGACGCACCGCCGCCAACGAGGGCTATCCGCTGCACGTGAGCGAATTGCTCAGCACGCTGGAAGCGCCAGTCTTCATCGCTCGCGTGGGTCTGGGCGACAACAAGCAGATCGCGCAGGCGCACCGCACGGTGAAGCGGGCAGTCGAAAACCAGGTCAAGGGCCTGGGCTTTTCGCTGATCGAGGTCCTGTCGCCCTGCCCGACGATCTGGAAGCTCTCGCCGGTCAATGCCCAGCATTGGGTCAAGGACGTGATGGAGAAGACCTTCCCGCTGGGCGTCTTCTGCGACCGCAGCAAGGAGCGCGAGGCGCGTGCGCCCAACGCCCCCGCGCCAACGCTCGCCGAGATCCCGCAGATTCTGGGCGTAGCCGATGCGGATCTGCCCGAGGGCCATTCGGGCGCAGGAGAAGCCGAGGATGTGGATCTGCACGTGCGTGTGGCCGGCTTTGGCGGTCAGGGCGTGCTGCTGATGGGCGAGATGCTGGCCGAAGCCGGGCTGGATGCAGGGCTGGAGGTCTCCTGGCTGCCTTCTTATGGGCCCGAGATCCGCTCCGGCACCTCGAATTGCCACGTGCGCCTCTCGCGCAAGAGCATCGATTCGCCCATGGTGACCCAGCCCAATTTGCTGGTGGCCATGAATGAGCCCTCGCTGCGCAAGTTTGCCGCGCAGGTGCGTCCCGGCGGATGGATCTTCTACAACGGCGAAGCGCCCGATTGCATCCCCGCGGGGGTGCAGGTGCTGGCTGCGCCCTTTACCGATGCCGCCGACCAGCTCGGCGATGCGCGCGCCTGCAACATGGTGATGCTGGGCGCGCTGCTGGAGTGCACCGGGGCTTTGCCCCAGGCCAGCCTCGACGCCGCTCTGCGCCGCCTGGTCAAGCAGCAGCGCTGGATCGAACTGGACGAACGGGCCATCGAACGGGGCCGCGCCCTCTATCGAGAGGTCTGTGAAGAGGTTTGTGTCAACGGCTGATCGCGCCGGCTTCCAACTCTAGGGATGTGCCGCGGCTTCTTCCCCCGATCAATTGGGGGACGAGGCCGCTTGGCCGGAAGGCGCAGCCGAAGGAGGAAAGACGATGCTGACGGCAACTCTCCCTGAGAATGCCTACGAGCTGGCGCTGGAGAACTTCGAGGCGGCAGCGGACGCATTGGAACTGAACCAGGATGTGCGGGAGATGATCAAGTATCCCGAGCGCATTCTGACGGTCACCGTTCCCGTGCGCATGGACGACGGACATATCCGCCGCTTTGAAGCCTATCGGGTGCAGCACAGCTCGGTGCGCGGCCCCGCCAAGGGCGGGATTCGCTACCACCCCCAGGTCACGCTCGACGAAGTGAAGGCGCTGGCCATGTGGATGACCTGGAAGTGCGCGGTCGTAAACATTCCCTTTGGCGGCGCAAAGGGCGGCGTCACCTGCGACCCCAAGCACATGTCGCAAAGCGAGTTGGAGCGCATGACCCGCCGCTACACCAGCGCCATACTGCCGCTGATCGGGCCGCAGCAGGATATTCCCGCGCCCGATGTCTATACCAACTCCCAGACCATGGCCTGGATCATGGACACCTACAGCATGACCAAGGGCTTTCCCATCCCCGGCGTGGTCACCGGCAAGCCGATCAGCCTGGGCGGATCGCTGGGGCGCAACGAGGCCACCGGCCGCGGAGTCTTCAACACCATTGGCTGCGCCTGCGAGCATCTTCATATCGCGTTGAAGGGCGCGCGTGTGGTGGTGCAGGGCTTCGGCAACGCCGGCTCCATCGCCGCGCAGTTGCTGCACGAGGCCGGCGCCAGGGTCATCGCGGTGAGCGACTCGACCGGCTGTGTTTACAATCGCAACGGCTTGAATATTCCCGAACTGATGCACATGAAGGCGCTCACCGGGCGCGTCGAGGGATTTCCCGAGGCCGAGGCCATCGCGCCTGCCGAGTTGCTCGCTCTGGAGTGCGAGATTCTGGTTCCGGCGGCGTTGGAGAACACGATTCTGGCCGAAAATGCGCCCCGTGTGTGCGCCCGCATCGTCGCCGAAGCGGCCAACGGCCCGGTCACTCCGGCCGCGGATCGAATTCTGGAGAGCAAGGGGACCTTTGTGATTCCCGATATTCTTTGCAACGCCGGCGGCGTGACCGTCTCCTACTTTGAATGGGTGCAAGACGAGTCGCACCTCTTCTGGGATGCACAGGATGTCTACAACCGCTTGGAGCGGGTGATGAAGACCGCCTTCCGCGATGTTCTCAAACTGCACCTGGAGCACAAGGTCTGCATGAGGACAGCCGCGAATATGCTGGGCATCGGCCGTGTGGCCGAAGCGGTGCAGATTCGCGGCATCTATCCATGACCCATTTGTCCTTCAGTTAGCACCTTCGGGTGATTGCGCAGTGCCCGATGGGGCTGTTGAAATCGACAATCGAGAAGGTGAGCTTGGTTCCCGGCGGCGGAAGCAATGCCGGGGGCGGGCCCAAGCGTCGAAACCTGCTGCTCACGCATCCCCTTCCCTTCGCTCTGCGAGCGTGCGGAGGGGGATGCCGTTTGCGGCGGGGTTGAGCAATGCCACGACGGATTGCGGGGCTTCGTTCCGTTTCGAGTTACAGTCTGTTACCAGGCGGATGCGGAAGCCGCGATTCCGATTGCCAACAGGAACGCAAATGTTCGATCTTCGCTATGAAGGTGTGCTTTGACGGTGTTGATGGTGCAAGAGGCTCGGATGACCAACGGATGGCCCTTTGAACCGCTTCCAGATGCGGAGAGGGAGATCTATGGCGAGCGCGCTTTTCACCGCATGATCGCCACCGAACGCAAGAGAACGGAACGGACCGGGGACCCTTTCCTGCTGATGCTGGTGAAGATCGAGAATGCGCCGGAAACAGAAGAGAAGACCGGCCTGCTCGACCGCCTGGCTTCGATTCTTCTGTCCTTCAGCCGCGAAACCGACCTCATCGGATGGTACAAGAACCATGATACGCTGGGCATGATCTTCACCGGTCTGCCTACCGGCGATCGAGACGCCATTCGCTCCATCATCCTGGAACGCGTGCAAGGCCTGATGCGTAGGCAACTGGGCCTCGATTGGCTCGAGGATGTTCGGATCGATTCTCATTTTTTCCCCGACGATTGGGACAACGGCGTCTCGCACACGCCGATGAACCCAGCCCTCTATCCCGACCTGGCGTACCGCGAGCAAAAGGGACAGTTCAAATACCGGGCCAAGCGATGGATCGATGTGCTGGGCAGCATGTTTGTTCTGTTCAGTCTGAGCCCGCTCCTGCTGCTTATTGCGCTGGCCATCAAGGCTACATCCAAGGGCCCGGTCCTCTTCCGGCAGCAGCGGGTGGGGCAGTACGGGCGGACTTTTACGTTTTTGAAGTTCCGCTCCATGTATATCGGCAACGATTCCAGCGTGCATCGGGAGTATGTCGAGAAGTTGATCGCAGGTGGGGCCGAGCGGCATTCCACCCCGGATGGCGGCGAGGGAATCTACAAACTCACCAACGACAAAAGGATCACGGCGGTGGGCAGGTTTTTGCGCCGCGCCAGTCTGGACGAACTGCCCCAGTTCCTTCATGTTCTCAAGGGGGAGATGTCGCTGGTCGGCCCGCGTCCTCCCATCCCTTATGAACTCGCAGCCTATCAGCCCTGGCATCGGCGGCGCATTCTCGAGGCCAAGCCCGGCATCACAGGCTTGTGGCAAGTGGCGGGGAGAAGCCGGATACCGTTTGATGAGATGGTGCGGCTGGATTTGCAGTACGCTACATCCTGGACGCCATGGATGGACATCAAGATTCTGCTGCGAACTCCGCACGCGGTGATCAGAGGCTCGGGCGCCTGCTAACCGCGAGGTCCTTGAACAGTGAGAGTGCTATGAAATTCGGTGTGATTGGCTACGGCTATTGGGGACCCAACATCGTCAGGAACCTTGTTTCGCTGGAGGGTTCGCAGGTGACGATGATCGCGGAGATCGATCCCGCCGCGCGCCAGCGCGCCCTCAAGGCGTATCCCTTTATTCCTGTCGTTTCAGACGCAAACCAGTTGCTCAATTCGCCCCAAATCGACGCGATCGCCATCGTCACTCCGGTCTGGACGCACTACGAACTGGCCAAGGCCGCCCTGCTCAATGGCAAGCATGTTTTCGTCGAGAAGCCATTTACCGCCAACTCCACTCAGGCGGAAGAACTGATCGAACTGGCCATGCGCAAGAACCTCAAAATCATGGTGGACCATACCTTTTTATTTACCGGCGCGGTGGGACTGATTCATCAGATGGTAGATGAAGGCACTCTGGGCAAGCTGTTTTACTACGATTCCACCCGCGTCAATCTTGGTCTTTTTCAGCACGACATCAATGTGCTCTGGGATCTGGCGCCGCACGACCTTTCCATTGTGGACTACCTCGTCAAGGCCAAGCCCGAGGCCATTGTCGCCACTGGGCAAAACCATCTCAACGGCCACGAAGATATTGCATTCATGACCATTCATTTCCCCGATCGGGTGATTGCGCACATCAGCGTCAATTGGCTCTCCCCGGTCAAGGTCAGAACCACGCGCATCGGCGGCGATAAGCGCATGTTGGTCTGGAACGACCTGGAAGCCGACGAGAAGATCAAGGTCTACGACAAGGGTGTGGCTATTAATAACCAGGAGGGCGTGTATAAGCTGTTGGTCAGCTACCGCTCCGGCGATATGTGGGCGCCGCAGGTGAAGCAGGTCGAGGCGCTGCACGAGGAACTGGCCTACTTTATGCAATGCATCGAGAGCGGACAGGATCCGCACAACGACGGATGCGCCGGCCTGCGCATCGTCAGAATGCTCGAAGCCGCCACCGAATCGATGACCCAACGGGGGGCGCCGGTCTATCTATGAGCGACTTCAACTGCATCGCCGGCGACGTCCGGCTGGGGTTCAACGTCCGGCTGGCCAAGTTCATCAACCTCTACGGATGCTCCATCGGCGACGAAACCAGAATCGGCGCCTTCGTCGAAATCCAGAAGAACGCCAGCATCGGAAGCCGCTGCAAAATATCCAGCCATACCTTCATCTGCGAAGGCGTGACCATTGAAGACAATGTCTTCGTGGGCCATGGCGTGACCTTTATCAACGACACCTATCCACGCGCCACCAACGGCGAAGGAAGTTTGCAAGGCGAGGCCGACTGGGTGGTCGAGCGCACCCTGGTGAAGAAGGGCGCTTCGATCGGTTCCGGTGCCACCATTCTGGCCAACGTTACTATCGGTGAGAACGCCATTGTCGGCGCCGGCGCAGTGGTCACCGCCGATGTGCCGGATCGTTGCATTGTGGCCGGCAATCCAGCCGCCGTGCTGCGTTCCCTCGATGATCCAGGCGATGCCGCGGAACCTGCGCAAGACGCTCCCATTCCGTTTCTCGATCTGCTTACGCCTCACCTGCAACTCAAGCCGCAACTGACAGCGGTCTTGCATCGTGCCATTGAAACATCCGGCTTCATCGGCGGTCCCGTGCTCGAAGAGTTCGAACGGCAGTTCGCCGCCTTCTGCGATAGCTCCGATTGCGTGGGCGTGAGCAGTGGCACGGACGCACTGCGCTTTGCGCTGATGGCCAGCGGAGTTCAATCCGGCGATGCCGTGATCACCGTGCCCCATACCTTCATCGCGACCGCCGAATCCATCACTCAGGCCGGCGCAATACCGGAGTTTGTCGACATCGACGAGCGCACCTATAACCTCTCGCCGGAACGGTTGCGGGAGTTTTTGGAAACGCAGTGCCAGCGCGATGCCGCGGGCAAGCTGATCGCGCGGCGCAGCGGCCGCCCGGTCACGGCCATTGTGCCCGTGCATCTTTACGGACAGACTGCCGATATGGACGCCATTCTTCGATTGGCCGCTGAGTATGGCCTGAGGGTGATCGAAGATGCCTGCCAGGCGCACGGGGCCGAATACTTTTCTCAGGATCGGAATCGCTGGATGAAGGCCGGCTCGATGGGCCTTGCCGCGGCCTTCAGCTTTTATCCCGGCAAGAATCTCGGCGCCTGCGGTGAAGCGGGAGCGGTGACCACCAACGATGCGGCGCTGGCCGCCAGGGTCAGGATGCTGCGCGATCACGGTCAGACGCAGAAATACCATCACGGCGTGGAAGGCTACAACGGACGCATGGACTCCATTCAAGCGGGCTTTCTGCTGGCCAAGCTGCCGCATCTGACGGAGTGGAACCGGCAGCGCAGGCAACGCGCGGACGCCTACAACCGATTGCTTGCCGGTCACGAGGAGATCGTACTTCCGTTTGAGGCGGGCACTTCGCGCGCTGTCTATCACCTCTATGTGCTGCGCGCCAAGGATCGCGATGGACTGATACGCCATTTGAAATCCAAGGCCATCGGCACCGGCATTCACTACCCCATTCCTTTGCATCTGCAAAAGGCCTATGCATATCTGCAATACTCGGCAGGGGATCTTCCCGTTTCCACTCGTGTGGCTTCCGAGATCGTTTCGTTGCCCATCTTCCCGCACCTTACCGAACAGCAACAGGCGCGCGTGGCCAGCGAGATTCTGGCCTTTGTCGAGAAGTAAAGCGGGGATGAAGAGATCGGTTGAACCCCATCCCGAATGAGGTCCCGCAATGCCCAGCCTTCCGTCCTATGTGGTGGTGACGCCGGCGCGCGACGAGGCGCAACTGATTGAGATGACCATCCAGTCCATGGTGGCGCAGGATGTGTTGCCGCTGCGCTGGGTGATCGTCAGCGACGGCTCCACGGACGGGACCGATGAGATCGTCCAGCGCTACGCGACCGAGTACCCATGGATACAACTGCTGCGCATGCCGCAGCGCGCAGAGCGGCACTTTAGCGGCAAGGCGGATGCCTTTCATGCCGGCCTGGCGCTGCTCGACGATCTTCCTTATGAGGTCGTCGCCAATCTGGATGCGGACATCACCTTCGACCGCGGCTACTTCTCTTTTCTGCTCGGCAAGCTGGTAGAATACCCGCAGTTGGGCGTGGTCGGCACGCCCTATGTCGATACAACCAACGAGACCTACAATTTTCACTACGTGAGCCTGGAGCATGTTGCCGGCGCCTGTCAGCTCTTTCGCCGTCGTTGCATGGAAGATATTGGCGGCTTTGTCAGGACGAAAAGCGGCGGCAACGACACCATCGCCGTGATCTGCGCACGCATGAAAGGCTGGAAGACGCGCACCTTTACCGAGATGCACTCGCAGCATCATCGTGCTTTGGGAACCGCCGAGCATTCTGCGCTGCAGGCCCGGTTCGCCATCGGCGGTAGAGACTATGAGTTGGGCAACCATCCTCTCTGGGAGGCTTTTCGCGTTGTCTATCAGATGAGCAAGAGACCCTATATCCTGCGCGGATTGGCGATCGGCGCGGGCTATTTGCGCTGCTGGCTGAGCCACGTTGAGAGGCCGGTCTCGGATGAGTTTGTGGCTTTTGTCCGGCGCGAGCAAATGCAGCGGCTGAAGGCGTTGTTTTCCTCCGCCGGGCAGGCGCAAGCCGCCTCCGCTGCGATGAAAAAAGAGTAAGGATAAAAGCGTTGACTTCGCGCATCTTCGAAAACCGGACAGGAGCAGAGTTGAATTCAGACATACAAACCGCCATAGGCACCATCATCGTCAACGCAGACGATTGGGGGAGCAACTCTTTCATCACCGATCGCACGCTGGCTTGCGTGCTTGCCGGAGCGGTATCTTCGGTGAGCGCCATGGTCTTCATGGAAGACTCGGAGAGAGCGGCTGCTCTGGCCGTCGAACACGGTGTCGACACCGGCCTGCATCTCAATCTGACCACCCCCTTTTCAGCGCCGCAGATTCCCGCCCAGCTCCAGGAGCGGCAAACGAAGATTACACGCTTTCTGCGCACCAATCGATTGGCGCAGATCTTGTATCATCCCGGCTTGAGCGCGTCCTTCCGCTACGTTGCTGAAGCCCAGATCGAGGAGTACAGGCGTCTCTATGGACATCTGCCCAGGCGCATCGACGGTCACCACCACATGCATCTCTGCGCCAACATTGTCTTCTCCAAGATCATTCCAGCGGGCGTCGTTGTGCGCAGAAGTTTCTCTTCCCTAAAGGGAGAGATGGGCTGCTTGAATCGCGCTTATCGCGCCTGGCAAAACAGAATACTGGCGCGTAAACATCCCATGACCGATGACTTTTTCAGCATGGTGCCCATTGATCGGTGTAGACTCGAAAGCATCTTTGCGCGGGTTGAGCAAGGCAAAGTCGAAGTCATGACTCACCCATTCAACGATGAAGAGTACCGCTTTCTGCTGGATGGCGGCCTGACTCGTTGCCTGGGACCAATCGCCGTTGCGCGAAGATACGATGTCTCCGTCAAGGAGAGGATTGGATAGGCTGATGAACTCCGACAAGATGAACAGCACCGGATTGGCGTCGCAGGCTGGGTTGCCGCACATCTGCGTATGCATCTGCACCTTCAAGCGCCCGCTTTACCTGCGCCGTCTGCTGAACGAAGTTGCGAAGCAATCTACCGGCGGGCTCTTTACCTATTCTGCTGTCGTGGCCGACAACGATGCCGCCGCCTCCGCAAGGTCTGTCATCGAGGAATTCACGGCAACATCGGCGCTGCCCATCGAGTATTGCGTGGAGCCGAGGCCGGGGATCTCGCACGCCAGAAACGCTGTCCTCGCGAAGGCGGAAGGAGAGTATCTGGCGTTCATCGACGACGACGAGTTTCCCGCTGAGGGTTGGTTGGGGACGTTATTCCTGCAGTGTAATCAGTACGGCGCGGACGGCGTGCTGGGCCCGGTTACACGCTTTTTCGATGACACGCCGCCCCGCTGGTTGCTGAAGTGCCAGATCTGCGATCTCAGGGTCAATCCCACCGGGATGCGCGTCGATTGGAAGGAATCGCGCACATCGAATGTTTTGATCAGGCGGAAAGTGGTGCTCGGCGATACTCTTCCATTTCGCCCGAAGTTCAAGGTATGCGGCGACGAGGATTTCTTTCAAAGAAAGATCGCGGCGGGCTTCTCTTTCATCTGGTCGGCCGAGGCGGTGGTCTTCGAGGTGGTTCCTCCCTCCCGCTGGACGCGCTCCTATCACTTAAAGCGGTCCCTGGTGCAGGGCGCGATGTCGCCGATGCTGGCGGGCTTCGGCGTACGCGATGTGCTCAAGTCTGCCGTTGCGATTCCTGTTTATCTGCTGGTGCTGCCATTTACCCTGCTGGGGGGGCAGCACCGGCTCATGGATACATTGATCCGCTTCTGCTTTCATCTAGGTAAGCTGATAGCTCTTTTCAGGATCGAGGTGCTGCGGGAGCCCTACCTGACTGGTTAGAATTGTCCGCTTGAACTTGTGGTTGTTTTGGTTTATTGTTCCGGCGGGGATGCGGGGCGCAACCGCTCAAACAATCGCGACTGATTTGCGGCGATTCAGACTGGCCTGAAGATTCACTTGTTTTTCTGATCGAACCGACACTGCCCATGATGCGCATATTTGCCACTGCCGCCTTTGTTGCAGCCATTCTGTGGCTGCAATATCTCAATTGGGAGAAGAAAGAGAAGACCTCCAAGGCCCTGTGGATACCCTTTTTTTGGCTTCTTCTTGCCGGCTCGCGGAGCTTTTCCGCTTGGTTCGGACAGCCCGCTGGAGTTTCACAGGAGGAACGTTATTTGGAGGGTACGCCGCTCGATGCGGCCATCTTCGGGGTGCTGATCCTCTGCGGAGTTCTGGTTCTCAACCGGCGCTTCCGTCAGCTTGCCGCCTTCTTTCGCGGCAACGCTGCGCTACTTCTGTTTTTCGCCTACTGTGCCGTCAGCATCGCCTGGTCGGGGTTTCCGCAGGTTGCACTGAAGCATTGGATCAAGATGTTCGGCGACCTGGTCATGGTGCTGATCGTGCTCACAGACCTGAATCCAGAGGCCGCGATTCGCCGTGTTTTATCCAACGCAGCTCTCGTCCTGTTGCCGCTCTCCGTGCTCTTGATCCTGGTCTTCCCGGAACTGGGCAGTTCCCTCAATCTCGACGACCACACCATTTACTTCCATGGCGTAACCACACAAAAAAACGAGATGGGAATGAACAGCCTGGTCTTCGGTCTGGGAACGCTGTGGTCCTTACTGAGAGATTGGGAGGAGCGCGGGCGTCCAGGCAGACGAGGCCGTCTGTTCGTGCAAGGCGTTGTTCTTTTGACTGCCCTGTGGCTGTTGTTCAAGGCGAATTCCATGACCTCTTTCGCTTGCCTGGTGCTCTCCTCAACGATCATGGTGGTGGCCGTCCAGCGATGGGTAGGAGGACGATCAAGTTATATCTACTCGATGGTTGGCGGTGCGATCGGCCTGGCGGTCTTTGCCGTGCTTCTCGATAGCTCGGGCGTCTTGCTGCGCCTGCTGGGCAGGAATCCAACCTTGACGGGGAGAACCGAGATATGGAGGGCGGTATTGTCGTTCCACACCGATCCCCTGATCGGCACCGGCTTCGACAGCTTCTGGCTGGGAAGCCGCATCCGGGGAGTCGCGAATCAAATTGGCTATGGGGGCATCAACCAGGCCCACAACGGATATCTGGAGCTCTACATCAACCTGGGCTGGATCGGCTTGATCTTCTTTGCCGGCATGATTGCCTCCGGCTATCGTTCTGTGGTTCGGAGTTTTCTCTTGAACCCAAGGCTGGGCAGTTTGCGCTTGGCCTTTCTCTGCGCCAGCGTCATGTACAGCCTTAGCGAGGCGGGTTTCCGCGCATTGATTCCCATTTGGTTTGTCTGTCTGTTGGCGATCGTCGAAGTTCCCCTGCGCCGGCCTCGCCTGACGCCCTACCCTTCGCTGGGCTGGCATTTCACAAATGGCGCGCAGCTCCGCCGAGCGAGAAGGCTGCGGTAGATGGGTCCGCTCAACAACGTCCGGTGCTTTGCCAGCGGACCTTCCGGATGCACGTGCGGAGCGATGCTGGATTCTTATAGCATTTTCTGGAATGCTACAGGAACAACTGAGGAGAACTGCACCGCGATCATCTATCATCCGATCCATCCGCAGGGAGTGAGAACTCATTGTCCGATGCTACGCATTTGAACGGCCAGAACCCGGCGCACCGTGAAACCTACGGGCAGATACTGAAGTCTTCGTATCTGGTTGGGGGATCGCAGGTGATTCTCATTCTCTTTCGCCTGCTGCGCGGCAAGGCGATGGCGTATCTGCTGGGGCCGGATGGCTTTGGACTTTTCAGCGTCTTTGGATCGATCGAGGGCATGTTCGAAGATATCGCCGGTCTGGGCGTAAGCAGCAGCGGGGTGCGGCAGATCGCCCAGGCCGTCGCCAGCGGCAACCGGGATCGAGTCACGCAAACGGCAACGGTGCTGGAATACACTTCGGTCACTCTGGGATTGCTGGGGGCGGTCGCGATGATGCTGTTTTCGCGGCAAATCTCCATTCTGACCTTCGGCGGCCCAGAGCACAGAATGGCGGTGGCGCTGCTTTCTCTGGCCGTTGTTCTGCAATTGATTGCGTACGGCCAGGATGCCTTGATAGAGGGATTCCGGCACATCGCCGATTTCAGCAAATCCAAGGTCCTTGGCTACTTTATTGCCACGCTCATCAGCCTGCCATTGGTCTACGTCTTTCGCCAGGACGGCGTGGTCCCCTCGCTGGTCATTCTCGCCGCGTCATCGCTCCTCTGTTCCTGGTGGTTCAGACGCAAGATCGATGTCCGGACTACCCACCTGAACGCCGCGCAGATTTGGTCGGAAGCCTCCGTGCTGCTCAAACTGGGCATTGTCCTGATGCTCAGCAACCTGATGCAGTCGGCGCTGGCGTATCTGGTGCGGGCCTTGCTCCTGCACAAAGAGGGATTGAATGGGGCCGGTCTGTATCAATCGGCCTGGACGCTGGGCGGGATGTATGTGGGGCTGATCATCCGCGCCATGACGGTCGATTTCTATCCGCGCCTGACCGCTTCCGCAACCGTCAACGAGGTATGCAACCGGCTGGTGAACCAGCAGGCGCGCATCGGCCTGCTGCTGGCCGGTCCCGGCGTTCTGGCTACGCTGACCTTCTGCCCCGCCATCGTCACCCTGTTGTACACGGCGAAGTTTGTCGCATCGGTGGAGGTGTTGCGCTGGATCTGCCTGGGCGCCATGTTGCAGGTTGTTACCTGGCCCATGGGCTACATCGTAGTGGCCAAGGGAAAGGGCGGCATCTTCTTCTGGTGCGAATTGGCCTGCGCGGTTACATATGCTGCGCTGGCCTGGGGATTCATTCACGCCTTCGGATTGAAGGGCGCGGGCATTGCCTTTTTAGGGTACTGCGTGGTGCATGGCTTCATTTACTATCCGATTACGCGGCGGCTGAGCGGCTTCCGCTGGTCGAACGAAAACCTGCGCACAGGCCTGCTGTTCTTCTCCATTGTCGGCGCGGTCTGCGCCGGCTTCCGGTGGTTGCCGCCGCATTGGGCCGTGGCGCTGGGGACCTTGAGCGCGGCCTGCTGCGCAGCCTATTCACTGCGTGTCTTGAGTAGACTGATTTTGTTGGAACAGATGCCGCGGCAGGTGCGCAAGATTCTCTCCCTGCTGAAGAGCGGACCACCAGCCTCGAATCATTGAGGACCGCAGGTGCATTCCTGATAGAGAATTGGAGCACCCCATGGAGAAGGCAGGAGCCAGCTTCTTGCCCTGCTTCATCACTGAGCGGATAAAGAGTCGAT
Source organism: uncultured Occallatibacter sp. (assembly GCA_964493705.1). Classification (GTDB taxonomy): domain Bacteria; phylum Acidobacteriota; class Terriglobia; order Terriglobales; family Acidobacteriaceae; genus Telmatobacter. The sequence continues at coordinate 61,073 of CAZBPD010000006.1, forward strand.
CAGACGAAGGTATTCGTGCTTCTGCTGCGCCCAGTTGTGCAGTTCGAGATAATGTTGAGCGTTCTCCGCCATTTGCTTCCGCCGTTCCGGATGGAGCCATAAATCATAGATGGCGCGGGCCAGTTCCTCATCGTTCTCGGGGGGAAAAAACCGCACCATCGAGTCATCGAAATAGAGACTGTCAATGCGCGTGCGGGAAACGATCACCGGCACGCCAAGAGACATGAATTCCATGATCTTGGTACTGGCCGCCTCGTTTCCAAAAGCAGTACTGACGCGTTTGGGAACCACCGCAAGATCGGCCTGCTCCATGATGCGCGCAACCTTTTGAATGGGAAGAAAATCCCGGATGGAGGCCCGTTCCTGTAAGTGAAGGGATGCGATCAAAGCGTTCAGCGCATCGCGCTCCGAGCCTTCTCCGTAAATATGAAACTCAGCTCCCGGCATTTTCTCGGCGACCAGGGCGAAGGCGCGAAGGGCAATGTCCAACCCCTGATGGCGATTCAGCGTCCCCGGATAGAGAATCACGAAGCCTTCACTCTTCTGCCTTGGCGCGTGCGCCGTGAAGATTGCAGGATTGGGATAGTTGCGAATGGTCGTGCACTTCTCCGCCAACACCGCGCGAGAGACAAGGCGGTCATGCCAGATCTCGTTGGCGACGATCACATGATCCGCGTACGCGGCGGAGATGCGTTCACATAACAGCAGGGCTTTGAAGATTGCCGAGGACTGCGAAATCTGGAACTTACTGGCGTAAAACTCGGGCAGAATATCATGAACATCGAGAATGATCCGGGCTCCCATGCACTTGGCCGGAAGCGCCGCAAAGACCAGAAAATCCGGCACGGAATGGACATGAACGATGTCGTAGCGGCGGCTGCGGCAGAGTTTGAAAAGCAATGCGGCCGAGACTGCCATGAAGCGCAGGATGCGGAGAAGATAGGTGAATCGTCCTCGTTCATTGACGGCTCTGGCTTGCGGACGATAGACGCGAACGCCCTTCAGTTCCTCGTAGGATGGAGCGTCGCCTCGCCGCAGAGCGATGACATCGACCTGATCGCCGCGGTCCGTGAGCGCTGCCGCATACTGCATCATGCGCGCATCGCTCTCGAAGAAGGAGTAAGCCACCATGCAGATCTTCACAATTCCCCATACTATAGTACGTATACCGGTGCGGCAAACATCATCCCGCTCCCGGTTTTATTGATTTGGACCGATTGGCTTGCGCCACGAAAGCCAAAGACCATCGCGGGGGCGATACCGGCTGGACGCCGACCAGATTGTTGACCCAAGGCCAGATCGCGGCCATAACACCAGATCGTGACCATAAAAGTAGTGAGCGGCACTCTTACCGGCGCAACGAACGGGGACTGGCTGCATCTAAACGAGGGGTGTGCCGACACCTTGTTTTTCTAGTTGGGCCGCCCTAGCTGGATGCTCCCCTGTCTGTTCTCTTTGTCTGACCTTTTTGTGCTATGGATTAAGTGCGGTTCATCGCTTAGAGTAAGTGCGCAAACTGTTTGTGGAGCAAGCGGTGTTCTGCAAGCGGAATGCAGCCGGCGAAGGCGGACGGGGAGTGCGCCGGCAGAGGGAATCGAGCAATTGGGAGGTCGACCAGTGAATCGTTGTAGCGGGATGGTTGGCATTGCACTGTGCCTTGCGGGGGTTCTTGTCACCCAGGCGCAGCAACCCGCGCGCGACGCATCGCCGCCGCCGGGACAAAGCCCGGTTGCGGACGGCTCCCGGCCAAATTCGACGCCTACGCTGAAACCGAATCCGATGGAGGCTCTGCGCCGATTCGAGCCGGCCGAAGACGAGGAGTACCGTCTGGGCAAGGGAGACGAGATCTCCATCGGTCTGTCGGCGCGCCCGGAGATGGAAGTCAAGACGGTGGTCGGTCCGGATGGACGCATCACTTTGCCCCTGGCGGGGGAAGTGATGCTGAAGGGGCTGACCCGCGCCGAGGCGGGCAAGGCCATCGAGTCCGCTCTGTCCAGCTATTACTCCAACCTTTCGGTGCAGGTCGCGGTGACCAAGTACACGGCCAATCGCGTTCTGGTTCTGGGCGCGGTCGAGCATCCCGGCATGATTGTCTTCGACGGTACGCCGACGCTGCTGGAGACGCTGACGCGCGGCGGTCTGCTGGCCGGCTCCAACAAGGTGGCGCAGATCCCCGAGCGCTGCGCCGTCTATCGCGGCTCCGACCAGGTGCTGTGGGTGGAATTACGGGCCATGGTCGAATCCGGCAATGCCATGGCGGATATGCGCCTGCGCCGCGACGACGTGGTCTATGTGCCCGACATCTCGGAGCGCTTCGTCTCCGTGCTGGGTGAAGTGCAGCATCCCGGTCCGGTTACGCTGACCCATAACTCGACCATGGCCAGCGTGCTCTCCGAGGCCGGCGGGCTCACGGAAAAGGCCGGCGGCAACCCCCGCATTCAGATCGTGGACCCGGCCAGCGGGACGACCAGGGTGATCCTTTTCAACGATCTGCTTAACCCGGCCAAGTCGCTGGAGGTCACGTTGCGGCCGGGCGAGATCGTCTATGTTCCCCGCAGCGGATTCAATCGCGCCACCTATGTTTTGGAGCGGCTCAATCCCCTGATTACCCTGGCAACTGTTGCTGCCTATACAGGTGTCTTATGACGTGGTTACGCGAACGCGCAGTTCTGCAGGAACAGACCCCACCCCAGGAGGTCGCTTACGAAGCGCCGACGGGCGGAGGCGGGCAGCCTGCGGATCATCGGGAAGCACACGTTCTTCATCTGGATCTATGGCGGGCGCTGCGGGTATATCGCGGTCTGGCGCTGACCATCGCGCTGGCCGGGCTGGCGGCTGCCGTCTACATTGCGGTTTCGACGTGGCCGGTTTACAAGGCGCAGAGCCAGGTCTATATTCAGCCCGCGGCGCCCAAGGTCCTGGATCAGACGGCTTCCCCCCGCTGGGGCTCTGACGCCAGTTCCTACGAATCGTTCATTCAACAGCAAGTGCAGAGCGTGACACAGCCTCCGGTGCTGCTGGGCGCCATTCACAAGTTGACGCCCGGAGATTGGCAACGAGGGGACGAGAGCGACGCGGCCGCCGCCGAACGGCTGGGTAAAGCCATCAAGACGGAGCGCATCGGGGGCAGCTACCAGATCACGATTACCGCGATCGCCGCCAGCGCCGATGGCGCCGCCAAGGTGGCCAACGCCCTGGCCGCCAGCCTGATCGAGAATGTCTCCCGCCAGGAGAAGGCGGGCAATCCCGAACGCATCGCCATGCTGAAAGAGGAGCGGGATCGCATCCAGAGCGAGTTGAACTCCGATCGCACCGAGCAGGAGACCCTGAGCAAGCAGTTGGGCATGGCGGCGGTGGGAAACGCCGCACCCAATCTCTTTGAAAACGAGTCCAACGCGATTCGCGCCGAACTGGTGAAGGCGCGTACCGAGCACGATGAAGCGGTAGCGCGGCTGGGCGTGCTGACGGGAGCCAAGGACGGCTCATCCCGCTCGATGGACGCAATGGCCGATGAGGTGCTGGCCAGCGACGCCGGCCTGAACAGCCTCAAGACCACCCTCGATCAGCGCCGCGCCGTCCTGCTCCCGCAGATGGCCAACCTTACCCCCAGCAATCCTCAGTACAAGCAGGATGTGGCCGAACTGGCGCAGATCGACGCTTCGCAGGAGGAGTATGTAAAAAACCTGCGCGCCAAGGTCTCGGCGCGCATCGAGCAGCGGTTGCGCTCGGATCTGGCGCGAACCGCCCAGGTCGAAGAGCGGCTGAACGCACAATGGGGCGCGATGGCCGCTACCGCGGTCAGTGCAACCTCCAAGCTGCAACGCGCCAACGATCTGGAAACCAACATTCTGCGCTTGCAGAACCGCTTCACCGCCGTGGACGACCAACTGCACAACATGTTGATCGAGAACAGCGCTCCCGGCGCCGCATTTCTCTCCGCCGCGGCTACACCGCCCTTGCATCCGACCTATAGCGGCCTCCTGCGCAAGCCGTTGCCCATTGCCTTGGGGAGCATCCTGCTGGGCATTCTGGCCGCCGTCATCGCCCTCAAACTCGATACTCGCCTCTACACCGCCTCCGATGTCGAGCGCGTGCTGGGTTTTGCGCCCATGGCGCAGTTGCCCGATTTCGACCAGGTCAGCGCCGGCGTGGCGGAGGAACACATCTTTCGCCTGGCGGCAGCTATCGAGCATGCCCATCAGTCGGGCAACCTGCGCAGTTGCATCTTCACCGGAATCGGACCTGGAGCCGGGGTGACCACCATCGTCAGCCAGGTGCGCGTGATGTTGGGAGCCATGGGACGATCGTCTACACTGGTCGACACCTCCGGCACTCCACCGCCCCCTGCCAGCCCGGCGGAGAGCGGCTCAGCGGGGTCCACCAGTCTGGTTGCAGCCCAGCGCGGCAGCCGTTCCTCCGCGGTACTGCAGAAGTTCGCCGAAGAGAAGCAAGCTCCAGCGCAGGGAATCATTCTCACCGATACGGCGCCGCTGCCCATCTCGGCCGAGACCGAATACCTGGCCCGGTTTGTGGATGCGACCATCATTGTTGTGGAATCCGGTGTCACCACTCGCGCCCAACTGCACGCGGTGGCCAACACCTTGCAGCAACTCGAGGTCACGGCGGTGGGCTTCGTGCTGAATCGCGTCCGCCTGAAGAGAGCCGACCCTGTCTTTCGCCAGTCCGTCCTGAACATGGAGCGCCATCAGCACAGCCAGTCCCGCGCCAGCCGGTTGCGGGCAGAGAGAGAGCATCCGGCCTTTGCGGCCGTAGCCGCTCAAGAGGCCCCCGAATCGCCCGCGGAGAACCCCGGATTTGTTCCCCTGGCTTCGCTGGCCGCCGAAGTTGCAGCCAAGGCCCAATCCTTTGGAACTCCAGCCCGCCCCGCTCCGTCCCCCAGCGCCGCGGCTCCAGCTTCGCCCCCGCCCGCCGGCTACGGGGTTCCGCGTTCCTTCGTGGACGATGAAACCAGCAAGACGCCGCCGGCTCAGCCTCAATCCACGCCTCTTCCACGCGCCTCCAGGTCAAGAAGCGATTACGAAGATCTCGCCTATCGCTTCGAGATGGCCTTGGAGCAGAATCGCGAGCGCCAGCCGGAGAGCCCCCTTGCCCCGCCTCCGATCACCAGACCCACCCCCGAAAGCGAGGCGGCCGCCCCCACAGGTCCCACGCGATTGGAGTCTCTGCGGCGCATGAATGTTGCGGCTGAGATGAAGAATTTCCACAAAACCCCCGCAGCGAATCCCGCCGATTCCTTTGCACAGCCCGCGCCCAGCGCAGCAGAACGGAGCTGGGAGCCCAGTTCAATTCCGCCGCCGGCCAAGCAGCCTCTCTGGCCGATTTCGGGTCCCTCTTCTCTACAAGCGACCGCTCCTCCGGAGATTCTTCCGCCCAAGCCGATCCTGGATGAACCCCTCAAAGAGACGGCCCGGACCTTTACTTCCGCCGGCCGCCGCAATCAGACCGAGGACGAAGACGAGATGCAGACTCTTCCCTTCAAGCGCGGTCAGTACCAGGGCCGCAGATAATCGCAGCGCAGCCGGCGGCCATTTCTTTCCTTGCAGGTTGCCCCCCCGGTGCTTCACTATCAAAGGGTTATGATAACTGCCACGGAAACAGAGATCCGCCTGCGTGCGCTGGTCGCCAAGATGGACGATCGCGAGGCCCGCATCGGCATCGTCGGTTTGGGGTACGTCGGCCTGCCCCTGGCGTTGCTCTTCAGCGGTCAGCGCTTCCGCGTCACCGGTTTCGACATCGCTGTCGACAAGGTCAAGATCCTCAACGCCGGCGGCTCATACATCGTTCGCATCCTCCCCGCCGAGATTCAGCAGGCGCAGGCGGCAGGCTTCTACGCAACATCGGATTATTCCGAGATCGCCCAGATGGACGCGGTCATCATCTGCGTCCCCACGCCGCTCGACGAGTATCACGATCCCGACCTCGGATACGTTACCGGCACGGTCGCTTCCATCGCCCCGCACGTCCATGAAGGCCAGTTGATCGTACTGGAAAGCACCACCTATCCCGGCACCACCGACGAAGTCGTCGCCCCCTTGCTTGAAGCCGGCAACCCGCTCGGCCTGCGCATCTCCCGCGCCGCCGATCAGCCCGGCCTGCACCTGGTCTTCTCGCCCGAGCGCGAAGACCCCGGCAACGACACCGTCGCCAGCCACGAGATTCCCAAGGTCGTCGGCGCCTGTGGACCAGCGGGTTTTGCCCTGGCCGCCGCGCTCTACGGCGCCATCTTCAAACGCATCGTGCCGGTCTCCAGCCCTGCCGTGGCGGAGATGAGCAAACTGCTGGAGAACATCTATCGCTGCGTCAATATCGCCATGGTCAACGAACTCAAGCAGTTGTGCATGAGAATGGGCATCGATATCCATGAGGTCATCGATGCTGCCAGCACCAAGCCCTTTGGCTTTCAGGCCTTTTATCCCGGCCCTGGGCTGGGCGGCCACTGCATCCCCATCGACCCCTACTATCTCTCCTGGAAGGCCCGCCAGTTCGACTTCCGCACCCGCTTCATCGAGTTGGCCGGCGAGATCAACGGCGCCATGCCCCGATTTGTGATCGAACAGATCGCCGGCGCTCTCAACCAGCACTCGAAGGCCATCAAGGGAGCCAAGATTTTGATTCTAGGCCTGGCCTACAAGCGGGACATCGACGACCTGCGCGAGTCCCCCTCGCTGACCATCATCGAGTTGTTGCGCGAAAAGGGTGCTCAGGTCTTCTACAACGACCCTTTCTTCGCCACCGTGGGCCGCGGACGCCACTACGACCTCAACATGAGCAACACCCCGCTCGACAATCTGGGCCAATACGACGCCGTGGTCATCGTTACCGACCACTCCAGCTACGACTTTCCGGCCATCGTCGCCGCCGCGCAACTGGTCGTCGACACCCGCAACGCCACCAAGGGGATCGCATCTCCCAAGATCTTCGGCAGCTAAAGCGGCACCAGAAAATTGAATTGAGGCCGGCTCCTCCGGGATCGCTCTGCTGTTTGAATAAAGTAAGGAGTACACTGGAGCAGGTAAGGAGTCCAAGGCGATGTCCACTTTGCCCAAGCCCATCCCCGCGCCCTACTTCCGCGCCAAAGTCACCAGCAAGGGACAGATCACCGTCCCCATCGAGATTCGCAAATCGCTGGGCGTCCAACCCGGCGACCATCTCCGCTTCGAGCAGCAGGAAGACGGCATCCGCCTGGTGCGGGATTTGAAGGAAAATCCATTTGAAAAATGGAGCGGAATCGGCATTCCTGGGGTAGCTCCCGGCCGGGAGGGCGTAATGGCCTTTATGCGGGAGATGCGAGGGTACGATGAGTACGACGACAGTCTCGCTTGATACGAATGTTCTGGTCTCCGTGCTCAACCAGGAAGCAGAATTCAGCCAGCGGGCCCAAGCCGCTATCGAACGCTTGAGAGCTTCGTGCAGGTTGGTGGTTTCAGGTCCGGTTTATGCGGAGTTGCTTGGACTGCCTTCAAGAACGCAGCCGGTTCTCGACGAATTCTTTCGCGACGGCTGCATCGAGGTTGACTGGCGCTTTGACGCGGATATTTGGCGTGCGGCCGGGTTGGCTTACCAAGGCTACGTTGGGCGAAGGCTGGCAAAAACAGGGGAACTGCCACGCCGGATCTTGACCGACTTCTTGATTGGAGCATACGCCTCCGTACGCGGCTTCGCACTGATGACCATGGATGCAAGAATCTATAGAAGGTCTTTCCCTGGAATTCACATCGAGACGTTTTAAGAGGCTGCTTGTTCTGCCCGCGCGGCGATCAGCACCGGAATCCCCTCGATGATCGGGTAAGCGCGCTGGCACCCCGCACAGATCAGCAAGCTCTCGTCCCGGCCAAGAGAAAGCCTGCCCAGGCACACCGGGCAGGCCAGTCGATCCAGTTGGGACGCGTCGAAAAGAAGAGAAGTTCCAGTCATAGCCGCCTACTCGGCCGCTTCGCCGGCTTCCGGCTCGGGCGAAGCGCCGCGTTTGCGGTGGCCCTCGAAGGCCCGTTCCATGCTGGCGTTGGTGCCCGCCTTGGCGAACTCGTAGGCCACGCGGATGCCGTTATAGATGGCGCGATCGTTCGAGGAGCCGTGACCGATGATGCAGACGCCGCGCACCCCGAGCAGCGGCGCGCCGCCGTACTCGCGGTAATCCAGCCGGTGGCGGAACTCGTTGAAGGCCTTGCGGCTGAGCAGCGCTCCCACCTGCGCGGTGACGGTGCGGGTGAGCGACTCGCGCAGCACATCGCGCACAAAGCGGCCCACGCCCTCACTGGTCTTCAGCGCCACATTGCCCACAAATCCGTCGCAGACGATCACGTCGGCCAGGCCGCTGAAGATGTCGCGCCCCTCGACGTTGCCAATAAACTTGATGGGCAGCGCCTTGAGCAGCGGGAAGGCCTCGCGGGTCAGATCGTTACCCTTGGATTCCTCTTCGCCGATGGAAAGCAGGCCGACGCGCGGCTCGGCGATCTTGAGCACGCTGCGGGCATACATCTCGCCCATCAGCGCGAACTGTGCCAAATTGGAGGCTTTGCAGTCCACATTGGCGCCCACGTCGAGCAGCACGCAGGGGTTTCCCGAGGAACTGGGCATGGGATTGGCCAGCGCCGGACGGTCCACGCCGTTCATCGCGCCCAGCACCATCTTGGCCGTGGCCATGGCCGCGCCGGTGTTGCCGGCGGTGACAAAGCCCGCGGCCTTGCCCTCGCGCACCAGTTTCAACCCCACGCGCATGGAGCTGTCTTTTTTGGTGCGTACGGCGTGCGCCGCCTTCTCCTCCATGCCGATGCGTTCCGAGGCATGGTGGATGACGATGGGCAGATCTTCGTTTTCCAGCAGTTCGTCGAGATGATCGCGAAGCTCCGCCTCCGGCCCAATCAGATGGACACGAACGGGCAGAGCCCGGCAGGCAAGGATCGCCCCCCGGATCTCCGGCTCAGGTGCATTGTCGGCGCCAACGGCGTCCAGCGCAATATCGATGAGCATAGGCGCTCAGTTAGCTCGCAGCTTCCTTGACATCGAGGACGGCGCGGCCCTTGTACTCGCCGCACTTGGGGCAGGCGCGATGGGGCAGCTTCTTCTCGTGGCAGTTGGGACATTCCGAGACGCCCACGGCGGTCAGGAAGTCGTGCGAGCGGCGCAATGCTGTGCGGCGCGTCGAATGGCGCCTTTTCGGATTCGGCATGATGCAATTCCTTTCATATCTCCGCCCGCTCTCTTGCCGCGCACCGTCCTCCTTACGGAGGAAAGCGGCCTTGCGGTGGGGGCGAAGCGCCCTCCGTTTCGGAGGGTCTCATTTCATTTGGACTCGATCTGGCTGCGAAGTCCGGCCAGCGCCGTCCAGCGGGGGTCGGATGGACCCACATCGCAGGAGCAGCTCTGGCTATTGCGGTTCGAACCGCAGCGCGGGCAGAGTCCCTTGCAGTCGGGCTTGCACAGCGTCCTGACCGGCAGGGCCAAAAGCACCTGTTCGCGCAGCACATCCTCAAGCAAAAGACTGTCCTTTAAATAATACCCGATTTCCGTCTCCGACGCCGAGATGGCCCGCTCCGAGCCCTCGGAATCGGCCCCCACGGGGCGGAAGATCAGGTCGAACTCGGCCTCGACCGGCGTCGCCACCGGCTCCACGCAGCGCGCGCAGGGAATCTGGAAGGTGCCGGCGCACTTGCCGCGCAGCCGGATGTCGGCCACGATGTCTTTGGGCCCGCGATGCTCGTGCAGCACCTCGGCCAATCCGCTGGCGGTGAGCGAGCCTTCCTGCTCCGCTTCTTCGCCGTAGTCGATGGCGCCCGCCGGCAGTTGCAGGTCGAACTCGATCGGTTCCTGCTCCAGTTCGCTTATCTTGAATTCCATATCTATGAGCCTACGGCGCTCCTCGGGCGGCGTCAATGCGCAGGCGCTACCGGCGCGGAAGGAAACATCCACTGAACGGTGGGTTGGTGTTTAAAGATTCCAATCCTTCCGCATTTTTCTTCGAGAAAATGCGGAAGGATGGTCATAAGGCTCTGCACTTCGACCGGACAGACTCCGTCTTTCAGCCTTCCTCGATTTCAACCTTGGAATCCGTTGCTATAGGGGTTTGGCCTGGTGCAGGCAACGAACTGTACCAATCGATCTTGCGTGTGAAATACATGACGGCCGCAACCGCCAGGAAACTGGCCACCGCGCCCACCAGCAGGGCGTTGTCTTCCAAACGCAGCAACAAGTAGATCAGCGCATAGAGCAGGGTGAGGCTGACCAGCGCGCGCAGTCCGTGCAGGCGGCTGGCGAAGATCCATGCGGCGTTGGCCGAGAGCAGAAGCACCGTGGCCGCCCCGGCAATCAGGAAGCCGAAATCAAATCCGATGCGCTCCGCCAAGGAGAGTAGCAGCAGATAAAAGATGATTTGCGCGATGCCGACGAGCACATATTGGGCGGGATGCACACGCTTACCCGTGGTGACCTCAAAGACAAAGTAGGAAAGAAACAACAGGCCCACAAAGAGCAGAACATACTTCAATGAGCGGTTGACGGATTGGTAAGGGTCGGCGAGTTCGATAAAGGAGACGCCCAGAGCCGTGGCGTCCAGGCCGGCGACCGAAGGGCTGCGCCCTTCTGCACGGATGCCGCGGGCGATGAAAGGTACAGACCACTCGCCGGAGAAACCCTGTGCGGAGATTGTGCGCCTGACGGGTAAGAATCCGCCATCAAAGCTGGGATTGGGCCAGTCGCCTTGGATGTTGAGCCGAGTGCTCTTACCGTAGGCTAGAATCGCTATCCGCTGTGCTCCTGAGAAGCGCAGGTTGGTGGTTACCTGAAAATGGGCATTGGGCTGCGCGAGTTTGGATATCTCCACGGCAAACAGGGTCAGTGATGTTCGTTGGTTGCTATTTGGCAGGACCGAAAGCCCCTCGATGTTATCTGTCGGAAGAAAGGTGTCGGTTTTTCCGTTGATAATGACGGTGCCATCGGCCAGTGCGCCGCGAGCATCTGTAACCCCAATGATAAGCTCGGCCTGGTCCCAGCGAAGAATGGCGCCAGTCGGAGCCGCCCTGGGTACGCCGGTCAAATCGAAAGCAGCGTCGAAGCTCAAGTCGGCCTGAAAGACCGGAACTTTGAACAGAGATCGATGCCGCTCCTCGGTATGGGTCTTGACCCTTGCCTCGGCTTGCCCAGGGAAAACGAGATACACCCCGTGATCGCCAACTGCGCTCACGACAGTTGCGCCCGCGACAGATTGCGCAGGCACATCGTAGGGAATGGCCAGTGTAGGTCCGAGAAAGGTCTGTTGCCCACCGACATGATCGCTGATTTCCTTGGCGACGTCGTCGGCGCGCCGGCTGCGCTCTCCCACCAGTTCGCTGACGAAGAGCGCGGGAATGGTCATGGCGAGGGCCAAAACGCCGACCACGATCAGCTTCAGGCCCATCGACCGGGAGTTGATCCGGCTCTGGATTTGTGTAGATAAGGACTGTAGGTCGCTCACGGAGTCTCCTTTTCTCTGGAGCCAACAACTCTAACCCAGTCCACCTTGCGCCCGTCTTCAATATCTTGCAACAGTAACCACGATAGACAACATGCGCGGTTACACTGAGAGCGTAGAGGAGGCGTAGACCATGCAAACGCGGATTCTGGGCACCACCATGCCGGTGCTGGAAGTGCAGCTCGACCCCAACGATTGTGTCTTCTCCGAGAGCGGCGAACTCTCCTGGATGACGGCTTCGGTACAGATGACCACGCACACCCAGATGGGCGGCGGTGGTGGATTGTTCGGCGTGCTCAAGCGCGTGGCCGGCGGCGGCAGCCTCTTCATGACCGAATACCGCGCCATTCAGTATCCCGGCCAGGTGGCCTTTGCCGCCAAGGTGCCGGGGCATATCGTCCCGGTCGAGGTGGGTCCGGGCGCCGAGTACATGGTGCATCGTCACGGATTTCTCTGCGCCACCCCCCAGGTCAGCATCGGCGTGGGCTTTCAGCAGTCGCTGGGCGCGGGCATCTTCGGCGGCAACGGATTCATGCTGCAGCGGGTGGCCGGCCAGGGCACGGCCTGGCTGGAACTGAGCGGCGAGCTGATCCAGAAGAATCTGGCGCCGGGCGAGCTGCTGCGTGTACACCCCGGCCACGTAGGCGCATTTCAGACCTCGGTTTCCTTTCAGATCACCACCGTTCCCGGCATCAAGAACATGATCTTCGGCGGCGATGGCATTTTTCTGGCCGAGTTGGCCGGGCCGGGAACGGTGTGGCTGCAAACCCTGCCCATCAGCCGCCTGGCGCACCAGATTTCGGAGTATCTACCGCACACCGAAAGCCGTCCGGCGGGTCCAGGCATGGCCGGCGGCGCGCTGCTGGGCGGCATCGTTGGATCGCTGCTGGGCGGGGACGACCGGTAAGCAGGTGGGGTAATGATGAAACGAGTTCAATCCGATTTTCTCTTCGCTCAGCCTTCCTTTGCTTCTGGAGCTGCTCGTACGCTCGATCTATGGGGCCACTTCGACGACTACAATCAGAGCGACTCCGCGGTCGAGGCTGACGCCAGGGCCATTGCCTCCGATTGGTTTGTCGTCGGGCAAGATCTATACGATGCGTTGCAGCAGCACGACCCCGAGAGGGAAGCCGCATAGCGAACTTTGAACGAAAAACACGAGCAGCGTAAGGAACGTGTGGAGAAATCGAACGCATTGCAATCGCGTCGGCGGCCATAAATCAGGCTCGCACCGGCTTTGGATAAGGCGTTTTGAACCTGCTGGGCGCGATTATCGCTTTTGGATGGCTCCTTGCTCAGCAGCATCCACCGCCGCCTTCATTACTCCACAATTAGAAAAAATACGAATCAGGCCCGCTGTAATTGGTTCCCCGGTCTCAGAAGCGAGACCGGGGGCAACCCTATGTAGAGGTGAAACGCCCTGCGCTCGCTGTAACTCGCCCGTGCCCTGCGCGTCGAGCAGCAACTCCGCCAGTTTGCGGGCCAGCGGCAGATCGAAGCTCTCGGCCACAAAGACCATCTTGCCGCGGGTGACGATCAGCACCGGGCCTTCATTGGTGGTGTAGATCTGTTCGTCTTGCTGGCGGGCGCCGGCGGCATTCTCCTCCGCGGCCAGTTCCTTCAGCCCGGAGTATTTGCGGCCCAGGCTGTTGGCGTAGATCTGGGTGAAGGTCTCGGCCGAGGCGGCGTTCTTCCACGCGGAGAGATAGAAGAAGGCGATGGATTTGGTTTCAGCCTGCGCGGCGGCGGTTTTGGCCGAGCGCAACTGGCCGGCCCAGTAGAGGCCGCCGTCCCAGGCCGAGGTCAGGGAGCGGGCGGTTTGCTCGCCGCCGAAGAGCGTAGCTAGAATGTTCAGATCGAGTTCGCCGATCTGGCCAATGTCGTAGGGCTTGTAGAGCGGGTCCACCAGGGGATGAATGTCGGGCAGCAGCGGCACGGCGGGCAGGCGGCGGCGCTCGTACTCGCGCGGGTTCAGAATCTCCCAACTGGAGCTGGGCGGGCGGTCCATGGCCCCGCTGAAGGCCGCGGTTTGGCCCTGATCCATCCACAGATCCTGGGTGAAGCTCAAGCCTTCGCGGTAGGGAAAAAGCATCGACTCCGAGAGCAGCAGCGGCGCACGCGCCATCACCGGCGAGTCGCCGGGGCCGTTCATCTGCTCGCGCACGGTGTCCAGCACCTCGGGGTCTTTGATCAGGCTCTTGCCCATCGGCTTCAGGATGTAGTCCATCATGACGGCGGTGGCCTGGCCCTCGACGACCGCCTCGCGGGCGGTGTCCATCTCGTCCTTGGCCAGGTGGTCGGCGTCTTCGGAGGCGTTGTGCGAGACGGTCGAGGGTGTCTGCTCGCCCCACTGCTCCAGGTTGGTGTGCTGGTCCTGCAGGGCGTGGGTCAGCTCGTGCGCCAGCACCGGCTTCTGCGCCTCCAGATCGACCCAGTCCAGCAGGTAGACCTTCTTGGTCTTGGAGTCGTAGTAAGCCTCGATCTGCTCCTTGAGCAGGGCCAGCAGAAAGGGCTGCAAGTCGAAGTCGCGATCCAGCAGGCCGAATTTCTTGAGCACGATCTCGCTGCTCTGCATCCGCTTGGCGTCTTCGTCCTCGGCGAACTTCTTCTTCAGATAGCTCTCGACCGCATCGCGGCTGGTGATCTGGTGCTTGACGGTGTTGTGGATGGGCAGGCCGGTCTCTTGCGAAGAGAACTTGAGCAACTCGTCGATCAGGCCGAAGAGCTGCTTGGCCTGATCCGGAGTGATGTGACTTTCCTTGGCAGCCGTGGGCGCGTCCGCGCTGGGCTTGGCCTCCTGCTGCGCCGGCACAAGCACCGCAGCCAGGCTCAGCAGGATCGCCACGGTGAAAACCCGCACGCTCCGCAATCTTCTCCCTTGCTCGCTCATCGTCACTCCAGACTTTGGTCTCCAGGCTTGGGCCGGATGCTTGCGCCCGCTGCCGCGCCGTTTCTTCCAAGGCTATAATCAGGATGCGGCTTGCGGCGATCTTTTCCCCGGAATCTTCGCCCCCGGCTGCGGAATCTCATCTCTTATGACTGCATCGGTGTCTTCCCCCCCACTGTCCGCCACCCCGTTGGCCGTCGCACTCGGCTGCGCGCCGCTGGCTGCCTGCCGGGGCGCTCTCTCGCCGCAACGGTTGGACGCGCCGCAGCGGGAATGGTCGGCGCTGACCAGCGCAGCCGCCCTTCACGATCTGGGCTGGATGCGCCGGGTTGCGGTGCGCGGAGAAGACCGCTTTCGCTGGCTCAGCGGCATGGTCACCAATACGGTGAACGATCTGGGGGCCAACGCCGGCGCATGGAACCTGGTGCTCAACGCCCAGGGACGGATTCAGGGCGAATTATATGTGTGGCGCGAGGGGTGCGGCCAGCAGAGCGATTCTCTGGAACTGGAGATCGCCGCCGACCAATACGAAAAGCTGCTCGCCCACTTCGACCGCTTCATCATCATGGACGATGTCGCGCTGCTCCCGCTGGCGGAGGAATCGGCTCTAGGATTGGCCGGTCCGCAAGCCGCGCGGGTGCTTGAAAAACTGGGATTGCCCCCTTTGCCCGAGGCCCTCACCAGCCTGCGTGCAGAATGGAACGGCCAGCCGCTGCTGGTGCGGCGCGGCTACGGCCTGCTGGTCGAGCACTATGCGTTGTGGGTAGCGACCGAGGCGATTTCCGCGCTGTGGGCGGCGCTCGAAGCCGCTGGAGCAACGCCGGTGGGCGTCGCGGCGCTGGATGCGCTGCGCGTAGCCGAAGCCATTCCCGCCTACGGCGTCGATATGGTGGAGCGCGATCTACCCCAGGAGACGGCGCAGGTGCGCGCTTTGCACTTCACCAAGGGCTGCTACCTAGGCCAGGAGATCGTCGAGCGGATTCGCTCCCGCGGCAGCGTGCATCGTCACCTGCGCCCGCTTGGGCTGCACGGGCCGCTGCCCGCTCCTGGAACCGAATTGAGCTTTACCAATGCCGCCGGAGCCGAAGCAAACGCCGGCGCCGTGACCAGCGCCGTGGAACTGCCCGACGGCCGCCGCCTGGCCCTGGCCATGATGCGCGCCGAGGCCGAGTTGCACCCTCAACCCTTCCCCTACACGGCAGAGGGAGGGGCGGGCTATGCCCACGTTATGAAGATGCCGCCGGATTTTGTAGCAGCAGATTTGCAATCCAAATGAGAGAACGTGCGCGGCCATTGCAGGCCGGCGCAGCAGATGGGAAACTTGAACATGAGCGACACACCGAAGTTCGAAGTGATTGACCGCCGCAGGATGAAGGCGGAAGAAGAGCAGGAGAGCAAGCCGGCCCCCACGGTCGAGCCAACTCCCTCACCCGCGCCGGCCGCTGCGCCCGCGCCGGGGCCGCGCCTGGTGGTCTCCGAACCCAAGGCCGAAGCCGAGTTGGAGACCGAAGAAGAAGGAGCGCCCGAGCTTCCGCCCGCGCCCACCGCCGAGGAGAGCCGCCAGCAAAAATTGGCCTACGATGCGGCCGCACAGCGCCTCGAAGAGCTGATTCGTGCGCAGAATCCCGGCATGGGCGCGCCGCCGCCGGTGGGCTTCGAGAACCTGGTGCAGCAGTTCTACATCTCCGCCATGATTCAGATGGGCGCCGGTGGCCAGGAGGGGCAGCGTCCCCGCGTCGACATTCTGGGCGCGCGCACCACCATCGACCTGCTCGGCATTCTCGCCGAAAGGACCAAGGGCAACCTCTCCGCAGCCGAGGAGCGCATGTTGCAGACCGTGCTGTTCGAGGTGCGCATGGCCTTCCTGGAGTTGACCAGCATGATCAGCCTGCAAGCCATGCAGCCGCCCCAACCCCCGCCGCCGGGCAAGCGATAGGCCTCGATGCAGGGAGATCTCACATTCCTGGGCACGGGAACCTCGATGGGGGTTCCCACGCTGGGCTGCCGGTGCGCCGTCTGCACCTCGGCGGACCCGCGCGACAAGCGCCTGCGCCCATCCGTGCTGCTGCGCTGGACCGAAGAGCCGTTGGCTCCTTTGAATGCCCCCCGCGAAAAGCAAGATAGCCCACGTGAGCGGGTGGTGGTGATCGACACCGGCCCCGACTTCCGCGAACAGGCTTTGCGCGCCGGGCTGACCCGTGTCGACGCCGTTTTTTATACCCACGGCCACGCCGATCACGTGCTGGGGATGGACGATCTGCGCCCGCTCAGCTTCACTGTCTTCCGCGAGGGCGGACCCATCCCCCTCTACGCTTCGGCGGAGGCCACCGAGGTGCTGGAGCGGGTCTACGACTATACCTTTGCCGCCGACGCCAGCTATCCCAACCGCGCCCGCGTCGAGCTGCGCCCGCTCGCCGAGCGCGTCCCGGTGCACGAAGTCGAATTCCTGCGCGTTCCCGTGCTTCATGGGCAGATGGAGATCGCCGGCTTCCGCATCGGTTCGGTCGCCTACCTCACCGACGTAAGCGCCATTCCCGAGGCGAGCTTTGCCCTACTTCAGGGGCTGGATCACGTCATCCTCTCCGCCCTGCGCCACAAGCCCCACCCCAACCACTCCACTTTGGCCCAGGCGCTGGAGTATTCCCGGCGCATCGGCGCGCGTCACACCTGGTTTACCCATATCGCCCACGAACTGGGCCACGAGGAGACCAACCGCTCGCTCCCGGAAGATGCGCGTATGGCCTACGATGGCTTGAGCCTTACCGTGGATTTGACTCCGGCCGTGTCACCCAGTTGAAACAGCGATCATTTTCGATTTTGAAGGGTACGGGCTTTAGCCCGTACAACAATGTAAAACCAACGAAAGGGCTTTAGCCCCTGAGGGAAGGTCGCGCGGAAATTGAATTTCATCCGGATTTTCCAGAAAGCCGTAGCCCCACAGCCATGAACGCCGAGCCCACCATCCCCGTCTTTCGCTCCGTCGCCGCGATTCCCGCCGGCTTCGGCCCCAGCGCCGTCTCCATCGGCAACTTCGACGGCGTACATCGGGGCCATCGCCAGATTCTCTCCGCGGTGGCGGCCGAGGCGCGCGCGTTGAGGATCAAGGCCGTCGCTGTCACCTTCGATCCTCACCCCGAGCAATTTCTCCATCCCTCCAGTGCGCCGCCGCTTTTGACCCCCCTGGCCGAGCGGGTGCGCCTGCTGGCCGCCTGCGGCATCGACGCCGTGCTGGCGCTGCCCTTCGACGCCGCCCTGGCTGCCTTGACTGCCCGCGCCTTCGTCGAGCGCATCCTGATCGACGGACTGCACGTGCGCAGCCTGCACGAGGGTGGCAACTTCCGTTTCGGCCACCGCGCCCAGGCCGGCGTGGCGGAACTGACGCACTTTGGCGAGGAGCTGGGCTTTGCCGTCCAGATTCACCGGCCGGTCGCGGTGCGGGGTCTGGAGGTCTCCAGTTCGGCGATTCGCGAGCGTCTGGCTGCCGGCGACCTGACCCGCGCCCGCTGGATGCTGGGCCGCCCCTTCGCCGTCCTCTCCACACAAGCGCGGGGACGCGGCATCGGCACCCGCCTGCTGGTTCCCACGGTGAATCTGGCTGCATATGAGGGGCTGCTGCCCGCCTTCGGCGTCTACGTCACGCGCATGAAGATGGCTGGACGCAGCTTTCAGGCCGTCACCAACGTCGGCAACCGCCCCACCTTCGGCGAGGCGTCGTTTGCCGTCGAGTCGCACATTCTCGACTTCGAGCCCATCGAGATCGACGAAAACACCCCCATCGAGCAGGAGTTCCTCTTCCGCCTGCGCGGTGAGATGACCTGGCCCTCGCCCGAAGCTCTGAAGGCGCAGATCATGAAGGATGTGGCGCGGGCCCGGCGGTACTTTCGCCTGCTCGGCGCAGCGTGAGATTTCTCCCCGATACCGCCTGCATTTGCACTGTCCTTGTTCGCCATGAGGCAACTCAACGCCCTACCGTCCGCATCTCTTTCGATACCATCCGGCCCCACTCTCTCTATATCTGAATCGGAAAGGAAACGGTCTCTCATGGGCAGTCTGGATCAAGCCATCCCGGTAGAAGGCGGAAAGCCGACGGGCCAGAGCCGTCCTCCAAGCAAGAAGAAGTGGGCCGCCCTGCTGCCTGCCAGCCTCACCGTGCACCAACTGGGGGAGGACTCCCAGCGCAACCAGGCCGAACTCTTCTACCTGCAGAAACAGATCCAGATGCAGACGCCGATGGCCATCGTCATGGAAGACGGAGAGAAGATCGAGGGCCGCATCGAGTGGTACGACCGCCATGTGCTGAAGGTCAGCGGCCGAAGCCGCATCCTGATCTACAAGGCCGCCATAAAATACATCTACAAATTGAACGAAGCCGAGGGTTTTGGGAACAGGGAATAGCCTTTCGCTGGCTTGGACGAGCAGCGATGGAATGAAACGGTCTCTGCCAATGACGCCGCTAACCTGCTTTCTCGCCTTCCCTCATCAGCGGGAAACGAGAGCTATTCCAGAATGGCTGTGGCCGGAAAAAAAGAAGCAACCCCTCGACTGGCTGCTCTCGCTGACGATGGCAGCGGTGAAGATGGCCGCCGTTTCAATGCTCTCTTAAAAGTGGAAGCGATAGCGCAGATCGGCGGAGATCGTGCGCGGGTCGTTGTAGTGAAAGCCGCCGATGGTGATCGAATTGTCCAGCAGGACGCGGTGATTGGTCACGTTCAGCATCGTTGCGGAGAGCTTCCAATGCTCGCCCAGCGAGCGCCCGGCGGAGATGTCGAAGGTGGTGTGGACGGGAAGATAAGGACCTGCGTAGGGGCCGTTGTTAGTGCAGGTACCGGGATCGTTGCAGGCCAGGCCGTTGGTGAAGCCCGAGCCGTAGTAGACGTTAGATGAGAACCATGTGTGCAGAGGAAGGTTAGCCGAAAAGCCCGCGTTGAGCGTGTCGCGCTGGTCGTGATCGACGGGCGTGTAATTGGAGCCTAGCACGCAAGCCGAGTCGTTCGGATCGGTACTGGTGCAGGTAAAGCCTCCGACGATGTTGCCGCGCTGCTCGGCGATCTGGTTCGAGTAAGTCAGGTGAAATTGGCCATAATGAGCCAGTTGCGGCGAACGCAGGGTCATCTCCCAGGCCCGCACCAGCGCTCCATCCACGGCGATGGGGAAGTACATGTTGGACTCGCCGAGGTTGGAGTGGTCGAGGAAGTTGTTGACGCGGTTTTTGACGGTATTCACGTCGAGAAACCAGCCCTTGTAAGGGATCTGAATACCGAACTGATGCTCTTCATCGCGCTCGGAGGGGATAGGAGTAAAGGTGTTTTCCGTGTCGGCCGGCAGGCCGCTCGCGTAGTTGAGAACCGAACTGGAGACAGTCAGCAGCGGCGCGGGCTGAAAGAAGTGTCCGTAGAAGCCGCGCAGCACCCAGTGCAAACGAGGGATCTCGGCGGTTGCGCCAACGCGCGGATAGAGGGCAGATTCGCTGGTTTTGCCTTGGTAGCCCCCGCGATAAATCGAAAATCGCTCGCCGCCCAGCAGAGTGACATAGCGGCCGAGGCGCAGATGGTCCGAGAGATAGAACTCACCGAGTGCGGCGCTGGCGTTGCCCGGAGTGTTGCACGGAGATGGGGGTGTTGAAGTCAGGCATGTGCCGCCGGCCGCGACGCCGAAAAGATCGTCTTCCGCTTGATAGAACGAGTAAAAGCCAGCGGAGAAGTTATTCGGGCCCGCGTCGAGATGCCCATCGGCCTGGCCGCCCGCGTAGTTCGAGGTTTGATGCCAGGTGGTGGAAACGGGATTGTCGGTTGACAGGGAATCGTAGTCGGCCTGGTTGAAATGATAAAAAGGGGCAACAGAAAAGAGCGCTTTAGGCGAAACGGTGTGAACCCAGTTGGCGACGATAAACGAGTCGTGCTCGGTTTGGGCGTCGCGCAATCCATACGAGTTGTAGTATCCGCTGAGTGCCTGCCAGTCAGTCTGGCTGGGATCGTAGGGGACATCGAAGTGATCCTGGCGATATTGCACGTTCAGGCGGAGTTGATCCTCGGGCGTCTGATTGCGAATGAGCGAAAGAAATCCGCTCTCGGAGTTGGCGGCGTCATGGTAGATGTTGGCGACGGGCGTGGCCAGCCCGTAGTTGGAGCGGGAGCCATTCAGGCTTGCGTACCAAGCGGTCGCCGTGGAGTGATCGCCCAGCGAGAGCTGGGTTGCGGCGGTGTCGAGGTTGCCGGCGGTGAGCAGCAGTTCGCCGTCGCGATTGCGCTCGAAGCCGTTGCGGGGCAGCACATTGAAGACGCCGTAGGTGCGATCGCCCACATCGGCGCCGTAGCTGCCGCGCTGCGTTTCGAGTTCGTCGATGTCTTTGGGATCGATCTGCGGACCGACATTGGAAGCAATTTTGGTGTTGGGAATGGAGACGCCATCAATGAGCCAACTGGTCTGATGGCCGCCGCGCATGTGCAGCATGTCGTGGGTCATGTAGGCGCCGGGGACGTAGTCGGTAATCATCTCCATGCCGTTGGTGCGGCTGGCGCCGGGGGTCTCTTCGATCTGTGCGCGGGTAATGAGGGTGGTGGTGGTCGCCGAGTCGGCGGCGGAGAGAAAGATGCTGGCAGCATGTACGACGACGGTCTGCGACGTGGGCGCTAGCGACAGCATCATGTGCAGCACCGGATTGGTGCCCGAGGCCAGCACCAGCGGCTCATCGACGGGAGCAAATCCCGCCGCGGTGACTTGAATGCGATAGACGCCGATCGGCGCCTCGCGCAATTCGAAGCTGCCATCTGCGCCGCTGGCCGTGTGCAGCGCAAAGCCTGAATCGGCAGCCTGCAACGTGATCTGCGCGCCCGCCAGCGGATGATGCTGGGGATCGTGGACCACGCCGTGCACGGTAGCAAAAACAGTGGCGGAGGCGGACGGGGCGACAGTCAAGAACAACGCGACCAACAGGAGAGCGAACCTGTTCATGAAAGCGCATACCTCCAGGGAACGCTATGTGAAGCGGGGCTTCTCGATTCCAAAGCGCGACGGCCGGCAGAACGGCGGGCGCAGATAAAGAACACGGCAGGGGCACGGTTCTATGCGTTTATTGGAGTAATCCGCGCACTGCGGAGTTGCAATATTTTGCGCCCGACGAACAAGCCACAGTGCATTGCCTGGCGTCTGTTTGGCCATAGAGACCAAGCGCCGTTTCCTCGACTCGTCCCTGTTAGGAAACGAGCCTGGACCGGGAGGTCCACGCTATAGCCGGCCGGGAGGCCGGCGCTACAATCTCATCTCCCGCGGGTCGGAAGCGCATGTGGAGAACGAGGAAGCCGCTCGGGGAGCCGCAACCTGCGTGTCCTTGGGCTCGATCCGAATTGCCGTTGTCTGTGGATCCGGAAAGATGCTGCTTACTTGCCCGCCGCGGCGGGCGGGGGTGTTTGCTGCGCGGGGAGCGTGTAAATCACCTCGCCGGGCTTGGCGTAGTGGAGCTTTTCCCGCGCCTCGTGCTCGATGGCCTCGGGATCGGATTTGAGGTGCTCGATGCGCTGGCGCAGACGGGCGTTCTCGCTCTCCAATTGCTGAATGTCCTGGCGCAGTTGGCGATCTTCGGCGCGCTTTTGCAGCCAGACCTGCAGGCCGTGGTGGCCATTGACGACATGCGCGGTGAGCGCCACGGCCAACGCCACCGCCAGCGCCGTGGCCGCCGGCCGCCAGGCCCTCTGCATCCAGACGAGCAGACGCTGCCGCAGCGGCAGGGAGAGCTTCTCTCCGGCTGCATCGTTCCGCTGTCGCTGGTTCAATTCCGGCATCGTTCCTCAATAGTGAGTACTGTCCTACCCTCAAAGCGGGGGCAGCACGGGCTGCGGTAAACGTTGAAAGTCGGCGTAATAGCCCCAAAAACGAATCTCAAAGGCTATCGATTGCTGCCAAAATAATCTCCTTGCGCCGTCCCTCCAGGACTCCGGAACGAAGGTTTGGAATCCGCTTTCCCCACGCTGAAGCGCGGGGCTAACCAACTTTGCGCCTCCGGCGTGTTGCTGCGGACATTCCTTATGCCAGCACAAACTGTTTGGCGGCGGCGCTGAGCGTCTCCACATCGTGCTCGTTGCGGGCCTCACTATAGGCGCGAACCACCGGTTCGGTCCCGCTAAGGCGGTAGCATACCCAGGAACCATCATCCAAAACCAGCTTCAGCCCGTCGGTGCGCACCACGCCCGTGACCTTGCGGCCGCTCAGGTCGCTGGGATCGGTCTTCAACTTCTCAGTGAAAGCGGCCATCCCCTCGGGGGTCAAGCGGAAGTTCTCGCGAACCGGATAGAAGGAACCAACCTTGGCAAAGAGCGCCTGAAGCTGTTCGCCCAGCGTCTTGCCGCGTTTGGCCACCATTTCGGCCACCAGCAGGCCGGCCAGCACGCCGTCCTTCTCCGGTACGTGGCCGCGAATGGTCAACCCCGCCGACTCTTCGCCGCCGATGGCGATCTTGTCTGCATTGATCAGCTCGCCGATGTATTTGAAGCCCACCGGGGTCTCGTAGAGCGGCACTTTATGGTAATCGGCCAGGGCGTTGATCAGGTTGGTGGTGGCCACGCTCTTGGCCACGCCGTTGCGCCAGCCGCGCGTCTCGACGAGGTAGTCGAAGAGCAGGGCGATGATGTAGTTGGGCTGGATGAAGGTTCCGTCGCGGTCGACGATGCCGAAGCGGTCGGCGTCGCCATCGGTGGCGATGCACAGGGCGGCGCCGATCTCCTTCATTTTGGCCTTGGCCTCGCCCAGCAGATGGTCGTCGGGCTCGGGAGCATGGCCGCCAAAGAGCACGTCACGGGTGTCGTGAACCGTCTCGACGGTCACGCCGGCCTCGCGCAGCAGCGTGCAACTGTAGCCGCGGCCCGCGCCCCAGAAGGGATCGTAGACTACCTTGATGCCGGATTTGGCGATGGCCTTCAAATCCACCAATTCGTCGATACGCTTCAGGTAGGCCGGCTTGACGTCGGCGGTCTCGAAGCCCCCGGCGGGGGGATCGAGCAGAGGCACCGCGGCGCCGGAGGCGAGGATGCGCTCGACCGCCGCTTCGATCTGGTGCGTCACCTCGGGCAGCGCCGGAGCGCCGTCGGCGCTGGAGAACTTGATGCCGTTGTACTCGGGCGGATTGTGCGATGCAGTCACGTTGATCGAGCCGGAGGCCTTCATTTGGCGCACCGCATAGGAGATGGCCGGGGTGGGCGCGGCGTCGGGAATCACGATGGGGGTGACGCCGGCGGCGGCCAGCGCCCGGGCGCTCTCGGCCACGAAGGTCTCGCCCAGAAAGCGCGGATCGCGCCCCACCAGCACCCGGTGCGGCTCCGGCTGGGTCTTCACAAAGGCGGCAATGCCCGCCGCCGCCAGGCGCACATTGGCCAGGGTAAATCCATCGGCCACAATCGCCCTCCACCCGGAGGTGCCAAACTTGATCGCTGAAGACATCGTTCGCTCTCCCTAAGCCGTTCTCGGCGGCGTTAAGTTCATACTGCCCTACTTAAGCTTAACCGGCAAGTCAGCACAGAGCAGAATCTTCACAGATCGGTCATTTCCATCACACACTGCGTGGGTGGCTCGTACGAGTAGGAAACCGAGTTTCGACGTGGCTCCAAGACACCTTGGCAAAAATACAGGTTCGTAGCGTGGTATTATTCTCCCGAATTTGATTAGGTTATTGAGAGGGGCCTATGGCAACGCGCAGGAAACCAACACAACCCCACGTACAGACCCAGCCTGAACAGAAGCGCTCAACCACAGAGAGTCCGCTTGTGTTCATAAGTCATGACAGTCGAGATGCCGACCTCGCTGAGGCGTTCGGCAATCTGCTGACCGATGCCAGTGGCGGGATACTCAAATCCTTTCGTTCGTCAGACCGCAAGGGCACCGCTGGAATTGAATACGGGCAGGAGTGGTATAGCGCCATCATGCAAAAGCTTGATGACGCCACGGATGTTGTCGCTCTCTTGACTGCCCGCAGTGTTGATCGCCCGTGGATTCTTTACGAGGCTGGAGTTGCAAAAGGGAAACTCAGCGCTAATGATCGAGTATTCGGCATCGCCCTCGGCATACCCTTAGATGAGGCAGCAACTGGACCGTTTGCGCAGTTTCAGAATTCTCCAGATGAGGAAGACGCGATTACGACGCTTGTTCTCCAACTCATTCGCCGTCATCCCCAAGCAGCCCCACGAGAAGAGGCCGTTCGACGTCAAGTTCAGACATTTCGCGAGTACATCGCTACCCTCCTAAAGGGTCGAAAGAAAGAGGCACTCCAGCCCACGGCACGTGCGGATGAAACCTCTGTTGCAAAATTCTATGAGGAAATCAAGGTATTGGTCGGAGGTGTTCCGGACCGCGTTGCTGGACAACTAGGGGTCGATCCACAGACCCGCCGGATGAGACGTCGTAGGCGCATCCATCCAGGGATGTTGGACGATATTCTTCATCACCCCATGTGGAGAGAAGAGCAAGGATCTGACGGCGTTCCGATTCTAGTAATGTTCAGCTTGTTTCGAGACGATTTCCCGTGGCTTTATGAGATTGCGGCTCAGTTATATCGAGCTATTGATGAAGGTGATCCGCGCAGGATTGATAGGGCGAGAAGGACACTTCTCAATACAATCGAGATTACGACTCGTAGTCCATTCATGCACGAAATGATGATGAACGGCCCTGATGATGAAGAATCGCTGATGTTCTTGCATCATTTCGTCCATGAAATTGAAAGCCTGGTTCTAACGCCAAAACGCATACGAAAACTCGATCCACCACCGAAGTAGGAGGGTCGCTAGAAAAGAAACTCCAGAAGGTTCGGTCCCTCATGTACTGGCCATGGAAACCCAAATGCCCGAATCCGCATCGCCAGTCCGCATCGTTCTGACCACCGCCGCCAATCCCGAGGAGGCCGAACGGCTGGGGCGCACGCTGGTCGAGGAGCGCTTAGCGGCCTGCGCCACGCTGGTTCCTGCCGTCGAGTCCATCTACCGCTGGCAGGGGCAGGTGGAAAGCGCCACCGAGACGCTGCTGCTGCTCAAGACCGCTGCCGGACAGTTGCCGGCCCTGCAAGCCCGCCTGCACCAGTTGCACAGCTACCAGACCCCCGAGTTCCTGGTTTTGGGCGTCGAGGCCTGTTCCGCTCCCTACCTGGAATGGCTGCTGGCGTCGCTGAACGGCCAGGGCAAACGCATCTTAATCGATCGGCCATTTTTCGAGTGAAACAGTTGTAACCATTGCTTTTGTTTGTTTTTACGGAGGGAACAGGGGTCTTCAGACCCCTGAAGCAGCGGCAAAAGTGACAGGCTTTAGCCTCGGGTCTTTGCTCGCAGTTGCAAAATGGCCCGTGCCTGAAGGCCCATCCATCCATCGCCCTATTCAGGGGCCTGAAGGCCCCTGTTCCCTCCCCAAACTACCCTTTGTTTCGATTCGCAATTCAAAACTGGTACGGCAGCGGAATTAAGATGCGTTTGCCCTGGCTGAGCGGCACGGATTAAACCTCAGGGCTTTGCCGTCTGATATTCTGGCGGTTCAGCGGTTTTATCCGGCCGGCCCCATCCGTGAACCGGCGCACCTCGGCAAGCCGCTGCCGGATGCCGTCATGCGCTGGTTGATGTTTGCTCTTTTCGTCTCGGTGGTCGCGTTGCTGGCAGCAGTGGCAGGCATGGTGCGCCACGTCTGGCAGCAGCACAAGACGCCGGGGCTGACGCCGAAGGCGGGCGATGCCGGCAGCCTGAAAAATGCTGCGGATGCAGGCAGTGCTGCGACCGGCGTCCCCAGCCAGGGGCCGGATGAGGAGCCGGATGGTAGTTGAAATTGCCGGGTGGACGCCCCTCGACGATCTCGATGGGCCGCAAACCGGCGCAAAATAACCGAACGGCAGCCCATTCCGCCCATCGCTTCCCGCCCGTATGCCGTTGCGCCGGCCGGAAGCACCGAAACGATGAACACCGTTTTTTCAGTTGAAAGGACCACCCCCCAGTGAGTACCCAGAATCCCGGAGCCAGCAACCCGAACGACCCTATCACCATCTCCATCGCCCACAGTCCAGACTCCGATGACGCCTTCATGTTCTATGGACTGGCCACCAATAAGGTTCGCGTCCCCGGCTACCGGTTTACGCACACCCTGTGCGACATCGAGACGCTCAACCGCCGCGCCCTGGACGAAGCCTTCTACGATGTCACCGCCATCAGCTTCCACGCCTATCCGTATCTGCAAGACAACTACGCCCTGATGGGTTGCGGCGGCAGTGTGGGAGAGGGCTACGGCCCCATGATCGTCTCCAGCAAGAAGATTGCGCTTGAAGACCTGCATCGGGTTAAGATCGCCGTCCCCGGCGTTCTGACCACCGCGTACCTGGCGCTGAAGATCTTCAATCCCGAGCTGGAGACCGAGGTCGTCCCCTTCGACCAGATCATTCCCGCCATTCAGGCGGGCAAGTACGACGCCGGCCTCATCATCCACGAGGGCCAGCTCACCTACTCCTCCAGCGGCCTGCAGAAGATTCTCGATCTGGGCGTCTGGTGGCGCGAGACCACCGGGCTGGTGCTGCCTCTGGGCGGCAACGCCGTCCGCCGCTCGCTGGGCGCCGGTTCCATGCAGATTGTCACCAAAGCGGTGCGCGACAGCATTCAGCACGCCCTCGATCACCGCGAGCAGGCTCTGGAGTACGCCATGCAGTTTGCCCGCGACCTGGACACCAATCTGGCCAACCGCTTCGTCAGCATGTACGTCAACGAGCGCACTCTGGACTACGGCGCCGACGGCCGCAAAGCCATCGCCAAGCTGTTGGAACTGGGACACGAACGCGGCATCATTCCCATCGCCCCGCGCATCGATTTCATCGACTAACAGCGTTCTTTGTGAAAAGGAATTGCATAACTCAGGGCCGGGCGAGCTATTCCCGGCCTTTTCCACAAGTTTTCCACGCTTTGGCAAGGGTCCTGCAAACCAAGGTACCGTTGCAAAAGTTGGCGTAAACTAGGGTGATAAAGCAGCAAAGGTACTTTGGGTATCCCCTGGAGTCACCAGAGACCATTAAAAACGACTCAGAATGGCACGTCCTTCCCTAAATAATTTCCAATCTTTGCCGATGCATCCTTTAACTGAGGTGGCTAGGATGCTTGCTAATAATCCGCCCACGTTTCTCCTTGCTTCACCTGAACCCGCTCTGTTGGAAGAGATCGAGCCGGTACTCGCCGCGTCGGGCGCCCGGGTCGAGATCGTCCTCTCCTCGGAGGCTGCGTTGACCGCGATGACCGCGCCCAATCCCCCCAACCTTGCCCTGCTGGATGTGAATCTGCCGGGGATGGAGATGGGGCAATTGCTGGCATCGGTGCGCGCGGAGGCCGGCGGCAGGCGTTTTCCCATTGTGTTGATTTCGGATGTCATCACCCAGGAATGGGTCAATCGCCTCTCCGAAGGCGTTATTGACGACCTCATTCCCCACTCCGCCGGATCGCCTTATTGGCGTCTCCGCCTGGATCTGGTCCTGCGCTCCCATCACCGCATGAGGGAGTTGGAGTTGCTGCGCGAAGCCGCGGCGATCAATGCGCAGATGGACCACCTGACCGGCATCTACAACCGTGAGACCATCCTCTCGATGCTCTTCCGCGAGACCGATCGCGTGCAGCGCTTGAAGAGCTCGCTGTGCATGATTCTCTTCGACATCGACGACTTCGGCCATTGGAACTCGCGGCTGGGCGCCGATGCCTGCGACGAACTTCTTTGCCAGGTTGTCGAGCGTTCCATGCGCCTGTTGCGCAGCTACGACATGATGGGCCGCGTGGGCAAGGACGAGTTCCTCATGGCCCTGCCCGGATGCAGCAACGTCAACGCCGTCATGCTGGCCGAACGGGTGCGCATGGATGTCTTCTGCACGCCCTTCCACGTAGCCGGCGAGGCCATCCGCCTCTCTGCCTGCTTTGGCATCTCCACCAGCCAGGGACGTTCGCCGGTGGTGGTGCTGCGCGAGGCCGAACAGGCTCTGGCCGCCGCCCGTACCGCGGGGCCGGAGACCATCGAGTGCTTTGGGGAAGGCCCTCAGTCTCCGGCTTCTCCGGTGACCTTTCTTTCTTCCACCTCCGGCGATCAACTGCTCGCCTGGTAGACGAAACCTGCGCGGCGTCCAGAGGATCGGGCGTCGCGAGACTTCTTACGCCGCTCGCTGGCAGTGTGCAGGGAAACCCCTCCTCCTTGTACAAAGCACGGTTCCCCCTCCATGCACCCCTCCTCTACAGCATGGAGGGGGAGAGCGGTCCGATCCGCCCCCCTTTCGCTCCTTACTCCATCCATTTTCTGGAAAATTGCCGGACGATGCGCTATTTCTGCTTTTCCACCAGGCCGTAGACTTCAGCCCGCGTCCAGTAGGTTCCGTCTTTCCAGTTGATGTGATTTCCATCCGCTGTAACGTCGCCTTCCGACTTCTCACCAAAGGCAACCAGGCTCAGGTGGCCCCGCTCATCCACGTTCCCTTTGGCGGTGCAGTCCTTGGTATCTCCCGACCGCAGTTGATTGCCCTTTTGACGAATCCAGCAGCCTCCATCCTGCGCCAGCCACCGGCCCGTCAGGTCGATGAGATGGGGCGCGGAAGCAGAGATACAGCGCAACCAGTAGGCGCCGTTGGTCCAGTCGATCTGGTTGCGATCCGGGGTGAGGACCCCAAGCGCAGGCCCCCACTGCAAAGCGGCCAATGCAAAAGGCCCGTGCGCCTCCCCGGCGGAGAGCGAATCATGCTCGTTTCTCAGAACAAAGTAGTCGCCGCCATTGGTAATGCTGCCGCGCACATCGCTCTTCCCTTCAACGCACCAATCGCCCAGGAAGAACGAGTGAAAATGGGCCTCTGGAAACTGCGCCGCCAGTGCGCCTTCGATCTTCTCTTTGGTCACCGGATCGAAGGATGGTTCTCTTCCCGCAACGACCGGCGGTTTACCCGGCGGCGGCGCGCCGCCCCACTGCCAGAAGCGCAGATTGGTCGCCTGGGCCATCAGCGCGGAGAGATCCCCATTGGGAAAACGCTGCACGTACGGCACAGCCCAGCCAATCTCCAGCCCGGCGTAGGGCGGGCCGGCGTCCTGCTTCGCTTCTGCCCGCTTCTCCAGCAGCGACGGATCCTTCATGGCGGCAACGTTGAATCTTACCAGGCGATGAATGGCGTCATCGCGCTCCGCGTAGAGATCGAAACCATTCGCCGCACCCAGCTCCGCCAGCATAACGAGAGGACCCAACGCATAGAGCTGATAATGCAGCGCCCGTCGTCCCCTGTTCATCTCGGCCAGCAAAGACCCATCCGGCTGAACGGCATGGATTCCCATCTCATACGAGGACAGGCCCCAGAGGAATCCATCTGCGTCGTTGTTCGCAATGCCCTCGGCGGCGACAGAAAGGCCCGCCCAGTATCGGTGGTTGTTCCAGGAGTCGCTGCCAGGGCGCTTTCGCCCCTCGTCGAAATACTCCCGCACCCGCGTGGCGAGCAGCCGGAACCACTGTTGAATCTGGGCGTCCTCTTCCGCCGTTCCCGCGCCGCTCTTGCGCACTTTGAGATAGGCCATTGCGGTTCCGCTCAGCATCCAGTTCTGCATGTAGACGCTGTTGTTGGTGGGCATCTTGTCCGCCCAGGCGCCGGCCTGGGCCGCGGCGGTGAGAAGCGAATAGACGCAGGCGGCCGCGGCGTGGCTGCCCCGGCTCAGCCACGCATCGGCGGCTAGCCCTGCAAACTGGCCCAGATGAGTCGGCCCTTCCGCGGCTTTTTGGAACTTGGCTTCATTCTCTGGTTCGATGATGGAATATTTTTTATCGGTGTAATAGCTCTGAAGGCTCAGTGTTTTGCTGAATTCAGGCGGGGCCGGACAGTTGTAGGGCTCGCCGGTTGCCTCCACACTGGCCCCGTCCCAGGGGGAGCGCAGGGGTTGAGAAGAAGCTGGCAGGGCAGCCAGAAATCCGGCACAAAAAAGGACAGAAAGGGCAACCTGGCGCATCGTTCACCTCGTCTATCGATGGTCTTCACGGCCCGCACAAAAGAGGACCTGTCCGCGCTGCCGGGCCTTCCGGAGCAGCAGAACAGGCCTGTTTCAGGTGGCCCAATTATACGAAGGACAGCTTTCGGAACTGAAAAACTAACGGGAGATTTCGATGCTTTCCTGTTCTTCGCCGGCGCCCAGAAACTCCTGAAAGACCTCGTTGGAAAAGAGCCGGCCCTGCGGGGTGAGGCGCGCCGTGCGTCCGTCGAAGTCGACCCAGCCGGAGCCCGCCAGCCGTTTCAGCGCGGCCCGCGCCCGCTGCACCCGCGGCACGGCGAACTCCCGTTCGACGGCGGCGATCTCCACCCCGGCATTCATGCGCAGGCCCAGGAACCAGGCCTCCTCGTGCTGCCGGTCGGGCGAGAGCCATGCGGTCTCTGCCGGTTCTTTTCTGTCGAGATAGGCGCTCAGGTCATCGGTAGTGGTGGTGCGCAGCACATACTGGTCCGCGGAAATGCCCTCCGTCTCCAGCCGTTCGGCCAGAAGCATGGAAGAGGCGTCCAGCCCCAGCCCCAGGTAGGGCCGCCGCTGCCAGTAGCGCAGGTTGTGGCGAGATTCGAAGCCCGGACGAGCGAAGTTGGAAATCTCGTATTGAGCCAAACCAGCCTGGGCCAGCCGATAGATGGCGCGAGGGTACATATCGGCGATGATCTCGTCCGAGGGCACCTTGTCGGCGTGGTAGCGCGCTCCGCCGTCGAGCAGTTCGCGGCCCAGGCGCGAATCCTCGTCCACCTCGAGCATGTAGACGCTGGCATGGGGCAGGTTCAACTCCAGCAGCGCCGTCAGCGACTCCTCCCAACTGGCGACGGTCTGCCCGGCGAGGCCAGCGATCAGGTCGAGGCTCAGGTTGGCGATGCCGGCGGCGCGCAGCCGGGCGATGGTCCCGAGCGCCGTGGCGCGCGTGTGCAGCCTGCCGCTGATCTTCAATTCGCCATCGACGAAGGACTGTACGCCCAGGCTGACGCGATTGACGCCGGCGCGGACCAGTGCCTCCAAGGTTTCCTCGGACAATTGCGCCGGGGCGCACTCGACGGTAATCTCGGCATCGGCGGCCACCGCGTATTCAGCCCGCATTGCCACAAAGAGCCGGTCGATTAGCTCGGGAGCCAGCAGGCTGGGCGTACCGCCGCCCAGGTAGATCGAGTCCACAATGTGGGGCAGTTCCACGCCCATGCGACCGGCCCAGGGACGCGCGGCGCGCAGATCTTCAATCACCCGCTCGATATAGGGCGCGTGGCTCGATGCCGGGTAGACCCCGCTGGCGAAGTTGCAATAGGTGCACTTGGAGCGGCAGAAGGGAATCGAGACGTAGAGGCCGAGTGCGTTGGGGAGGAGTTCGGTCATTGTAACAATTCTTTCACGCGACGGCGGGGATAGGGGACAGGGGTCATGGAACAGGGATCAGGGATCAGGGAACAGGGATCAGGGAACAGGGATCAGCTTATCGCCACGCGGTCCTCGTTCCCTTGTT
>CAZBPD010000006.1:92992-128048 GCA_964493705.1 uncultured Occallatibacter sp.
CCCTCGTTCCCTATGTTCCCTCGTTCCCTATGTTCCCTCGTTCCCTATGTTCCCTCGTTCCCTATGTTCCCTTGTTCCCTCGTTCCCTGCTTTTCCGTGCCATGATGGAAGCAAGGAGTCCCCTCGTGAAAGCCTGGCCATTATTGGCAATCACCGCCATGCAGTGCCTGTTGCTGGCGGCTCACTGGTTTCTGTACCGCACCTGGATCGACTTCTGGCCCGCCATGACCCCTACGGCCTTGTTGCTCTTGCAGAGTGCGCTGCTGCTGCTTGCGCCCAGCTTCATCTGCGCGGCGCTGCTGGGCTTTTACTACTCGAATGGGCCGGTGCGGCTGCTCTATCAACTGGCTGCGTTGTGGCTGGGCTTCTTCAACTACCTGTTCTGGTCCGCCTGCCTCTGCCGATTGCTGGACATGGCGCTGCGCATCACCCCGCTGGCGCCGGAACTGCCCCGGTTCCGCCCGGCGATGGCCGCAACCTTCCTCGCCCTGGCGCTGCTAACCAGCCTTTACGGGCTGATCAACGCGCGCTGTATGCGCATCCGGCGCATTACGGTGGAGTTGCCCAACCTGCCCCCGGCCTGGCGCGGGCGCAATGCGCTACTCTTCAGCGACCTGCATCTGGGCAACATTCTCGGCCGGCGTTTCAGCCGCCGCATCGCCCGGCTGGCCGCGCGTCTCGAACCCGACATTATCTTCATTCCCGGCGACCTCTTCGACGGCGCCAAGGCCGATCCCGACCACCTGATTGAACCGCTGAAGGCCTTGCATCCGCCCCTTGGCATTTATTTTGCAGCCGGCAATCACGACGAGTTCGGCGGCGAGGAGCACTTCAGCGCCCCACTGCTGCGCGCCGGCTTTCACGTGCTGCACAATGAGCGGGAGATCTTGGAAGGCTTGCAGATCGTGGGCGTGACCTACGGCGAATCCACCCACCCCTTGCAGATGCGCGTCTTTCTGGAGGGTCTGCGGCTCAACGATGGCGCGGCCAGCATCCTGCTCAACCACGTGCCCAACCGCCTGCCCATTGTGGAGAGTTGCGGAGTCAGTCTGCAACTGAGCGGGCACACCCACGGCGGCCAGCTCTTCCCTTTCACCTGGTTCACCCGCCGCGCCTTTGGCCGCTTCACCAGCGGATTGCAGCGCTTTGGCGCCTTGCAGGTCTACACCTCGACGGGCTGCGGCAGTTGGGGTCCGCCGATGCGGGTAGGCACACGGCCCGAGGTCGTCTTGCTCACCTTCGCTTGAAGGTGCTTTCATGGACAGTCGAATCTTTAGCGGCCGGGCCGCGCGTGAGGAAAGATATGGGCAGTCTCAGCAAACGTTTGCTGGTTTGGGCGATCGCATT
The DNA here is from genome assembly GCA_964493705.1 of uncultured Occallatibacter sp. Lineage (GTDB taxonomy): Bacteria > Acidobacteriota > Terriglobia > Terriglobales > Acidobacteriaceae > Telmatobacter. The sequence continues at coordinate 94,340 of CAZBPD010000006.1, forward strand.
CTTCACCGCCGGCGCGGCGCTGGCCCAGACCCCGATGCAAAGCCCAGCAGCCAAGGCGCTGGAGTTCCCCACCGTCCTCTACGGCGCGGCCTACTACAACGAGTACATGCCCGGCGACCAGGATGCTCGCCTCACCCAGGATGTCGCCCTGATGAAGGCCGCCGGGCTGAACGTGGTGCGCATGGGCGAGTCTACATGGAGCCTGTGGGAGCCCGTGGACGGCCGCTTCGAGTACGCCTGGATGGACCACATCGTCGACGCCATGGGCAAGGCCGGCATCAAGGTGATCCTGGGTACGCCCACCTATTCCATTCCCGCATGGATGGCCCACCAGCACCCGGAGATGCTGGCCGAGCGCACTCCCGGCGGCATGTTCGGCGGCAAGGCCATGCCTGGCACCTATGGCTATCGGCAGAACATGGACACCGACTCGCCCGCCTATCGTTTTTATGCCGAGCGGCTGATCCGGCACATCGTGGCTCACTACAAGGACAACCCCACCGTCATCGGCTGGCAGCTCGACAACGAGACCGCCAGCTACGATGCCGCCAATCCCGACGTCTTCATCGGCTTTCAGCACTATCTGGAGAAGAAATTCGGCACCCCGGAGGCGCTCTCCAAGGCCTGGTTTCTCAACTACTGGGGCCAGAACCTGCACACCTGGGAAGATCTGCCCACCCGCGACGGCGCGCAAAGCACCGGCTACAAGCTGGAGTGGACCCGCTGGAGCCAGATGCGCGTGACCGACTTTCTGCACTGGCAGGCGGGTTTGGTGCGCGAACAGGCCAGCCCCCGCCAGTTCGTCACCACAGACTACGGCAGCATGATGAAGCGCGACGTCAACGAAGAGGCGATTGCCCAGGACCTGGACGTGGTGGCCAACAACGTCTACCACGGAACCCAGGACGCCTACGACGGCTCTTATCAGGCCTTGCAATGCGACTTCTCCCGCTCGCTCAAGCACACGAATTTTCTGGTGACCGAGACCAACGCCCAGACCATCGGCTGGACGCCGGGCAGCATGTTTCCGCCCTATGACGGGCAGATGCGCGAGGATGTTTACACCTACCTGGCTAACGGCGCGAACATGGTCGAGTACTGGCACTGGGCCTCGATTCCCGCCAATCAAGAAACCTACTGGAAGGGCGTTCTCTCGCACGATCTGGAGCCCAACCGGGCCTACGCCGAGGTCAGCCGCACGGCCCACGAGCTGGAGAAGATCGGCCCGCACCTCGTCGGCCTCAAGCAGCACAGCGACGTGGCGATTCTCTGGAGCCGCGACGCGGCCAACGCCATCCACGATATGCCCTATGGCGGCGGCGTACCGGCCCGCAGTTGGACCCACGAGCCCGATGGCTACGTCAGCGTGGTGCAGCAGATGCACAAATCGCTCTACGATCTGAACATCGGCGCGGATTTCGTCTTTCCCGAGGCGGCGGATTTTTCGGCGTACAAGCTGCTGATCGTTCCTGCGCTTTATGTGGCCGACGACGCGCTGCTGCAGCGCATCTCCGATTACGTGAACCACGGCGGCCACGTGGTAATGACCTTCAAGAGCGGCTTTGCCGACGAGAACACGGCGGTGCGGGCTGTGCGCGCTCCCGGACCGCTGCGCCAAGCGGTGGGTGCAAACTACCAGGAGTTCTCCAGCCTGGAGCACCCACTGGCCCTCAAAGGCGATCCCTTCCACGTGGGCGCCGAGAACAAGGTGCAGTACTGGGCGGAGTTCCTGCAACTTGAGCACGCCCAGCCGCTGGCCTTCTACGATCATCCCTTCTTTGGCCGCTGGCCCGCCGTCACCGAAAACCAGTTCGGCGCGGGCCGCCTGGTCTACGAAGGAACCTATCTCAGCGACCCCATGCAGACGGCGGTACTGAAGGCGGAGTTGGAAAAGCTGGGCCTTACCGGAGCCGACCAGCAATTGCCCGCCGCGGTGCACGTAAATCACGGCGTCAACCGGCTGGGCAAGCGGTTGCATTACTACTTCAACTACTCCGGCGTCGCGGTCAACGTCCCCTATGCGTATGCCGCTGGAATCAATCTGCTTGACGGCAAGCCTGTAAACAAAAACGCGGTGCTCGCGCTGGGGCCGTGGGATCTGGCTATCGTCGAGGAGTAAATGGAAGCTGCCACAATCGTCCCCCGCCGGATCTGTACCCAAATCCCAAAGGCTAGTTTGCAGCGCTGCCCTCCGGGAGAGGCGCGAGTCCTTGAGGATGGGAATTCCATAGGCTTGACTTTGTGGGTATACTTCCGTCAGCCGCAATCGAGTGCGGAAGCTGCCCCTTTCCGCCGGCCCGAGTGCAGCGTTTCCGTGGCGGCAGAGATGTCACAGCCCGCCCTCAGAGAGGTCCCAGGATGAGATTCAACGATCTCGTATTTCTTAGAGATACGATCGGTATGCCGATGGAACATCTGCGCGCGTTTCTGACCGCTTCAACCGGCCAGAAGTGTGTCATCATGGTTCGCGCTACCGGCCCAACCTGCAACGGCCCGTTGGCGGAGGGGTATGACACCAAGGGTTATCGCATCCATGGCAAGTCCTGCGATTGGGGTCCGATGGCCGGCTTCGTGATGCGCGATCCCCGTTTGAACAAGTACGGCATGGGGAAAGCCAAGTTCAACCGCGAAAAACACGACGAAGCGCTCAATTTGGACCACGAGGGCCAGGGCTGGAAGGCTTCCTCGACGCCGCTCAAGATTTCCGACCAGCGTGTGGCCTGGCTGACCGGGCAGGGGATCATAAGCCCGGTGGCCAAAGGCGGCCGCATGGACGGGATGGCGAGTCATCCCAGCGGGGTGAAGTTCTACTACAGCCTGATTCGCGATCTCGCCAATCCCGCCCTTTGGGGCGTGTACTTCGATAACACCCGCATTGGGCAGAAGTGGATGCAAGAAAAGGGCTCTACCGTGGTCTACTATCACCCCAAGTGGGGGCCTTCCTACGAGCCCATGCTGGCCATGACCAATCCGCCGGATTATCGACAGTTTCCCGGCGAGAATTACAAGAACGCCATCACCGGCGACTACGATCTCTTTGCTGTTTGGCCCTTTTCCGGCCAGTACAACCCCAACCCGTATGGGGACGACCATCGCCCTCTGGGCACCGTCAAAGGCTCGGTGGGCCAGGACGAAAGAGACAATGTCGACCACTTGGAACGGAACTTCACCGTGGGCGGCCAAGGCACAAAACTGGGCAACATCACGCCGCGGATTTATTTCATTTGCCAGCTCATCAATTCCATCGTGGGCAGGCATGTTCTCTGGCACAGCGACGAGGCGGCCCGGCCCTACCTGGACGATGTGGACCTGCCGGTTCTGGCCATGACCCCGGCCGGCAACCATATCGGTATCGAAAACATCCTCGATTTCAAGGCGTTCATCAGCTTCTGCCTCAGGGAAGGCATTCACGTATCCCTCTCCAATGCATGGACGCAAAACCCTGCCGGAAAATTCCAGAACCGGCTTGGTGCCGATTATGCCCATCTCGTCCCGCCCGACGGGCAGAGAATCATCGTGCCCAACTGGTACAACGGATAATTCCGCAGCCCGTTCATCGCCATACCGGACCGGCGCAGACGTTCTGTGCCGGTCTTTTGCGCTGACCGAAGACCGGCCTTCCCCGACCGCTCAGAGTGGCATAATTCCCTGGCGAAGATTCCCGTCCCTTCCGGCATTCAGGTGGAGTTTGCCTGAGAATCTGCGGCAATGCAGGCGTTCTCACTGCCGCCGCGTCAGTTTGAGGAGCGTTTCATCCGCCTCAACGCGAATAAAGCGGGAAAATGCTGCGGTCTAAGAAAAAATGCTTCACAAATTGTGCAATTTGTGGCCTATACTGCGGGATGAGTAGAGTTTCGTTCTCTGCTCCCATTGACCATGTCTCCTCAACTGGCACGCATGCATTCGGACGATTCGCCCACCATCCCCGACCGGCTTTACTTCAGGATCGGGGACGTGGCGCGGCTGTGCGGCGTCGAGAGCTATGTGCTGCGCTTCTGGGAGACGCAGTTTCCGCAACTCAAGCCCAACAAGAGCGGATCGGGGCAGCGGCTCTATCGCCGGCGCGATGTGGAGATGGCGCTGGAGATCAAACGCCTGTTGCACGGCGAGGGCTTTACCATCAGCGGCGCGCGGCAGTTTCTGGAGCAGGCGCATCGCCGCCGCGAGCCGCAGTTCCGCCTGCCGCTGGCGGAGACCGAAGCGGCTGCGCCGAATGTGATCGAGCAAAGCCAGCAGAGGGACGCGGTGGCGGCTGTCGTGGCCCACGCCCGGGCCGAACTGCGAGAGATTGCCAACCTGTTGGCCGCGCCCGATCCGCAGCCTACACGCCGCCGCTCCCGGCTGGCCGCGGTGCCGCCGCCGGTCGAGTTGCTTTTTCCCTCCTGAAGCTCGCAGCCCCCCAGCTGCCCGCACTTTTTACCGGGTTGTTTTGAACGCCTCCGCGATTTCTGCATCTAACTAAAGAGCGGACGACCCACCCCAGCGCCGCGATAGAAAAGATTCCCATTTTTCGGAGCGAGGCATGAAGTGCTTTCATTGTGGCCAGATGGATTTTCGCATCTCGCGACTGCGTAAAGCCGACGCGCTTTTCCTGCTTCGCGGTCAATTTCCCGTTCGTTGCCGCACCTGTCATGCGCGCATGTTTACCAGCCTTTGGGGGGCCTGGCGGATTCATCGCAGGGGCATTGAACGCCGCGCTGTGCGCCACGTGGGCGGCCGCTAGTGCCGTGGCTGCGTGATCCACGGGAGAGGAAATTCTAGCGCTGGGGGAGAGGAGTTGTAGCGCCGGCCTCCTGGCCGGCTGTATTGTGGACCTCCCGGTCCACAATCGTTACTCACCCGGCCGGGGAGGGGATACATCTTAGCGGTCCTGTTCCCAGGATGGGTATTCGAGGATGCCGGCCACATGCCGGGAGGGAGCACGCGAGTTCAGCCGTCTTTCTGCGGTTCCATGCCAAAAAAGGCGATTCGGTGCGAACCGGCGAAGTCTCACGCGCCGCTGTAGACGCAGCCGCTGGTGCAGGTCTCTTTTACAACCACCTTGCTCAAAAGCGGCAGCGCCGGGCGCAGTTCGCGAAAGAGCCAGCGGGCCAGGTTCTCGCTGGTGGGGTTTTCCAGCCCTGAAACCTCGTTCAGGCAGCGGTGGTCGATGCGGTCTTCGACGGTCTTGAAGGCGGCTTTGAGGTCGGCAAAGTCCATCACCCAGCCCAGTTCCGGATCGACCGGGCCACTGACCCAGAGCTGCAACCGGAAGCTGTGCCCGTGCAGCCGGCCGCACTTGTGCCCCGCCGGAACATTAGGAAGCCAATGCGCCGCCTCGATCGTGAACTCCTTGAAGATCTCCATCGTTTTCTATTCTATGGCTCCACGGCAAAGGCGCAAAGATTCCCTCCGCGTCCCCGAACATTTCCCCAATCCTCTGCCTCAGCCGAAGGCCGGGGGGCCGGAAAAGTTACTTTTTATCCCCCAAAGGTGGGATCGTTCGCGCGTGAATCCGTTATTCTTAGCCGCCGGTCTGCCGATAAAGTTTGTATGGACTTGCCTCACCATGTTCGACGAACGATCAGGTTATCGACCAAGCTGATTCCCTCTCTTTTTTTGATCTTCGTCTGCGCCCCCGCGGCCTGGTCCAATGCTCCGTCCCCACTCAACTCCCTGGTTGCCATCCATGCCCTGGACAATGAACAGGCCAGCCACGCTCTTCCCGTCACTTTCGAGGCCACGGTGGGATACTTCCGCGGCTACCAGCACCTGCTCTTCGTGCAGGATGGCGATCTGGGCATCTTCGTCCATCCACCCCAGAACGCAGTCAATCTGCATCCCGGCGACCGCGTCCTGATTCAGGGGACTACGCATAACAGCTTCAAGCCGAATGTGACGGCCAGCGCTGTCACCGTCTTGCGGCACGGCCCGCCTCCTACGCCCATCCGCACCGACTTCGGCGAGTTGATTCGCGCCAAGCACGATTCGATGATGGTGACGGTGCGCGCCAAAGTTCGCGCCGTGGACCCCATCGTGTACAACCATACGCGCAGCGCGATTGTGCAGCTTCTCGCCAATGGCGGCCACTTCGAGGCGGAGCTCGACGCCCCGGATACCGGTGCGCTGCAATATCTGATGGACGCGGAGATCGAGATCACCGGCGCCGCCGCCGGCCGCTTCGACGCCAAGATGCAGCAGACCGGAATCCTGATCTATGTGCCCAGCGTTGACTACATCAAGGTTTTGAACCCGGCCGGCAGCAACCCCTGGTCCATCCCCTTCACCCCCATGGACCGCGTGCTCTCGCTTTATTTCATGCAGGATCTTACGCCGCGGGTGCGGGTGCGGGGAACCATCACCTACTATCGGCCAGGGACCGCTCTGGTGCTGCAAGACGGCGCCAAGAGCCTGTGGATTACAACCCATACCCGCGAGCCGCTGCGCATCGGCGATGTTGTCGACGTTACCGGGTTTCCCTATGCCATCGATCGCCTGCTGACCCTTTCCGACGGCGAAGTCAAAAACACCGGCATCCACGCGCCCGTCACCCCGTTGGCTACCACCTCCCGCCAGTTGGCCTATTGGAGCAACAACTCTCCCGTAGGCCATCAAAACGATCTGGTCTCCATCGAAGGCCAATTGGTGACGTCGGTGCGGGCGGCTACGCAGGACGAGTTCGTGGTGGTGGCCGACAATCGCCTCTTCACCGCCATCTACCATCACCCCTTCGGCGGCGAGGAGCTTCCGCCCATGTTGCGGGTCCCGCCGGGGTCCAGCATTCGTGTCACCGGTATCTGCTCCATGATCGAATCCAATATGGTGAGCACCGGCGAAGAGGTGCCCTTCAACATCCTGCTGCGCTCCTTTGCCGACATCGATATGCTGGCGCAGCCGCCCTGGTGGAATGTGAAGAACCTGGCCTCGGTGCTGGGCATCACCTCGAGCCTTTTTCTCTTCTCCTTTCTGTGGGGCTGGAGTCTGCGCCGCAAGGTGCGCCTGCAGACCGGCGTGATTGCCGCCAAGATCGAGACCGAAGCCGCCCTGGAGCGGCGCATGGCTCAACTCGAACAGCGGCGCAGCCGCATTCTCGAAGACATTAACGGCGACCGTCCGCTGGGCGAGATTCTCGCCGAAATCGCCGAATTGGTCTGCTTCGATCTCAACGGCGCGCCCTGCTGGTGCCTGCTGGCCAACGGAATCCGTTCGGGGAGCATTCCCCCCAACGAGCACACATTGCGCCTGCTGCGCGAGACCATCGCCTCCCACGATGGTCCGGCGCTGGGAACCCTGGTCGCGGGGCTCGACCCCGCCTCGACGCCCTCCGAGCACGAAGCCGAAGCCCTGGTCAACGGAGCGCGGCTGGCGGTGCTGGCCATTGAAACGCGGCGCATCTACTCCGACCTGCGTCATCGCTCCGACTTCGATATGCTTACCGACGTCCATAACCGCTTCTCGCTGAGCCGCCACCTCGACGCCCTGCTGGAAGCGTCGCACCGCGATGCCCGCCCCTTTGGCCTGATCTATATCGATCTCGACCGCTTCAAGGAGATCAACGACCACTACGGCCACCACGTCGGCGATCTCTATCTGCAGGAAGTGACCCGGCGCATGAAGCATCAGTTGCGCTCGCACGACCTGCTGGCCCGCCTGGGCGGCGACGAATTCGCCATTCTGGTGACCGAGGTGCAGAATCGCGCCGACATCGAAGAGATCGCCCTGCGCCTGGAGCGCTGCTTCGACGAGCCCTTCGTCGCCGAGAATGCGATTCTGAGCGGTTCGGCCAGCATCGGCATCTCCCTGTATCCGCTGGACGGCGCCACCCGCGACAGCCTGCTGCGCATCGCCGACACCGCCATGTATGCCGTGAAACACCAGCATCGCGAGGCCTTCCAGTACGCATCCACGCACTCCGCGTAAACCCCGCAGGACTTGAACTGAGACACACATCCGGAACCCTCTACAGATTCAGATGGGGAGTCAGTCTCATCGAGCCGTTTATGCCTGAAAGAATGGAGGGGATTGCACGGAGCGATCTCGATGAAGGTATTTATTTTTCATTGGTATAGAGAAAAACAGCGCAACAGAAAGTGCGATTCGGCAAAGGATGGGAGTCTGATTCGATGGTGCCGGGAGGGGGAATTGAACCCCCATGACCGTAAGGTCGGCGGGTTTTGAGTCCGCTGCGTCTGCCAGTTCCGCCATCCCGGCATGGGGTGGGAGCTACTTTTCGAGTATCGCACAAGCCCAACAGGCTGCGCCAGAGGCTTGCTGGAGCGCCCCGCCCAAGCGCCTCGATACGCCGGCAAGCGGTTGCGCGGCTCCCCGTCAGTGCGCGTGAGTTGCACTGAAAACACAGCCTTTATGGAACTCGTCCATTTTCCTCGCACTTCTGGCAAGCTGAGAAGATGAATCCCATGCGACAATGGAGGCAATCGTGATGACCAATGTCTCCTCTGCACTAGTTCCCGAGCCGGTATCGGTAACCCCGGAGTTGCTGGCCCAGCATAGCATCACTCCGGATGAGTACAGCCGCATCGCCGCGGCCCTGGGGCGCGTCCCCTCGCTCACCGAACTGGGCATTTACAGCGTGATGTGGAGCGAACACTGCTCCTACAAATCCAGCCGAGTGCATCTGAAGCGGCTGCCCACCAAGAGCGATCTCGTCGTGCAGGGGCCGGGCGAAAACGCCGGCATCATCGACGTGGGCGAGGGCTGGGCGTGCGCCTTCAAGATCGAATCCCACAACCATCCCAGCTACATCGAGCCCTTTCAGGGCGCGGCGACGGGCGTGGGGGGGATTCTGCGCGACATCTTCACCATGGGCGCGCGGCCGCTGGCGGTGATGGATTCGCTGCGCTTTGGGCCGATCTCGCACCAGGACGCCGAGGACGTGGAAGCTCAGGCGCTGGTAGCCCGCAATCACTCCGTGGTCGAGGGCGTGGTCAGCGGCATCGCCGCCTACGGCAACTGCTTCGGCGTGCCCAACCTGGGCGGCGAGACCAAGTTCGAGGAGTGCTACAACGGCAATCCCCTGGTCAATGCCTTTGCCCTGGGCATGGTGCGCAAGGACGAGATCTTCTATGGCAAGGCTGCCGGCGAGGGCAATCCGGTGATCTACGTCGGCGCCAAGACGGGCCGCGACGGCATCCACGGCGCCACCATGGCCAGCGAAGAGTTCCACGAGGGCACCGAGGCCAAGCGGCCCAATGTGCAGTGCGGCGACCCCTTCATGGAGAAGCTGCTGCTGGAGGCCTGTCTGGAAGCAATGAAGACCGGGGCCATCGTGGGCATTCAGGATATGGGCGCAGCGGGGCTGACCTGCTCGACCTGCGAGATGGGCGCCCGCGGCGGCGTCGGCCTGGATGTCGAGCTGGACCTGGTTCCGCAGCGCGAGACGGGGATGACGGCCTACGAGATCATGCTTTCCGAGAGCCAGGAGCGCATGTTGCTGGTGGCCGAAAAAGGCCGCGAAGACGAGGTTCTGCGCGTCTTCGAGAAGTGGGGCCTGGACGGCGTCATCGTCGGCACCGTGAAGCCGGAGCCGCGCTTGCGCATTCGCCACCACGGCGTGCTGGTGGCCGACATTCCCAACCAGTCGCTCACCGACGACGCCCCGCTCTACCACCGCCCGGTGGGCACGTGGAAGGCGCCGGTCGAGTTGCTGCCCTCGGAAGAGATTCAGGACAAACTGAGCGAAGACCGCGACTTCAACGCCGACCTCAGGCTGCTGCTGGCCAGTTCCAATGTTTGCTCGAAGCGCTGGGTGCATGAGCAGTACGACACCATGGTGCAGACCAACACCGTCATCGGGCCCGGCGGCGAAGCCGGGGTGATGCGCATCAAGGGCACCGGGACCAAGGGCCACGAACGCGGCCTGGCCATGGCGCTGGACGGCAATGGCCGCTGGGCCTGGCTCGATCCCAAGCTGGGCGCGATGCATGCCGTAGCCGAGGCCGCCCGCAAGGTCGCCGCCTCGGGCGCCAAGCCGGTGGCCGCGACCAATTGTTTGAATTTTGGCAACCCCGAGAAGCCGGAGATCATGGCCCAGCTTTCCGCCGCCATTGACGGCATCGGCGAGGCCTGCATCGCTCTGGGCACACCGATCACCGGCGGCAACGTCTCGCTCTACAACGAGACCAAGGGCGTGGGCATCTATCCCACTCCGGTGCTGGGCATCGTGGGCATCATGGACGATGTCACCAAGGCAGTACCGGCGGATTTCCAGAAGGCGGGCGACGCGATTCTGCTGCTCTGGCCGATTCCCCGCGGCGAAGCGCCCAATCCGCAGCTTAAGGTTCCCTTTGAACCTTTGGCGATGAGCCCCTATGTCATGCTTCCTTTGACGCTGCCTCCGCCTTTTCCCATACCATCGCCGCTTCCCGACACGGTTGAGGACGCCGCTGGAGACACCACGGAAACTCCCTCGATGGAAGTTGCCGCTTTTGGCAGCTCCGAATTCGCCAAGGTGGTATTGGGCGGACTTTGGGGCACGCCACCCTCCCTCGATCTGGATGCCGAAGCCGATCTGCACACCTTGCTTGTCGCCTTGGCTGAGCGCAAATTGCTGCGTTCCGCGCGGGACATCTCCGATGGCGGCATCGCTGTAGCGCTGGCGCAAGCCGGATTCACGAATGGAATCGGCGCAACCGTCGCGCAAGAGCCCTCGCTCATGGTGCATCCCCTCTTCGGCCTCTTTGCCGAACCCTCCTCGACGATGCTGGTCACGACCCATCCCAGCAATCTCTCCACGATCCTGAATCTGGCGGGTGAATTCAACTTCATGGCCGCGCGCATCGGCGCCACCGGCGGCGACCGGCTGGAGATTTCGGTCGACGGTGAGCCCTTCATCTCCGCCGCGCTGGCCAGTCTGCGCAAGCCCTGGGCCTCGGCCCTCGAGGCTACTTTGCACGACGAGGTTCTCGCATGACCCGGCGGCTCTTCCAGGGAGTTCGGGGCGTCGCCGATCTTTCCGATCAATCCCGATTCACGCAAAACGATTGTCATCCTGAGCGCAGCGAAGGATCTGCGTTTGATTTAGCGGGAGAAGACCCAAAGCTGCGCGAGGAGTGCGGAGTGATGGCCATTTATGGCCATCCCGACGCGGCGCGGCAGGCTTATCTGGGCCTCTACGCGTTGCAGCATCGCGGCCAGGAGTCGGCGGGCATTGCCACGGCCGACGGTCTGCATCTGGCCAACATCAAGGGCATGGGGTTGGTCTCGGAGATCTTCACCGACGACGTGCTGGCCAAGCTGCCCGGCTCGATGGCTATCGGCCACACCCGCTATTCGACCACCGGCGACTCGGCGCTGCTCAACGCCCAGCCCATCCGCGTGGACTCGGTCAAGGGGCTGATCGCCATTGCCCACAACGGCAACCTGGTGAACCTGGGCAACGTGCGGGCGCGGCTGGAGCGTGGCGGCGCGTATTTTCAGACCACCTCGGACTCCGAAATCATTGTGCAGTTGATCGCGCACTCCCAGGCCGGCACGCTGGTCGACGCCATCGCCGATTCGCTGCGCCAGGTGGACGGCGCCTTCTCGATTGTGATGATGACGCGGGACAAGATCTTCGCCGCCCGCGATCCGCGCGGCTTCCGCCCGCTCTCGATGGGACGGATCAAGAATCCCGGCGGGCCAGACACCATTGTCTTCGCCTCCGAGACCTGCGCCTTCGACCTGCTGCGCGCGACCTACGAGCGCGATGTGCTGCCCGGCGAACTGGTGATGGTCAGCGAAGACGGCGTCACCAGCCGCCAGTACTCCAGCGGCGCGCCGCAATCGAGCTGCGTCTTTGAGCATGTCTACTTTGCCCGCCCCGACAGCCGCATCTTCGGCCAATGGGTGCAGGAGAGCCGCGACCAGATGGGCCGGCAACTGGCGCGTGAGTCCTTCGTGCCCGCCGATGTCATCGTGCCGGTTCCCGACTCGGGAGTGACCGCAGCGCTGGGCTACGCGGAGGAGGCGGGTATTCCCTTCCGCTTCGGCCTGATCCGCAACCACTATGTGGGCCGCACCTTCATCGAGCCGGAACAGCGTGTGCGCGACTTCGGCGTGCGCCTCAAGCTGAACCCGGTGCGCAATTTGCTCGAGGGCAAACGGGTGGTGCTGATCGACGACTCGATCATTCGCGGCACCACGTCGAGAAAGATCGTGCGCATGGTGCGCGGCGCCGGCGCCAAAGAAGTGCATCTGCGCATCAGTTGCCCGCCCACCATCTCGCCCTGCTTTTACGGCGTGGATACGCCCAGCAAGCGCGACCTGATCGCCGCCAATAACTCGGTCGAAGAGATTCGCCGCTTCATCGAGGCCGATTCGCTGTCGTACCTTTCGCTGGACGGCCTGCTGGAGTGCTGCCGCGGCCCGCAAAACACCGGCTACTGCACCGCCTGCTATACCGGCAACTACCCCACCCCGCTGGTGGATGTGGAAGAGATTCTACCGGTGGGAGCGAGCTTCTAGCCATTTTCGGCCTCTGAACCGATCTGTTTCATCAAAGAGAATCAATCCTCAGCCTTGACGAGTGTGCGGCATTGCCGCATACTCATCTCGTGAGCATAGCCATGCTGACGATCGTCGAGACCAGCGCCTTCGCACGCAGAGCGGAGAAATTGCTCACTGCGGAAGAACACGAGGAGTTGCTGTTTTATCTCGCGTTGCATCCGGAGTCGGGCGATGAGATTCCGGCGACTGGTGGTGTGCGCAAGCTGCGCTTTGGGGCGAATGGACGGGGCAAATCTGGCGGGGTACGGGTGATTTACTACTTCTACGACGAAGAAAATCCCCTCTATGCGCTCTTGCTCTACGGCAAGAACGAGCAGGCTAATCCAGACCCAAAGCAACAGAAGGAGTTCGCAGCGTTTGCAGCCAGAATCAAAGCGGTCGCAAAGACGCGGAGGAGCAAATCATGAAGCGGAAGGACGTAACAGAAGAGTTGCTTGAGGCCCTGCGCGAAGCTGCCGAGATTGCCGAAGGAAAAGCCCAGCCGGCGGCGGTGCATCACTTCCCGCTCCCGCTCGATGTGGATGTGCGGGCGGTGCGCACCAGCACGGGGCTGAGCCGGGCGGAGTTTGCGCGGCGGTTCGCCCTCGATCCCCGCGCTTTGCAGGACTGGGAACAGGGAAGGCGGCGTCCTGACCGCGCCGCGCGGGCCTATTTGACTGTGATTGCGCGCCGTCCAGAGGCAGTGGTGGAAGCCTTGGCCAGTTGATGCCCCTTCAATGAAGCCCTGTCGTTTTATTCTTTCCACGGATTCAGTATTTTCATCGGCAGCCCGCGCACATCGCGGGTATTGCGGGTGACAAAGATCAGCTTATGCTGCACGGCGGTGGCGGCCAGCATGGTATCGACCACGGGCCTGGGCCGCTCGCCGGACCACTCGCCCCATAATCGAGCCGTGGCCGCATCGACGCCCAGAATGCGGTCGGAGAAGCCAAGCTCAAGTCCTTCGACCCAGGCTGTCAGGCTTCGGGCTGCGCTGGGGTCTTCGCGCTGCTTCTTGGCGACACCCTTGCGCAATTCGCCTAAGGTCAGAACGCTGATGTAGAGCGCCGAAGAATCCGCGTCTTGCAAAAATTCGATCACCCCGGCGTCAACCTTTTTTCTGCGCGTCTCGCTCAACAGGTTGGTGTCGAGCAGGTATTGACGCCCGCTCACAACGCGACCTCCCGGCCGGTATCGGTGTCGGTTTCGATCTCAAAACTGTCCACCTTGGGCCCGCCCAAGAGGTAGGCCTTGAGGTCGGGTTGGCGCGCGGTGAGCGCCCGGTAGTCGCCCATGGAGAGCACCACCGCCCGCTCCGAACCATGGCGGGTGATGATCTGCGGCCCCTTGCTCTGCGCCTCTTCAATCACTTCGCTCAATCGCGTCTTTGCTTCCTGCACTTGCCAGAGAGCCATCCAAGCCTCCTTGGAATTCCAACCAGAATTATAGTCGTTCTGGTCATAATTCTTTGGAGATCTTCGATCGAAGCGAGCGGTTACAAACTCCCGAGCGGGTTCGGAGCCCTTGAAAATTCGGCGTTCGGCTACGGCGCCAGCACCGCTAGCGGAATCGCTTCGCCCATCGCCTTGTAACCGGCGGGGTTGGGGTGCAGGTGGTCGCCGCAGTCGTAGGCCGGAAGCAGGTGATCGGGGCGAGCGGGGTCGCGCAGAAGCTGGTCGAAGTCCACCACCGCGTCGAAGTGTCCGGGAGTGCGAATCCACTGGTTGATGGCCTGGCGGTCGGCCTCGTTGCTGGCGGGGGGATGGTAGTATCCCGAATCCGTGTAGGGCAGGATGGTGGCGCCCACGACGCGCAAGTTGTGAGCGTGAGCGCGGGCGACGATCTGCTCGTAGGCGGCCAGAATGCGTTGGACAAAGGCCTCCTGCTCGGCGGCGCGCGGCTCGCTCTTGATGGTCAGGCCGCCCAGGTCGTTGACCCCCTCCAGCAGAATCACCGTGCGGACGCCGGTTTGCGCCAAAACGTCACGATCGAAGCGGGCCAGTACATTGGGCCCCAGGCCGTCGGTCAGCAGGTGATTGCCGCCGATCCCCTGGTTGAGCACGCCCGTCGCACGCCGCTTGGGGTCGGCTTGCAAACGGCGGGCCAGTACATCGGTCCAGCGATCGTTGCCGTTGGTGGTGGCGCCGTGGCCGTCGGTGATGGAGTCGCCCAGCGCAACCACGGCGCTGCCGCTCTTCGCGGCAGGTTGCACATCGACCCCGGCCAGTTGATACCAATGATCGACCTTGCGCGCATCGGGCAGATCGGCCGCGGAGACCGGTGCGCCGGGCGCGAGGTAAGAGGTAGCGCGGGAGCCGGGATGGCCGGTCTGCTGCGCGGGCGCCTGTTCATAGTGGATGCTGATGGCCAGATCGCTGAGCGCCGCCACCGGGTAGTCGAGCGGATCGCTGAGGTACTCTGCGCCTGCGGGGATGATGACATCCGCCTGGCCGCTGAAGCTCAGCGCCATGTCGCTGGCGGGGTCGATGGCCGCCCCGGTCGCCGTGAGCGGACGGGCCACGTGCGCCGCGGTCAGATGCAGCGGCTGCGTCCCAAAAACATTGGACAGATGCACTCGCAGCACCGGTCCGCCCACCGAGAGATGAACGATCTGGCGCAGCGTGGCGTCTTTCATCTCCTGCGGTGGAAGCGCGTTATAGGGCTCGGGAATCTGTTGCGCGGCGGCCCAACTGCCCACCCAAGGGCTGGCCGGAGGCGCGGGCTTGGCAGCCAAGGCGGCAGCGGCCACGGAGACAAAGAGAAGAAAGGCTGTAAGAAGCTTCATCTGAGTAGATTAATGCGCTGAACGGGTGTGGGTCGATGGTTCCCTTGTACATCGAAGTGCAAACCGGATAGGATGCCTTGCCGCAATCTACGTTTCCAAATAAAACCGTCACTGAGAGGAGCGCTGCGAAGTTGAAGGAGCGGCTTTTCGTTGCGGAGGGTTCGGTTTTTCTCAAGAATTGAGCGTGTGTTCCGCTGGTCATCCTCTTTCGCTATTTGGGAGCGCTTGGCAGATCGCTCGGCAGAGGCCGCGGAGGGGCGGCCTGTGCTACTATCCCTGCAAGCGATCGCGGCCTCTCGGACGCGATGCGGAATAACTTCCATAGTTTGTTTCGATCTTGGCGGGCCAGGCGCCGTCTGCTTCCAGGTGGTTGTATGGTGCGGGAGGCAAGCGTACAGGCAGCGCCACACCCACGAGGAGCATCCATGACGACGCAGCTTCGCCCTCTCACTCTTGGCGAGATCCTGGACCGGACCGCCGAACTCTATCGCAATCATTTCCTGCTCTTTGCCGGCATCGCCGCCATTTTTTCCGGAGCCATGCTGCTGGTCGAGCTGGCCAGCCTCGGAACGCTGCATCTGCTGGGCTTTCCCAACCTGGATGGGCACAGGTTAGGATACGTGGGGGTTACCTCGGTGGTGGAAATACTGGCCATCATGGTGCTGGCCGGACTTGCGGTAGCAGCCAACAATCGCGCCGTAGCCTGGGTCTATCTGGGCGAGACGGCGACCATCCGCGGCGCCTGGCAGAGCATTGTGCCCCGCATGGGCCGTTATATCTGGCTGATGTTCCTCACCTTTCTGCGCGCCTGGTCGCCGCTGGCCGTGCTCTATATCGCGTTTTATGCCATCGTCTTCTCCATGCTTCCCAGCGGCTTTCTGGCCCATCCCGGCGTAGTGCCCAACGGCCCACCGCCCGATCCCGCCAAGGTGCTCCCCTTTTTGATCGGCATCTTGATTCTGGCGCCGCTGATGATTGGAGCGACGATTTACGGTGTGTTGATGTTTCTGCGCTACTCGCTGGCCATCCCCGCCAGTGTGGTCGAGAACCTGACCGCCGGGCAGGCGCTCAAGCGCAGCGTTCATCTCAGCAAGGACTCCCGCGGGCGCATGTTTGTGCTGTATCTGCTGGTGTACGTCATTCGCCTGGTGATCGCCATGCTCCTCAACATGCCCTACATGATCTTCGTCTTCAAGCACATAGGTCAGACGCCCTCGCTGGGCTGGATGGCCGAGGCGCAACTTGGCGTCTTTGTCACCAACACCCTGATCGGACCCATCTACGCCACCGGCCTGACTCTCTTCTACTACGACCAGCGGGTGCGCAAAGAGGGCTTCGACATCGAGTGGATGATGCAGGCCGCGGGACTGGAGACGCCGCCCGCGCTGCCCGCGGAGCCGTTGCCCGATTCCAGCGTTGAGCCGGCCACCGCGTCACCCGAGCCTGCCGCGGAAGAAGTCTCTGAGGGGAGCACGGAGGCGCTATGAACGAACCGATGCGGCCTTTGACCCTGGGCGAGATTCTCGACCGCACCGCGCAGTTGTACCGGCGCAACTTCTGGCTCTTTGCCGGCGTCTCGGCCGTGCCCATGGGCGGGATGATCGCGGTGTTTGTGGTCTTCGGCGGTCTTTTTGGGGCATTCGCCGTCATGGCCAAGCAGGGTCAACAGCCGAACCCCCTGCTGGTGGGGGTGTTGGCCATCGCGATGGTGCTGATCGCTCTGCCGCTGCTGCTGGCGGCTACGGTCTATTCGAATGGCGCGCTGACCTTTACCGCCGCGCGCGTCCATCTGGGCGATAAGCCGAAGATCAAGCAGGCGTTGAAGAGCGTAACAGCGCGCTTCGGACGCTATCTCTGGCTGATCTTTCTGCAAGGGATATTCGTGGCCGGAATTCCTAGCGCGATTGCCGGAACCTTAGTCCTGGTCCTTTATTTTTTAACCCAAAATGCGCCTTCCGATGGTGAAGGAGCATTTCTGCTCGGCTTTGTGCTGATTCTCATCGCAATTGCTACCGCTGTAGTGATCGTCTTGCGCGCCCTGGAGTACGCGATGTCCTTCGCCGTCTGCGTGGTGGAAGGCAAGAGCGCGTGGCCGTCGCTGCGCCGGGCGGCGGCACTGAGCCAGGGAACCCGTGGGCGCATCTTCGTGATGTTCCTGCTCATCATGATGCTCTCCTTTGTGCTCTCCATGGCGGTCTACATCCCCATCCTGATCGTGATCTTTGTGATGGCCGCGCTGACCCATGGCGGGCCGTCCTCGGTGGCGACCATTGTGGTGGCGGAGATTCTCAATGTGCTGATGAACTTCATCGTGCAGACGCTGCTGACGCCTGTTTACTCGATTGCTCTGGTGCTCTTCTATTACGACCAGCGGGTGCGCAAGGAGGGCTACGACATCGAGTGGATGATGCAGCAGGCAGGGCTGGCGGCTCCGGTTGCGCCGTCCACCGAAGAGCCGCCGATGGCCGAAGCATCGCTCCCCGCTCCCACCGAGCCCGCACCTGACGGGGGCGTAGAGCAGCCATGAACGAATCACTGCGGCCCATGACGGTGGGCGAGATTCTCGACCGCACCGCGCAGTTGTACCGCGGCAATTTCCTGCGGGTGTTGAGAGTGTCCGTCCTTCCCGCTGCGGTCATTGTCATAACCTATTCGGCCATTTTTATTCTTGTCCGCGAGATTACCAATCAACAATGGAGGGCCGCACACACGGAGCGCGGTGTGTTTTACCTGATTTCACTACTGTTGTTGATCCCGTTGCACTTCATGTCGGTCTCCGTCTTTCACGCAGCGCTCGCTCGTTTGACTCACAATCTGTATTTAGATGAACCCCAAAGCACGGGCGAAATCTATCGGACAATCCGCAAGCGTTTTGGACGGTACCTCTGGCTACTCCTATTGCAATCGATCTTCGTGTTGTTGATTCCGGGACTGCTTTTTTTCTTAGGTTTCCTCGCCTTTGGATTCATGCTCGTTCTGACAGGGAAGAGCTCCGATCCCGATTGGTGGATGATTGCGTTTCTTCTGGCTGTATTGACGGGTTCATTGTTTTTGTTGGTTTGGCAGGCAGCGCGCTTTGGGATGGGAAGCGCGGTATGTGTAATCGAAGACAAGAAAGCACGGCTCTCTCTCAAGCGATCGGTCGCACTCAGCCGTGGGACACAATGGCGCATCGGGTTTTGTTGCGGTGCGATCTGGCTCTTTGCATCTTTAATCGGATTGCTCGCGACTCCAGCTATGCGTCTCCTTTATCAACTCGGGCGGACCATGCAACAGATGAGCGTTATGATTGCGGCAGCGCAGACTCTTCATTACACCATTGCTCTATTGATACAAGCGGTATTTGCGCCTGTGATCTCGATGCTTCTGGTGCTCTTCTACTACGACCAGCGGGTGCGCAAGGAGGGCTACGACATCGAGTGGATGATGCGGCAGGCGGGGCTGGAAGCGCCTCCGGTTGCGGCTGCCGAAGCCGTCTCGCCGGTTGCCAACCCGCCTTTTGAGTTAGCCGCCGCTCCTGATAGCGTAGGGGAGCAATGATTTCTGCGTTCTTCAGAGCGAAATTGCAAACGACGCGGCGCTATGGCCCAGTGGCGCTGGCGTTGCTGACTGCTTTGCTCGCCGCCGCGTGCATCGCCCCGGCGCAGAGCGTCACCGTGACGGCTGCGGCGGATTGGCGCGAGGTAAGCGCCGCGGAGTATCGCCAGCATCTCGACGATCTGGATACCCTGGTGGCCGCCTGCCGCAAAGAGCGCAGCGCCGAGGCCTGCGATCCCAATCGCGTGGGGCCGGACGAGCATCTGCGGCTGAACGCCCCGGCCGAGCCGCGCGAGATTCGCTACGACTGGCTGCGCGATCTGCTGGACCGGGCAGGCAAACCGGAAAAGACCACCCCGGAGGGCGGCAACAACACGGTGGTGGTGAAGGCCGCGCCGGTGCTCGATGTGAAGCCCGCTTTGCCGCCCAAACCCCGCGCCCCGTACCTCGATGAACTGCTGGCCCAGGCTCACGAACGGCTGCTCGCGGATGGACAGCAGGCGGACGCTGCTCCTCAGGCCGCCGCCAATCACGCGTCCGAGCGGGCAACCCTCAAAGCAATTCTGGCCCGGCGCGAGTTCCAGGGGGTCAGCAAGGTCTCAGCGAAAGACCGTTTTTTGGAGAAGCTCGGCAACTGGCTCGATCGTTTCTTCTCCCGGCTGACCGGCTTTGGCGAAGCGGCGCACTGGCTGGGCTGGCTGCTTCTCGGCCTGCTGATCGGGGGCGTCTGTCTGGGACTGGTCTGGCTGCTGGTGCGCATCGAGCGGCGGGCGCGGCTGCGGCTGGTTCCCGAGACCCAGCCCTCGGCGCTGGCGCCCTCGGCGCGCGACTGGCAGTTGTGGCTCAACGATGCCCGCGCCATGGCCGCCCGCGAGCTGTGGCGCGAGGCCATCCATTTTGTCTATTGGGCCTCGATCTCGCGGCTGGAGTCGCGGCGCTTGTGGCCGGCCGACCGCACCCGCACCCCGCGCGAGTATCTGGCTCTGCTGCCCAGTGAAGACCCGCGTTCGTCGAGCCTGACCGCACTGACCCGCAGCTTCGAGCGCACCTGGTACGGAGGCCGTGCCGCCGCCTCCGCCGACTTTCAGGCCGCCCTCGATCTGGCCGTCGTTCTGGGGGTGGAATGAAATTCTTCGCCTCCCTCGACAAGCAGGACAAGAAGCTGCTGCTCTACTGCCTGGGGGCGGTGGTGCTGATCGCGGTTCTGGCCGGCTTTTTTGCCCGCAACCAGAACAACGACGACAATCCCATCCCCAGCACCTATCTGAGCGGCAAACACGGCGCGCTGGCCGCCTATGAGCTGCTGGAGTCCAGCCATTATGCTCTGGAACGCTGGGAGCAGCCGCTGGGCGATCTTGTTAGCCAGACCGACCAGCACACGGTGGTGATCCTGGCCGAGCCGATCTACTTTTCACCTGAAGCTGTGAAAGCAGTGGATGGAATTTTGCAGCGCGGCGGCCGCATCGTAGTCACCGGGAAAACCGGCGGCCTGTTGCTGCCCACCACCGGCGCGCGGCCGGCCAAGCAGTTGCAGATGGCTGCCTGCAAGCTGACCCCGCAAGGGCTGGACCCGCTGGCCTCCTCCGGCGAGGTATGGATGGTTCCCGCGGCGGATTGGCGCAGCACCAGCCCCCGCGAGCGGGTGGAGTACAACTGCGCCGGTGAGCCGGCGGTGGTGGAGTTCGCTACCGGGACCGGCGGCCATGTTGTTTGGTGGGCCAGTTCGACGCCACTGGAAAACGGTTCGATAAGCCGCGCCGGCAACCTCGACCTCTTGCTCAACAGTTTGGGCGAGCGCGCGGGGCATCGCTTCTATTGGGACGAGTCGCTGCACGGAGAAGTGCATTCGGCCTGGTCCTATGTGCACGGGCCGGCCTATTTCATGCTGCTGGGCGGAATGGCCGGGCTGTGCCTCTTGCTGGTCTTCAGCTTCAGCCGCCGCAGCGGGCCGGTGCGCGATCTGCCTCAACCGCCTCGCGCCACTCCGGTGGAGTTCGTCGAGTCGCTGGGCTCGCTCTACGCCAAGGCGGGCGCGGCGCCCACGGCGGTGGCTATCGCCTACGACCGCTTCCGCCGCAAGGTGGGCGAATTGTGCGGCCAGAACGGATTGCGCTGGAGCGCGGCGGAGGTGGCAGCCACGCTGCGCCGCCGCTTCCCGCAAGCCTCGCCGGAGTTGGAAGCCGATCTGGAAGCCTGCGCCGAGGCCGTCAACGACGATCTTCTGCCGCCCAAGAAAGCGCTGGCACTGGTGCAGGCGCTCGACCGTCACACCACATTGCTCGAAGCCGCCGCCCGCATGGGTCGCAGCGCCGAGGCTGAAACGACTTCAAGGAGAGTGCAATGAACGACGAAAACGCCGTGCAAACGATTCTGCCCGCCACTCAGCAGTTGCTGACGCAAGCCCGCACCGAGCTGGGCCGGGTGATTGCCGGGCAGGAGGCGGCCATCGCCGAGGTGCTGGTGGCCGTGCTGGCGCAGGGCCATGCGCTGCTCGAAGGGGTACCGGGAATCGCCAAGACGCTGATCGTGAAGTCAGTCGGCCGGCTGCTCGGCCTCGGGTTCCAGCGTGTGCAGGCTACGCCCGACCTGATGCCGGCCGACATTCTGGGCACCACCATCCTCAAGCCGGGGTCGGACACGTTTACCTTCCATGCCGGGCCGGTCTTCACCGATCTCTTGTTGGTAGACGAGATCAACCGCATGCCGCCGCGCACCCAGGCCGCGCTTTTGGAGTGCATGGAAGAGCGCCAGGTGACCAGCGACGGCACCCGCCGCCCGCTGCCCGATTGGTTCACCGTCTTCGCGACCCAAAATCCGATTGATTTCGAAGGCACGTATCCGCTGCCCGAGGCGCAACTGGACCGCTTTCTGCTCAAGATTCGCGTCTCCTATCCCAGTCAGGCCGACGAGCGCCGCATGTTGGAGCTGCACCACGGCATGAGCGGCGTTAGCCTGCTGGAGAGCGCGGCGATCGCGCCTCTGGACGGCGCACTGCTGGCCGCGGCCCGCGCCGAGATGCGCGCCATTCGCGTCGAGGCGGAACTCTTCGACTACATTCTGGCGCTCACCCGCCGCACCCGCGAGTGGCCCATGCTGGCCCTGGGAGCGAGTCCCCGCGCGGCCATCAGTCTGCTGCGCGTGGCCCAGGCCTTCGCCGCCTTCGAAGATCGCGACTACCTGGTTCCCGACGACGTGAAGCGCGCCGTGCTGCCGGTGCTGCGCCATCGCATCCTGCTCAAGCCCGAGGCCGAGCTGGAGGGCTTCGACGCCGACCGCGTGCTCAACGACGTGCTGGCCGCCGTCGAGGTGCCCAGAGGATGAATTCGCCGATCGGAAAAGGGGTAGTATGAAGGTAGTATGGAGGGAATATGAAGGCTAAAACATCCATCTCGCTCTCCTTGCCCCTTCTCGTCGAGATCGACCGGTTGATCGGCGAACGCGCCTCCCGCTCGGCTTTCATCGAAAAAGTGCTTCGAGATCATCTGCGGGATGTGAAGCGGCAGGCGCTTCAACAGCGGGATTTGGAGCTCATCAATGCCGCAGCAGACAGATTGAACGCCGAAATGGCGGAGGTGCTGGAAGACCAGGAGGCTTTGTACTTTGACCTCACTGGTTCCTAGAAGGTTGGTTTTGAAGCGGTTCTCTGAAAGGAAACAGGATGAAAAGGGGCGATCTCTACCGCGTTTCCAGGCCGTCCGGTGACTCGAAACGACAACGGGTCTACGCTATCGTAAGCCGCCAGAGGGTGGTCGAGTCGATCTATCCGAGCGTCGTCTGCGCACCCATTTTCACCGAGGGCGAGGGGCTCTCAACCCAGGTTGCGGTTGGTCCCGAGGACGGCCTCAAGCACCAAAGCTGGATCATGTGCGACGGACTTGTTAGTTTTCCCAAATCGGTATTGACCAATTATGTTGGATCTCTTTCGCCGGCCAAGTTAAAGGAATTGAACCTATCTCTAGCGTTTGCTCTCGATCTTCCCATTGAGGACCAATGATCGCACCCAGCCTCCATCCCGACCCGATTCGCGCCGCCTGTGAGCCGCGCGGGCGCTTTGCCTTCGGGCTGACGCCGCGGACGATTCTGTTGGCCGCGGCGGGGCTTTTTCTGGCTCTGCCCGGATTCTTTCACACGGCCTGGGGAATGGGGATGATCGCCTGGGAGTTGCTGCTGGCGGCGGCGGTTCTGCTCGACGCCCAGCGCCTGCCCCGGCCTGCTGAAATCACTGTGGAGCGCTCCTGGAACAACGCTCCAGCGCTGGACAGCGAAACCGAGATTGAGCTGGCCCTGACCCAAACTGGCCAAACCATCCTCGAGTGCCGTCTGGTGGACGATCTGCCCGAGGCGCTGGTCGCTGTGCCTGCGACCCGTCTGCTGCGCGCCTTTCCTCAGGTGCGCGCCGTATTGCGCTATCGCATTCAACCCCGCGACCGCGGCGACGCGCAGGCGGGAGCATGTTTTGTCCGCTATCGCTCGCTGCTGGGACTGATCGAGTTCTGGGCCAAAGCGCCGTTAGCGCAGACCGTCCGCATCTATCCCGCGCTGCGCCAGGGCGAGGATCAGCAAATCTATCTGGCGCGCGGCCGGCAGATCGAACTGCAACTGCGCCAGGTGCGCCAACGCGGCCTGGGACGCGACTTCGAGAGCCTGCGCGAGTACCGCGAGGGCGACGACCTGCGCGACGTCTGCTGGACGGCCTCCGCACGGCGCGGCCAGCTCATCACCCGTCAATATCAGACCGAGCGCAGCCAGGCCGTCTGGATCGTCCTCGACGCCGGCCGCCTGCTGCGCGCCCGCGTGCAGCCCAGTGAGGACGGTCGCGAGGAGCACTCCAAACACGAGGCCCATACCAAGCTGGACCACGCCTGCTCCACCGCCGTGGCCCTGGCGCAATTGGCGCTTTTTTCCGGCGACCGCGCCGGGCTGCTGGTCTACGGCCAGAACATCCAGCAGCGGGTGCTGCCCGGCCGCGGCGGAGCGCATCTGCGCCAGATCGTCGAAGCCCTCGCGCTGGCCCGCGCCGAATCGAGCGAGGCCGACCATCTGCGCGCCACGGCCACACTGAACCGCCTGCAGCCTCGCCGGTCTTTGATTCTGTGGGTGACCGACCTGGCCGAGACCGCCATGCGTCCCGAGGTGGTCGATGGAGCGCTGCAACTGCTGCATCGCCATGTGCTGCTCTTTGTCGCCATGGGCCAGCCGGATGTCGAGGCCATTGCCCGCAGCCGGCCCCGCAATGTCGAGGAGATGTTCCGTGCCTCCGCCGCCCAGGAGCTGACCGGCCGCCGCGATCTGCTGCTCGCCCGCCTGCGCGAACAGGGCGCACTGACCCTCGACCTGCATCCGGAAAAACTTACCGCCGCGGTGCTCAATCAATACCTGGTGGTCAAAGAACGCGCGATGGTGTAGAAAGACTGAAAGAACGGTAGTTAGAGAGGTCGAGTTCGCAATGAGTTCAATCCCCGGAATTGCCGCACTGATCTACAACCAGCCTGGTGGCGAACGGACGGTCTCGCTGACAGGCGATCAGACAACGATTGGCCGCCTCGCCGATCAGGATCTCGTCTTGGCGGAGACCTATGTCTCCCGCCGCCACGCGATCGTTCAGCGCCAGCCGCAGGGATACGAACTGCTCGATCAAGGCAGCACCCACGGCTGCTACGTGAACGGCGTCCGTGTGCAGCGCGCTCTGCTGCACGAGGGCGATGTGCTGCAATTCGGTTCCCCGAATGCCGTCAAGATCTCCTTTTTTAACGCTGCGCGCAGGGACCCCGAGCCCGACCGGCCCACCGCAGGCAATCTTCACACCTCGCTCTCCGTCTTGACCCTCCCGGTGCGGGATGTGCGCCCCGGCGCAACCGAGATGGAGAAGCTCAGCTTCCTGCTGAGCGCGGCCCGCCAGATCAACGCCGTCAGCGGCATTACCGAGATTCTGCGTGTGCTGCTGCAATCCTCCATTCAACTCACCGGCGTGGAGCGCGGCTTTGTCTTTCTGCGCGAAGAAAACCAGATGCGCCTGGCTCTGGGCCTGCATCAGGACGGCCGCGTAGTGGACGAAGACTCCACCGTCTCCCGCCGCGCCATGCAGCGCGCCATCGAGAGCGAGAAGAGCTTTTCCATCAGCGACACCATGGCCGACTCCGCCGCCGCCGGGTGGGATAGCGTCATCCTCAACGCCATTCGCAGCATCTATTGCATCCCGCTGCGCAAGCGCCTCTCCTCGACCGAGCCCAGCCACCTGCTGGGATTGCTCTACCTCGACAGCCAGTTGGGCGCCGGCAGCATGAGCGAGATCGATCACCAGGTGCTGGACACGGTGGCCAACGAGGCCGCCAACGTGCTGCACAACGCCCTGCTGGCCGATGCCGAGCTGAAGTCGCGCATCGCCGCCGAGCAGTTGGCCATTGCCGCCCGCATCCACTCCGGGCTGATGGCCATTACCCTGCCCCAGCTCGACTACGCCCGCTTGCAGGCCAAGACCGTGCCCTGCCTGGCCATCGGCGGCGACTTCTACGATGCCGTGGCGCTGGACGACGGCGTCTGCGTGGCCATCGCCGATGTCTCCGGCAAGGGCGTTCCCGCCTCCATTGTCGCCGCCACCCTGCAAGGAATTCTGCACGCCCTGGTGATGACCGGGCAGAGCCTGCCGGAGATCGCCACCGCCGTCAACCGCTTTCTCTGCGCCCGCAATGTGGGCAAATACGCCACCATGGTGCTGCTCAAGCTCTTCCCCGATGGGCGGGTGGAGTACGTCAACTGCGGTCACGTACCGCCCCTGGCCGTCTCCGCCAGCAAGGTGCGGCGGCTGACCGAGAGCAACCTGGTGGTCGGCCTGATCGATCAGGCCATCTATCTCACCGCCCACGACCGGTTGCAGCCCGGCGAACGCATCCTGCTCTCGACGGATGGGGTGACGGAAGCCGAGAACCAAGCCGGCGAGCAGTTCGGCGACGAGGGACTGGAAGCCGCCGTGCGCCTGGACAATCTGGACGCCATCCTCGACCGCCTGATCACCTTCCAAACCACCAGCGAGGCCCAGGACGACTGGACCCTCCTCGAAGTCCGCTACCAGGGCCAGCGATAAGAACCCCCGCCGCCATTCTCCACCTGAGCTGGTGCAGGCGGAGAATGCGGCGAAACAACGAGAGATCCCTTTGCTCGAAGATTTTGTAGAATCACAGATGGTTGGTTTCAACCCAAAACCTTGGACAGTCGACGACTTGCGTTCCAGATCCAAACTCACCTGCGACGAAGGCTTCTCGTGACGCAGTGTTGGGCCTCAAATTAAGGGTCTTTGTACGTGGCCATATCAATGGGTATATCCTCAATGAATCAGTAATTTCCGGCAAGGCGGTATGTATGTCGTCACTGCTCAATCAGGTTGTGCAACAAATGGGACAAACAGAGATCCCTTCAGAACTCGTTGCCCCGGGCGCCGACTTGTCGTCCCTAATAGAGGGCGATGCCTATGTTGGTGAAGTCTTCTCAATCGGATACGAGGAGGCGCTCGTTCAGATTCATGACTTTAACAGGCAGCAGGTGGGTGGCATTCCTGCACTTTCGTTCTTGCTCGCGACGCGGGTCACCGCTGGAAGCATACCAGACATCAGGAGGGAAGACTCCTCGATAGTGCTTCTTCGCGTAATGGATCAGGCAGACCTCCCAAATGCACAGGAGGCACTCCGTGTGCGCGTTGAGAACGCGCAACGGGTAAGCGGAGAGCTCGAAAAGACCTTTGACCACAAGGACGTGATGGACCCCACGACTAACAACCTGCTCGGCTATGCTGGAGTTCGCTGCCGTGTCCTCGGGACCTTTTATGAGGCACCGGTTGAAGGGCCAGACATCTCCAAATACGCGCTGATTTTCGGTTCCGACCTGAGCAATTACTACCCAAATCGCGGCCTGAAAGTTTTCAAGGCACGAGGTGAAGTTCTCAGAAGAATTGTGAATTACCGAGATCCAAGGCTCGGATCGGCCGCTCATAATGAATTGCTCGTCAAGATAGGCGAGGTTCGTTACGCTTCGACGAATCGCCCATTTCAGGGAGTTACCGCCGTTCCAGTTAGCGTGACGCCGACTGACCTGCTAGGGCAGAAGACAGCCTTGTTCGGAATGACGCGAACGGGGAAATCCAACACGACGAAGATCATTCTCAAGTCAGTTTTCGGCCTTCGCTGGGATGAGAACCCGGTTAGGGTAGGGCAGATCGTATTTGATCCGAACGGTGAATATGCAAACGAAAATACCCAAGATAGTGATGCCAACCAGAACGCCAACGCCATTAGGAATGTTTGGGCTTGCGGACCGCCAACCCAAAAGGAGCAGTTAAAGACTGAAGTGATCACCTACGGGCTCCTCAAGCACCCACTAGATCCAGACCGCAGACTGATGTTGTTGAATTTTTACAAAGAAGAGAACATCCAGATTGGTAAGCAAATAATCGACCTATCTTTCCCAAAAGGCGATGTCAAGTATGTCTCAAATTTCCGGGATGTGATATTCGAGAAACCTGACCCAGCCGATCAATCAGCAACAATCCGTTACAATCGGAGGGTGCTTTGCTACAGAGCACTCCTTTATAAAGCAGGATTTGAAGCCCCGAGCAACCTCAAGCCGAATACAAAGGGCCTATTTAAGAAGGAGTTGCTACTTGCTATGAAGCAGAGCGAGAGCCCATCCGCGACTCAATATCTGTCCGCGGCGACCATCTTAGAAAAGACAGACCCCACCTGGGGAGAATTGAGTCAGGCGATAGGAAGCTTGCGCCAATTTATCACCGACGCGGCCTCCGGATACGATGCCTTTGACCAGAAATATGTAACCTCCAGCAGCTCTGGGAGCTGGGCGGATGATGATCTTAAGAAGATACTGGAAATGTTCGGATATCCGAACGGCTCACGTAGTGTGGGGAGAGTGAAGGAACAGCATACAGCTAGTGTCGGTACAGATTATGCCGAGGATATTTATAACGATCTTGCCGCGGGCCGACTAGTGATAATCGATCAGTCTAGCGGCGACCCGGAACTCAATAAGGCCTCCGCGGATCGAATAATGTGGCGAGTTTTCGAGGGCAACCGGGCGATCTTCAGAAGCGCGGAGATTCCACCTGAGGTGCTCATTTATGTTGAAGAAGCCCACAACCTCTTGCCTGCCGCCAACGAGCAGGATTACCACGACATTTGGGTGCGGACCGCAAAAGAGGGGGCGAAGTATCACATTGGGATGGTTTACGCCACCCAGGAGGTCAGCTCTATCCAAAAGAACATCTTGAGAAACACCGCGAACTGGTTCATAGGCCATTTGAACAATACGGACGAGACGAAAGAGCTTCGTAAGTTTTACGACTTCGCCGATTTCGAGGGGAGCATCCTTAAAGCACAGGATAAGGGGTTTGTCAGAGTAAAGACCCTATCGAATCCATATGTGATTCCAGTTCAAGTTGATCGTTTCTCGATCGAGGTCAGCGAAAACTGATGCCATACGAAGGAGAGATCGCGTCATACAAGCCGCTCAGACGCATAGTAGAATCCGAGCGAGTCCAGGCCTTACTGAAAAAATCCAAGAAGATGACACCTTTGCAAGGCCCAGGCGCACTCGTTCCATCGAGCCCTCCCGCCTTGAATGCAGGGCTACCGGACTACGCGTTCGCAATCGATGGAAGTTATGCGGAAGTAGACACCAGGAACGGCTATCCAGGCGCCAAGGTTGGATATGTAACTGTGGCGAGCGTCCTACTGGACCTAAAGCGGATCGATGAGTTAGATGAGAATCGCCCCGTCGATCCTCGTGAGTTCCGAAGAACGGAAGAGGCCTCGACGCTAGATGCCGCAATGCCAGGTTGCAATGTCGTTACCCGTACGCACACCTCGGCCATCGAGTCGTTTCGGGAAGCACTCTACGAGAACTTTCTCGACGCGGTGATTGATAGCGAGCACGGTCGGTCGCTGCTCGATACGTACGAGTTCCTTCTTAAACAGCGAAATTCCTCCAAGACGGCATGCCCTTACAAGGATCGTAAAGGTTGCGAACTCTCTTTTGAAGTTCCGACAGGTACAACCTTATGCATGTGCGCAAACGCCTACCCCATATACTCCACGGACGCTCTCCGAATCCATGAACACTTTCATGACAGTAGTACAAACGGAGAGGCGTTTGGCGAGGTTATGCAGGTATGGGAAAAGATCTTGCTGATCCATTTGCTCCGTTGGTTTGAGAGAAGGAATTTGTTGGCGCAGATTTCTAGGTTGGTTTTTATCTTAGACGGTCCGCTGGCAGTATTCGGACATCCTGCCTGGCTTAGTCAAGTCATAAAAGCGGAACTTAAGCGCCTTAACGAGATCGTGCGGAAGCAGACTGGCAGCGATCTTCTCATCATCGGGGTCGAAAAGACAGGTGCGTTTGTTACCCACTTCGAAGAGTTGGACAAAACGCAGACCGGGGAGCCGCTCTTTCTTCCTGGCACTTACTCTCTTCTTACAGACAAGTACATAAAGGAGCGGGTGATATTCTCCACGAGTGACAAACCATACGGACAGGATACCTATTTCGGTCGCAAGTTTTATTACAAGGCAAAATCGGGAGCGCGGATCGTAGGGACGATGCCGATGCTGGACGACGCGCAAGGCGACATCAGCCGGGACGATATTTCCATGTATCCCAGTTTCGCGAGCATTTGCGGCATACTTGATAAGTTAGTTTCCTCGCGTTTTCCAAATTCCGTTGGCCCGGTAATTACCGCTCATTCCCATGCGGCAATTCCTCTTACTCTAGGCACCAAGGTTTTGGAGCAACTTGCTCGAACACTTGTGAGGGCGAGTTGAGGCGGACGATGAAACCAGGAGCGAAATACGAAACTGCGAAAGCGCGGTGGGTCGGAGTAGGACCCTACTTTGCGATGTTCCCCTCTGCTTTTGCAGATGAAGTCATCGTGAATTATTCAAAGGCAGGCGATACTATTTTGGACCCGTTTGCTGGCCGGGGAACATCTCTTTTTAGCGCCGCTACCAACGGCCGGAGCGCCATTGGTATAGAGATAAATCCGGTCGGTTGGATATATTGCAAAGCGAAACTGAGCCCCGCATGCGATCAAGCCGTTTTGGACCGAATTAAAGAGGTCGAATCCACCGCGGTTCAGTATAAAGGGCTCGCAGATGAACTCCCTCCTTTTTTCCACAATTGTTTCTCTAGCGCCGTGCTCTCATTTCTGCTGTCTGCCCGTTCAATCTTGGATTGGCGCGAAGACGATGTGGATCGGACGACGATGGCGTTTTTACTTATCCACCTGCACGGCAAGGTGAGCGACTCATTATCCAATCAGATGAGGCAAGCAAAGGCCATGTCCCCGAAGTACGCGATCAATTGGTGGGGAGAGCGCGGTTTTGTTCCCCCAAATATCGCACCTGTTGAATTCTTTGCGAAAAAGCTAAGATGGCGGTACGCCAAGGGGATTCCAGAGACCTCTAAGAGCATTGTTTTGCTCGGGGATAGCACGTCGCTGATGGCAGATCTGGATCGGGAGCGAAGTGCAGAAGGCTTGCCCCAGCCATCCTTGTTGCTCACATCGCCTCCCTATTTTGGGATTACAAACTACCATTATGATCAATGGATACGCCTCTGGTTGCTCGGCGGACCACCCACAGACCGCCGGACGGAAACACAGTTTCACGGAATCCATCAGGGAAAGTTCTTAAATGTTGGCGCTTATAGGGACTTGCTCTCCTCGGTCTTTACAAGTTCCGCCAAAATGATCCGAAAAGACGCGGTTGTATATGTCAGGTCTGATCGAAGAGAGCCGACCATATCAATTATGAAGGAGGTCCTGAAGGCCGCCTTCCCCTTACATATGCTCCGAAGAACGAACAGACCTGTTACCGATCAGACTCAAACACGCTTGTTCGGCTATCATGCACCTCGATCAGGGGAAGTGGACTTTATTCTGACACCCTTAGATGGCAGATAAGCACCCGAACGAGCTTTATCTTATTGTCAAATCGACCATAATTGCTCTCAACTGGCCACGCTTGGCGGCTAGATCCCGTGCAGAGCCGGCTGTGCCGTTTCTTTTCCGGGAGTGACCGGCCGGAAGAGCCAGACGAGCAGCAGGGTGAAAAGCGCTGCGCCGACGCTGAACTTGATCCAGACGGGGGCCGCGGAGGGGGACAGAAAACCTTCCAGGGTTCCGGCGATGACCAGCAGCGGTATGATGCCGGCGACCAGTTGCGTGGCTTCCGCGCCGGCGGTGGCGATGGCGTCGCGCCAGCGGTAGAGGCCGGGAAAGACCACGCCGCGGCCCAGACGCAGTCCGGCGGCGCCGGCCAGCACGATCGAAGGCAGCTCCAGTGAGCCGTGCGCGGCCACAAAGCTCCACAGATCCAGCGACATGCCGTGCTGCCCGCAGGCCACGCCGATCACTCCCAGCAGCAGGCCGTTGTAGAACATCGACCAGACCGGCCCGATGCCGAAGACCATCCCCGAGGCGAAGGCAAAGAAGCAGACGGAGAGGTTGTGAGTCATGATGAAGCTGCTGGCCGCGGGCGCAAGGCCGACGATGGAGTGGGTCCACATCTCGTGGCGCTCGATGGTGGCCACCATTCCCGGCCCCAGAAAGGTGCGCATGAACTGCGGACGGGCCAGCGTGAGCACCGAGCCCAGCAGCCCGCCAGCCAGCAGAATGGCCAGCGAAAGCAGCACGTAGCGCATCTGGCGCTGTACGATGGCCGGGTAGTCGTCGCGCAGAAAACGCAGCAGGTGGAGAAAACTCGTGCGGCGGCTGGAATAGATGATATGGTGGGCGCGAGCCAATAATTGATTTACATGCTCGGAATAGGCGCGGGCGGTGCGGTCGTGGCGCAGGGTGGAGAGGTCGCTGGCCACCTGGCGATAGAGCAGCGCGGTCTCGCGCAGTTCGGCGCGCGTCAGTTGGCGCAAGCCGCCGGACTCGGCCTGTTCGAGCAGTTTGCTCAGGCGCTCCCAATAAGGGCGGCGCTTGGAGAGCCATTGGTTGGAGAGAATCGTCGACATGGATAAAAGTACGGACCCGCTGAATACCGAGCAGTTTAACCCAGACCACCTTAGCCCAGACCAGGTTAGCATTGATACCCCGGAGTTGATTGCCATCTCCCTGCCGGTGGCCGGAATCGGCAGCCGTTTTGTGGCAGTGCTGGTCGATCACCTGATCTGGGGCGCGGCTTTTCTAGTGCTTTTTTTGCTTTCACTGGTGATTCTGCCCCTTACCCACCTTCTCGGCGGACTCTCGCCGGCGTGGTGGATGGGCTTTTTCTTTCTCGCTCTTTTTCTGATCCAATGGGGTTACTTTGCGCTTTTCGAGGCCTTCTGGAACGGGCGTACGCCGGGCAAGCGGGCGGCACGGATTCGCGTGATTCACCGCTCCGGCCGGGCCATCAGCTTTATGGAGGCGCTGGCCCGCAATCTGGTGCGCATTGTCGATTACATGCCCGGATTCTATGCCGTGGGGGTCATCGCCATCTTCGTGAGCCGGCAGCACCAGCGGCTGGGCGATCTGGCGGCGGGCACGCTGGTGGTGCGCGACCGCGAGATCGAGACGCCGCATTGGGGCGAATCCGGCTCGCGCACCTTCACCGCCGCGGCCTTCGAGGCCAGCGCGCCGCCACCTTTGGTCTTCACCGCGCCGCATCTGAGCGTGAGCCTCTCCACTGCGGCGCTGGACAAGCTGGCGGGTGTCGATCTCGAAGTTCTGGAGGGCTTTTTCTCCCGCCGCCTGGATATGGACCTGACCACCCGCGCCGCGCTGGCCGAACGCATCGCCGCCGCCCTGCGCGCCAAGTCGGGCCTGGAGTTCCCCGCCGGCGTCAGCGTCGAGACCTTTCTCGAAGCCGTCGCTCATCAACTGCGCGAGGTTTCGCGGCTGCGATAGAGTTTTTCGGCGTATCTCCGAAGTTGGCCGCCCGGCTCGCGCTCCTGATCGTCTGTAACAACTCTGCCAGGCAAAAACCGGCCCGCAACTCGAAGTGAGTTGCGGGCCGGTTGGTGGTTGAGGGCTGCGTTTAGCTGGCCGAGGTGAGCGCGCCCAGGTCGGCGGCCATCCTCTCGGTGGAGAAGGCTTCGATCAGATCGCCTTCCTTGAGGTCGCTGAAGCCATGGACGGCGATACCGCACTCCATGCCGTTGGTGACCTCGCGGACGTCGTCCTTGAAGCGCTTGAGGGAGCCGATCTTGCCCTTGAAGAGCTGCTCGGCGCCACGCATGACCTTGATGTCGGAGTCGCGGCGGATGACGCCATCCTGCACCCGGCAGCCGGCAATGGTGCCGACCTTGGGAATGCGGATCAAGGCGACCACCTCGGCGCGGCCTGCGTAGTTCTCCTTGTAGACCGGTTCGAGCAGGCCCATCATGGCCAGGCGGATCTCATCCTGCAACTCGTAAATGATGGAGTGCAGGCGGATTTCCACGTTCTCCTGATTGGCCAGTTCGGCGGCCTTGCGCTCGGGGCGGACGTTGAAGCCGATGATGATGGTGTTACTGGCGGTAGCCAGCAGCACATCGCTCTCGGTGATCGAGCCCACGCCGGAGTGAATGACCTTGATGCGCACCTTCTCGGTGGACATCTTGACCAGCGAGTCGGCCAGCACTTCAACAGATCCAGTGACGTCGCCCTTGATGATGAGGGGCAGATCCTTGACGCCGGCGGTGCGAATCTGCTCGGCCAGACCTTCGAGCGAGACGCGGGAGCTTTTAGCCAACTGCGACTCGCGCTCCTTCATCTTGCGGTACTGGGCGATGCCCTTGGCCTTGTCGCGATCCGCCACCACCAGGAAGGTGTCGCCGGAGTCGGGCATGGCTTCCAGACCGAGAACTTCGACCGGAGTCGAGGGACCGGCCTCGGTCAGGGCGCGGCCGCGATCGTCGAACATGGCGCGGACCTTGCCGAAGGTGTTGCCGACGATG